>CAIQHB010000069.1 GCA_903871465.1 uncultured Methanosarcinales archaeon
AAATTAATCTTAGTATATCTATAATATAAATTGAAATAGTGATCTAATTAAAAAAATTGAATTTTAACAAATATGTATATATTTTTTAAATTTGGCAGCTCAAGCAGAATCTCTTAAGTTGTAGCAAGAAATGCCGGCGTAGAGCTTTGATACTATAAACTATAGGCATGGATATAATCCTGGCTTGAATAACCGTGATTTTGCCAACCGGCTCATTCCATATACTATGTGAATTTGCCTATCCCCGCGCCCATCCCCATCCTTTGCGACATGAAAACTAGGCTCCTCGAAAGAAGATGGTCTTGGGTCCAAACCATTCGTATATACTATCAGAATTGACTGCAAATCTATAAAAAATTCCTATAATTTTATAAATACATATTGACCATCTAACATATAGGATTTCTAAGCAGGATTATTATTTATAAAAATATGCTTTTAATAATCGCAATCTCTCAAATACGTTTATTTATAAAACTATAAACTATATTTTGCTCTAATTTAAAATTAAGAGCTTTGTTCTATAATCTTATTTATTTATAATTTCATTAAATCGATTATGTTTAGATAGAATCATAAAATATACTATAAAAATGTATATTCTATAAAATTTAATGATTTTATATTTTAGTAAAATTTCTCTCATATATAGTTTGTATTATTTAGATTATTAAATCAAAAAGTTGCATATAAAAAGTTTTAAATCTTTTCCCATTCATAATACATATCGTTTCATTTAAAAAAGTTAAGGTTCATTAGAATCTATTGGTATACTATGAAAAATATTTAAATTATATTTTTATTATAGCAATATTTTAATATTCAGCATGATGTTAATCCGATCTTTGCGACATGAAGTAATTGGACTCTGCCCGCCATAATTCGTGCAGTTATAATTAGGGCATTGTGCACCTCAGTTCAATCCAACACCTGAAACTTAGGCCCGCTTCCAGAAATCTTTATATCGATCTGCTACAGCCTAAAGTGCCAATAATTATCTCGAGCTCCATGAAGAAAATACTTGAAGATCTCCTGGAAATCGCAGGCGACAGGGTATCAGCCTCGCTAGCAGAGAGATATTGCTATTCCTGCGATGCATCACAGATCGTCGGCCTGCCTGATTTTGTTGTTCGACCAAAGAACACGAGCCAGGTCTCCCAATTGATCCGCCTATGCAGCGAACGCCAAATTCCCGTAACTGCACGAGGTGCCGGCACCGGCCTCGCAGGGGGTGCATCCCCTGTCTTGGGGGGCATTGTCCTGGACATGTCGGGCATGAACCGTATATTGGAGGTAGATATCGAAAACCAGCAGGTGATAGTCGAGCCGGGCGTAGTGCACGAGAAGCTCAATTTGGAACTGTTGCCCTACGGATTCTTCTTCCCGCCAGACCCGGGAAGCAGTGCAATGTGCACCATCGGAGGAATGCTATCATATAACAGCAGCGGTATGCGTTCTGTCAAGTACGGGACTGTACGTAGCTACGTCCTCGATCTGGAGGTAGTGCTGTCAGACGGCCGCGTCATAAATACCGGTTCGAAGGTGCTCAAGTCCGCAGCAGGATATGACCTCACTCGAATCTTTGTAGGATCGGAAGGAACTCTGGGAATCATAACTCGAGCCGGCCTGAAGATTGCTCCCCTGCCAAGAACTAGGAAACTGGTGCTGGCCTGCTTTGAAGAGGCGGAAATCGCAGGACATGCCGTAATAAAGGTATTTTCCAACGGCATCACCCCCTCCGCCTGTGAGATCCTGGACAGGACCACATTGCAAGTCTTGAAGCTATGCGATCCGGACCTGGCATTGCCGGACAACGGCGATGTGATCCTGTTCGAGGTGGACGGGTCTGTTTGCTCGACAGAGGAGATGGCCTCGCAGATCTCAGAGATTTGCCGCCCTATGGCAAAGAGCCTGAAGGTGGCCTCCGGTCCAGAGATGGCGCCAATTTGGGCAGCCAGGAGGCTGGTAGGTGCTGCAATCTCCCAGCTGGATCCTAACAAGACTCGCATCTATATAGGCGAGGATGTGGGTGTGCCCATCAAGCAGATTCCCGCCTTAATCCGGAAAGTGCAGCAGATTACGACCAGCCTCGATATTCCGGCCATGAAATATGGCCATATCGGAGACGGAAATCTGCATGTAGCACTCTTCATCAATGTTGAAGATAAAGATCAATGGGATCGACTTAGGATTGCCGCGGATAGAATCCATAGAGCAGCTCTGAGTCTTGGTGGGACGGTCAGTTCCGAGCACGGAATAGGGCTATCCCGGGCAGAATATATGCCGGAACAGCTGGGGATTGAGGCACTGCAAGTGATGCGATCCATCAAGAAAGCCCTGGACCCAAAGGGGATCCTGAATCCTGGAAAGATGGGGCTATGATGAAATGAATCTCGATCTTAAGGGCGTCAATCAATGTGTTCGTTGTGGAACATGTCGCACTTTTTGTCCCGTCTTCGAGGAATCCGGCTGGGAGTCGGCCAACACCAGAGGTCGTATTATGGTGATAAAGGGCATGTCATCCGGCCTACAAGCCGACTCAAATGTCCTTGATAGCCTGAACACCTGCACAACTTGCGGAATATGCACGGAAAACTGCCCGGCAGGCGTTAATCCTCCCGAGCTTATCGAGAGAGCCAGGGGGGGGCTCGTAACCAGGGGCATTATGACAAGGTCGCAAGCGGATCAAAGCCGAAATATCTTTGAGAGCGGCAACACATTCGGAGACCCACGAGATCGATTAGCTTGGCTCCAGGATAGGAGACTATTGAAGAAGAAGGCGGAATATGTTTACTTTGTAGGCTGTATGAACTCCTACCGCAACCCTGAGACCGCTGCTCGCACTTTTGCAATATTAAGCCGCTTTGGAGCAACTCTTCTTCCTGCCGAGCAGTGCTGCGGGTCTCCATTGCTTCGCACTGGTTTCGATGCCGCCAGATTTGTGGATGAGAACTCCAGGCAGATAGAGGAGACGGAAGCCAAGACCGTGATCACTGGCTGCGCAGGCTGCTATACGACTCTTAAGAAGAATTATGCAAAGCAATTCGAGGTTGTCAGCGTTTCCGAATTCCTGGCAGAGCATATCTCAGAGCTGGCTCTAAAACCGCTCGATTTGACAGTAACCTATCACGATCCCTGCCATCTGGGCAGGCATAATAAAATCTATGAGCAGCCACGCCTTCTGATCGAGGCCATCTGCCATCTCAAGGAGATGAAGGCGACGAGAAAGGATGCCAGATGCTGCGGAGGAGGCGGAGGTGTGCGAGCCGGTTACAGAGATCTGTCCCTGCAAATGGCCAGGAGACGGTTGCAGGATGTTCCGGAGGGAGTTGACTACATTATCACCTCATGTCCTCTCTGCGTCAGGAATCTCAGAGACGCTGGCGCTGGAGAGAAAGTGATAGACCTGGTAGATCTTGTAGCCAAGGCGGTTCTTTGAAAAACCAGAGGGAGAAGATTAGAATCTTCGGTAGAATACTTCTGGATATTTGGAGTTAGGGGTTACTCCGAAGCCAACGAAACCCTTCGTCAAGAGATCGATCTGGCTTTCTATATCCGAACATCGAACTCTGACCTCATATTCAGGAATGTTTTCGCAACTCATATTGAAATTGACATCGGCAACCGCATTGATGCCAAGATTTGCGTCATTGCTATTGCGCGAATGACGCAAGATACCTTTGTACATGATATATCTCCACCATCCCCCAAACTTGGGGATCAGGGCTTTTATCACAAAACCACAGGACAAAATGTTATGCAGGCTTATGGGATTTCGTGGAGATATCGTGCAGCAGACGTGCTCGTATCCCATATTCTTCACCACATCTAGATGCGCACTCGCCATCCTTCGCTGCAGGCCGTAGCCGCGAAAGTGAGGGTGGACTGCCATGGCCTGAAGATGGGCAACCTTCATTTGCTCTCCGTTTGTTAGATTTATATCCGGGCCGAGATTGTCTTTTGCGAGCCCTGGGATGCGAATTATGCTATATGCCGCCAATCCTTCTGAAGTAGTCACTCCAATTACGGAATGCTCCGACTGGAAAACATCCCTAAAGTCCTCATCGTCATGCAATCTAAAGATCTCAGGCTCTGGGAGGTTTTCTGCTATCAGGCTTTGCAGTCTCACCAAATCCTGTATAGAGTCTTTTCTCAGGAACTTCATCTCGTATGGATGATCATTTCTCTCAGATTCGCCTCGATCGTAGGGCTTTTTATCTAGCCGGATCATGCCCGACTCAATCAAATGACTCATCTATTTACCTCAGTAACATTAGTCACTTTTCTACCAGTAATGAGAGGCTAGTCGGCTCTATAATCGTAAACCTTTCGCTCTTCTTTTTCTTTGTTGTTGCCTTCCCGCCTATTTGTGGAAAACTATATATCGTTGATCTGCTTACGAGGTGGCCCGTGCATAATCTAGAGATAACTACTGAGACGATAATCACCATATCAGGCTTTTTCGGAGCCATTTTGCTCCTCCTGGATGTCGTGGTTTTCAAGTAAAATTCCCTAAATATCCAAGAAAACACGTTAAGGTCATTAATGATCGTTCTAGCGAGGCTCCCTGAAATAACGAAACTTAATTAAAATAAGTCATTATTCCTGAAATTTTCGTATCAAAATAGCGAAAAAGAGGTAAATATCCAGGAAGGAGGATTGCACCTGAAAATCTGCCTCTTAGCGGATTCTATCAACTCTATTTTGGGATACTCATACACATATCCCCCATGGAGAATATGAACCTCATTGGATTTAACTCTTTTGGTATATTAAGTAAGTATGCAATCAGTAATCAAGATTCTATTATCTTTTCATAGTGTGGTCAATGGGCGAAGAGTAGATGTAGCAGCATTCTTAGATTGATGTATCTGGAAGTTCAGGAGGCTTGGCGGCAATAATAGAGCATTGGGTAGCATCTCCTATTTCGGCGACCAGAGATGTTGTCAATCAGAAGGTGCTGAAATGAAAGTCGAGGGCGATGCCGAATATGAAAAGGCCATGAAGGTATGTGAGAGAATGCTGGCCTTTGAGATGGATAATTTGCAGAGGAGTAATATCCAGAGAAAGATGGGTGATATCTGCCTTGAAATTTTCAGGCAAGATAAGAATTTGCAGACCTGCGAGCGAGCAATTCAAGCCTATCGAGAAGCCCTCCAGTTCTATACGCTGGAGCGTTATCCAAATCCTCACGCCAAGGTTATGAGAAGCCTGGGCTTCATCTATGCTGAGTTGGCAAACCAGAGAGATCGAGCAGAGAACCTCAGGCTTGCTATCAACTCATGGCAAAAGGCCCTGGCCGTCTTTTCCGAGGCCAGCGCTCCCGATGATTACGCTTCTCTTCAAGATGAGCTGGGATCGGCCTTTCGGAAACTTGCGGAAGTCGAGAATAGGCTGGAAAACGGCAACAGCGCAATTGTTGCATGCAAAAATGCCCTCCGTATTTATGACCTCAAGGATCGCCCTTTAGAGTACGCGAAAGTTCTGACCAATCTCGGAAGTGCGTATCTGACAATGGCGCAGTTCTTAGATCGCGAAGTTAATTGCAATCATGCTATAATATCGTATCAGAATGCTCTGCGTGTTTATTCTCCAGATCGCCATCCTGAGCAATATGCGGCCGTTAAAAATAATCTGGCCATAACATATCTCTCCCTCTCTGAAGCGGTGGATAAGGCAAAGAATTGCAGGCGTGCCCTTCAGTCATGCAGCGACGCCCTCCTTATCAGAACTACAGAGACCCGGCCCGAGGCCTATGCTGCAACCCAGAACAACCTGGGAAATGCTTATCTCGACCTGGCCGAAGAAGAAGAGGGGCTTGAGAACTGTCAGCGGGCCCTTGAGTCTTACGAAAATGCTCTGCGGATATATTCTCTGGAAGATTTCCCTAAGCCTTATGCAACTACGCAAAATAATCTGGGGAATGTCTATCTCACAATGGGCCAGAGCAGGGATCGTCTCAGCAATTGCATGAAAGCCATTCGTGCGGCTCAAGAGGCGCTGCGAATTGTCACGCTGGAGGATTCGCCCGGGGACTACGCTGAAGCCCAGGGGACGCTGTGGCTAGCCTATCTTACAATAGCTGAGATTGAGTATCGTGCTGAAAACTGTCTGCTTGCTCTAGAGGCCTGTCAAGAAAGACTGCGCGTATACTCTGTCGCAGACCAGCCATTGGAGTATGCTTCCTGTCAGAAAGATATGGCGATCACCTGCAGCATGCTGGCAGATACGGAAATCTCTGCCGAAGCCAAAGCCATCGATTGCAAGAGGGGGGTGAATGCAGCTATGGAGGCCCTGCGGATCTATAATGAAAAAGATCATCCTATGGAGCATGCTGAGACGCAGATCTTGCTCTGGGCTGCATATTCGGCTCTGGCAGAGGTAGAGGAGAGGCAAGAGAACTGCCGCAAAGCCATTGATGCAAGCCTTATAGCAGTCAGGATCCTTGATAAAATAAGCCCTGCAGAGCATGCAGACGCCCTGAAGAATCTCGGCTATAGCTTCATCACGCTGGCAGAGAATGTTGACAAGGCGGAAAATTGCAAAAAGGCCATCGAGGCCTACGAGAAGGCTCTGCAATATCATACTTCGGAGAGGGCGCCTCTGGAGGCGGCTGAGATCTTGAGGGATCTAGCCTTTGCCTATTTCACTCTGTCCGAAGTGGAAGACAGAGCGGAATGCGGCAAAAAGGCCCTCAAGGCCTATAAAAAGGCTTTCAAGATCTACAAAGGAATGGCCGAAGAGCTTGAAGAGGCCAACGATCCGGCTGCCGACGCGACACGGGATCTGGCGGAAAAATGCCACCGTTCCCTGGAATCATGCAAAAGCATCCTCAAGGCCGGCCGGAAGTCCAGGACCGCAAATCAGGAGATCGGGAGGTCGGAAAGGTGACGGATTTGACGGATGAGCAAAAGGCGGAGTATTTTCGTCGGTCCTACGTTGCAGCAGACGGTCTGTGGTTCATGAAGGTCGAGGAGATGTGTGGTTTTGAGGCGACGCTGAAATTGGACGAAGCAGTCTGGAAGGTTCTGCCAAAGATTCAGGCCCGCACCATCAAAGCTATGATGAAACTGGGCTCTGGCCTGGAGGGATTGCAGGAGGCCATTGCAGCCAGGCTTTGCCTGGAGGGCTTTGACTACGACTTGAAAATACAGGAGAACGGCTTTGAGGTTATCGTAAAAAAGTGCCCCTGGCATGACCTGATGATAGGGTCGAAACGTGGGGAATTGTCGGAAAAGGTGGGCGACCTCATCTGTCGGGTGGAGAATTCTGTCTGGTCTCAGGAGTTCAAGGAGATAGATACCGATTTTGGGGAAATAGGATTCGAGCGAGAAGATATGATCTGCAAAGGAAGAAGCAGATGCGTTCTTCGGTTCTACAGAATGACAAAAATGGAATAATCCCTTTTAAGGCTCTTCGCTATTTACTATGGCTAACCTCAGTTTAATATGGTTTTTCAGTTTTTAGTTCTTCTCTCAGTGCTTACTCTGTGAGCTCTGTGGTTGAAACGTCGCGAGCGCGCTGGACCTCTAAGCGGTTGCGAGCGTTCACCACAAAGGGCACAGAGCGCACGGAGGCCTCCCTGAGGATTCTAATTATTTTATTACCCAATCGATACAGCGAGGAACCCTTTTTAAATTTGCACCCGAATATTTACACATCGAGGTCTCCGACCGGACCTCAATTACAACGTATCATCGAATCCGATCTTGATGTGCGTCCCATCGCAGAAGGGCTTTTTCCGAGAGCCGCCGCATCTGCATAGAGCATACGGTCCCCGGACTTCAGCATCTTTACCTTCCGGGTCGATCAAGGGGCAATCACCTTCCACAAGGAATGGACCGTTTTTTACAACCTTGATCTTTGCAGAGTTCCTTTCTCCCTCTTCAGCAGATCCTGCCTTTTTATATGTCAGAGCTCCGGAAGGACATCGATCTATGACCGACTTGATCTCTTCAGAGCTCGCTCCTTGCATATTTATCCAGGGCTTGCTATCGTGGCTGAACACTTTAGGCAGACCTTTCACACATTCTCCGGCATGCTGGCATTTTTCCGGGTTCCACTGAACAACTAACTCTCCATCGGTGTATTCTTTCATCATAACGGATGCGCTTTCTTTCTACTAAGGCTTTCTGCTCTCTATATAGCCTATATAGATAATATTATTCTCATATGCACAATTTTCAGTATAACCTTTTCAGTCGAATAATATGATATTAAATTATGAATTAAATTTATTTAATGTATTTAACCATAGAATGTATATATCTTGAGCTCCTAATACTGAGATTAGTTGTGTCATTTTATAGGGTGAGGACTTATGGGATTTATAAGCGAGTTTAAGGATTTTGCCATGAAGGGAAATGTCTTGGATATGGCAATAGGCATCATTATTGGGGTGGCCTTTGGAGCTATAATCACATCCCTGGTGAAGGATATCATCATGCCGCCTCTGGGAATGATCCTGGGCAGCGTGAACTTCAGCGACCTCTTTATTTCTCTGGATGGAAAGACCTATGCTACTCTGGCAGCGGCTCAGGCGGCAGCAGCGCCCACCATCAACTACGGTCTGTTCATAAACACAATTATCAATTTCCTCATAGTGGCATTGGCAATATTCTTGCTGATCCGGCAGGTAAACGCCGCCAAGAAAAAGCCTGCTCCTCCAGAGTCAAACACCAAGGAATGCCCATACTGCAAAGAGAGCATCGCGAAGACAGCTGTCAAATGCTCGCATTGCACAGCGGATCTGAAAGATTAAGAAAGGCCGCACTTTCTCTTTTTTAGGTCATGCTTAGATTATTGATGCCAGGAATTTTCCCAATATTTTCCTATATTTTTTTGTAATACACTTCCGTCCTGTAGATTGCCAAGAGAAGGCCGTAGAGCATTGGTCCTACAATAATACCCACCATTCCCAGTACGAAGATGGGCGCGATAAAGGCGAGCAGCGTTAAGATAGGATGAATCCTTGCGGTCTTCAGGGCCAGCTGCGGAGCTATGATGTTGGTGGGTACCAATGTGATTCCTATCACTCCGAAAATCAGCAGGATGATGCTCGTCTGATAATCCTGGATCAGGGAGTAATAGATGGCCATGGGCACGTAAACCCCAGGCGGGCCAGGGATCGGAACCAGGGCGAAGAGGGCCACCAGCGTTCCCCAAAGCAAGGGGTTGGGTATGCCCAGCAGATAGAATCCTAGGGATGCCACGCTCCCCGAAATTATTGCCGTGCTGAAGTACACGGTAAAAAGCGTTGTGTATATACCATCCAGTTCTTTCAGAAAACGTCGGAACATCCCTCTCCTGGTCTTGGGCAGCAGTTCGACAGCCCGGTCCAGGATGTGTTTGCCGTCAATGAGCATCCAATATGTGAAAAATATCACCACCAGGGACTCAGCAAATAATATTGGCAATGCTGAAACAAAGCCGGATAGCTGCGCTGCCACAATGGGGGTTACATAGGAGGCTATGGCTGCGGGAATATCGCCGATTCCATTCACATAATGGACAATTGATGCTGGAAGGCGGGCGTTCATCCCGAGAATGAGGTCGTTCGAGATGCCTGAGAGCTTTATGGCTGACAGGCTACCTGAGCTTTGCAGGTTCATTATCTCGACCAACAGAACTCCTGATAATCCAATGAGTACTGCCAGTATTATTGCGAACACGATTAGCATGGAAAAAAGGGATGAGAGCCATTCGCGCTTGGTGATCCGGAAAAGGCCTGCATATACGGGCTTTAGCAGATAAATCAGGACTATGCTAAATAGGATTGTAGAAAAGAAATCCTTTGTCACATAGATGGTGGCAATGAAGATCATCAGAACGACTGCGTCCACGGCGACATCAAATCGACTGCGAATCTCCATAGAACTACGTCGTCATTAATACGAATAAACTTTTCTCTTGAATTGGATTCGGTCAGACTAAAATTAATTTTCAGCTTTCCTATCACGGTTTAGGAGTTTATTCATCGAGTTGGAAATATTTATAGCTTTAGAGCACCAATACCTATCATGAAAAATGTAATTACATGGTTTGACATCCCGACGGAGGATTTTGATCGTGCTGTGAAGTTCTACTCTGACATCTTGGGCAATGAGATCCGCGTAGATACATTCATGGGACGAAAACTGGGATTTTTCCCGATGGAGGGGATGGAAGGAGTAAGCGGAGACTTGGTGCCGCCGGGCCTTGGAAACAAGCCTTCTGCAAATGGAACCCGTGTCTACCTGAGCTGCGAAGGAATAATTGATGAGGTCATTGGAAGGATAGAAAAATCCGGCGGGAAAATTGTTAATCCAAAGACCAAGATCGGAGATATGGGATGGATCGCTATGATTATGGACACGGAAGGAAATATGGTCGGTCTACATAGTTTCAAGTAGACCTCGCTCTTTTTTAATAGCCAGGATATAAAAATAACTAATAACGGCTCGGTTATAAAAATATTGCAAACCTTGCAAGACCCTTCTGTCAATATTCAATTGGCTGTTTTTTTGAATTTGAAGAATGGCACAAAAGGCAAGTGTAGTTATAACTGTAGAACATGAGAACAAATAAAGGGAGGAAGATCGTGAATTCAAACAGAAAAACAGCAATAATTGTGGGCGCATTGTATATTCTTGGGACGGTTGCCGGCATATTAGGCGAGGTTTTTGGACCTAATCTAGATGCTCCAGATTATCTGGCCAATCTTTCCGAGAATGAAAACCAAGTGCTGATAAGAGCGCTGCTTTTTTTTACTATGGCTGTCCTAACTGTTGGTACATCAATTTATTTGTATCCAATCTTAAAAAAGTATAATGAAGCCTTAGCTCTTGGGCACGTTGTTTTCAGGACTATTGAGACCGTATTCTTTACTGTTAGTGCAATCAGTCTGCTAACACTATTGACATTAAGTCAGGAATTTGTAATAGCAGGAACTCCGGATGCTTCCTATTTTCAAACCTTAGCCACTTCATTGCTGGCAGCAGGTAAATGGTCGGGAGGTGTGTTTGCAACTATCGCTTTTAGTATAAGTGCTCTGATGCTAAATTATATATTATATCGATCAAAACTCCTTCCTCGATGGTTATCTGGGTGGGGTCTTATTGGAGCCGCATTATATTTAGGATCAGGCTTTTTACCTCTGTTCGGCCATGATCCACGCTCGACGATCAATCTCCTTATGGATGCTCCAACATTCCTGCAAGAAATGGTTCTTGCGGCATTGCTGATAGTTAAAGGATTCAATTCCGCTGCAATCGCTTCCGAGTCTGTAGAACAGATATAAACGAAAGAAAATGACAAAATCAAGATGAATTGAAGGAAAACTTATGAAAGCAATTGTATGTACAAAATATGGACCACCTGAGGTTCTTCAGCTTAAAGAGGTGGAAAAACCTACTCCCAAGTCCAATGAAGTGCTGATAAAAATATTTGCAGTAGTAGTGGGAATTGAGGATACTATGCAACGAAAAGGCATACCCTACTTTGGGCGATTTTTTGTTGGTTTTACAAAACCCAGAAAACCCATACTTGGAACCGAATTTGCAGGAGAGATTGAAGTTGTAGGAAAAAATGTGAAGCTATTTAAAAAAGGTGATGAGGTTTTTGGAAGTACAGGTGCTGGATTTGGCTGTTATGCTCAGTATATGTGTATGCCTGAAGAGGGTTTCTTGTCGATAAAGCTGCCAAAAATATCTTATGAGGATGCCGCTCCTGTATGTGGGGCTTTAGCGGCATGGAATTTACTGAAAGCTAAGGCAAATGTTCTGAGCGGGCAAGAAGTTCTCATTAATGACGCTGCTGGAAGCATAGGTTCAGCCGCCGTACAGATTGCCAAAGCGTTGGGGGCTGAAGTTACCGGAGTATGTAGCACAGCCGATCTGAAATTCGTTGAATCCTTGGGATCTGATAAGGTAATTGATTATACAACTGCGGATTTCACCAAGAACGGTCAGACCTATGACGTTATTTTAGATGTAACTGGCAAGCCTTCGTTTTCACATTGCAAGAATTCACTAAAGAAAAGAGGGTTCTATCTTACCACTTATCCAACTCTTTCAGTTTTGCTTCAAATGTTTTGGACAGGAATACAAAACGATAAGAAAGTAATATTTTCAGCAACAGGGCTTATGCCAGTTTCAAAGCGCTTGAGCTTCCTTAAGGATCTTATTTTGCTTCTTGAGGAAGGAAAGTTAAAGACCATCATTGATAGAAGTTACCGGTTAGATCAAATTGTCGAAGCTCACCAATATGTTGAGCAAGGGCATATAAAAGGGAATGTGGTCATCACAATTGGCAATAATAACAAAAAAAATAATAAGAGTAATACCGATGAAAGCAATTGAATGCATAAAATACGGACCTACCGATGCTCTTTAATTAAAAGTGGTAGAAAAAACCAACTCCCAGGGACGATGAAGTACTGAAAAAAGTTTCAATCGGCGTCCGTAAATGCGGCTGACTGGCTTCTCCTGAGAGCTGACCCGTTTTTGGTCCGCCTTATGAGGATTATTAACCATTGTGGCACAGAGTTCGCAGATTATCCACCATGAGGCAAACTAATAACTGGAAAACCATATTAACCTGAGGTTAGCTAATCGAAAAAGCTGAGAGCCATTATAACTCCCATAAAGCGGCCTTATAAGCAAAATTTTGATACCAAAGTTTAAAAGTATCATAATCTATATAAACTCAAACCCTAATTAGGTGAATATATGCCCAAGACTACATTGACACTCACTGAAACCATGGCTAAAACTCTGAAGATCTATACGGTACAATCCAAAGGCAACCTGCATGCACAAAGTCAAGTTGTAGAGGAGGCTTTATTAGAATTCTTCACGAAGCATGGAGTTAAAATCGAGGGATGATTGGCTTTACGATCGCTGGATATTCTGGATAAAGATAGAAGGCTCTGTAGCCGAACCAAGCACAAAAATTCAAAAATAGAATAATATTATCGTATGGAATGATCTTGCCATACTTCAAGATCTGAAGGGGCTATGAGCTTTGTCTTCCTATAGGAAAATTGCAGTTAGGACAATGTGGCATCCTCAATCTAATTTAACCCAATATAATGAAATTGATGTGCAATGATTTATATGCTGAATAGCACCAGGAGGGAAATTGGGCTATCCAGCATGGGTTCGAAAACATCTTACACGATGGTTAACAAAAGTGAGATATCGCCGGATGTATTTAAGATATATGACACAAATTAGGTTATTATAGCGCAAAGGGCGAAAAAGAAATACTTGCATTTCATTATTCTCATTTTAATAACCCTTCGCATATTCAAAATATACTAGGAAAGACGACCGGGCCCGCTCTTCCGGCCCGGGCGACTCCATCTTCAAATATACTGCTGAATAAGACCTTCGGGCTCCAATATCCTGTTTCTCTCTTTATTAAGGATCTTCGCCGCCGCGCTTTCGAAGTCGCTCTGATAGATCATGGTCCTCTCTTCTCGAATAGCATACATGCCGGCCTCTGTAGATAGTGCCTTGAGATCCGCACCACTCGAACCTTCCGCGAGGTCTGAAATCATTCTGAGGTTCACTTCCGGGTCCAGGTTCATACCTGCTGTATGGATCCTTAAGATGGATTCGCGTGCCTCCTTATTTGGCATTGGAATCTCAATGACTCTATCGAAACGGCCCGGCCTCAGCAATGCGGGGTCCAGCATATCCAGACGATTGGTGGCGGCGATGAGCTTAACCTCGCCACGAGCATCGAATCCATCCATCTCCGCCAGAATCTGCATCAGAGTCCTCTGCACTTCGCGATCTCCGCTGGTGGCTCCATCCATGCGGCGCGCACCGATGGCGTCAAGTTCATCTATGAAGATTATTGCCGGCGACTTACTCTTGGCCAGCTCGAAGAGCTCGCGCACAAGGCGCGCACCCTCTCCGATGTACTTTTGCACGAACTCCGAGCCCACGACTCTTAAGAAGGTAGCATCAGTGCTCTGGGCTACGGCTTTGGCGAGTATGGTCTTACCTGTGCCCGGCGGCCCGTGCAGCAAAACTCCTTTAGGCGGCTCGATTCCCACGGCCACAAAAAGGTCCGGACGCTTCAGGGGCAGCTCCACAATTTCCCTGATTTCGGAGATTTGGATGTCGAGCCCTCCAATCTGAGAGAAGCGCACATCAGGAGCGTCTTCGATCTCCATGCCAAAGACAACGGGGTCGCGAGGCGATGGCAGGACGCACATTACAGCAAATGACTGCTGGTTCAGGCCTACCTGGGCTCCGGGTTTGATCTTTTCATCAATAAATTGCGATAGATTTACAACGAATCTGGGGCCAGTGCTACTCTTAACTATCACTCTGTTCTCATCCAGAACATCAACTATAGTGCCCACGATCATGGGACCGACGCGCAAGCGCTCCAGCTCGCTGCGGAGCTTGCGGGCCTCTCGCTCGAACTTGAGCTTTTGATTCTCAATGAGCCTCTTTTCGCCTTCCACGCGGTCCTTCTGCTCACGCAACGCCAGGTTGCGCTCTTCAAGCTGGCGCATACGGTCCAGGATGTAGCGCGAAAAGTCCGCGCCGGCCTGTGACTCATTCATGCCTTCTCCACTATCCATAATTACAAAGATTATTAAACTCCGACCCCTATAAAGGTTTCCGAAATGACCGAGAAGCAATGCGAGATTTGCGGTGCTGAGATCGCAGGTTTACCCCAAAGGATAGTGATCGACCGCTCAACGATGGACGTATGCAAGAGCTGTGCGCGCTTCGGAAAACCGGAAGACAAATGGACTCCAGTTCCTAGAAAGATGGTTCCCGTTGAGAGAGCCTTCATAGTAAAACGGCCCCAGCCTCGCGACCATTTCAAGGATTTGGTAGAGTTGGTCCCTGAGTTCGGGCGCAAGATCAGGAACGCACGCGAGGCCCTGGGTATGTCGCCGGAGCAGCTAGGCGTGAGAATCAAGGAGAAGGCGACCCTCTTAAAGAAGATCGAGAGGGAGGACATATCTCCTGAAGACGAGGTTAGAAAGAAACTTGAGAAGGAGCTGAAGATCAAGCTAACCGACCAGGCAAGCGAATCCCGGGTCAAGGCCGGGAGCGCAGGCAGAGGATTGACCTTGGGTGATATTGCCAGCATCAAGCGGAAATAGGAAATGATCGCCAGCGCGTCTCGTTTTATCATCGGCGGGGGAGTAATAGTCTACCCCACCGAGACAGTTTACGGCTTGGGCGCCAATGCTCTCGATGAGCAGGCGGTGATGAGGGTCTTTCAGATCAAAAAGAGACCTCTTTCCATGCCCATTTTTCTGGCTGTCTCAAACTTTGATATGCTGAGGAATGTGGCCATAGTCACCAAAGAAGACCTGGATCTTCTAGAACAACTCTTGCCGGGGCCGGTTTCAGTTCTTGTCCGGCGAAAGAGCGTTGTTCCGGATATTCTCACCTCTGGCTCGCCATTTGTCGGCATCAGGTATCCAGACCATGAAACGGCACTGAGGATCATCGATCTGGCTGGACCTATAACCTCCACCAGTGCCAACCGGACCGGAATGCCCGCACCGACAAATGCTGCCTCGGTCTCTCGCGAGATCGAAGATCGAGTTGATACGATAGTGGATGGCGGGAAATGCAGTTACGGCGAGCCTTCCACTCTGCTGGATCTGGAGAAGAGAGAGATCATTCGACCGGGCGCAGGCCTGGATAAAGTGATGAAGGCGATAAGGTGAATGCCCGCATAAGAGACTTCTTTGAGACCAAAGCAGGCTGGATATTTGCCGTCTCTGACTACAATCACCCGGAAGGTCTTCGCTCCCTGCTTCGTTATGTGCCCGATGTCACAGGAGAGCGCAAGGCCGATGGCAGATGTTTTCGTAAGATGGACTTCGATCAGGGGTTTGAGTTTCTAAAGCGTGTCCAGCCTGATTATGTTCATGACCTCCATGTTGTTCCTGAATCGGATGTGGTCAGGTATTACCAACCATCCGAGGGCTTGAGATCCGTGGCAAGAAAAGACCCGAGAGTTATGAAGATTGCCACGATTCTGCAAGAAGGAGGCGTTACCTGGCAAGAGATGGGCATCACCGGTTCCATGCTATTGGGGCTGAATAGTCCGAGCTCGGATATCGATTTCGTAGTCTATGGACCCATGTGGTGGAAAGCGAGGGCAATTGTAGCGCGAGCTAAGGCCAGAGGTTTGATTGAGGACCTGGATGAATTAACCTGGAAGAAGATCTATTCCAAGCGAAAGCCGGAAATCAGCTTTGAAGAGTTCATGACGCATGAGAAGAGAAAGGGAAATCGAGGAATGATCGATGGCACTTACTTCGACCTGCTCTTTACCAGGGACTGGAACCAGATCTGCCCGCAGCCTCCGGGCAGGCCCATAGGCCAGAGCCTGATTGAGGCCAAAGTGATAGAAGCTGAGTTTGCCTTCGACAGTCCGGCCATCTTCCATTTGGATCATCCAGAGGTAAGAGAGATATTCTGCTTCACTCATACCTATGCCGGACAGGCCCTACCCGGAGAGATGATAGAGGCGAAAGGTGTGCTGGAAGAGACGGATCAGGGCCAACGACTGGTGGTAGGAACAACGCGCGAGGCACGAGGCGAATGGATCAGATCGCTAACGCTCCTTGAAGGCGCAACTTAAGGTTTTTGATGAATATTACGAAAGAGGTCTTTAAATGCTGCAAGTTCGTCCCTTTGATATTGAGATAGGTCAGCACAAGGTCATGCTTAACGTAGTGGACGCCAGAGAGAGAGGTCTCAATGCCGGAGACCGCGTCAGGGTCAGAACAAAAGGTGCCGGGACCACGGCCATACTCGACACAACCCTGGAGATGGTCAAGGTGGGCGAGATCGGCATCTTCACTGAGGCTCTGAAAGATCTGAAGAATCCCGTTAGCGTGGATGTGCTACCGGCTCCGAAGCCCGCCTCTCTTTGCTATATAAAGAACCTGATGGACAAGCAAAAGCTCACTGAGGACCAGATCCGAACCATCGTGCAGGATATCGTCGACAACAACCTCAGCGAGATTGAGCTTTCGGCTTATGTCACAGCCTCCTACATCCACAACATGAGCGCCGAGGAGGTGGTTTGGCTGACCAAGGCCATGATCGAGACAGGCGAGCGAATTCACTTTGATACCCATCCGATCATGGACAAGCACAGCATCGGAGGCGTTCCGGGCAATAAGGTCTCTCTTCTTATCGTGCCGATAGTTGCAGCTGCTGGCCTTCTCATTCCTAAGACCAGCTCGCGAGCCATAACCGGTGCAGGCGGGACAGCGGACCTGATGGAGGTTCTGGCACCAGTGGAGTTCGGCGCCGATGAGATCAAGGAGATAACCGAGAAGGTAGGCGGAGTCATCGTTTGGGGAGGAGCCACGAATATCGCTCCAGCCGATGATAAACTGATCAAAGCGGAATACGCTCTATCCATCGATCCATACAGCCAGATGCTGGCCTCGATTATGGCCAAAAAAGGGGCAGTCGGTGCGGACGCTGTTGTGGTGGACATGCCGGTAGGACCCGGCACTAAACTCGCAACTGCCGAGAATGGTCGGTCTCTGGCCAAAGACCTCATCGACCTGGGAGAGCGCCTGGGCATCCGCGTGGAGTGCGCCATGACCTTCGGGGGATCGCCCGTAGGCCGAACCATCGGGCCGGCTCTGGAGGTGCGAGAGGCACTCACTGTTTTGGAGAATAAGGGCGGACCAAACAGCCTGAAGGAGAAGAGCCTCTCACTGGCCGGCATCCTTTTGGAGATGGGAGGAGTAGCGGGACGCGGAGACGGATACAGTGCAGCAGAAGGTATTCTCACCAGCGGAAAAGCCCATAAGAAGCTTATGGAGATCATCGAAGCTCAGGGCGGCAATCCACTTGTCAAGAGCGAGGATATTGTTATTGGCGAGAACTGTGAGGATATCTTGGCACCTGCAGGAGGCTATATCGTGGCCTTCTACAACAAGCGGCTGGTGGAGCTGGCCCGCATGGCAGGCGCGCCCGCGGATAAGAAGGCAGGAGTTATAATCCATAAGAAGATGGGCGAAAAGATAAAGAAAGGCGAGCCTTTGATCACCATCTGCTCCACCTCGGATTGGGAGCTGGAGAGCGCCGTAAAAGATGCCAGGAGACAGATGCCTATCGTTGTAGAAGGCATGCTGCTGGAGAGATACCCTCGCATAACTGAGCTCTAAGGATATGATTAGTATGAGGGTTGGCGTTTGATCAAAGAGGAGTCGGAAATGTTGGTCGCAATTACATATCATGAGGATTTTGGCAAGAACGGATTCAGCGTACTGAAGGAAAGGGTCCGTCCATCCTTCCAAAAACTGATGGAATCAGGGCTGGTGGATGGCATTGAAGTGCAAGTATTTCGGGCGAAACCCGCTCCTTTGGAGCTTGTCGAGAAGGCTCATACTGCGGCCCATATGGCCAACATGCAGGCAGATCAATATAGAGAGGTGGCTCTCCTCTCAGCTGGCAGCGTGGTGATGGCGGCAGAGATGGTCGCCACCAACCAGGCCAGATCAGCCTTCGCTTATACGGGAACCGCTGGACATCATGCCTCTCGAGGAAGCTGCTGGGGATTTTGTTATTTCAATGATGTGGCGATCTCCATCGAGCGTCTGCGAGAAATGGGCATAGAGCGTTTTCTCATAGTTGATGTAGATCCACATTTTGGTGACGGCACACGCGACTTTTTCAAAGACGATGCCAACGTCTTTCATATTAACCTCCATAGTGGGACCGGAGAAGAGCACGACCCCGAGAGAAACAACTACGACATAGGCCTCACATTTGGATGCAACAATGAGCGATTTCTTGATGCCTTAAAGAGTGCTCTTGAGTTGGCCAGGGATTTTGACTTTCAGATAGCCTTCGTCATTTTCGGTCACGACTCTCACCAGGATGATTATGGCGGCTTCAACCTCACATTCGAAGCCTATCCCAGGATGGCGCAGATGATAAAGGAGGCCGTTGGGGAGAAAGGTCTGATCTTCGTATTGAGCGGCGGATCATGCGTGCATGTAGCAGAACGAGCGATTCCTGACGTCGTCCGGGTCTTATCGGGAAGGTGGCCGTCTTGAGGATGGCTTCCAATTGCTATCCCTGCATCCTGGACCGGGCCAAGTTCGAGTGCGATCTCGTCTTTTCCAGGGAAGAGGAGAAGAAGGCAGCCGTAGAGGAGCTGCTGGACTACATGGCCTGCCATAAAGGAGGAGTGCCGGCATTAGTGGGAACGGAGCGAGAGGTCATCATCAAGAGGCGAAGCGGAAGTATGGACCCGTATCAACATCTAAAAGAGGAGAGCAACAGTGTGGCAAGGGATCTTTTGCCTATGGCAAGTGAATTCTATGAAAAAGCAGACGACAAGATCGAGGCCTTGATACGCATTGCTGCGGCCGCAAATTCCATGGAGTTTGGCGTCAAAGGTCATGATTTTGACAACTCCACATTTGGAAGTGTCTTCGCAGATACGCTTCGCGAGAGGCTAGAGGCCGATATGGTCGAATTGAAGAAGCGCCTGCAGGTTTTTTGCAATATCTTCTATCTGACCGACAACTGCGGAGAGGTCGTCTTCGACCTATTCGTGATTGGAAAACTCAGAGCGATGGGCAAAAGAGTCGTGATAGGATCAAAGTCCGAGCCGGTCTTAAATGATGTCACAGTCAGTGAGCTTAAGGGAATGACCGATGTTGAGGTTATACCAACCGGCAGTGTAGTAGGAACGGCAATAGATCATCTCAGCCCTGAGGCCTCGACTCTTTTATTCGACCCTGACTGGTTGGTCTTATCCAAAGGCATGGGCAACTTCGAGACCATGTCTGAGTTCGACGAAAAATTAATAGGGCGGCTTATCTACATTTTGCGGGCCAAGTGCGAGCCTGTTGCGACGCAAATGAATGTACCCAAGGGAACGCTGGTGGCAAAATCAATCTAGCAGATTCGAATTGATCTAATGCGTTGATTTAGAGGCCAGGGGAATGGTGATGCTTGTCATCATCATCCCAGAGAGCACTTGCCTCAGCAATAATTCATGTCCACTTCTTCGACCGGGAGCTCGTCTGGCTCTTCCGTCATCGGCTCCATTAAGGAGATATCAATGTCAAGATTAAATAGCTTTTTTATGGCATTCAGCAGATTTGTCGCTGCCGGTATATCCACCAGGTCAGCTCCCGTGCTGGTGCCGAGCAGACAGAAACCGCGCATACCGTGCAATGGAGCAAGCCCCGCTAATAGGCCGTTTAGTCCTCCAATGGCTCCACTGTGCAGCAATGGGATCTCGGAATTGCCTAAGGCTGCGGCTGATTCAGGATCCGTGGCCGCACCAAGTATAATCTCATCTGTATCTCCGACATAGGCCGCCAGGGTGATAACATCTGTGACTCCCTCCGCATGAATGGCTTCCAGGATATTTCCTGCCAGCTCGTGCATTCCCACGACGTCCAGGGGCTGGGCATCCCCTGATAGGATGAACATGTTCCGTTTCTCACGGGGTCGCAACAGTTCGGCGTGCATTAATTCTGCCAATCCGCTCGAGACCATGACTTGTGGCGGAAAGCTATTCGAAAAAAAGGATTTCATTGTACTGCATTCCAAGGCGGTGCCCAGATAATCGGCAGCTACTTTGCCAACGCTTCCGATCCCTGGAAGACCGCAGATGCAGACGATACCAGACTCAAACATCAGAATGGCGGTTGGCGTGCAGCTATAACATACTTTCGCCAACCCCCTGCATATTCAGATTTATTGAGTTCCCTTCACTCCCCCAGAGCCTCAATCATCCAGTTGATCTTATAAGTCTGATTTGTTGCAGCGATGGTTCTCTCTGCAGGCTCTAATATTCCATTGCCGAAGTAGAATGATTTGCCGATTCCACTGTCTTGCTCCCTGAGAATCTCCATGCTTGCGCGATCGTAAAAGACTACATAGAAGTCTCCGGTTACGGACAGTGCAGGGATCTCTATTACGCCAGAGACGGGACCTGTCGGTGACAGGAAGTAACCATTCTGTGCGTCTGCAAATTTATAGAGAAGATTGAGATCTTTGTCCCTTATCTCAATGAGGAAATTCTTATCCGATGGGAACGTTTTAGTAGTATTATTGAATCCGCTCCAGCCAGCTACCTGCACACCTCTGAGCTTCCAGCCAGCGTTGGGAGTAGTGAACTTCACGGCTTCACCGATGTGCAGACCATCCAGGCCAAATTCACTTAGTATGGTGAATAGAGAAAGATTCATCAGGGAAACATTCTTTCCACTATCTTCTCTTAGTATGGTAAGCTTTGGCGCTGTTGTATCTGCTCCAAGAACGCTGATGCATAGAGTCAGGCAACATAGGCAAGCAATCAATAATATTGTCTTCTTCAAATTATCACCCCAATATAGATCATTTGAATTTTATCCATATAAAGATTCTGATGAAAGGCTGGAATGTATTTTCCTGTCAAGCATGAAATGCGAATCATGACTCCAATCGGTCTGAACTATAAAGCTCAGAAAAAGCTTAGAAAAAACATTTTTGCAGGTCGGCATTTTATCCTTCTCTCCAACCTGCAAAATCTGCCTGGTTCCTCTATTCGCCGACTGCTCTGAGTACCCAGTTAACTTTGGTAGATTCGCTATTGGCATCTTTGAAACTTGCAGGAATCAAATCGCCTGTTAGACTGTCGTAGAAATAAGAGTTTCCAGTTCCGTTTTGCTGTTCCATTCCCACGACCATTGCGCCTCGATCATAAAAGATGACATAGAAATCGCCCGTCAATGGAAGTGCCGGTATATCTATTGCTCTGAGAACTGGGGCAGTAAACGTGAAATACGCATTTTGCGTGTCAGACATCCGGTAGAGAAGGTTCAGGTTCTTGTCCCTGATCTCTATCAGGAAATCATTTGCAGAAGGGATTGTTTTAGTCGTGTCATTATAACCATTCCAGCCAGCGACGCGTACCTGCATCAATTTCCACCCCGGCTTTGGTACGGTGAATTTGACGGCCTCGCCTACGCCAAATGCATCGATGCCCCAATCAGTAGCAGCAGAGTATAGAGTCATATTCATTTTAGAAAGATTTACTCCGCTGTCCTGCTTAAGGACTATCAGCTCGGGAACAGCACTACCTGCATTATTTTGAGCTATAACGACGCCCATTAGAGACATAAGGCAAAGAGCAGAAACCAGTAAGATCATCTTTTTCAAGCAATCACCCAAAAGAGGAAATTAAATCCGTTCTTTATATAGATGATGCTGGATTACTTTGCAGATAAAAAAGACGAAACGAGGTTCAGACCCATTTGTTCACGATGCCAAACGCTTGTTATACGAATTGCAATAGAAACGATCATTGATGGTTGAATAATTATATTTGCCAATATTCATGTCGTCAATCAAGCATAAGATTGTTCAGAATTTCATACTAAGTATGCGTATCCGAAATCCTTTTATAATCAGAAGTGATTTCTGAGATTTGGTGAATTAATGCATATTCCTGATGGATATCTGGGGCCATATACCTACATTGCATTCTGGATCATAATGTTCCCCATCTGGTATTATGCGGGAAAAAGGCTCAGTGCTGAGCTGAAGTCCAGGCAGGTCCCTCTGCTGGCGCTGGCAGCAGCGTTCACCTTTGTTATTATGATGTTCAATATTCCGATTCCAGGAGGTAGCACCGGCCATGCCGTGGGAGGCGCAATTATCGGCATTGTCCTTGGACCATGGGCTGCGGTTATTGCCATCACTGTGGCATTGGTATTACAGGCGATGGTGTTCGGGGATGGTGGAATAACGGCCATTGCCGCCAATTGCTTCAACATGGCTGTGGTCATACCTTTCGTCGCCTTCTACAGTTACCATCTCATCAGCAATGGCACGGTTATTACATCCAGAAGAAGGGTGATCGCAGCGGCGTTAGCCGGCTGGGCCTCTCTGACAATAGCAGCAGCCGTTACCGCATTTGAATTTGGAATTCAGCCGATCTTGCATCATAGTGCAGAAGGCGTTCCGCTCTATATGCCGTACTCGCTTGGCGTAACATTGCCTGCTATGATACTCGAGCATGCTTTTGGTTTCAGCATTCTGGAAGCTCTGATTACGGCAATGATCTTTTCGTACATCCAGAGAACTGATCCATCTCTATTCTATGGAGAAAGATCTCTGGCGAGAGAGAACAAAAGGAAGAAAACAGCATCAACCTGAGTTGAAACCATGGATAAGACGTACAGAAATCTTGCTATCGGCCTGGCATTGCTGATAGTTCTAGTGCCTCTAGGTCTCTTTGCCTCTGGCGAGACCTTCGGTGAGTGGGGGCCACAGGAGGTCAAGGAGAGGCTCGGTTTTGTGCCCTCCGGCCTGGATCAGCTCTCAAATTTTTGGAAAGCTCCATTGCCGGATTATGCATTGCCCGGTGGCCGTGAGTCTAAGACAGCAGCCGCAGCGACATACATCCTATCGGGAGTGATTGGCGTTGCGGTATGCGGCGGCCTGCTTTATCTCGTGGGAAAGAGGATTGCGAAAGATTAGGGCCATCCGTTAAGGAGAACAATGATACCGGACTGGATGAAAGAAGTGGATGTCGGTCCTTGCCAGTGCTCGGCGATATATCACGGCAAGAAGGGATTCGTAGGAAAGACGATAGATGGGATTTTCGGCTTTCTGGAAGAAGCCTTTATCTCGGAGAGCAATTCCAGGCGGTGCGGCCTCCTGCAGAGCCTGGACCCGAGGGCCAAGCTGATCTCCATCCTGGCTGTGATATTCGCAACCAGTCTGATAGGAAACTTGAGGGTGTTGATATTTATCTATGTACTTACTCTCATATTTGCGTATCTCAGCAAGATCGACGTCGGTTTCTTCATCAAGCGGGTCTGGCTCTTCATACCCGTATTTGCGGGCATTATCGCCTTGCCCATGATCTTCAATATCTTCCTCCCCGGGGACCCTCTATTTCAGGTGGCATACCTCGGACCGGGAGCTCACCTGGGACCTTTGACGCTTCCGGAGAGCATCTTCATCACCCGGCAGGGCCTCAATGCAGCGGTGATCTTTACCATGCGCGTCGCAACCTGTGTTTCTGCTGTTGTCCTGCTCTTCATCACCACGCCCCAGCAGACCCTTTTCAAGTCACTGCGAACTGTGGGCGTTCCTAAGCTCTATGTCCTCACATTGGAGATGGCCTATCGATACATATTCCTCCTTATGGACCTGGTACGCGAATTGTATGTAGCTAAGAAAGCTCGGACCATTAGGGCAAGCGGCATGTTCGATGAGCAGAAATGGGTTGGAGGACGGATGGGCTACACTCTGATAAGATCTCTGGATATGAGCGAGAAAGTTCATATGGCCATGATGTCCCGGGGATTCAGCGGTGATGTTCATATCATGCAGGAGTTCAAGATGCAAAATCGCGATTATATTGCAGGTGTAGCAGCAATAACCTTGAGTGTTGTTCTTGTGTTGATCTCTGAAAATATCATCCGGGTATAAGAAAATGGAAGCTATATTTGATTTAAGGAATGTCTCTTACTCATACGTGGGAAAGATCCTTGCGCTAAAGGATGTATCACTCAAAATAAACCGTGGGGAGCGGGTCTCCATAATCGGCTCCAACGGCAGCGGCAAATCAACATTACTGGCGATTCTGAATGGGCTAGTTTATCCTACCTCAGGGGAGTTCTATGCCTTTAATAATCAGATAACCGAAGAGGTCTTTGACGCCATTAAGGACAATGAGTTCAGGTCCTATTTCCGCACCAAAGTGGGATTCGTCTTTCAGAACTCGGATGTTCAGCTCTTTTCGCCTACGGTCTTCGAAGAGATCGCTTTTGGACCGCTGCAGCTTAACATCCCGCCTCGAGAGGTAAGAACCAGAGTAGAGGATGTCCTGGAGATGATGGAGATCTCCAAGCTCAGAGACCGATCGCCTCATACTTTAAGCGGAGGGGAGAAGAAGAAGGTATGCATAGCCACAGTTCTGGTTAACAATCCCGATGTTCTTCTATTGGACGAGCCCTCTGCCGGCCTTGATCCCAGAACTCAGCTCTGGCTGGTAGAGCTTCTCCAGGACCTGGGACACGCAGGAAAAACAGTGATTACGGCGACCCATGACCTGGAGATCATAGACATGATCAGCAAGAGAGCCATTGTCATGGGCGAGGATCACAGGGTCAAAATGGATGACGACGCCAAGACCGTTCTTTGCGATTATGAGCTTCTCATAGCCTCAAACTTGATTCATGAGCATATGCACGTTCACGGCAAGCTGGTACATGAGCATCTGCACGACCATGAGGAAGAGCACAAACACGGTCATTTGACTGCGTGATGAAAATGATCTTATTGGGCCCAACTTGGGATAAGCTCAAATATTTTGTGAGTCATATTGGTATATATGATAATAGCAGTTTCCGATGTCCATCTTGGAGAGGCGGGTTTCCAAGAACAAGACCGACAATTTTCGAACTTCCTCGACTATGTCCAGAATAGTTTATTGAAAGAAGGAGGCGACCTTGTACTATTGGGGGATATATTCGATTTCTGGAGGAGAGATTCTGTAGACGTTCTCGAAGAATATAGCGGTATCATTGAAAAGCTTCTTAATCTTTCAAGTCGCGTTAATGTTCATTATATTGTCGGCAATCATGACTTTTATGTAAGTGAGATACCTGAATATTTCAATGAAAAACCATTTAAATCTTTCGGGAAGAGCATAAGAATTAAAGATGTTCAATGCTTCAGGTTCATACACGGATACCAACTCGAAGTGATGACCAATCCCTACAATAAGGACATGGAACTCTATGAGTCTTTAGCCAGGAGATTATCCTATTATGCCGGCATAACAGGCCACGCGGCGAACGATATCTGGCATGTGATTACTTCCCTAACAGAGCATGAAAATGCATATACAAGTTCGATGTTGAAAAATCCATTATCGAGATTGAATGGCGAGCATCAAAGCGAAGATCGGATTGGAGATTTTGCCAAATCGAAAACCAGGCAGTTTACATTGGGCGGCAGATTTGACTGGCTCGTGTACGGACACACCCACCATCCCTTTAAGGACGACGCAAGCAAGACCATAAATACCGGGTCCTGGGGACGCAATCAGGATCCAAAAGAGATGTGCTATTTGAAGATAGAGAATGGTACTCCGAAACCAATGATCTGGACTCCATAGTTATGGTCTTCGCAGTCGAAATAGTGCCAAATGTTCTATTGCATCCTGTGATGGTGGTCTGGTAAACTGGCATCAAACGACCATCCAAAAAGTCGTACTATCACAGGATGCTTGATCCTGGGGCATTACAGGAAACAATTTTTTGGCTTTATGAAAATATCAGTAGCGATCTTTGAAAGTAATCAACTGAAAAGAGGAACTTGCTTTGAGGATGCACTTTTCAGCCTTCGGCAGGAAGATCGCAGTATAGGGCATGGCATAGCCTCCATACGGGTTATTATGCTTTAGGTTATCGGCCCTATTTCCAGAACTGCCACCATCCCTTTTTCTTGATCTCCTCATCGCCCGGCTTCAGGGCAAATTGGCTGATATGCTTTGGGTAAGCGCCACATGCACTCTGATCATTTCCAGATCTGCCACCAACGTTTAGTCCTCAGGAAATTGGGTTTGATCGCATACAATAACAAGAGTATGCCAACTACTAGCAAGATCACACTAAGGACGTTGATGCTATGCATATTTATCATCATGGCTAGCGATCCTAACTGTAACCAAATCAGCCAACCGCCGACGATTGCTAATACAGCCCTAACTATCAAGCTCATCGAGATCATTTTACTCCTTCCTTAATTTGCTTTAATATTGGATGATCTTAACGAAAAGGTTTTGGATACATGGGTGGATATTTCCAGAACTGCCACCAGCTCTTCGCCTAGCCTCTTATAATTTTGCTTGATGCTTGCTTTAGTTGACCTGCTACTACCGTTTCGGTTTCGTTTCTATTATAATAGCAGGTAAATATTATTTCATTGGCTGGATAGATGTACTTTTTAGAGTTGATATTTTGTCGATTAATAGCCATGACTCCTCCTTTAATCCTGCTGCTTCAAAGGAAGGCGTGCCTTTGCGTATCAGCAAATCCGAAGGCAGCGGAGGATGGGGACGTTAAGTTGTCATGGGTGCTATGGTTACATCCAAATGACCTTCATAAATAACCAGAGCGGGCCTTAATTTTGTAGAACTAAGATCTGTAAACGGAAAATGAATAAGAATAGTTCTTCCCTTTGGGACATTATAGCTGGACATTCCACCTAAAATATAACCTTAAGATCTTCCAGTGTGTAAATGTCAGGCTCGTTTTCAAGAATGCGTGCCAGGCTTCTTTCTGAGAGTCTCATGAGGCCCCTTGTAATTGCCCTATCTTCGTCGATGAAATTCTCACCAATCGATGGCATCATCTCATTTCTTTCATTGAGGTTATCTGAGCACGCCATATCATCTCTTTATTTGTTGTTTTTGTATTTATATTGCTTGATTGCCAGGCTCTTTCAGTCGGTTCAGCTAGTGGGCCTTTCAGGCCAGTGATCCGGAGATCAATAGGCGCAAATTTGCCTAGCGCTTGTCTGCGTTCTCCACAATCCTGATCTCCTCCTCAGTCAGCCCGTACAGCCTGTAGACTATCGCGTCGATGAGGTCATCTGTCAGCCTGATTCGCTCCCGCAGCGGCCCCAGCTTGCCCAGCGATCCCTCGAACTCGGCCCGCAGCGCTTCAGCGGGCTCCCGTCTGGCCGGATCGACTTGTAGCTTCTTGCTGTCCTTTTTAGCACCGCCAAAAAGCTCTCATAATCGTGCTCGTAGTAGCTCTGCAATTTGGTCTTGGGCGTGAGGTCCTCCACCTTTGCGCCCAGGTAGCTCTCCAGCCAGCCCAGGAAGCCCTTGATCTCCTGCTGCTTCTGCTTGTTCATCTCCAACATCCTCTCCGCCAGGAAGGCCAGGAGATCGTGCACCACATCCGATTTCTCCTGGCTTGCGATGAAATTGCCTGCTTCGTCTTTGGGCAGGCAGGCATCCACCAGGGGCCCAATCTCGGCGTGCTTGCCCTCGGCGTAAAGCTGCTGGCAGGGCCGGGGCGGGCGCGCGTGTGGGACGCTCGCTAATATCTGGCTTCTTGGGATGACAGGCTGAGAGCTTTTTCGAGCTATTTCCTGCCACTCGTTCTGGTGGGATGCCGCGCGCGGGTGTTGCGCGCAAGTCGATCCTGACGCCCTCAACGCCGGGCAGGCTTGGATACTTGGCGGCGGAGCGGTAATGATGGAGCGGGCAGGTTTTGTTCCAGTAAGTGCTCCCTCAATTTTTATAAATATTGGAATATTCTCCAGTCGGGCCCGGCTGACCGACGGCTCGCTCATTGAACAGACTGCGCTTTAAGGCCAAGTGTGGCAAGAATTGTCCCGCTCTCATCGGAACTTCGCGGCTTCGCGCCTTCGCATGAACCGGAATCTCGCGCGAAGAAGCAAATTGCATCTTCCTTAAAATTATGAAAAAATCTCATCGCGATTGTGGTCAATGACAGCGTATAAGAAAATATCTGAATCTACAGCGATGCGCATTGTTTTTAGCCACCGAAGGCTTTCTGTATTTTTCTTACCATTGCTTCCTCTTCTTCTTCGGTTAAGGCCCAAACCACTCTAACGAATAAATCCGTGGCTCCTCCGTGTGGCAGAGGGTCCTTCTCGGAGTCAAAGAGTTGATCAAATGGGATTTTTGGCTTTTTAAAGCACATCAACTATTGTCCTTGATTTTGGCATCATTCCCGTTATTATACTTATGGGCAGTTTGCCAATCGTGAATTATTATTACACTTTTCCTTCCACGATTCTGATCTCCTCTTCCGTCAGCCCATATAGCCTGTACACCACCGCATCGATCTGCCCGTCCATAGCCTCGATCAGGCCGCTTGCCAGGGCGATTTTTTCGTGAGGCGTGCCAGGCTTTCGGGGAGCTGTTTATGCAAGGTGAGCATTCTCTCCACCAGGAGGGCCATGCGGTCGTGGCGGGTGACGGCGGCGGGGTCGGAGAAATTGATGGTGCGAATCAAAATGATTTCAGTTCGCTTTACATACTATAAGCATGATCATGATGATCGAAGTTTTGAAACTCGATCCTATTTTCGTTGGTGTAGACTTGATAGATGATAACCCAATGCTTGGCCACATGTGTGCTCTGTTTCCCCGCTAAGTTTCCACTTAAATTTTCACCTATTTCGGGGTTTGCAGCAATTTCCTCGACCATTTTAAGAACTCTTTCCCTCAATGGTGTATTCTTTTTGGTCAAGCGTTTAAAATTTCTTTGAAACTGCGGAGCAAAATCAAGGTGATAGATCATAGATCGCGTAGGTAGGCGATTGCGTCCTCCACTTTATCAAATCGCTTCGCCAGACCCATTTTGCATTCCCTGGCGCCTTTTAGCGTGCCGGCAACAATGCGCTCATCTTCTTCAAGGGGCACCGTTTTCTTTGCGGGCACCTTAGACGTTTTCGCTTTCATCACCAATCGCCAAACTTAATGTGGACGCAATGCTTTAAAGACTTTCGCCAGCGCATTTACCTGGGCTTCCCGCCTCTACAATCCCTATCTCCTCTTCCGTCAGCCCGTAAAGCTCGTAGACCAAGTGGTCGACATACACAAGCGAGGGGATGTTCACTCATCAGGATCACTATTTATGTATTTTCCGCTAACTGGAATGAAATGTTTTGGTTTAATTGGCGCATCATACTTGTGAATGGACTCTAGTTCGATAGCAATCCACTTTCTACTTCTTGTTTTACTTTTTCTTCTTGGGCGCTTCATTTTCCATTTTTTATTTATTTCGATATAATCTTGCAAATCATTCTTAGATAAATAAATGTTATCTGGATATATCTCAAAAAAATAGAATGGATCATCCGCAATGGTGATATTCTTAATTATCGCCTCACCTATGTACCCTGTATCCTCACGTGATTGATAGAAAACGAATTTCATGCCAGGTTGAAGTTCTTTAAAAATAGTGGCTGGCTTTATAAATACAGTCTTTCCTCCCTCAAAGAAACGCGGGATAAATGACTTAGGGATGGGAAATGTGACACCAATAATTTCAGGCATTATCTCTCTCGACTATATTTTTCTCTTCTTCTGTCAGCTCGTAAAGCTTGTAGACCAAGTCATCTATCTGCCCATCTGTGGCCTCGATCTGGCGCTGGAGGGCAGTCTGTTCGTGTGGTGTGCGGGCCTCATGGTACCGTTTGTGGAGGGAAAGCATCTGTTCCACAAGGGAGACCATATGATCGTGGAGAGCGGCGTCGGCTGGGTCGGAGAAATCGATGTTGCGGATGGGGAGTTGCTCTATGAATTGTGTCCAGAATCGAATATATCCACCTCGCAATGAGGTTCCTATTGAGCATAAATACTTAAATAACAAAGGCGAATTCAAAAGTCCCAAAATGTAAAGTGGTGAAAGCAATTTATGATTTGCTATAACGCCATAGCCTGTTTTATAGAAGTATCCGTCTATATCAAATGTAAATGATGGAACATTGTTGTAATCAGGGACTATGATCTTTGGTCCACTAAATAGAGTCATGCTCTTGGGGTAGCCAAAGGCAAACCAATTTGATCCGCAAAATCTCCCTTTCTCACGTGCTGCTAGAGCAGATTTGTTGGAACAGAGATATTCCCAAGCCAGAGGAAAATGATCTTTCATCTCCGAATCGGCATACAACCGAGAACTGCTTTCATTTATTTCATAAGGACAAATAAGACGTGCATCCGCCTGAGGTTGTTCGTACCGGCGAATTTGTTTGCCTCTCAGAAATGGTTTTGTGCAGGTAGCTTCTACTTTGACTTCGCTATTCAGCGACTTTGAAAAACCCATAACTATTCCATTTTCTATTCGGCATTTATCCAATACAAAAACATCGTCTGCACTTGTTTGTGTCCCAACAAAAATGTGAGCAATTTCGCCCAATTTCATAGGAAACTGCTTAAGTTTCTCCAGCAGAATTCTATTCTCACCAGCCGAAAAGTTCCAAGCCGAACCACCCATATCTGCTGCAAGCAAGGTAGCATGATCTGCATTGTGTTCAAATTGCCATTTCTCTAGGTCCATAACTTTGAAGAAATTAAAAACCTCAGTTTCATATTTATTTATAAATAACAGGCAAGTGTAAGTTGTTGCCCCAGTGAAAACCTGCTGATCTCCAAAATGAACAATCTCAGACAGATGTTTTCCCTCAGCTAATTTGGCACGTAATGGTTCGCCGTAATTGGCATTAAAAAACTTATGTGGCAATATAAATCCTAGCCTCCCTTTTTCGTTAAGTAATTGTAACGAAATAAACTAGGTAATTTTTTATATTAGAAATACTCTATTAAGTTGTATGGATCAATTGAGCGATATAAAACGTAGGTATAACTTAATCAAACCATTTTTTAATGAAAAGGCAAGACGATTATTTCTT
>CAIQHB010000070.1 GCA_903871465.1 uncultured Methanosarcinales archaeon
CAGTGCGTAAGACTACAGACTCGACGCTGGATGAGATCAAAGCAGTGCGTAAGACTACAGACTCGACGCTGGATGAGATCAAAGCAGTGCGTAAGACTACAGACTCGACGCTGGATGAGATCAAAGCGGTGCGGGGGAGCACCGAAACAACTCTCGAAGAAATTAAAGGCTTGAGAGAAGATATCCAACCAGGGTATGCAAGACAGGTGCGAGAAGACGTCCGTGCCATAAAAGAACGCTTGGGCATGTCCTGAAATGATATGCAATTAAGAATATTGCGCGCAGCTTTGCAGCTCTCCTATCATCCTTGCTGACCTCATGCTCCTGCCTCCACTGATCCCTGTGCAGGCAGTGCTGCAGCGTCTGTGGCGAACTATAGTCACGTACCCCGAAATGTTCGCTCTTTCCACCTTTCGGGCCAGCCATTCTTTTCGATCCGGTCCATGTATTACCATCTTCAAAAATGGCCGCCTTGCAGCCTACAGCGCCCGAAATCCAGGCGCCTTCTCCCGGCCTCCAATGTCGACAAGCCCGCCAACTGCGGCCCGGAGGTGAGTGGAGTGCAATCTCGGTTAAGATGGATCTTGTTAATCTGATAGCCAAACCTCTTGGGTTACGGACGGCCACCACAGAGACACAGAGCGCACGGAGGACGCACAGAGAAAAAAAACGAAAATTTAAAGTTGGGATCACACGCATGTTATATGTTGGAATTATAGATATGATGATCATAACCCCGGTCTATGGACGGTCACCATGGGGCAAACGCGCACAAAGAAAATCCAGGGTAAATTTCGAGTCTTAATATTATATATATTTTTTTAGTAGTCTCTGTGCGTTCTCTGTGAACTCTGTGCCTCTGTGGTGGGAGTTCGTTAGTAGTATGTATAATAATCATTCGATGATTTAGGAAAGAAGGAAGCATCCCAGCTAACCATTAACCAGCCTTCTTACTCCATCCTTAAGCATTATCACGTTGAAGTTTATAATCAACCCCAGCCATGCATCTCTCAACCTCAGATATGTCAGCAGCTGCGCATCATGAATGGGCTCAAGAGCTTCTATCGACTTCAGCTCAACTATAACTTTATCTTCCACCAGCAAATCCATCCTGTATCCGCAGTCAAGATCCACTCCCTTGTAATTCAAGGGCAGAGGGACCTGCCGTTCGAATTTAATTCCCCTCAATGTCATCTCGCAGCACAGACACTCTTCATAGGCAGATTCAAGAAGTCCGGGACCAAGGTGCTTGTGGACCTCAATGGCCGCGCCGATGATCTTCCCGGATATATCATTCTCCTGGCGCCCGGTAGTTGCCCCCTGATTTATTTCTGTCAAGTATTCTCACACCTTTAGTTTATTATCGCAGTGCGAGGGTCTAAGATACTTATAAAAGTTTCTGATGATTGATAGATTGAGATGGCTTCCTGTTAGGTTGGGCGTGTTGGCGATAACTAACCTGGGGTTTACGGGAATAAAACCTACGTCGTCACAGATCGTACAGAGGATGATCGTGGAATCGATGCACGCCCCATTTAATGCAAAAGTAAGCCACATACGGTCCTCTCGTGAGTCCGGCTTTTTCTATCAGCTTCTTGTGGAGGCCATCTTGAGTCCTTCTCCTGCGCTCTTGAGTCGGGATTTCAGGCATCCTATTATAGCCTCGTTTACGTTTTCCAAAGCATTTTCGAGGGTTTCTCCTTCAGAAAGACAGCCTGGAAGGTCAGGGCACTCGGCTACATATCTGCCTTCATCATTTTTCTCTATGATAATGTTAAATTTCATGATTGTAGTTACATGTCTTAAGTCGTATAAGCTTTCTGGATGCTGGTTCTGAGCATGCCTTACAACATTGGGCTAAAAGTAGGATAATCGAGAAGATGATATGTCAGGATAATTGAATCAACAAGGACTCTCTCACCCGGTGGCAAATTGGCCAGAGTCCTTCTTTCATTGTGACCCATATTTCGTATCCTCTATGATTTCATCTATCGCTTCTGCGTCGAGTTTAATCAACCCATATGTTCTCTTTACGATATTTTTCTTTATCTCTAATTCGACTTCCTCGCCCTCTTCAAGATCCAGGTCTCCAACAGGCCTCAGGACATGACTCTCATAAATGGCTTTTACCTTCATTAATATCGCCAGAAATTAGTATCCGCGCAATGGCTAAATCTTTTTGCACTCGATGACTTTTAAATGCAGGAGCAATTCTCGCAATGCATAGCGCCCAAAATCCGTGCGCCTTCTCCCGGCCTCCAATGTCGACAAGCCCGCCACCGGCTGCAGTTGGAATTTAATTCTTCCTGATGACTTTGTGGCAGGTTTTCCTTTAGCAGAGGGTTGTATGATCAAACGGATATGGACTGATCTGCGTCCACAGACTTCAAGAGATCCAAAAGATCCGCAGTCGTATAGACTTTCACAGACTTCTGTTTCTTGAAATGCTTATCATTGGACCATACTGGACAGCAAAGCTGCAATGCTAAAGCTAAAATCGGTGCATCCTTTTCATCGATCTCTTTCATGATCTCGGATGCATTTTTTATCTTTTGGCAATATAAATCAAAAGGGGCGATCTTAATCTCTTCCATGATATATCTTTCAGCAAATTCAAGTGATAAGGATTGAGACTTTCTCTCTCGTTTTGCTATAATATAACTTCTATATTTTTCTATTTCCTTTAATCCATATTCTGGAAAGTAGATACTGAAAAATTTAGATCTTATCAATTGTGCGTGTATTGAATGGTCCTTCAGAAGAGCCGATATAAGGATATTAGTATCGACTACAATTCTAGGCTCTTCTTTTCTTCTTTCCATACTCGCTCTCGCACTTCCTCTAAAGCCTGAAGATCCTCTTCCGCAAGATCCAGATCCTCGACTGCTCTTTCAAATAGCACCCATTTTGTTTCTTCTTCTTTAATGAGGTCATCGATCTTCTTCTTTAGGGGCTTCAAGGGCAGGCAATCTGGGATCTCAACCTCAATTACACCCACTTTATCACCACACGACTATCTGTCCTTGTAGTTCATAAACTCTTTCTTGGATTAGTCATTCAATGATCGCAGATCGCTCCTGCGCCCCCTGTCCTCTCGCCGGGGCTTTGGTCTCCTGCAACTCTTGTTTAGGGCGGCAACCCTGGTCCGGAGGTGGTTGGTGTGCAATCTCGGTTAAGCTGGGGGGAGGATAGTTTGAACACTGGTGGTTTACGGGAAGAAAACCACAGAGGCCCGAGAGCGCACGGGGGACGAGCGGACGGAGACGACTATTATCTCAGATGCAATCGTTTGCGTATTTTATGAATCTAATGGTTGAAAATCGTAGGCATGAGCTTGCAGTCTTCCTCGCAACATGCCTTCATTGGGGCCGAATTCGCTAAAGTCCGCTTTCTTATCGGCTATTATTTCCGCATTTCTTATTCGGAGTTCGACATCCCTGAAATAATCAGAGATCACGAGGAAAGCACCGCTCTTGCTTTCTTTATCTCTCCCGCAATCGAATTCTTTCCTTTCAAAAGACCCCACCACTCGAAGTAGTCTTGAGAATCTCCCAGTTCTCCATTCTCGAATCTGCTCAAGAATTTCTGAGAATCCATCTCATATCGTCGTTCGAATTCTTTGATCTCTTCTTCAGCCAACCTCATTTTCATCTCTAGCAGTCCTATCTCCCGGCTTCTAGGACCTTTTGATAATGAGTTCTGCATCATTAGCTGTTGTGGCGCTTATCATCATAATAAATTGCTTCTAGCCTTATAAGACTTCGTAGCTTGGGTAAGCCCTGGTGGTTGCGGAATTAAACGTCAGAGTCGCAGAGGACGAACGACGGAGAACTACTATCCGGGAAGTAATTGGCTGGGCTTTTCAGGGTTGGATGGAATGGAGATGAGGAAGATTACGCGTCTCTGTTAACTCTTTGCGTTTTGTGATTTGATGATAGTTGGTGCCAGACCCGGGAATTGAAACTCAATCACCGATAATTTGCATCTCGAGATAAGCCTCGATCGCTTCTTTTACTCTTTCCAGGAGGTCGTCCATGCTTCTAGCTTGTGTGTGGCATCCGGGAAGGGTTGGAACTGTCGCTACGAGGTAGCCATCCTCGTCTTTTTCAACCAAAACACTGAATTTTTTTTTTCATGACCACATGCTACTGCCTGAATATTCACAGTCGTCTATAATTTGACTGGGATCGAGCTTATCTTTTTTTGCCTGGATGGAATCCGTGGCCATTGAAATGAAGCCTGCAACACGGTCCCTATAAAAACAAAGATGCGTTTTGCTCAGGAATTCCGTTCATTAGAATTTATTACGATTGGCCCTGTAAATTCTCTTCGCTTTCCTGAAAAAAGCTAGCTGCTTGGAGGTGAAGACTGTGCCATTTTCATTCTGGAGGAATTCGTCTGCTTCAGCACCCTCAAATACCAATCCCAGCTTAGTCGGCCTTGCCATTTCCTGACTCCTCTTGGCTCAATCTTAAATCGATATCATCCAATGCTCTGTCTTGAGAATGAAGCACTTTCTCCCCTGTCTAAGCGACTCACGCAAGGATGAGCCGGGGGTCCGATTTGTTTTCGTGGGAATCTATTGTGGCCTCTTCTTTTTCAAGACGAGTTGCATGGAATTCACAGATAGCGTTATCCAACTCAATGAATTTCTTGACCACCGGGTTCTTTAAATTCAATTTATACATTTTCGCTCTTCCGACCATGCGTGTTTCTCTCACCAGGCCATTTTTCTCTAAATTCTCCCACGCCATAGAGAGGGTTGTTCGGCTGATTCCTGCTCCTTTCGCTATGTCGGTTTTTGAGTAATCGTAAGCTTTGTTATCCATCAGGAAGTCCAATATTCTCAAAGCCGGGCTTTTTATGCCAAACTCTTTGAGAAATAGCGTCTCATCATGGTCTTCTATGGGGGGGATTCCGTCCATTTATGGGTAGTCTCCTTTTTATTGATGATAAGGGTTTAGTAGCATTGTTGGGCATTATTGATAAATAAAGCTTTCGTTAATGTATAAAATATTGAACAAGCGATACTTTTAAATCCCTTTGAGTTTATCGAATCCGCAAATGGCAAAGCGTCTCAAAAATTCCGAAGAGATTAACGAGATAAAAGCCACGGTCTTCGATAAATTAAATAGGCGTGGAAAATGGGGACCCATTCACACCAGCAAGGAAAATGCCATTAAGGGCATACCCAGTCATGATATAGGCGCCGCCAAAGACGTCATAGAAGATGCAATCAAAGACGGATTTTTAAACCTTAAGCCCACAAGCTATGGTGACCAAATATCTCTTAACTTCAAGAGAAAGGAAGAAATCAAGGCTATTATAGAAACCTATTCTTATCTATGAATACTCTTTCGCCAGACTGGAGCTGAGATAAAATCAATCCCACATCTCCATATCAATTATCTCATCAGCCAGCTTTCTTGGAATTTTCATCATTCCATAAAACCTATCAACTGCGCTCTTTTGAGCAAGAATATCTACATCCTTTCTTTCGAGAGGACCAATCTCCGTAACGGGCTTTGATAAACTTTCCTCATGTCTCCCAATTACTTTTATGCCCATATTTCGTATCCCCTATGATTTCATCTATCGCTTCTGCGTCGAGTTTAATCAACCCATATGTTCTCTTCACGATATTTTTCTTTATCTCTAATTCGACTTCCTCGCCCTCTTCAAGATCCAGGTCTCCAATAGGCCTCAGGACATGACTCTCATAAATGGCTTTTACCTTCATTAATATCGCCAGAAACTAGTATCCGCTCAATGGCTAAATCTTTTTGCACTCGATGACTTTTAAATGCTGGAGCAATTCTCGCCCTCTCTGATTTATCTATTGGGAATAGAAAAAGAGATGATGATAGATGATGATGTTAGTGTCGATCAGTATCGCCAGGTATCTTCCTCCAGATCCAGGATCTCTTCTATGCCTAAAACCCTGTCAAGCTTGACGATTCCATAATACTTATCTAGGATCTTCTTCAGGAGATCGTTCAAAAGCAGTCCCTCGGGCACATCCACTTTTTTCTCGCCCACCATTAACCACTATACAACTCTAATCGCTTTTTAGCTATGGACCTTTTCATCCAAAATTCATGACAATTTAAGGAATCCAATCCAGTTCACCCTGTTCTGCAGTGCCGGCAAATGCTGTAGTGTCTGTGGCGGACTATAGTCCCGTACCAGAGATATTCTCCCTTTCCTCCGCTCAATCAGCACAGCCAGTTGTCTTCCTCTAGTTCGAAGATCTCCTCAAGAGTAAGTGGTTTCTTTAGCTTTAATATGCCTACATAATTTTCCAAGATCTTCATCCTATCCTCTTTGGAAGGCATTCCTGTTATCTCCATATCCTTTGTTAATCCTGGGGTTATCTCTTTCTTCAATTCCGGTTTTTGCATGAGGAGAGCCTTGATTGCTTTAGATATTACTTCTTCGTTGGAAGCATAATATATTTCAAACCTTCTAAGGGATTCATTTAAAAATATACTTTCAATAAAAAGTAAGTTAGAATGTTGGAATCAATAAAAACTTTTTCATTTTCGGGAAGATTCCGAAGATTACCATGATCGATATTCTGTATCCTCAATGATCTCTTCAATGGTATCATGATCCAGCTTGAAAAGGCCAAAGGTCTTCTCCGATATCTTCTTCGTTAGCATAAGTTCTACTTCTCCGCCATCTCTCCGAGGGTTGATTTTTGTCTGGCCGGATGCGTTGATTATCTCGATTCCTATTGTTTCTCCTTGATCTCCATAATCAATTAGAACATTCTTCTCTACTTCAATTGTGTCGACTGCCTTTCCGTCAATTAGCTTCAGGTACATAACATCATATTTGGGATCGTAAGAGATCTTCATTTTTATCTCCTCAAGTACTTGCTTATTTTTGAGGTACTGTATGCGCTGATTACTATTATCGTTTCATCCTCGGGAGAAAACTCAACCTTTTCAATCGTTTCTATCAAGCCTGCCCGGCGTTGAGGGCGCCCCGTTTGCACTCGTGCGTAACACCTGCGCGCGGTCCCCCGGCAGATCAAGGAACAGATGCTGATAAAATCATTTCAATCCTATGGGGATTTGAATCAGAACAATCAACTGCTTTGCTTCCCAAAAAGTGGGCAACAAAGCAAAGTGCAATTGTCCGAAGACCAATTCCACGAAGAAACAGGGGTTGAAAAATGAAAACTTTATCCCCGCCTCATGGTCTCTTCTATCCCTGACTCCAGCGACCACTTCGCTTCGAAGCCCAAGTGCTCTTTCATCTTGCTTGTATCCGCAAGCGTGTCCTTCACATAATTTTTGATCGGGTTAGCCTTGTACTCCGGCTTGAGGCTTGTTCCCAGCTTTTTGTTCAGAAGGTCGACCACATAGTTGAAGCTATAGGACTTCCCGGTGCCGAGGTTAAATACGCCCGTTCCTCTCCCGGCAGCTATGACCATGGCGGTCGTCACATCCTCGACAAAGGTGAAGTCTCGCGTCTGTGTCCCGTCGCCAAAGACGACCGGTGCCTTTCCCTCCTGCATAGTCCACAGGAACTGCGATATCATGTTGGCATAAGATCCTTTGGCCAACTCACCCGGCCCGTAGACCGAGAAGAAGCGCAGCGCTGCATAGTCAATGCCGAAAAGCCGGTTATAAAGCTCCGCTATTCTTTCAATGGCCAGGCGGGCTTCCGTGTAATAATCAGTGACCAGAATGGACGCCGTCTCTTTATGCGGAGTAGGAAGGCCGTTGTAGAGGGAGGAAGAAGAGGCAAACACCACTTTGCGAGTTTCGCTTTTTTTGGCCAGCTCCATTGTAGCAATCATGCCGTTAATTGCTTCCCCCACCAGAAGAGGGTTAGATTTGTACATGGGCGATGAGGAAGGAATACCCAGGTGAAATATCACATCCGGGCAGAGGTTTAGTGTCTGGCAGTCATTGCATGATCCTTTTATTACTTTGATACGTTTCCTCACTGTTTTGAGGTTGTCCATGCTTCCCGTATGGAAATTATCCAGGACTGTTACCTCGTACTTGTCTACAATTGCTTCTACCAGGTTAGAGCCTATGAACCCTGCTCCGCCCGTCACCAATGCCTTCATCATTTCTTTATTCCTCAATTAAAAAAATTATCCGAGCCTGTTCTTCGAGGCTCAGAGCTTCACAAATATCTCCATGGCCTCTTGCGGCTTCTTCAGAGCCAGCAAGACATGCATCTTCCCAATCAAGGCCTGAGCATAGGCGGGATCGATCTGCAGAGCTGCGTCGTAGGCCTGTTGAGCCTCTGCATACTTTTCGGCGGCTTCCATGGCCATTCCCTTGGCGACGTATGCCTGCTTGTACTTGGGATCAATAGTCACAGTCTGGTTAAAGAGCGTCCCTGCATCTGCATAGCTTCCCAGAATCATTAGAGAGAGCCCTTTCTTATAAAGAGCATCCGTGTACTGGGGGTCTAGGGCCAGAGCGCCATCATATTTAGCTGTAGACTCGTTGTACATTCCTTGTAGCTGGAGGAGATTTCCCTCTCGCAGCCAGTTGGCTTTTGTCTTGTTATCAAACTCTGTGACTTTAGCGGCAGCAATAGACGCATTGGCATAGCTCTTTAATGTAATATAGTCCTCAGTGATGCCCGACCAGGCAGCCACCTTCTTTCCGTCTATCTGTAGAGCGGCGTTGTAGGACTGAATTGATCCATTGTAGTCCTTAAGAGCCTTCTCTGTGTCTCCTTTGTGAATCCAGGCGTCTATGTAGCCCGGGTCCTGGGTGACGGCCTTATCGAAATAGGTCAGAGCACCTGTATAATTCTTGGCTGCGTAGAGCTTTGACCCCTTCCAGTCGAAATATTCTGTCTCTTCTGCCAAACATATGGCACTCAATAGAAATATGCACACAAGTATACCAAATATCTTCAGATTCATTCCTCCATAGTCAGCATCTTCTTGATTTCCTTGATGCAGTTTGTCTTTTTAGAACTTTCCTGAATATAAAAAATGATAGGCCACAAAGATGCTTTATATCGAATACACGTGGACAGAAACTCCGCCAATATTCTTCAGGGCTTTTGCTGCACTCAATCGTACATTGTTATCCTTATCGAGGGCCATTGCCTTGAGCAAGGGACCTCTGGCTTTGATATCATTTATCTCCCCCAGCGCCCAGGCCGCATCCGCTCGTATATCGCTTCCGGCACTCGGATCCTGCAGAATCTGGACAAACGGCTGCAGGACACGGCTTCTGTTTATCCTGGCAAGCGCAATTACGGCAGCATGTCTCACATTGCGGTCACCGTTTTGGAAGGCCGATAGCAGCGGATCCGTGCTTCTCTCGTCTCCGATTTCTCCCAGCACCACTGCCACACCTGCCCGAGTAGTGTTGTCGCCATCTTTTAGCGCCGAAATCAGTGCTTCTTCACCGGGCTTGCCAATTGCCACAAGGGCTCTTCCGGCTTTGCCACGAACATCGACTTCGGGATCCCGGAGGTGCTTTATCAATGGAGTGATAGCTCGATTGTCGCGAAGTCTGCCAAGAGATTCCGCCGCCCCGGCCCGCACACCGGCATCCGTATCTTCCAGCACTCCAATTAAAGGCGGCACAGCTTTCATATCGCCAGAGCTTCCAAGCGCGTCTATTGCACCCATCCGCCGGCTAGTATTGCCGTCAGGCAGGATTCGTATAAGTAAGTCTGCCGAGCCTGCGCCTGCAACGGATCGTATGGCCCATCCCGCTTCATCTCTAAGGCTCCGGTTGCCATCCCCCAGGGCCGAGACGAGAGGGTCCAGTGATCTCGGATCCTTGATCTGTCCTAATGACGCCATCGCCCAATAGCGCACAGTGCTATTATTGCTTTCCAGTGCTGAAATTAGCGGCTGTGTGCCTCTGGTATCATTGATCAATCCTAGATCCATCGCTGACTCCCACTTGACAAAATCATTCTTATCCTTCAGGGCAGCAATCAGCGGATCTACTGCCGGCTTGCCAATCTTTACCAGCGCCAGAGACGCCCACTCTCGCACATTACTGTCGCCGTCATCAAGAGCCTGGATTAATGGGCCCACTGCCGATGGGTCGCCTCTTTTCCCCAGTGCCCAGGCTGCATCAATCCTGACCTTGGCATCCTTATGGGTGAGGTTCTGGATGATATCCTCAGTGGATTTGCTGCCGGGCGATTGCCCGGTGACGAGGCCGGCCAGGGCCAACATCAACAATATGGTCAGTGTAAAAGCAAAGATTGTACTCCTGTTCAGAATGACCATCTCTCTCCTGCCTCTTTAATCTCAGTGTTTTACATCCTCAAGAAGATATCTACTGCCTCTCTTTTATTGCCGGACTCAATCATAGCGTGCATCTTATTCGTCAGAGCCAGAGTCCATTTTGCATCTATCTCCAAGGCTCTATCGTATGCAGCAATTGCCAATTCATATTTTCCCTGTGCTTCCAGGGCCTGGCCTTTGGCATTGTAGGCTTGCTTGTACTTATCATCAGAGGCAATGACCTGATCAAGGAGCTCTATGGCCTGATCTGTGTCATTTACTGCCAGCTCCGATATCGCTTTTCGATAGATAGCATCTTTGTACTTCGGGTCGAGAGCGATAGCCTGATCAAAGTCCGGTCGGGCTCGATCAAAGTCTCCCCTCAACTGAAGCAGCGTCCCGTTTTTGAACCAATAGCCCTTGTTCTTGGGGTCAAGCCTGGTGAGCACTGCCGCGGCGGATGAAGCATTGACATAGTCCTTTCTGGCAGAATAAGAGTCCGACAATCCTGACCAAGCTGGTTGATTCTTGCTATTCGAAGCGATGGCTCGATTGTATGATATGAGTGAGGCGTTATATTGCCGGAGTGCTTTTTGGGCATTTCCCTTATGGACCCAGGCATCGATGTAACTGGAATTTTGATCAATTGACTTATTGAAGTAGTCCATGGCCTCGCTGTAGTTCCCTGCTGAATAGAGCTTGTTTCCCATACTGTCGTAATTCTTTGATGCATCTATGCAGGTACCAGAGTCGCTCATAATGAATATGCTCAAAATGATAAAGTATAGTAATAATTGGTTCCGCTTCAAATCAGTCCCTTCCATAGCTTTCGCCCGGGTTCTCACAGGTCATTTTGGTCGTACTTCATAAGCTCATACCGTCTGTTGCCTCAAGAATCATCGATATGAGAAGAATGATATCGATCAACTGAATCGTTATGGATAAAATTTTGGAAAAGCTTCCGCTATTCAGCCATCTCCTCTTATCATTCTCGTGACTATCGTCAACTATGAAACTCGATAAAATCGAGGTCTGATCAATTCAGCGGATGGCTTGTCATGCCGTTTGTGTATGCCAACAGGCTATCTTAGGTTCTAAAGTCTTTTTCCTAGCCCAACACTACGCTGGAATTTAAAGGCTTTGTTTGCACATCATGCTCCCTGGTAGTGGCAGCATGTGCTCCTTTTTGCTCATGTTCCAGACGGAAGACAAGACCAATTGTTTTGTAGAAATGAGTTTGAATATCTCAGTATGAATTTTGGTTCCTCGGGTTCGGACTTACGCAGCCATCCCGATAGACGCGGTGATTGCTCAATATTGCTCAATCATGGAGGCGACCTTTCCCCGGGATTGACAGCCTCTTCCGGAGTCAGCTGTTCCACCGTCTCACGGTCTCGCCCGACAGTTTGATGAAGATTGTCTGAATATTCTCTCCAGGGTTCGATCAATTGTGTCAGATAAGCTTGTCATAACCGGGGGGGCAGGTTTCATAGGCTCCAACTTGGCCGGGGCGCTGGCTCAAGAGAATGAGGTAGTAGTTATCGATGATCTCTCCTCAGGCAAGGTTGAAAATCTTGCCCGATTGGATGTTCACTTTATCAGAGGCAGCATTACCGATCCTGATCTCCTGGAGGAGGCCTTCCAGGGCGCCGACTGCGTCTTTCACCAGGGAGCAATAGCTTCAGTCAAAAAGAGCGTTGAGAACCCTTCCCTGACCAATTTGGTGGGCATTGATGGGACTCTTAACGTTCTCGTTGCCGCCAGAGATGCCGGGGTCAGGCGAGTGGTTCAAGCCTCCTCGGCTGCAGTCTATGGAAGCTCGCCGGAACTCCCTAAAACAGAGGATATGCGGCCTTTTCCACAGTCGCCCTATGCCGTCACCAAGCTTGCGGCCGAGCATTATGCCCGGGTCTTCCAGGAACTCTACGGCCTGGAGACTGTGTCATTGCGTTACTTCAATGTCTTTGGCCCCAAACAGGACCCAACATCCGAATATTCAGGAGTAATATCCAGGTTCATCTCTGCTCTTCTTAATAATGAGCAGCCTGTGATCTATGGCGATGGCGAGCAGACTCGTGATTTTGTCTATGTTTCAGATGTGGTGAAGGCAAATGTCTTATCTAGCCGCAGCGCCACTGGTGTTTATAACATAGCCTGTCAAAAAAGTATCAGCTTGAACACTCTGGCGGAAGTGATGGGCGAGATCCTTGGGAAAGAGGTGCATCCTAGATATGAATCGCCCCGGGCGGGGGACATCAGGCATTCTCTGGCAGACATCGGCCGGGCGAAAGATATGGGCTACAATCCAGATTACAGCCTTAATGATGGACTGATTGAGACAATTCAATGGTTTCGGAATGGAAAGATCAGAGATTAGGCGCAAAATGAAGTTAGATCCGGGTAGATGCCATCTGCTCTAAAGCAGCAGTTCCGAGACCGCCCTTGCCGGCACATTTAGAATTCTCGTAGTTGTTTCCACGAATAGATTCTCCTGCTGTTGGCGATCCATGCCGAATTTGTCATCCAGCCCAAGTCTTTCCATCTCCAAAGCGATCAATCTAATCTGGATCTTAGCAACTTTATGGCGCACGCCAAGCTCTGCAATCAGATTCATGAAATACCCTAAGCTTCGCGGCTTATCGGATGACAGATTCTTGATCAATCCGCATTCTATGCAATAGGGATGGGGTTTCAGTCCTCGTTCTCTGCCTTCAAAGTAGTATGGCAGCCATATCTTCTCTCTGCTTCCAGATATCTTATGTTCACAACCGGACATCTATTCTCTCCCGATTACGCATTTAAAATCAAGAACTAAATGCTTTAAAAACTTATTGACTGCAACAGAGCATTATTGTCGGTTCTGAGCATAATATGTTGATAAGGTGAATGGCTAACATAAACCGAAAACTCTTCTTTACAATTTAATTATTTATTTATATTTTTACAACACCCGCATTTGAAAAAGGATAGTTGTGATATAAAATATTTTTTAAATATTTGATACTTAATTAATGATGTCACGTGGGCGTCTTCCTGCGCGACGGTAGAATTTCCTGAGTTTCTCCGGGACGGTCACTTCCACAAGGCCTTCCTGCTTGTCCATGCAAATGACAGGGAGGGGCCCGGAGTAGGGGAAAGGTGATCTTGGCATCGAAGAGTAAATCAAGGGCGTGCTGCTTTGAACATAGGATGAGAAGTCGGATATCACCCGTTATCTGGAAAGCCGCTATTTTCGCTTTTCAACTTTCTGCCTTGTCAGGCTTAAATATCTTTACCAGGAATAACGTGCCAAGCGTTGTTCCAAGTCTCACGCTTCCAGCGAGAAAGATCGCAAGCCCTAAAGAATCCAGCGGAAGGTTTTCGCCAGTCAATGCATTATTCTTCAAGGTCGAGCCATGTTCACAAAATATATGATTTACAGATACAATTACCAAGCAAATTATGACAACTGAAATCAGATGTTTTGATGTTCCGCTCATGGCAATCAAAGTACTCATGAAGAATAATATAGATGATTGCATCCATTTCTGGATGGTAAATCTGTACAGATCAGACTAAAATAATCCTTTTCAATATTGTCCTATTTGTTGTTATCCAAAAATGATAAGCCCCGAATCAAAGCATAGAATAGGCCACGGTCATCCCAATAGTCGTCATCATGCAATCCTCCTTTTGGGGAGGTTCTCCTTTGGTCACGCAAGAAAATGATCTGCTCTTTGGTCGATCAAAGATTCAATCTTTTGTATCTTATTCATACTTTCTATTATGTAAAAATGGTTGATCAATATTGTTTTCTGGCAAACCTACTTAACCTTACATGTAGTATATGCTCAATCATGGCAGGAATCTTTGAGCGGCTGGTAAGGCCTCCGATGAGGGCCGAGCAATGCGATCCAAAGGCGATGGAGCTCCAGACGGCCAAGGAGATCCTGGCAGAGGTCTTCGGGGTCAAGCTCGCGGAAGTGAATGAGATGATTTTGAGTCGCTTTGAAGCCGCCGGCAATGAAGATCTTGAGGGTGAAGAAAATGAGTCGTGGCCGCAAGAATTCCGGCTGGAATAATGAAGCTTTTCCTATCTGTCTTTTTATCATCTTCCTTTCTCGGTTGGTGAGAATTTCCGTTTGATCTGGTCTTCCTTCGCTCGCGAGTGAATTATGAATATGCGAGAATCTGCCTTTCTCACATTGAAATGTTCTGAGATCGCACCAACTTTATTCCAAACCTTCAATCTGCTTTGGGACTATCATCCATAACGTCCAAATATGATATCGAATATGTCGAACTCATTACCATCTTTGCAAGGGAGGGAATTTGAAACGAAAAGACTACTGATTTTGGCGGTACTAGTCATTACTTTATTTAATACAGTTGGAGCTGCCAACTACATGTACGAAAAGGCTTCCGTCAAGGGCCTTGGCTACAAGAATGTAGAGATGATCGTCTCCACCCAGACAGGCTTTAACGGCCAGAAGCTGGTCGAGAGAGAGTCCGGATCTGGAAACGTAATCACTGAGAAAACGGAGCTTGAGGCAGAAAGAGAGCTTAATCGAGACTATACCATTTCCGGCAACTGCCCGTGGCCTACAGGAACGGGATGCCCCATGGACTACGTTAATTTCACAAAGGAAGCCGAGTTTGAGTACATGCCCATCTCTTACCAGACGGGTTCTTACGACCAGAAGTGGGTAGAAAAGCTGTGCGTGCAGAACTACAGAATAGGCGCTGTGCTGACGGAGATGTACACCCATGCTGAGCATCTACAGAAGACCACTGAGGTCAAGACCAGAGGATATGGGTGGGATCCGGCCGTAAAGCACGATCCTCAGACCATATATGGATATGGCGATAAGTTCTATGCGAAGGAGGGTTTCGATCCCAAGAATCCCGACTACACATTGACAAGCCCGGAACAGACTGACGAATTCCAAATTCCATATGTGGTGTCACATGATACCGAGAATTATGCGGCTGTGGCTTATGAATCTGATGATAACCCTCCTGAGCCGGAACCTATACCGGACCCACTTCCAGAACCGGAACCTATACCGGATCCACCGGAACCTCCATTGCCACCAGATCCACCGGTGACTCCATCGCCTTCCGAACCAGTTATTAAGCCCGGCTACACGGATCCTGCAAAGGAATCCTTCTGTTCTGCCTGTTGCACTGGTGTCCTTGAGGCAAACCTAAACAGCAATGTCATCGGTGTTGCTCATATTGGATGGATGTCACGTGACCCGACTGTCGATAATCAGCTCAAGGGTCGCCATGCTGAGTACGGTCGAAGTGTAGAAGACCTCACAGGCGTCTTCTCCATAGAGAAGTTTATCCAGCTATGGGGTAACTCCACTTGTGGAGCCATCAGTGTTGATTGGCTGCCGTGCGTTTAACTCGTAGATAATCTCCTCTTTTTTTGAGACGAACGGATAGGACAGGATTGAGATCTTCAATCCGGGCGGCTTTCTGGAAGGGGGTCCGGCTGGATAATTTGCTGGTCGCAACACAAGGTCGTGCAATCCTTCTCTTGCGGTCAAAACCTATTGCAGAGGAGAGATCAATCCTTGAGCGACTGACGGAAAGCGGAATTGTAGATGCTCGCGGAGAAGGCAAGAATCGCTCATACCGGTTCTCTGCCCACACCTACAAGCGACTGGGCCAGAAAGCTGCATATGTGCGACAGCGAGGCTTTGAACCTGTTCAAGTAGTGCAAATGGTGGGCCAGTATTTGGAGGCTTATGGGAAGATCACACGCAAGGAGGCAGCAGAGCTATGCAAGACCACCTCAACACAGGCACGTGATCTTCTGAGTCGGCTGGTGAAAAAGGGCATTCTGAAAATGTATGGCAGTAAGAAAGGAGCCTATTTTGCGGATGCATCCAAAAATATGGATGAAATCCAGATAGGATTTGGATGTATCTAAAAATGGGCACATTTTGCCAAATCAAGTCGATATGCTAAGATCACCGACTATTTATGATACCATTCGTTGGTTCAGTACGCCTTGTATCATTTAATAATTCCGCTTTGCTTGTAATGATATTATATAAAAACTTAGATTAATTAATTAATTTTTGAGACCCTCAATTCTTATGCTTATCGCCTAATAGAATCGTTTAAAAAAGGGTAGGATCAAATTGCATGGTATCTTCTGACAGCGCGTCGCGTTTATGCGTGGACTAATGCCTGTCCAAAAAATAACTGGAACTACTATCAAGGATCTTTTATGTTTTCTTCTCATCTGGTTTCTTTGCAGCTTGACCGTCTGCATAACCTTGGCCGATTACGTAGCCGCCAACAATTCCAGTAATTGCTGTCAATATTCCAGAGAGGTTATCCTTAGTCACAAGACCCTGTAATGCTCCAATTGCGATAATTAGAGCTACTAAAATAAGTCCCGCTAATGTAATAAAGAATTTTCTGCTGTCAAGCTTGCTTTCGCCTTGACCCTCCTTAATAACATGTCCATTTATTGCATTTGTTTCTAATTTGTTCTTTTTGGTATCATCCATTCCTATTTGCTTCGTTCCTATTTTCATTCTTCATTCCCGCCTCGATTTTTTGAGAGTAATTTGTTTGATTAAACATAAAAAGATAGCGATAGTTTCAGTTATATACGCCCTACATAAAGTTTTTATCTGCGATATCAAATGGCATCGGCGTACTTTCACACTTTGCCAAAATTCACTTGTGGCGAACAACCTTCTAACCTTCTGTTTTAGAGCGCAACCTTCGTCCCTTACGAACTTTACAAAAACTTGCCAGGCATATATAGAGAAGCCTGGCATGTGTCAATTTTTTGTCAATCTGTGCTTTATCTGTAAGTCTTGAAACTATTTCGCGCCTACTTTCAAGATGAGTCCAGCAAGTCTGGAAACAGTATCTCGACACAGGAATAGAGCCGGTTATGGCAAAGATATTGGTCGGCCCAAGAAGCACGATGATTCAAAGGATGCTCAGATTGTTATTTTGGCTTTTGCTCTTTACAGATTGGGAGCAGGGATGCTTGAGGTAGCAGCAAGAAAGGTCGATAAAACTTGCATCTACATAACCGTATCCACATGTATCTTAAAGCATCCGGCCTGACTCAAGATGATCCTAGCAAGAAGAAGCGACGCAAATGGGTTAGATATGAACAAAAGCATAGCCTATCCGCCAGCCATAAGACATTGTTTTCAAGCTCTTCCAGATCGGAAGATATGTCTCTTACCATAAAGAAGCGCTGAGGGTGAGATTTGAACTCACGAGGTGCGATGCACCGCTGGTTTGCTTGTCCCGGTGTTAAGCCCGGACCTCAAGACCAGCGCCGTAGGCCGCTTGGCTACCTCAGCCCGCCTCTTATCTTTGGATCAGTAGATCTTAAGCCTGACGATACCATTTCGCCCGGCAATTTCCTCTCGACAATTTTAATATCTCTTCGGACAGATTTTCTCCGATGCTGATAAGAAACGTCTCCATTCTCAAATCAGGACAGATGCTGCATGGCCGTGATATTCTCATAATTGACCGCAGGATCGCGAAGATCGGCAAAGATCTGCGGGATGAAGTTGGGGATGATGTCATCGACGGCCGGGGAAAACTGGCCATTCCCGGGCTCATTAACGGTCACACTCACCTGGCCATGACTCTCTTGCGCGGCTACGCAGATGATATGGAGCTGATGCCCTGGCTCCGGGAGAAGATCTGGCCCCTGGAAGCCCGGCTGACTGCAGAGGATATTCGTTGGGGCGTTAAGCTCGGCTGCCTGGAACTGATTCGCTTCGGCATCACCTGCTACTCGGACATGTACTACTTTCCGGATGAGACGGCCCAGGCTACACGGGAGATGGGCCTGCGGGCAATCATTTCCGGCGTGGTCTTCGATATGCGGCCCGAACTCCTCCTGGAGGTAGAGCCCTTCATCCGGCGCTGGAAAGGCGATGAGCTCATCACTCCGGCTGTAGGGCCACATGCCGCTTATACCTGCTCGGAAGAGACGCTGCAAAAAGCGAAGGAGATAGCAGACCGGCATGACGCAATGATTCATATCCACCTCTCCGAGACCCGCGAGGAGGTAGACGGCTTTTTGCTCTCCAAAGGCAAGAGTCCGGTGGAATATCTTGACTCTCTGGGGATGGTGAACGAGCGCCTGGCAGCCGTCCACTGCGTCTGGCTCTCGGAAGAGGACTGCTATCTTCTGGCGGAGAGAAAGGCCAATGTGGTGAACTGCACGGTGAGCAACCTGAAATTAGCGTCGGGCATTGCTCCTCTGAACACTCTGATGAAGGCGGGCGTGAACGTATGTCTTGGCACGGACGGAGCCTCGAGCAACAACAACCTCAGCCTCTTTGAGGAGATGAAGGTGACAGCCATCGTGCAGAAGAATGCTTATCATACTCCTGCCGCCTTCTCAGCAGACCAGATCTGGCAAATCGGTACAAAGAATGCCTACAAAGCATTTGGCATGAATATGGGACTCAATGTAGGAGCTCAGGCAGACCTGGCCTTGATCGACTTGAGAAAACCCTGGTTCTGCCCGGAGACAAATATTCTCTCGCACCTTGTCTACAGCATGAACGGTGGGGTCGATACCACCATAGTTAACGGAAAAGTCCTCATGCGCGAGGGAGTCATACCCGGAGAGGAGGAGATTCTGGAAAAGGCACAGGAACGCTTTCTGCGCTTGACCTCTTAGTGGTTCTCATCCTTATCCACTCTATATTCTTTTCCCAAACTCAGTTCCTCGTGATTCGGCGCGATTTCCTCTTCTTGCCGAGAAATCTTCTCCGTCCATAGTAGCCTCCAGCCAGGAGCAGCAGAAGCAGCAGTCCTGCTGCCAAGAGAAGCCAGGTGATAGAAGATGCATTCTTATGCACCATGACAAGGAGGGCGAGGTCCTGGTCCTTGATCATTTGACCGCTCTGCTCAGGGTCCCGGTAGGAGATCTTAATCGGCAGAGGACTGTAGCCGGGAGTGGCATTTACATTTGTGAATACCTGTAGCTTCACCAGATAGGAGCTTCCCGGGTCCAGATCCACATCTCCTTTTTCATTCTCGGCCCGAAGAAAAGGCGGCAGAGGTCTGGCTTCAACGTGCAGATCATTTGCAGGCTCATCGCCGCTATTTAAGATATCAAGCTCCAGGTTCGCCTCTTTTCCTGCAGTTGCCTCTTCCGTCACTTCTTTCAGCTCTATTTTGGGTCCGCGCACAACCTTTACAAGCAAAGGTATCTCAAAAGAGACTTCTTCATAACTGAAGACGAGATCAGGAGCGCTATCAACTCCTTCGGCCGTCACCTTGGATAGCCGGGAATAATTGAGGCGGAGCTGTAGAGGATAGATGCCCACATCTGTCAATTCTGTCTGGGCCATAAACTGTACTGTTTCATTCTCTCCCGGCGCGAGAGTGCCGGCCATCTGGATCCCGGAGAGCACATGGACCCTGTCATCGGAGCTTTCAAGCTCTGCCGTAATGCTGCTGGCATCGGCTTTTTTGAGATCTAGCTCCTCCGGCACTCCCAATGGGGAGGCATTGTTATGCAGCACGATGGATATCGTTGAAGCGCGGTCCATTTCCAGTGAACCATAGATAGATGATGCCTCCAGATGAGGCTCCCCTGCCCGTTGATCTTCGCCATTGACCGCAATTGTCGTCGACAGGAAGAGAAGAACGAGAGCTATTCCCAGGATCCACGGTGCCTTCATCAAACCTATTAGAGCAGCCGTACCTTTTATCCTTACTGCCTGAATAATGGGGCCGGGCAATTTTGGTGGAATCGTGGAATCCTAAATAGACAACCCTGAAAATTTGGTGTGGAAGCAGATCTGTGCATCTACTCTGCCTGAGGAGTTTCCATAGCCTCTTTTGCATTGAGGCCCTTATGCACTACCCCGCAGATGCGGCGCACGATGAGTTCGGGATTCTCATGCTGGAAGACATTCCTGCCGATGGCAACTCCTCGTGCTCCTGCAGATATGGCTCCTTCCACCATGCAAAGCAGATCCATCTCCGACTCCACTCTCGGCCCTCCTGCAATGACCACTGGAACGGGGCAGCTCTCTACCACCGTGGCAAAGCTGTCGGGGTCGCCGGTGTAGTTGGTCTTTACTATATCCGCACCAAGCTCTGCTCCCACTCTTGCCGCGTGGGCGATGTACTCGGCAGAGTATTCGTCTTTGATCTTCTTTCCTCGGGGGTACATCATAGCCAGCAGAGGCATACCCCACTCCTGGCAGTGGCGAGAGACCTCACCCAGAGTTGAGAGCATACGGCTTTCATCTTCTGCACCTACATTGACGTGAATGCTCACGCCATCCGCCCCGATCTTCAGAGCCTCTTCCACAGTCGCCACCAGGACTTTGTTGTTGGGGTCCGGGCCAAGTGCGGTGGAGGCGGAGAGATGTATGATCAATCCCAGGTCTCGACCGTAGCCGCGATGGCCGAAGATTGCCGCCCCCTTGTGCACAACAGCTGCGTCCGCACCTCCGCGGGCCACGGCATCGGCGATGGTTTTGACGCTCTTGATACCCCTGATGGGACCTACAGTAACCCCGTGGTCCATCGGAATTATGACGGCATTTCCTGTACTGCGGTTGAATATCCTCTCCAGACGAATCGATGTTCCTCTCAATTTCGGCATCCCCACGAATTGTGATTGAATTGCGATCTACCTAATGTACCTTCTAGTACACCATAGTACATGTAATTGCTATGATGCGCATCAATGCGTATTTATAGTTTCCCGTTCTGGTCGGCTTGAAATTAGCAAGCCTGAAATAGTGGCAGGACGCCGTACCCTCGGAGTGATTTCGATGGGTGGCGGTGTATCTTGTCCGGAGCGTATGCAAGAATTGGCAGGAATGACATTAATCGTTTCGCTGCTAGCGGCTCTATACATGAACTTGATTATCGGTATAGCACTGGCGGGAACGGAGACCGGCGAGTTCTGTCCAACCTGTCCCGATTGGACCGACCTGGACGGCTGGCTGGCCAAGAAGGAGGTCTACGAGAAAGCCCAGGGGATCGGCCAACCGGTCGGCTCCCAAAGCGGAAAAATAAATAGCAACGTGGTTGCGAGTCTCAAAGTCGATCCATCGGCGAACGGCTATCCCGTTAATAAGCTTCTCACCAGGGCGACCTTGATCAAAAAAGATCAGGTTATTCTGGATGTTCGAGACCCGCAAGACTACCAATCAGGCCATATTCCCGGGGCCCGCAGCCTCTACTGGAAAGATATGCAAAAGGGTGGCATTCTGGACCCGGATCTTGCAATAAAGGCGCTGGAACGGGCTGGAGTGAACGGCAATGAGAGTCTTCTTGTCTATGGCGGATCGGATGAGGGAGCTGCTTTCGTCTTCTGGGCTCTTGGCTACCTCGGGCAAAAAGATGTGAGCCTGCTCGATGGTGGAGCCGATGCTGCCTGGAGTGCAGGCATCAAGAAGGATGTGTCCAAGACCACCTCTCCTGAGTCCAACTATACGGCTCGCACCGTTCCCTGGCTTTTGGTTACACCTGTCAATCTGGACCGTCTCCTGGCCCGGTCTGATATTCAGATTCTGGATGCGCGGGACTATTCCGACTATGGCATGAGCATGATTTCCAAGGCCATTTCGCTAAGTGCTGAAATGCTCTACAATGACGACTCCAAGATAAAAGATCCCGCTACCCTAAATGATCTGCTCAGCCGTCGCAGTCTGGATGAGAAGGGCGCCCAAGTTGTTTACGGCACACCCCAGGCTTACAGGCTCTTCTATAGCCTCAAGCTCATGGGCTATAATGTCACGCTGCTGGAAGGCGATTGGTGGATGAAGACAAAATGGGTCGTCAGCAGCGTAAAATAGAGAAATTCTATTTTATTCATCAGATTACGGAACATCCCGGAGCAGAGATGCGATTGCCATACGAATGGCTCCCGCCGATCCCAGCCGGGGCTTCCAGCCCAGCTTTTTGATCTTCTCGATGGAGAGCTGCATGACTAATACGTCGCCCTTCCAGCCCCTGCCATTCGTTCCGCCCGTATAATCGTACTTGACCTCGGAGAGCCCCATCTGCTCCACTACGATGTCTGCAATCTCTGTCACATCCACAGTGTCGGCTGAGCCTATATTGAAGACATTGGTCTCGTCGCTGGAGTGCTCCACGGCGTCTATCATTGCCCTGACACAGTCCTTTACTTCCAGGTAGGACTTGCGCTGCTTTCCTGATCCCAGGATCTTCAGTCTATCAGGATCTTCCCGCAATTTGCGTATGAAGTCCACCAGGACTCCATGCGTGCCCCGCTCACCCACGATATTGGCGAAACGGTAGATCCAGGACTGCATCTCGAAAGTGTGGCAATAGGAAGATATCAGCGCCTCGCAGGAGAGCTTCGATGCGCCGTAAAGGGAGATAGGCAGGAGTGGACCGTAATCCTCAGGTGTAGGCACTTTTGTCGCCTCCCCATAAACTGTGGACGTGGATGTGAATGCAATGCGTTGAACTCCAGATTTACGCATAGCCTCCAAAAGGTTGTAGGTGGCCAGAACATTTTGCTCCAGGTGCACACTGGTGTTTTCCGCACCCAGTTTTACATCGGGATTGGCGGAAAGGTGAAAGACCATATCCTTTCCTTCCATTGCTTTTTTCAGCAGGCCGGCGTCCCTCAAGTCTCCATCCAGGAGATGGAAATCGGGATTATCGAGGTAGGGAGCCAGGAATTCTCTTTTTCCCGAGCTGAAGTTGTCGAGGACTGTTACTTCGTTCTCCAAAAGCAATCTTTCCACGAGGTGGCTGCCGATGAAGCCAGCGCCACCCGTGACGAGGATGGATTGATCCTTAAGCATCGTTCACATGGAATTCTCTCCAGGGTAATCAAGATTGTGGACTGGTGCAGAGCTTTGCCACCCTGTCCATCATTCGATTGCCATTGGCCCGGCTTACATAGCTTATTTATCGTAAGCCCTTATGTTTAACTAGCGTGATATGTATGGCGGGAAAAATGATCAAGATATCCTTGCTGCTCCTGGCACTTGTTGTTTTTTGCAGCAGTGCATATGCAGCGGAGGGCGAACGGCTCAAGCTGGCGACTACTACCAGTCTACATGATACCGGACTCCTTGATCTGATCAAGGAGAAGTTCGATGCCAAGTACAACGTTTCCCTGGATGTCGTATCCGGAGGAACCGGCATTGCCATCCAGTACGGAGAGCGCGGCGACGTTGACGTCCTCATAGTCCATGACAAAGTGAGGGAGATGAAGTTCATAGCTGATGGGCAAGGGCTGGAGAGAAGATGCATTGCCTATAACTACTTCTACATAGTCGGCCCGAAAGATGATCCCGCAGGGGTCAAGGGTATGAACGCCACTCAGGCATTTACGACCATCATGGCCAAGGGAAAAGCCGATTCCTCTAAGGTGAAGTTCGTCTCCCGGGGCGACAACTCCGGTACCCAAGCCCGTGAGATACTGATCTGGAAGAAGGCCGGTTTCAACTACACTCTCGTCAACAACTCCGGGCCCTGGTATATCGATGCCGGACAGGGCATGGGCGCCACGCTGAACATTGCCAATGAGATGCAGGCCTATACTTTGAGCGACATGTCCACCTTCATGGCCTACCAGGGCAATCTGAGTCTGGTTTCCCTGATCGGAGGCGGAAACGATCTCTTGAACGTTTACGTGGCCATGGCCGTGAACCCGAAGAAGCATCCCAATGTGAACTGTGTTCTGGCTAACGAGTTCATCAATTATCTGGTTTCCAATGAGGGCCAGGATCTGATAGCCGGTTATGGTAAGGATAAATACGGCAAGTCGCTCTTCTCCGCTGCCAGGGGCAACTGCACCCTCATCGGCTGCTCAGATGGAGAGTGTGCGTCACCCACAAACGCCTCCTGTGCGACGGCATAGACTGAAAGTGGACCGAAAGTAGACAGAAAGGCAAAAATCGTTAGTGGTGAATTTGGTTGGAAGAGATCTGGAATGGACTTATCAGGGCCGCCATGCTGATTGCGGCCCTCAATCCCCAGGTGGTGGAGATCACCACCAGGTCTCTTTTCATCTCTTTGTCGTCTGCCTTTTTCGCAGCCGTCATCTGCATTCCTCTGGGGGGCTTCATCGAGTTTCGCCGCTTTTGGGGCAAAGGAACGCTCATAAACGCGATTCATACCCTTTACAGCCTGCCAACGGTGACTGTTGGCCTGATGGTCTTTCTGCTCATCTCACGATCTGGGCCTCTGGGCAGTCTGGGCCTGCTCTTCAGCCCGGCGGGAATGATACTGGGCCAGACCATTCTCGTCAGCCCCATCATGACCGGCCTTGCCATCACCGCCCTGGCAGCCGTCAGCCCGCAGATCAGGGACACGGCGAAATCGTTAGGCGCAACAGAGATGCAGATAATAATAACCGTGATAAAAGAGGCCCGTTCCGGGGTTATGGCGGCAGTGATTCTGGGGTTTGGCAGAGCACTATCGGAAGTGGGCGTGGCCATGATGATCGGCGGGAATATTCGGGGCTACACGCGCGTGCTCACCACGTCCATAGCTCTTGAGACCTCCATGGGGAACCTGGAGCTATCCATGGCCCTGGGAATTATCCTCATATCCATCTCGCTGGTGATCAATCTCCTGCTGAACAGGATTCGAGGGAGATGGATTTGACCCGTGGACCGGCTGGAGGACCGGCTGATGGATCAGCTGATGGATTCGCTGACGTGCGGGCATTTTTAGAGATAAAGGAGCTGGGCAAGAGCTATGGTCACGCGGAGATTCTGAAGGGGATCAACCTGACGATCGAGCAAGGCTCCGTCCTGGCTCTCATCGGCCCCACTGGGTCCGGGAAGACGACTCTGCTGCGACTGGTGAACCTGCTGGAGAGCCCGAGCTCTGGGCAGATCATATTCAAAGGCCAGAAGGTCTCAGACCGTTCGGAGAGAGAGATGCTTATGGCACGTCGCAGCATGGCCATGGTCTTTCAAAAACCGGTCATGTTCAAGGCAAGAGTGCAGGAGAACATCTCCTTTGGCCTGAAGATGCGGAGAATGGATGATCGGGAAAAAGTGCGGGAGGCTTTGTCGGCTGTGGGGCTCGCCGGGTACGAGAACCGGGATGCCGGCACGCTCTCGGGAGGAGAGATGCAGAGGATAGCTCTGGCGAGGGCTCTCGTCCTGGAGCCGGAGCTGCTGCTTCTGGACGAGCCGACCGCCAACCTGGACCCGAAGAGCGCGGCTGCGATAGACCGGCTCCTGCAGGGGCTGGCAGGACAAAAAACGACAGTGATCCTGGCCACGCACAACATGCGGGAGGCCTTGAAATTGGCAAGCATCGTGGCAGTGCTGCAGGCGGGCAGGCTGACGGCCGTAGGGAGTCCGGAGGCGGTCTTCGGGTCCGGCGGCCTGGTGGACCCACTCGCATGCGGAATTTCCGCGCCATGGTGATGATCGATTGATGCGGCTTTTCGCCCTTTCTAATTGCTGAGCTCAGTTAACTATGGTTTTCCTGTTGTTAGTTAGTCGCTCTGTGCGTTCTTTGTGAACTCTGTGCCTCTGTGGTTGAAACCTCGTTGGCCACTGGTTAGGACAAATGATTTACGAACTACCACCACAGAGACACAGAGCGCACGGAGGACTCACAGAGGATTCTATTATTCTATCATCCACTCGGTACAGCGAGGAACCATGAATGCTTTTATCTTCTTATACATCTTCTGAATCCAGCGATAAGATGATGCCCGAAAGTGCCGAAGACGAAGCAAAGGTCGAGGAATCCCCGGATTCCTTCCTCACGGCGAGACAGCTGGAGGTGTTGCAGCTGCGCCAGCAGGGCAGCTCCCAGCAGGATGTGGCGGACAGGCTCGGCACCACGCGCTCCAATATCAGCATCCTGGAGAAGCGAGCCCACCAGAATATCGCCCGGGCGGAGCGCACGCTCCAGCAGTGGATGATGATTCGTGCTCCTATCACATGCCGGGCGAAAGCGGGGACGGACGTCTTCGATCTGCCCAGGATGATCTTTGCGTCTGCGGATGAGAAGGGAATGCGCCTGCCGGTTACCTCCCTGGACATCGTGGTACAGCTGCGGCGGAGAGCGCCCCGGCTCTTCAAGAAGCGGTCTCTGGAGCAGGATGCCGAGATCTATGTGACTGAGGAGGGGGAGGTGATGGTGGAGGGAATGGGGTGATGGGAGGAATTTCTATTTTGTAGCCAGGTGAATTCTTCACTATAGCATTTTCCACATACATTCACACCTTCGCCGCCAAGGAAAACCTATTTCTCTCTTCCAATCCATCCCACCAATCGTGATCAGAATTCCGGTTTCCCGAATCCTAATTCTCGTCCTTCTTCTCCTGCTCATCACCTCAAGCCTAGCCTCCGCCTACGGCCGCAGCGTGGAAGATCTGGTGGGCGCCTTCTCCATTGAGAAAACCATAAAGATCGGCAGCAGCAGCCAGGGCTTCACCACCGCTGGCGACGTTGATCCCCTGAGCCCGCCCCAAAGCATGGCATCCGGCCCTCTGGCAGACGACCAGGCCCCCAGCCTGGCAGGCTTCGCCTTTGAGCCGCAAAAGGTATCGGCCAACTCGACCCAGCCCATTAACCTTACCCTACATGCCATTGACGACCAGGCAGTCTGGGCGGCAGAGGCCAGATTCACCGGCCCGGCTGGAGAGGAAGCGGTGGCGCTCTTCCCGGCCCAGAACCTCACCTCTGGATCTGCCCAGGATGGTGTCTACAGTGCCAGGATGATGCTGCCTGCGAACGAGACGGGAGACTGGCATCTGCAGAGCCTGATCCTGGTGGACAGAGAGGGCAACCGCAGAACTCTGGGGCAGAGCGACCTGATGCGACTGGGGCTGCCTACACGGATATCGGTAGTTTAGGGCTGCACCTGGGAAAAGAAGAAGGCTTTTCGCTACTCCTAATGACTAACTCAGGTTACTATGGCTTTCCAATTGTTCGTTACGCCCTCTGTGCGTTCTTTGTGAGCTCTGTGTCTCTGTGGTTGAACGTCGTTAGCAACTGGTTTTAACCAAATAGTTACGAACTAACACCACAGAGACACAGAGCGCACGGAGGACTCACAAAGGACTCGATTATTCTATTATCCGATCGATACAGCGAGGAACCAAGAAAGGAAAACGCATGTCTATTCGCCCATAATCTGCACCACAACCTTCCGTTGCCGTGGCCTGTTATCCAACTCCAGGAAAACGATTTGTTGCCAGGTTCCCAGCATCAAGCGCCCTTCACAAAAGGGCACAGTGAGGCTGGGCCCCAGGAGCGAAGCGCGAATATGCGAGTGGCCGTTGCCGTCATGCCACCGCTCGTTGTGGGCGTAATCGATCTCAACTGGTGCGATCCTCTGCAGTGCATCACCCAGATCCGCCACCAGCCCGTCCTCATACTCGATGGTGGTGACGGATGCCGTTGCTCCCGTCACAAAGACCGTGACCACTCCTGCTTTCAATGATGTTTTCTCCAGCGCCTCCTGCACTTCATCGGTTATATCCAATACTTCTCCGCTATGCGTCTCAAACTCCAGGTATCTGGTCGCTATCAAGAGATCAGCTCCAATCAGCTCCAATCAGCACTAAGAAATTATTTATCGCTCCCCGATGTATCTAAACCTGATGGCCTACTACGATGCGGTTCGGCGCATTCTGATCTATATATTTGTCCTGAACATAACCGTAGCCCTGCTCAAAGGGGTTTATGGCCTTCTTACCAACTCCCTGAGCATGAGCGCAGACGGGCTTCACTCTCTTTTCGATAGCACCTCCAACATCATCGGCCTGGTTGGCATCGCCATAGCCTCCCGCCCGCCTGACAGGGAGCATCCCTACGGCCACGCCAAGTTCGAGACCTTCGCCTCCATTGGCATCGCCGTCCTCCTCTTCGCTAGCTGCTTTCAACTGATACTCGCCGCAGTCGGTCGCTTTCAAAATCCATCTGTTCCCGAGGTCACAGAGCTCTCCTTCGGCATCATGGGCTTGACTCTGGTTGTCAATATAGGCGTCTCGGCCTACGAGTATATCCTGGGCAAAAGGCTGAAGAGCAGCATCCTGGTGGCAGACTCCATGCACACCCGAAGCGACATTTATGCCTCGGTTGGTGTCATCCTGGGTCTTATTGCCATCAAGATGGGCTACCCGCTCGCCGATCCGGTCATAGCCCTGCTCATCTGCGGTCTGATCATTCTGACGGGCATCGAGATCATAAAAGACAGCTCCAGCGTCCTGCTGGATAAGGCTCCGATCGAGGAGAGCGCAATATTCGATCTGGCAAAGTCCGTAGACGGGGTCTGCACCTGCCACCGTGTTCGGACGCGCGGTATGGCAGGAGAGATTTACGTGGATCTGCATATCGGAGTGGACTCGTCTCTATCCATCGAGGCGGCTCATAACGTGGCTGAAGACGTGGAGCACAAGATCAAGAGTAAAATTGTTGGGGTCAAGGATGTAGTCGTGCATCTGGAGCCCCAAGGCTTCTGCGAGATAAAAGCTCAAAAGGGATCAACCAGCCTGGTATGAGCCTGTGGTAGGATAAAGAATCTGAGAGGATACATAGGGATGAGAATGGCGTTGAGCATGAGTTTGAGCAAGGAGATGATCATGAGGATGATCCTGGAAATTAGCGCAGAGGAGGAGTAATGATGCAAAATATCACAATCGCTGTTTCTGAGGCGGGAAGCGCACAGACCAGGACCTTTGACTATAAAGTTACCCTTGACGGAGAAGTCGTATCTGAGAGAAGGCTCTCACCAGTCCAGACTTCACAGGTTCGGGAGATGGCAATGCAGTATCTCTCTCTTCTGCAGGGCGGCGGCAGCAACAGCAGCCCGGGCGCGAAAAGTTATCTGCCCATCCTTGGAGCCGGATTATTTCATCTCTTTCTGGAGTCCGGATGGCAGGAGTTTGGCTCGAAGATCCCGGCGGCTGACGTTGGGAGACTGATCGTCAATTCGTCAATCCCGGAGGTTCTGCAGCTGCCCTGGGAACAGCTCAGGCTCCCCGGCCGGGAGGAAATCCTTGGCGATAGCCCCGACTTTAGCCTCATTCGCCATCCCGATAGCGCGGAAAGTCTTTCTTCGTTCTCGCTGGAATTGTCTCCCGGTCCCTTGCGCGTGCTCTTCCTGGCCGTGGAAAGTGACTACGAACGCGAAGAAGGCGAGATGCTCAAAATGGCGGAGGGACTGGATTTGTCGCTGGAGATCTCCGACTCCGGCACCCTGGAAGAGCTGAAGAGCCTGGCTGAGGCCTTCCGGCCTCACATCGTGCACCTGGTGGGCCAGGCGAGAATGTCCGGCGTTCAAGCCGGTTTTTCAATGCCGGGCATGGTCACCGGAGGCACGGGAAGCCGCTCTAATCTCTGCTCAGCAGAAGAGCTGGCAGAAGCCCTGAAGAACAGTGGGGCACAGTGCATAATACTGGGCGGCCGGCAGAGCGAGCCCGCATTTGCTCAGGGCCTCCTCTGTCAGACGCTGGCGGAGCATATCCCGATGAGTGTGGCCTGGAATGGCTCAACCGCATCTGCCTCCTCCTTCTATCGTTCTCTGGCGAAAGGCGAGTCTCTGGACACAGCTCTAAAAGCTGCGGCCATTGAGACCCGGAAGACAGGCCGGGAAGCGGGAGCGATTGCTGCCTTTCCCATCCTTTATGCGACATGTGATCAATCCAGAGATCGGTTGGGGCTATTCGACACCCAAAGAAATGAAAGCGTTGCCGCCACAGTCTGCAAAGAGCAGCTTGCACTGCCAGGCATGACAGAAGGATATGCGGAGTGCTTCGTGGACAGGAGACGGGATTTAGAGCGTTTCCTTCCTCTTCTGCTTGGCGGAACGGTGCACACTCTAATATTCACCGGCCCGAATGGCGTCGGCAAGAGCACTCTTGCGGTGCATCTCGCCCGCTCGCTTGCCTTCTCCGGCTACTCCATCCTGCCCATTTATGCCTCTTCCAATAATCCCATAAGCTCGCCCCGCCTTCTGGACGCGATCATAGGACAGACAACAGCCGGAAATGGAGGAGATTTGATGAAGCTCAAAGATCCGAGTCTCTCAGTCAAGGAACGGCTGCAGATTTCAATCGACTTCTTGAAAGCCAATCGCATCCTGATGTTATGGGACGGCCTGGATCTGGATGGCAAGACTGGCAAGATCGCAGACCCTGTTATTGCCGATTTCTATCGGCTATTGCTCAAGGACCTCGTCTCAGCTCGCGCTATCATCACCTGTAGCTCTCTTCCTGCCGAGGCTTCGATACTGCCCTCGAAATCACGTGAGTTGAAGATTGCTGGCCTTTCAGAGACGGCTTTCATGAGGTTCCTTCTCCAGGATGATCTGGTGGCAAATCGCTATCATAAAGGCGAGTTATCATATGCGGATCTTCAAGCGATACATTCCAGCTTCCTGAGAGATCCGGCAAATCTGTCCCGGATGCGCCGGGCTTTGAGGACAGAGTTATCTCCTGGCGTGGATGCCAGGGCAAAGCTTTGCGCAACTCTCGGCCCGGAGTCCCATCAAGCCCTTTCCCGGGCGGCAGTCTACGAGACAGCCATGAGCCCCGCAGCATTTGCGGTCGTGGCAGAAGTCCCGGTCGAGACAGCCCTTGCCACTCTCTCTCTTTGGCAAAGCCTCTCCCTGGTTTATGAGGTGGGAAAGTTGTGGGCGGTGCCCTCTTCCGATCGAGCCGCATATCTGGCCGCCATAAGCACTGAAGAGCGTGGCATTGCGCAAAAATTGGCAGGAGATTTTCTGAAAAACCAGGCCGAAGCGGGCCGCTCTGCGGAGCTTTCCCTCTCCCGGCTGGACTGTCTATTGGAAGCACGGGGGCACTATCTTGCAGCATCGGATCTGGAAGATGCAAGGGTTATCACCGGACGTATCAGCGGCTATCTGGAGAAGCGCGGCTACTATTCCGAGATAATAAGACTGAACCGGGAGTTATTGGACTTGCAGCCGGATGCCGGGCCCTTGGGCTGGATCGCCAGGGTCTACGCGGACCAGGGCGATTACGGAAGGGCTCAAGAGTGGTACGAGCGTGCCATCAAGATTGCGCCTGTTGCTTCTGCCTATCTGGGTCTGGGCATGGCATACCTGTCCCTGAGAAAACTTGAACCGGCCGGAGTCAACCTGCAAAAGGCCGTGGATATCTACGTTTCCGAAAAAGACAGGGCGGGCGTTGCTGCCGGCCTGCTGGGATTGGCATCCATCGATATGGAGAAGAACGAAAACGATAGCGCGCATTTGAAACTGCAAAAGATTGCAGAGATCTCGGAGAGCCTGGGCGATCTGGCCGGCAGGGCCAGGGCATTGCAGGAAATGGCCAGGCTGGATATGATGCGGCGAGACTATGAGGCGGCACAGCCAACGCTTCTTGAATCTCTGCAGCTGATGCAGAGACTGGGCGACAGAACCGGGGAAGCCGTCGTCCTTTTCAATCTGGCCAGTCTCTTTCTGGAGAAGGGCGAAAATGCCCTTGCAGACCGGGAGTTCCAAAAAGCCCTGATGCTGGCGCGTGAGAATGGAGATCGTATAGGCGAAGCCGCTATCCTGCACAGCCTGGGTCTGATCAATTCAAATGCCGGGGACAGAGAGTTGGCCAGGGAGAATTTCGAGGAAGCTTTACGGATCTTTCAAGAGATTGCAGACAGATCCGGCGAAGCAGGAGCATTCTTCCAGCTTGGCGCTATAGCCTTGCAGCGGGACAAGATCCAGGAAGGACTTCGTCTGATGGCCCTTGCCGCCATAATCCTGAGAAGCATCAAGAGCGATGAGGTCAAGAACGTCGAGCCGCTGGTGGAGCGCCTGGCCTCACAGCTCGGCAACACACAAGAGCAGTTCATGACCATGGTGCAGGAGGTCTTGCAGAGTTACGTCAGAGATCGGGGTTGGGGGCTTGTGGAGAGGGCCTCAGGAAAATAGAGCCAAGATACTTATATCCCGGGGACACAAATCAGCCAGGACGAAATATGACCGATAACAAGAACATGATGCATAAATTCGCTGCGCTCTTGCTGGCGTTCATTGGCGTCGCCGCAATGATTTCCGCCTGGTTCATCCTGCTCACCACAGCCTCACACAATATGCGAATAGTCGCCCTGGAGATATTTGGGGTGGTTGTCACCACGGCAGGGTATTTCCTGTGGCAATACAGCCATAGAAACAAAACTCCGGCAATAAAAGAGGAACAAACTATAGATGAAGATGTTTAAATATTAACGTTGATCAGATCCCTCCAAACGGGTTCTGCTTCAACTCACCACTTTCCTTCCTATAGTCAGCCTTCATAGCTGTCTCAAAGCCCTTACGGTAGAACTTTTCCGTGTACTCTTTGGCCATGCGGCGCGCGCTGAAATTAGGCCCCGACATCTTGATGGCCTCCTTCATCACCCGCACCCAACCATGAGAGACACCATCCTCGTCCACATCGTAGAAAAGGGATACAATCTCTTTCTCCAGCAGCTCATAGATTGCAGCGGCATCCTTTGCATCTCTATCCGGTCCTTCTTCTGCGCCGGAGACTGACCAGCCATTTCTTCCGTTGTAGCCTTCAATCCACCAGCCGTCGAGTATGGAAAGCTGTGGTACTCCGTTTAGCGAGGCCTTCATGCCGCTCGTTCCACTCGCCTCCATGGGCGGCAAGGGATTGTTCACCCACACATCCACACCGTGCACCATGTACTGAGCCAGCAGCTCATCATAGTCCTCGACGAATGCTACTCTGCCGCCAAAAACCTGGTTCTTGGCGGCATTGAAGACCTGCTGCAAGAGCATCTTGCTCTGCTGGTCATCATGATGAGCCTTTCCTGCAAAGATGATCTGTACCGGCCTCCAGGGGTTGTTCAGAATATTCTTGAGTCGATTCAAGTCCTGCAATAGAAGCGTGGGTCGTTTATACGAGGCGAAACGCCTGGCAAATCCCAGGGTGAGGGTCGCAGGATCGAGCATAATTCCGGAAGCCATTACGATATTCGGATTCGGATCAGACCCCGCTTCCAGCCATTTGTTCCGAGCCCGTTCCCTAATCTTTTCGATGAGCATGCCCTTCATGGCATAATGGTGTCGCCATAGCTCGTCATCCGGTATCTCGTCGACCATCTCCCAGATGCGGCTCTGGTCATGCTCCTCCAGCCATGTCCTCCCAAGGTAACGTTTGAAGATCACATCGCCGAGACGCCGGTCAATCCAGGATGGCACGTGGACCCCGTTGGTTATGTAGTCGATGGGAACCTCTTCCAGAGATTGTCCAGGCCAGAGCTGCTGCCACATCTTTCGGCTGACCTCTCCATGCTTCTTGCTCACTGCATTGTGGTATTTGGAGGAGCGAAGGGCAAAAGCGGTCATGTTAAAGCCATCGGACCTGACCGGATTCTCCCCCTGGTGCAAGAACTCCTCTCTGGATAGATCCAATGTGGGCAGATAGGAACCGAAATACTTGTCCAGGAGCTGATGAGCAAAGACATCGTGGCCCGCTGGCACGGGAGTATGGGTGGTGAAGACGGTTGTGCCCTTGACCTGCTCGAAGGCGTCCCGATAATTCATTCCTTGCTCCACCTTCATCCTGATCCTCTCCAGAACGGCAAAAGCAGGATGACCTTCATTCAGGTGAAGGACGGAAAATTTCTCTCCCATGGCCTCTAAGATGCGGACGCCTCCTATCCCCAGGACGATCTCCTGGCGCAGACGTCTCTCCAGATCTCCCGTATAAAGCCGGTCGGAGATGACACGGTTCTCGGGCTCGTTGGCCTCGCTGGAGGTGTCGATTAAGTAGAGCCTGGTCTTTCCCACCTGAACCTTCCAGACCTCCAAATTAATGGGCGGGTCCATGATCGGCACTTTAATGGAAAATGGATCTCCATTCAAATCCGCCATCTTCTGAATGGGCGCATTCTCCCTGTCCAGGATTTCGCAGGCCCCCACTTGCCAGCCGTCCGGCGAGATCATCTGGCGGAGGTAGCCTTGAGGATACATGAATCCCACTCCCACCAGCGGAATACCAAGATCGCTGCACTCTTTCAGGAAGTCTCCTGCCAGGAAGCCTAGCCCCCCCGCATAGAATGGAAGCGCGTGGTGCAAGCCGTATTCCGCTGAGAAATAGGCGACAGCGCATTTTTGTGGTTCAGTCACATTGGCGCAAAACCAGCCGCTGGTTGGGTTCATGTAGCCCTCAAACCGGGCCATAACAGAATCATAATGTCTCAGAAAGTGAGGATCTCTTGAGGCTGCCTCAAGTTTTCCTTTATCCATCTGGTTGAGCATCTTAATCGGGTTGTGGTTGCTCAGATACCAGCCTTGGCGGTTAAGCAGCTTAAATAGCTCCCTGCCTTCCGGATGCCAGCTCCACCAGAGATTGTAGGCCATCTCTCTTAGCCCGGAGATCCTTTCGGGCAGATCGGCAAGTTTGTCTTTGATGCCTTGCATAGTTAGTGTCAGCTCCGATATCATGCTTATGCGATTTTCCTCAGAGATATATGCTTCGATCTAAAATAATATAATTGTCGAACTTATCTCTCAACGGTACATTCTTACACGAATTCCTGGGATCAGGTCGGGAATCGAAGCCTGAATTCGGTCTACTAACATCTGCTTTGCATCAAAAGTAAGGTTTTGACCCTACTTTAGATTCATACCTCTGACTTTAGTTGCAGGAACCCAGGATGTATCCCATTTTCGTACATTTCATGAATACCACAGTTAGATTGTACGCAATAATTTTAGCAAGTAATTCATTCACCTGAGCGGTCGGATTCTTGGATTTCAAGGTCTCGCCAAACTTGCGCTTGATGGCTGCATTTGTGGCTTCTATGTCGGATAGCTTATGACAATGGGCCAAAAATTCATCACAATTAAGCTGGAAACAGTGAAATATCTTCTTCCAAATAGCAGAACCGCCAGCCCTACCAGTCGCGTTTTTCTTGAAAGGAATGTACGCTTTCCCACCAGTGTTCGCCACGGATTGAAGATTGAGACGCGATGAATAAGCCAAATAAGCGGATACCTCATTGATGGGTTAAGTTATATAGCGGTTAATTACTTTGGGGATTAGAAACAGAAGAGCTTCGGGTGTATAAATCTGCTTATTTTTCATTCATCGGATATATCGGGGTGATATCTTCAACTCTGATTCTTTTCTCTTTCGCATACGCTTCTAATTGAGCTTTATTGAATGGATACCACTCATTGTAGGGATACCTACGGAAATATTGCGCTATAGCTTCTCTGTAATGTTCATAAGCAAAGGACGCTAATCTGCCTTTCCTCAGATTTATATATTTTTCCAAATCAACTTTCTCAACTTGGAATATTTCGTGGAAATTTATTGCCATTTCTTCATCGATACCAATATCGGCATCTTTCGGCAAATAGAACCAACTTGCATTTTTGCAGGCGCGTTCTGTTAATGCGTGTACCCACCCCAAATCTTTACTAATGGGGTTCCTATACACTTCCTTAAACGGCCTAATTCTGAATAATGATATGGAAGATCTCCAAGTTGCATCGCAATCTTGAGTCGCGACAATACCCCATGTTTTTTCAAGTATAACGGTGGCAGAAATATCTCTCTTGTCCTGAGCTTTTGCCCAGTTCATTGCCTCAAGATAACCGTCTTCCGATACAGCTTGTACATCGTCTAGTGAGATATTCGGACAAGGCAAAGGGAAAAATAAATCTCCTTGTCGTACAAGTTGATCGCCATTAAGTTTTTCATAACACACTAATCCTCACCCGCCCTAAGGACGGATCTTAGTCTAGCCTCTTCTTCAAGACATTTTTTACGGCGATCGTTAATCTCTTTTGACGTATTTAATGCTCTTTTATATGCGTCAACGAATGGTGCTTTACCAAATTTCGCCTTCGTTTTGCAGAGAGTTTCCCCTAACTCGTTGTCTAAAAACGTATCTTGTCTGACATTAGGACTGGGCATTGTTTGCACTATTCTTCCAAAATCGATTTCTAATGATTTATCTCTCTGAACGTTATTAGCTCTTCCGTATGGAGATGGATGTTGCCTAGGTCGAACTGAGTGCGCAAATGCAAGGTATTTTTGTATATCCTCGTTGGCTATTGGAACGGTATCCTGTGTCTTTACAAGAGACAAAAACCCAATAGATTTCTGATCTAGGAGGGTCCCCCTAAGTCCACAGCTCGCTTCTCGACTAATTTGATTTATGTCAAATTGACCTAATGGAAAGGAATTTTGAGTGATTGATTTTGACGTCTCGTCTCCCATTGCAAGAGCATTTTGTATATTAAAATTGGATCGCCCTTTCCAGATTAAATCCGAAGGTGAACCTCCGCAAATTTGATTGTTGTTGCCTTGATTCAATGGCAACACTTCAGAAGAACTTGGCAAGAATCTCATCCACCTTCGCGTCAATATCATCATTTCCGGATTTGACGTGCCCTATACGGGTGTCATATTGTTTCAAATTTTGCAATAGATTCATTACCAAAAACTTGGCGGTCTGTGGTGTAAGCCTGATGCAAAGCTCTTCGGTATGATCAACTACTGCATGTCCTTTCGTGAGGGACTCAGTCAAATTGTTTTCTGATACAACCCCAATTAATTCAAATAAACCATAATTTACGGTGCATGATATATAACTCGGCGCAATATCTCTATAACTAGGCGACCTATGCCACCTCTGTTCAGGCAGTTCTATCTTCTGTTCCGTTACCTTTTCTTCCGCGCCTTCTGCCATATGACGACATCTCCATCTTGATGTGACAATATCAATGACATCCAATGTAATAAGTATTTTGTAGCAAGCTATTATAATAATAATTTATTTATCGTTAGACTATTATATTTAGGTTGTGCTCAATATTGGACTTTAGGTGCAAAACCATTAACATCGAAACCTTTAAAGATTTATAAGAGCATTATCTATAGGGTGATTTATTGCCAATAAAATCCAAGATAAGCATTTTATTGCTGGCCGTAACAATGCTGGCAGGAGCGGCAGTTGCCGCTGAAAAGATGAACGAGTACTCCGTGAATCTTGCGACTAACAATACATTAGGATCTTACCTCGTTAATCAGACCGGGTTTACGCTCTATTACTTCAATAACGATGCCCCTGGAAACGGCACCAGCACCTGCTCTGGAAAATGCAGCCAAATCTGGCCTCCGTTTTATGCCGAAAAGATCTCGGTACCTAAGGGTTTCAACACCACAGACTTCACAAATGCCACGAGAGCTGATGGAATTGAGCAGACTGCATACAAAGGATGGCCGCTTTACGTCTTCTCCAAAGACAAAAAGGCGGGAGAGATCAACGGCCAGGGATTCAATGACCTCTGGTTCGTCATCAATACCACTTACTTCCCGCCCATGAAACCCTGAAGATATATTCTATTCTTCAGACTTTTTTGCCAGCTCTCCGGCGTACAACAGATAATTGCAGGCCGGGCTTCCAATGGGAATGATATTGCCAAACACTCTGCCGTTAATGATCTCAATCTCTGCCACAGATGGGGCGGACATTCTTGGCAATGTGGTGCTTCCGGGACAGATCAGAAGCCGTTCGCCCTTCTCGACTATGGGTCGATGAATATGCCCAAATACCAGAACCTCTACCTCCATCTCCCGAGCCATCATCCGGGCGCCCGCCAGGTCGGAGCCATGCGAGGCCATGTGCACGAGCCCGATCCTGATCCCATCCACCGTGACGACTTTTCTTTCCGGAAGAAGCCGCTTCAGTTCAGCAGAGTCCGAGTTGCCATATACCGCTTCCAGCCTTCCCAGCTTTGCCAGGTTGGCGTAGGCCCGTGATGAGACATAGTCCCCGGCGTGAAGAATTATGTCCGCATTCCCGGCAAGTTCGATTACTGCATCAGGAAGCATTTCGCCTTCCAGATGAGTATCGGATAGGGCAATTATTCTTGTCATCGATATTGCACCCGGGTCGTATGTGAGTTCAATGCGTCCTTCAATTCATCTTTTATACATGCATGCGTTTCATGCCCTCTTCCATAATCCCCAAAAACTCTGCTCCCACAGCCACAACGCTGTTGGTGAATATGGAGGCATTGATCTCGAAGATGGGATAGCGAAACTTGGTGTAGTCGGACATCAACCAGGTTGTGGAGCTGGTATCTCCACTGAAGAGTTCACTATACACAGGCTTCACTGGAATGATCGCTATGTCCTTCTTCCGTCCGTTACTCTCCAGAACGGCGACCTGTCGGGATGACGGATTGGCAGTTATAGGCATAACATCTGCGCCCTTGCGCAGTGCGGTCATTGTGCCTTCCAAAGCTTCATAGGTATTGCCGATTCCGGTTATGGGTATGTAGACGTCGCCGATTTGGAAACTTGGTGTATTGAAATCCCTCTCCCAATAGCTGATCTTATTTAAATGGGTAAACCTCATTTCGAAGGCTCGGGCCACCAGTCCGGATCTTCCCACGCCGCCGATAATGTATCTGCCGCTGCGGGGCAAAAGCCTCGTGAACCAGTAATCCAGGTGTCCGGGGTTCATCTGGTCCATCTGAGAGATGAGACGGGCATTCTCCTCAAAGTCCTTTATCATGGCCTGGTATTCCGGACAGGAGGAATCGCAAACTCCACGAAGCCTGGACTGGATATCAACGAATAGGGCATTTAAAAAGGCCAGAACCTCCAGTTCGAACTCCGTTCCCATGGGGGAGAGTCTGGACCGCACATCCTTATCCGTGGCATATTTCGTTCGTGCCTTGATCACGAGCGTAGAGCCGCGTTCGTATTCGCTCACCATTTTATAGGCAGTGCCGTTCTCGTTGGCCGTTATGAGCTTGATCTCGCCGCCGCGTGTGATGATGTCGTCGATATATTTGTTAACGGACAGCGTCTCTCCAGAGCCGGATATGGCGATGCCAAGGTTCTTGCCCTTGCGGTAGTGCCTTTGCAGGGGATCTTCCAGTGTGAAAGGAAATACGTTTTCAAAATGGTTTTGGATCAGCTGCAGAAAACTGTAGAGAGCAAGAGCCGATCTGCCCGCAGCGAGGCCGTATACGAACTTGTTCTCTGGTGTTGGTCTCAGGAACTCCACCATGGAGTCGGAGAAAGCGGCAACAGCTGCCATGTCCAGATCCAACAGCTTTTCCAGAAAGCCGCATTGTAGAACCGTGGCATCACGAAATGTCTCTATCAGGCCTGACATGAGGAACCTGAAGTGAGCCCAAATGATAAGGCTTTCCAGGCCCTGATCGATTTTCAGGTCACGATCTCGTGCAGCAGATTCTGCTCATTTGCCGACTTGATCTCCTGGGCGATGCGCCTGCCGTTTGAGAGTCCGGGCTCGATGAGGTCCGAGTAAGGAGAGCCGTTGATATAGAGATTGGTGCCAGCGACGATGCGAGCCGATATCTCGAAGACCTTGAACTCCAGTTCATCGGTGACAATCGTCTCCAGGCTAAAAGCACCAAGCATTCCTCCGAAGAGATCCAGGCTGGTTTCCACGACCCTCTCGCCCAGTTCGAATGCACGCGGAAGGAGAGACTCGCGCAGCACTAGAGGGAGGTTGCCGGTAACAACGAAGCTCGGATAGATGCCGGCCTCGGCCAGCTCTTTCATGCTACCAATACGAAAGATCTCGTCTGCATTTGATTCCACGCGCCGGTCGATGCCGAGCATCTCCAAAGATCCCTTGCTCAGCCGGTAGCCTTCCGACTTTATGGGCGAGTAGAAGAAATGAATATAATATCTAGTGCCGAGGATGAACTCCTGGATGGTGTACTTCTCTTGACTACTCATCTTCGACTGCAGCTCTTCTTTTGTCTTGGCGATGAAGAATCCACGTCCTCCTTTGGCTCCATGATACTTGACAATCACCGGCCGGTCAATATCCTCAGCCTTTTCAAATCGCATCGGAACGTTGACTCCGGCCTTGAGCAGCCATTCGCGCTCCATCTCCCGGTCGCTCTCCCAGGCCAGGACGCGGCGGTTGCCGAAGGTGGGAACCGCCAACGACTCGAACCGCTCTATGCCTAAGTACTCAACAAGAGAGCCATGGGGGATTATGATAACGTTCTCATCCACAAGATCATCTGCATAGCCCAGAAGCGCCTTGTAGCTCTCTACACAGACGAACTTATCAGGCTTAGCCCGCGGGAAGGCATCGTAGAACCGGGGCGGCTGGCCGATGCAGATTCCTATGGTCTTGAAGCCCTCCTGGCGCGCACCATGAAAAATTTGCAGGCTGCTGTGAGAGCAGATGGTGGCGATTGTAAGATCATCTTTATCGTATCCCTTTAAAATCTCCTGGATATCTTCTTTAGAAATCATGGTGATAACCCTTTGTTCTATGGCCTATGAAACTTCTCGGTTGGCACAAAGGTAGATAAGCTCTTCGGAGACGATCGACTCAGACTATTGACCCAAGATCGATGAGCTTAAAAATGTCAATCAAGTAGAATACAATCATGTTGGCATCGAGAAAGAGAGAAACAAGAGAGACCAGCATCGATGTAATTCTGGAGACCGATGGCGTGGGCACAGTCGACGTCGACACAGGAATCGAGCTCCTGGATGAGATCCTGCGAGCCTTTGGCCGGGGCGCGCTCTTTGACCTCACCGTCAAAGCCAGGGGCGATCTGGAGACCGGGGACCACCACACCACAGAAGATGTCGGCATCGCCATCGGAGGAGCGCTGGCCCAGGTTATAAAAAGCGGTATTGGAAGCTCAATCGTTCCATCAGGCCAGGCCATGGCCATCGCAGCAGTTCGTTTTGGCGAGCCGGGCTACAGGGGAGATTTCGATATGCAGTCCGGGAATCTCGCCGGCATGAGCCTGGAGAACGTCGGCCACTTCCTGCGGGCTCTGGCTTATAACGGTGGATTCACCCTCATCGTTCGCGCAGAAGGGGGAGACGACCGGAGCCGGATCGAGGCCATGAGCTTGGCTCTGGGAAGAGCGATAAAAAAGGCCATCTCAAGATAGAAACGAAATTCTAGCCCCACCGCCTGGCATAGGCTCCGGCGAGGATGGCAGCAATGGAGGCGACAAATCCCAGGGCATCGCTCTTCTTAGCTGCTTTGTCGCCCGCGACAATGGTGATGGAGCCGTTGGTGATATACTCTGGCTTAAAGCCGCTTGTGCCTGTTATATTGAGATATGCTGTCTCATTCGCTCTTTTGGGGGCAGCGTTTTTGGCATCAAATGTGAGGTTGGCAGAGACGCAGCCTCCCGGCAGCAGAACGCTGATCCTTCCTGCATTCGAGTCCACCTTCATTGTGGGCTCACACTCACCAGAAATGCCTGTAGCCAACACCCTAGTGGCATCATAAGAGATGTTTATTCTCTTTTCAGCTCCCGAAATTGGTGCTTCAAGCGGAATATTAACGCTTTCTCCGGCCTGGGCAACAGTTGAACCCAGGGATATGCCGCGCACTTCGCCTGGAGTCACATTTAAGAACTCTCCAAAAACCTGGATGGCATTTACTGCGTTCTCTACCCTCACCCTTAGCTCGTATCGACCGGTTTTGGCGTCTCTGACGACCGCATGAGGCTCCAAAGCCTCCAGGGTACCGTGGAGCGTATGATTGATCTTGCTTGGAACAAATTTGTTATCAATGACATCATAAAACTGCAAAATGCTCTTTCCAGGCTCAATTTTGAGGAATCTCTCGCGGGCAGTCTCGTTGGCTAACATGGCATCATAATCCATGCCGGCATTTAGTCTGCTATACTCACTGCGGGTAAGGTAATATGCTGATTTACTACTTGTGATTCTAATGATTCTTCCGGAAGAGTCGAACACAATGCCTACCTGCACCGGAGGAGTGGTTTGATTGAGGTAAAGCAATCCAGGCACGGAATTCCCTCTGGCATCCAGGACTTGACTCTTATCATCACTGAGCTGCAGAGTTGTAGCATTCCATTTCCAGGAGAATATCCAGAGATCTCCCGAGCCCAGACCCAAGGGAGTGATATCTTCGGTGAAGACGGTCTTATTACTGGAATCTAAGATATCCGCAGTAACTCGATGGATCTCTGCCGCCTGGACGATCATGGAAATGTTCTCAGGAGCTCCCGATGTTACATTGCCGGATTTATTGAACAGCGGCGGCTTTGGAGCGGGAACAACATATGCCGCAGTGTAGAGATAGTAGCGAAGAGTATCGTTGTCAGCTACCCGGATGTTCATTCCCGGCCCGATGGAGATCGTCGAGTCGCGATTTAGATCGACATAGTCGTCATTTACCATAGATATGCCATTTGGTTGAATGCTGATGATCTCGAGATCGCCTATAAGAAGACCCTGATCAATGGAAAGTAGATATTGATCGGATATCTGGAAGATACCATCTATGGTTGCGAATCTCTTCGTCCCGTTGTTGAAGACATTGTTGAGATGAACCATTATTATCGGCAGGTCTTTGACGTCACCCAGATCTTTTTTATAAATATAGGTCGAGTTGGATTTAACCACTGAATTGTCAACCGGTTCGCCATTTTTTAGAAGCTGCAAAAAGATGCTGTCATTTCCTACATCTCGAATTCGCATTTCGTAGCCTTCTTGAAATGTATAATTGCCGGCGAAGACTATCCCCTGCGTCTCTGTGTCCAGAAGCACCTTTCCCAGGTAATCATGCTCAAGCAAGCTCTTGGTTGCTTTTGAATCAATCATGCTGGAGTCGTATCCTGCGAACCACTGCGTCCCCAGGAAGTTTATGACAAAATATTTTCCCCATGATTTGAAATCGAACTCTTTGGGCTGCAGAAACGAGATATACTGAAAACCATCCGAACCCAGCCTCTTACTTCCGCTGCTTATAGCAATTTGGATGGGAGAGGGAACCCTTCTGCCCTGAACATTGTAAAGAATAAGGGTCTCCTCGCCCAGAATCTTCGCAGGATCGAAGTAAAATCCGCTATAATTTTGGGAATTCCATCTGGCTGCGACTGCCAGGTTACTGTCTCCTTGACTTGCCATGATGGCAGGGCTGGCACCAAAGACCGGCCCTCTTATCTCGTGAAGTCCGTAGTCTAGAATGGTTCCCACTGGATAATAGACCAGATCCGGCTGATCAAGCACGATAATTGCCAGATCCGCTGTCAACGGAACCATAAAATTCCTGGTGAAAGTGAGGGTTATGCTATTGCGAAACTCTATGCCGTCTTCAGAAAGATCAATAAGCTCCATATTGCCGAGCCTGCCGCCCTCAAAGAGCTTGATGTCAGGAAGATCGCTCACCTGAAAGATCCCGTCCACTTCGGCAAATCCCTTATCTTCGCTCTTCATGGCGCCGGCCAGATGGACTAAAAGCACAGGGACATCATTCACTTTATACTTGAAAGTTCCGCCAAGGCTTACTACAGCTCCGTATATAGGCTTTCCATTTTTTAAGAGAATGAAGTTCACTGCTCCATCCTTGCTGGAGGTCTCCAATGCAGCCAATGCATAGCCCTGTGCGAGGGGAAGAGTGCTGTTATCGGTCAGGGTATAGGTATCTTTTTCATCCCTTAGGACCTCTCGCAGGTCTCCTTTGCCAAGAGAGCTGACCTCATCAGCAAAAGAGCTCTCGGGATAGCCGGCCAGGTAGAGTTTACCTAAGAATGCCAGAACGTTATAGCTTCCCCAGGGCTTATACTCAAACTCTCTCGACCAGGGTTTGGAGGAATAGACGATCTGGCCCTTTTCCGCCGACCTTCCCTGCAGGCCGATCTTGAGCTGCTCGCCGCCTGCGGCCTTGTCCAGGTCGTAGTAAAACCAGCCGAAGTCACTCGCGCTCCAGGTCCCGTTGCCATTGCTCGTGTGACCTCTCACCTCGGCAGACTCCACTGGATCCTGCGCCGATGCTGTCGAGAGAAGCACGAGATGCATAGCTATGATTGCCAATGCAACTATCAACCAGATCTTCCTTATCTCCATCCACCTCTTAAGAATCATTGCTGGATAAGCTGTATATCCTATGGGGATATCACAAACGAAGCGGAGTTAGATGTCATCTATTAAACACGTTGCGATATACGGCAAAGGTGGTATCGGCAAGTCGTGCACTGCCTCGAACGTAGCCGCCGCCTGCGCCGAAGAAGGCCATAAGGTGCTGGTTGTGGGTTGCGACCCGAAGAGCGATTCGAGCATAACTTTGGTGGGCAGAAGGATTCCCACCATGATGGATCTCATCTTGCGGGGTGGAGAGATAGCAGAAAAGGATGTGGTTTTTCAAGGTTACAGAGGAGTGAAGTGCATTGAGGTCGGAGGACCGGAGCCCGGCGTGGGGTGCGCCGGCCGGGGGATAATAGTAGCCATCGATTTTCTGCGCAAGGTCTCCAAGGCTATGGAAGAGGTGGACCTGGTGCTGTATGATGTGCCAGGGGACATTGTTTGTGGCGGTTTCTCCGCGCCCATCAGAAAAGGGTTGGTGAGCCAGGCTTACATCATCACCTCCGGAGAGTATATGCCGCTTTATGCCGGAAACAATATCTGCAAGGGCCTACTGCGCTTGAACACACCTCTAGCGGGAGTGATCTGCAACTCTCGCGAGGCTGCCGGTGGGCGGGAGAGGGAGATTGTGGAGAAATTTGCCCTGGAGCTGAAGAGTCGCCTCGTGGCATTCATTCCCAAAGACCCCATAGTTCAGCAGTGTGAGAGGAGAGCCGTAACCGTCATCGAGGGCGCGCCCGACTCGAAGATTGCCGATGTTTACAGGACCCTGGCAAAAGAGATCATGTCCGGCGCCTCGCCTCAAATCCCGGTGCCCCTTAGCGACGAGCGGCTAATGGAGCTCTCTCGCGATTGATTGCAGGATAAAGGAAGATCGGGAGCGAAGCCGGAAAGAGGCGAAAAAAGAAGCAAGGAAAGAAGAGAGCAACGGAAGTGAGGAAAAGATGAAGGCCGACTGTGCACGGGTTCTGCTGGCAGGCGACAGAAGCTCCAGCGGCAAGACCACCATAGTTGCCGGACTGCTCTCCGCTCTGCGAGGTCGCGGCCAGGAGGTGCAGCCTTTCAAGGTGGCCATGGACTACATCGATCCCAGCTACCACACCTGGATAACCGGGAGGAGCTGCCGCAACCTGGATGGCTATCTGATGACGGAAGCGGCAATCCGGGAGATATACGCCCATGCAGCCGCGGACGCGGATGTGGCCGTGATCGAGGGAGTGCGCGGCCTTTATGAGGGATTTGATGGCGACCTGGGATCGACGGCTCAGATTGCCAAGATGCTTCACACGCCCGTCGTCTTCGTGGTGGATGCGCGCAGCATCACGCGCAGCTGTGCCGCCCTGGTTAAGGGCTATATGGACTTCGACCCCGAGGTTCAGTTTAAGGGAGTCATACTGAACAAGGTGGGGTCCGCGAGACATGCCGAGAAGGCCACGAAGGAGATAGAACGCTACGCGGGCGTGGAAGTAGTGGGCGTGATTCGCCGCAATGAAGATATGCACCTCGCCATGCGTCATTTAGGCCTCGTTCCTGTTCTGGAGGGGAAGACCCGTCACGAGGGCTTCCAGGAGCGTGTGGACAGGATCCGTCAGATTGTGGAGGAAGGGCTGGACCTAGATCGCATCCAAGAGATCGCCAGGTCTGCAGAGCCGCTTCCGGACGTGGAAATAGACCTCTACCGGGAGAACGATCTCGGAAAAGGCATTCGCATCGGTGTGGCCAGGGATGAGGCCTTCAACTTCTACTACCGGGATAACCTGGAGCTGATGGAGCTGGCGGGAGCCGAAGTAGTTCCCTTCAGCCCCGTGCACGACTCGTCTCTGCCGGATGTGGACGGCGTCTACATCGGAGGCGGCTATCCTGAGCTTTATGCCAGGGAGCTATCCCTGAATCAGGGAATGATCAGTTCGCTGGAGAGGGCGCACGAAAAGGATATGCCCATTTACGCCGAGTGCGGCGGGCTGATGTATCTCGCGCGCGAGATCGAGTGGGATGGCGAGCGGCAGGAGATGGCAGGCCTTGTCCCTGGAAGATCCAGGCGGGGAAAGAACCGCATAGTCAGCTATGTGCATGGCAGCTTGACGCAGGACTGCTCCCTGGGGCCCAAAGGCACGCCGATTATGGGCCACGAATTTCACCATTCCGAGATGCTGATGGACGGGAAGGTGAACTACGCCATCCAATTGTCGCGCGGCACGGGCATCGAAGGCGGTCGGGATGGATTTTGTGAGGGGAATATGGTGGCCAGCTATGCTCATATTCATAGCGCATCTTTCCGGGGATATCCCGCCAACTTCATCAAAGCCTGCCGGGAGAGAAAGGAATAGAAGAGACTCCTTTTTAAGGACAAAGCGCGAGCTTCATGGATTGTTCCCCGCGGCCGCGGGGTTAGGGGGGGCCGCCACGGCCATAAGTCTGGCCCCGTCACCCCAGCGCGTCTCACCGCGCGGGACCTGGAAGAAGTTGTAGGACTATTTTTTGCAACCAATTATAATTTATTTAACCGCAAAGGGATCTATCTGGTGCTTGCAAGGACAACATTCGTACATTCTTCCGGGGTGCCGCGAGTCGGCCCTGCGGGCCTCCCGCGAGGTGCCCGGGGGCGCCGCTCAAGGCCGCGGCCGGCCAAGCGACGGCGATTAAGCTGCAGACTAATAGAAAGCGGCCTTTCACAATAATCAAAGCTCGGTCACCTGAAAATAGCGAAGTGTACACATCTTGACGCGCAGGTATTTATTGAATGCTGGACTTCTATTACTATCAAGGTGATTAGAAAATGGTGAAGATGCCAGTCGAAGTCAGGGAGACCCTGGAGAAGCAAAAGCCCATACCGATTGCCACAGCGAGCAAGTCGGGAGTTCCGAATGTAGTCTTTGTGGGACTATTGAAGATCGTGGACGACGAGACGCTTATGTTGGCGGACAACTTCTTCTACAAGACTGCTCAGAACCTGATGGAGAACCCCAAGATCGCTATACTCTGCTACAACAGCGAGACCAAGAAGTCCTTCCAGATCAAGGGCGATGTAATGCTCTCCAAGGAAGGCGAGAACTTTGACGCGATGAGATCCTGGGTGCATGGCATCAACAACAAGCTGCCCGCCAAGGCCTGCGTCATGGTCAAGATCACAGAGATCTACAATGCCATGTGGGGACCGGCTGCGGGGAAACAGATCGCTTGATACGGATCAATAAGATTTCCAGTCGTTAGACATGGATAAATGACTAACGATATGGGAAATGTTTTAGATTTTTCTTTGAGATAAGTCGTGTATCCTAATACTATAATCAATAATGTTTGTGAGCCTTAATCCATTTATAGATATCAATTATCTGAGTTAGAATTCTCTAACAATCAATAAAAAATATAATTTATGGACGGATTCGCTAATCACAATCGTCTATATTATCTCAGTATGTATAGTCAGTATCAAGGTGATGTTGATGATTGATTACATATCCAGTACGTGTTTAGCTCCCACTTAAGTCTCTGAAAAATTCCCTCAGAATTCATTTGGACCAGAAAAATTAAGTAATATAATGTCAATATTCTTTAATTGGGATTATGGACGAAGGAGAGATAATTAAGCAGCTTCGAGAA
>CAIQHB010000071.1 GCA_903871465.1 uncultured Methanosarcinales archaeon
CAGTATCGGTTGGAACAGGTGGATCCAGCACCAATGCCACAGGCGGCGAGGGAATAGCACTGGCATACGGCAACGGCTCAACAGAAGGCTCGATTGTGGGCGGCATCGGCTTAGGTGTGGCAGTCGGCACCGGCGGTTCTGGTGTGAACGGTGGCAACGGTACTGGCATCGGCAAGGGTACTGGCAGCGGTACAGGTCTATATTCCGGATCGCAGGGTAATGTCTCCGAGAACCAGACATCGTTTATTCCCAGCGCCGATAAGGTCAAAGAATCGGGCAACAACACCAGTGCCGATAACCTGGATTCCGGAACCTCAACAGGCAACGGCACATCGTTCAACGGCTTTGGTGTAGGCGTAGGGATAGGAACCGGTGGAAAGAGCAACGGCGGTGTGGGGGGATCGGGATTTGGATCGGGTACCGGCATCGGAAGTACGCAGAATAGCACCGCGGGCGGCATAGGAATTGGCGTAGGAGTTGGCACAGGTCGAGATGGACTGCAAGGCGCCGGCTCCGGCGAGGCTTATGGCCAGGGTGAAGGCAACGCGACCAACACCAAGTATTTCGGCGGAATAGGACTGGGAGTGGCAGTTGGAACAGGCGGAGATTCGGATAATGCAGATGGCGGCTTTGGCAAATCTACGTCCTATGGCAACGGGAGTTCATCGAGAACGCCGGTGGGTGGCATCGGAGCCGCAGTATCGGTTGCAACAGGTGGATCCAGCACCAATGCCACAGGCGGCGAGGGAATAGCACGGGCATACGGCAGCGGCTCAACAGAAGGCTCGGTTGTAGGTGGCATCGGGTTGGGTGTCGCCGTGGGTACGGGCGGTTCTGGTATGAACGGTGGCAACGGTACTGGAATCGGCTGGGGAGCAAGCAAAGCTAGCGGACTGTACAACGGCCCGGTGAGCAGCCATCCCAATCCCGACCCGGATGGAAATGGCACTATAAATTCCGGAAAAAATACCACTGCGTATAACCTGGATTCAGCTACAAGCCTCGGCAGCGGAAAATCATTCAGCGGCTATTCTATAGGACTTGGCATCGGTACCGGAGGCAAAGGTAATGGCTCCGATGGCGGAACCGGCCTGGGCCAGGGTTATGGTCTGAGCAGAGCCAAGAATGTAACTCTGGGCGGCATTGCTTTCGGTGGAGGCATAGGCACGGGCGGCGATGGTTTTGTTGATGGCGGAGATGGCATAGCTACGGCTCAGGGAGATGGACTGGCGGAAAATTCCAGTTTGGGTGGCGTAGGCCTGGGTATTGCAGTGGGTACAGGCGGTCACAGTTCTATTATTGGCCAGGGCGGTATAGGCAATGCCACGGTTACTGGAAGAGGCATTGCCATAGAGACGAATGGGTGATCTCAAAATGGTGAAAGGAATGCATAAAATCGTGTACATCATGCTCCTCTTGGCAGCACTAATCGGTTGCGTGAGTGCGGAAAGCTGGACCGGCCAGGTGATCACCAACACATCCTCCTGGCAAATCTCTCGCCAGAGCACCAATCTCAGTATGGACATTTCAGGTTATGTCGAAGGTACAATCTCTCCTGTTGAACGTCAGGGACGAGTTCTCAGCCCCTATGCACATTATTCAAAGGATGTTGCTGCCAACGGGGTTACGATCAAGGAAAGAACTGCAGCCTATCAGGGAAAATATAATGCCGAAGAGCAGCTAAAGATGAGATCAAGACTCTTATCCGCGGGTTATGAGATTAACAAGCCTGCAGGCACCTCTATATGGACTGTCGACTTTTATTCAGAATGGCCCCTATTTATAAATTCCAGCAGAAGTATTGATTACATCGGCCGAAGCATTAATGACAAAGAACTTATCGGCAATGGCGAGGACAATGTGGGCGCTGCATTCCTCTATAACACGAAACTGAGCAAAGAGGAGAACTTCAAACTCTCAACCAAGTCCCTGAACGCCACGATTATTGCAACTGACGATAAAATTCTCGATGCCGAACTCGATGAAGACAAAGATCTCGATTACGGATTGAATGTTCATTCTACGGGCATCGCTGATCTGAAATTCAAGCAGTCCAGCTCGCATTATGTGATAGGATCGGGCGACTATGCGATTCTATCTGATAGCGAGGAAAGATACGTTGGTGACTACAACATAACCAGGAAAATCCGGATGAAATCTGATCACGACCGGGAAAAGCGTGAGGACGAGAGCTGGCTACCGTGCTGTTCTGAAGGATGGACAGACATGAATCCATTGGACAAAATTGATCACAGTGCAGAATCAGTCTTTGACTGCACTTGCTTTAGGCCATTGGATGGGAGTCCAGCTCCAATAAATTCCAATAAATTGAGATGAGAATACGATGCACATGATCGTAGAAACATAATCAACGAAGACTATTCGTGAGATGGCATCTCGAAGCTGTCGCTCTTCGGTACAATGCACAGTCGCTCCACGCCGTTTATCTGGCGGATGAATTTGGCTACATTGCCGGGCACAAGATCGGTCCAGTTGCCATCCTGGCGCATCAAATTGCGAATGGCAGTTCCGGAGTACAGCTCTCTCTGATACAGGGGCGGCTTTTTCACGGTCACTTTAGCTTCGGAGAAGAGCCGGACCACCAGGGGATTGTTGGAATATACGACATCAAAACAAGGGACCATGGATCGAAGATGAGTTACCCATAGTGAATTGCGATTGATATCCTGCAAGGTCGTGACAATGCACCTCTTCCTCAAGTCCGCCTTTCCCAGGGCCGCATAAATCATCTCCATCCTCTCTCCGCCTGTGAAGGGGTTCTCGGCGGTGTGGCTCTCCTGGGCGCTTCCGATCACTATTACTATTTCATCCACCTCGTCGGCTATCTTCTCCAATACCGCCTGGTGTCCGAGATGATAGGGCTGGAAGCGCCCGATGTAAAGACCACGCATGAACCTGAATCCCCCTGAGCACGAATCTCTTTTTTTCAAGTGATCCGCTCTTGATGAAGTGGCGGCGTATGCCCTATTTGCCGATGACCTGCTTTCCAATCAGCTTGATGGCATTCTCCTTGTTGGGACCAATGGGCGAGCCCACCACGATCTGGGTGACTCCGGTCTTGAGAAGCTCATCCACGCGTGCCCGGCAGTCTGCCGGCGCTCCAGAGATGGAGAAAGCCTCAGTCATCTTAGGGGTCACAGCATTCATCGCCGATTTGAAGTCGTACTTGGCGATGCTTTCCGAGATCGTCTTGAATTCATCCATCCCAATTCCGTGCCTTTGCAGCACATTATCAGGCGATCCGGCCACGATGAAGGCCACAACGATCTTGGAGGCGTTTACGGCCTTGGCCGGATCTTTATCGGCACTGAAGCTGGCATAGGCGCAAACCTGCACATCTTCCGGATTCCGGCCTGCTTTTTCTGCTCCTTGCCGGATCATTGGCACCGCGAACTTGAAGTCATCGGGATGGGAGGCGTTGATGAGAACGCCATCGCTAATGGCGCCTGCCAACTCCAGCATCTTGGGCCCTTGAGCGCCGATGTATATTGGTATTTTGGAGGTGGCAAAAGCCATCTGCGCACCCTTGAAACCGGCCTGGTTTACCTGCTCTCGGGCCAGGAAGGCTCTGATGGCCAGCACGGAATCCTTGACCCGGGTGAGGGGCTTGTCCCAGTCGATCCCCATCTTCTCAAAGGTGGCTTTATCCCCCGGACCGATTCCAAGGATCGCCCGCCCACCTGAGAGCTCATTTATGGAGGCGATGCTGGAAGCAGTGATAGCAGCATTCCTGGTATAGGGATTGGTGACGCCCGTTCCCAGCTGGATCTTGTTGGTCATCAAGGACAGAACTGCCAAAGTGGTCCATACATCCCTATTATTATAATGGTCTGTGATCCAGATGTTCTGAAATCCTGCTTCCTCTGCTAGCTTCGCCATGTAGCCGATCTTTAAGGCGGATTCATCGGGAACGAACTCTATTCCAAACAACTTAAATCTCCTCCAGCTCAATGCGGTCTCCGGCTTTGAGGCAGAAGGCCTCGGCAGCATTTCCCTGGTTGACCGCAATTTCTGCAAAGCCATGACTTCCCATGGTTATAAGCGGTTCGATCCTACGACCTTCGGCATAGGTCCTGACTCGTTTCAGCTTTACTCCCTTGAGACAGACATCAACCCCGGGAAGCTTCTGCATATTCAGTATGAGGTTGCCGAACCGATCCACATAGATGATTGTGGTTTCGATTCCTCCATCCGTCTTCTTCCCGTCTCCGAAGTTCAGGTCCCTGGGCCTGACCCTTGGCCCTATGCTGCCCGGGCTTTGGCCCGTTGCCATCTGAGCCGCCACCGGCGCGAATACATCCCGGCCATGGAAGGTGTTGGAGGCCGCAAATGGAGCTCGGATCTTGTAAGCCGTCGGAGTCCCGAGCGAGCGGGCTGCGGGCAGAAGCAGGCCGTTATCCGGGCCGATGAAAATATGGCCACCACTCTCCACAACCAGGCCCAGCCCCTCTGTTCCCACGCCTGGATCCACCACTGCGATGTGGATGGTGCCTTTCGGAAAATACGGGACTGTGGAGAGCAGAGCGAAAGCACCGGCGAGAACATCCTGGGGAGGAATGTCGTGGGCGATGTCCACGAAGGTTATATCCCGGGCTTTTCCCTGGAGCCGGCTCAGGATCACGCCCTTCATCTGCGCCGGGTAGAAAGAGCCAAAGTCGCTGAGAAGCGTTATTATCGTCATCTTCATTATAGCCGTTAAGCCTGTATGGGCAATATTCTTTCCACAACCGTTATTTCTCTCTCTTTTAGCTCTTTCATGAACACTTCATAGGCATTACCCTTGAGTGCTTCTTCGGGAGCCACAATCCCCTTCTCCCGAATCTCGCCCTTCGCCAGCAGCCTGGCTGCGATTGCTGCAGAAGAGCTTGTCACTCTGGCCATGGCAGAGAGGCCATTCGCGCCGTCCGCGCCCGTCCACATGAAATAGTCCGCCTGCCCCTGCGGGCCCCAGGCTGTGTTCCACATGACGCAGACGTCCTCGTCCCCTGCCAGGGGTCGCAGCCTCGGCTCGATCAGACTTAAAAAGAATTCCCTGGGCGATATGGCCTGGCCGGCAAATTTTACGGGCTCGATGTCCAGGAGACCGCATTCCTTCAGTCTATCGATAGCCTGCCAGTGGCCAGGCCAGCAAATGGTCTTCTCAGAGAAGCTGGTTAGATGCCTGTGGGTGTATAGAAAACTGGGCATGCCGGGAGTTATGGCGCACTCCAGCTCCTCATCCCGCCCACATTCCTGGAAACGGAAGCTCTCGCGACCTGAGGTAGCGTCCACTTCTTTGGCCTTGCCATCCTCCAATAATCGAACCTTAACCATATACTCGCGCAGCACGTGATCGAAGGACCATGTGATCATATACTGCAGAGGATGACGAGCCGCAGCGGCAGGACAGGGAATACCGCCCACACGAGCGACCGCCCGATTCGCGTCGACCTTCCTTATTCCTTCACCCAGAGTGATATTGCTCAGACCCGGTGCAAATCCCATGCCATCCAGCAGCGTTACACCGCTATCCAAAGCCCTGCGGTGCAGAGATTCTCCGTAACCCGCCAGGCTCATGCCCAGAGGGACCTCCAGTCCTTCCGTCTCGTAAGGGTCAGGCCGGCGGTGGTACTCCTCCAGGATATCCACCACATCGAGGCCGGAACCAATGGCGGTCTCGATGGTTTTGTAGCTGCTCCTCCTGTCGGGCAGGGCGATAATCCCCAGATCGTACTCCTTCATGAGAGTTCGAACTCTGCGGGCATCGTTGATGTCCAGAAGATGGGCGGCGACCTTTTCACAGCCTATCCAGTCTCGGGTCTTTTGCAGCGCATCCTGGCTCCGGCCCACGATGCCGATTGTTTCGGCTCCGCCAAACCTTGCCAGATCCAAGGCCACAGCTGAGCCGATCTTGCCTGTGCCGCCGAAGACGAGAGCTTTCATTTTTCACTCCTTGCTTCTTGCATGAACCTACTTTGGACTAACTCATTAAGATGATTTAAAAGAATTCCTCGATGCGAAGAGGATGGTTTCATCATTAGCAATTGCGCTGGCTTCGAGCTAAATCCAGGAGTTTATGCAATCCCATTTGTCCAAGGATCAATTAAGACGGATCATTCGCTTCTTTTGGTTCTCTTATTCAGGCGGCTTCTTCCAGGACACAGTCCCTTTAGCATTGCCTTCTAGACTGATAGTGGCCTTCTCTCCTTCTTCCTCAGGAGGCTCCTTTGCGTCTTCCTCGCCGATCTCCTCCTTCAGCTTCTTTGCACTCTCTGTGCAATCGCCCTTGAAATCCAGATCGATGGCCCGTTGACAGCATATGAGGGCTTTCCTCTTGATAAATAGTCGCATGTCCTCCTTGTCGTCAGGCTTCAAGAGTTCCAGCTTTCGTTTATAGGCCCTTGCTAGATGCAGATAGGAAACAGATTCGGCGCTTTCTGAAATAGATCTCGATAGTAAGCGAATCGCCGGATCGATTTTGTCTTTCTTATAATAAATCAGGCCTTGGCATGCCTCACATTGGGCTATTGATCGGCGCTTTCTGCTCTCTAGATGTCTTATTTTAACATTATTCTTCAATTTTTCGAGGTAATTCATGGCCCGCATGGTGCTATCGCCATCTTTGATTTCACCAAGTTCCTGATTGCGTTCGGCAAAGGAGAAGGATTTGCCCAGACAAGCCCAGGCCAAGAGTTCGCCCAGCAGCATTGGGTCCTCAAATGGTTCCCCAATCAACTCATTGAGTTTGTTTTCATTGAGTTCGTTTTCGTTAAAATTCTCCATTATCCGTCCAAATAACTCATCGCACTCGTCATAAGCCTTGATATGGAGATAGGCCCGGCCCAGTTGCAGAGCCGAGATCAGCCAACTGCTAGATTCTCCAGTTTCGCCTTTATCTAACTTCAAGTTATACAAGATCCTGAAATGTGGGATCGCTTCATAGTATTCACCTGAATTGAGGTATACTTTTCCCAGGCAATATCGCGTCTTTCCTCTCTGTTTGATCTTATCTTTATCATATAGCTCAAGGGCCTCATTCAGATTTTTGGCCGCCAATTCAAGCTCTTTCTTCCTCCCGCCTTTCTTAGAACATTTTTCCGCACGGTTCAAGTAATTTCGCCCTATCGCAAAAAGGATATCTGGGTCGCTAGGTTTCCAGGAGAGAGCATAGTCGTATTCTTCAAGGCCGTAATTGAATTCTTCCAGATCGCAAAAGATCTCGCCCAATGTTTGATGCTCGAGATAGCTCAGTGGATCGAGCTTCCTTGCTTTCTGTGCTTCTTTGAGCGCGAGTTCTTTGGACCCATCTTTTGCTTCGAGAGCGGATTCCTTCGTTATTTCAGAAAGGGATTTTGCCAGTGAGGCCTGCAAATGGTACCGCTTAATTTCCTCGGGATATGAACATTCCAACAATCTGATGGCTTCATCAAAACAGGATTTGGCTTTTTCATGCTTATCATATTCCTGATAGAGTTTACCTTGTTCGATCAAGAAATGCGAAAGCTCTTGAACGTAGGCTTTGGATTTGATTGGCGAACCTCTGTTGTTTTCTTTGATTTTCTCAAAATTTTCCTTGATTTTTTCTTCAAGTCTGCCTAAATTGCATTCTTCCTCAGGATTGGCCACAAAATTTAAATGCCATAATGCTTGTTTGTCCTGTAACCTCTCCCAATCAATCACCTGAAGAGTCAAGCAATGTTCCTTGCATAATCGATCATAATCGTCTATATGAATATCATTTTCAGATTTCCATGATTTGTTACATTCTACGCTCAATTCATTTTCAAATCCATATTCGTTATCATTAAACTTCAGCTTAGATTTTAATATTCTAATTGCCTTTTGGATTTTTTTATCCTCATTTTCTGCTGCTATGTTGGACAAGTTCATTAAATAGAGCATAGGGCCATTCGGAATAGGTACCGATAATGACCAAATTTCAGTACCTTTTTCATCTAATGACCAAAAATCGGTGCCATTTTCATCTGATGACCAAACATCAGTACCATTTTCATCTTTCCATAATCGACCATACTCGTAAACATCGTCTTCCTTTAATTTTTTGCATAAGTGCTTTAGCGTAAGCGCCAATTGACTGAATTCCCATGCAATATCATTTTCCCTATTTCCTGGATCGCAATTGTCAGCTATATCTAATCTCGTTTTAATAACAGAGCATTTCTTTTTCTCACGGAATGCATCAAGTTCGGCCAGCAATGCCGCCCTTCTTAGGCGAAGTGAATTTCCTGGATTAAATTCATCACATACTTCAGCCGCTTTTTTAAGAACACCGCTTGATGCCTTTGGACCATAAAGTACGATATTATCGATCGCGTTCTGTGCTTTGCTGCGATCTTCTTTACGAAGATAGGCTTTCGCGAGAGGAGCCCAGAACTTAGAGTCTTCAGGAGACACCTGGAGTGCAGACTTGTACATCTCTATGGCACGGCCAAAATATTTCCGATCTTTGCGAGAACAATAGCTCCTGCCCAGCTCGAGATATAAGTTTGCGTCAGCCGGGTTTATAGATAAGGCTTGTTTTAGCAGTTTCTCTGCTTCTATTGCAGGCTTTCCATCCAATGTCGATTTATATCTATTTAAATGGAAAAATGCTGCATCAATCAAACATTCGCTGGCAATATTAGTTTTATTCTGGACATCGTCACTTCTCATCTCGGCTTCTAAAAGAGCTCTCCAGGAATGACAAACTGCAATTTCGCAATTCTTTATTGCCTCACCTAAATTGACCCCTTTATCCATATGCCGAGAGAGCTCTCCGTGAATGTCTCCAATCAAGTTGTGCACTTTGGCCAGATTAGCGTAATCTTTATTCAGGAAGCTGGCATCATCACTCAGGAGGCGAATTACATGCCTACACAAACTCACAGCCTCATGATACCGCTTCTTAATAAGCTCTTTGTCTTCAGGAATCCAGTATATGTTTCGAATATCATTATCTAATTCCGCTATGAATTTGCAGGTTCTGCCATCAATTTCGAGGATTACTTCAAAATTTTTATCATTACGTTTTAGCATAAGGGATTTATTTTCATTAGATAATTTGAGGGCATTATTATGATCAATTTTTTCAACTATTGCAGCTTCTGCCCAATCAATATCGAATTCATTGGCTAAAAATTTTTTGAACCTTTCTTCGTCCTTCTTAGGAATTTCATCCCAGCTAAACTTATATGGAGTCTTAATGGGACGCATTTTGCAGAATTCGTTGTTCTGTCCGTTATGACCTCTAGATGATTCTTCGGAGTCCTCATGATTTTTATATCTCTCGAAGATATTAAGTGCGAGAGCGTAATACGCCTGCCAGTCTTTCCTATTCGTCTCTATGGCCTTAGAAAATGCCGCTTCGGCAGCATCCTTCTGCTCTAATTCAGTATAAACTACTCCAAGGTTGTAATATGTAGGGCTGGAATCGTCCTTTTCTCCCAGGGATTCTATGAAATTCTTTTCGGCCTTTTTGAGGAAGAATCTGCGCCGCGTATTTGTATGCAGGCAATCTCGATAGGCCCTCAAACCTTCATTGAAGTACCAGGCTGCCTTCCAGGGTAATGGATCTGATCCCTCGGAAGAGAGGTTCGCGAAAATTCTTTGGGCCAACTCAGTTACCATGTCATCAATGGTACGTGTCTTTTGAGAGTGATTATCATCGTCCAAAGGCTCAGGGCTGTCCACAAACCAGCTGTATGTCTTTTTGCCGCTAGTCATATGAGCCGTTAGGAAGAATGTCTTTTTCTTTTCCTTATCATCCACGTTCTTATCGTCTTCTTCTTTTACATGTAGACCCACGACGATCCTGGGTCCTCGCAACATAAGCCCTATTAAGCCAGCTACAGTGCTGGCAGGTATGCTGAAAGGACCCAGTTCGAACTTTGAATCAGTACTAACTGTGCTGGTTAATAATCCGCTGACATCCTCAGCTTTTATGGTGGCATCTATGGGTCTGCCAGCTCCAGGCTCCGAGGGGATGGCCCGTTGCTCGTCCACGAACCGGTAGAGTTCACTTATCCTGACGAGCTTTGTCCGCAGAAGATCAGACAGCCCAAAAGTAATGGATTTGGACTTTTCCTCATCAGACGACTTGCCGTCAGGATTGGATTTGGATTTTTCAAAATCATACGACTTGTTGTCATGATTCGTGTAGTCCACAACCTCCTCTATGACCAGCTGATGAGAAGCCCTCTGGGCAAAGCCGACGACCTCCAGGAGAAACCAGATCCCTATGATCTCCTTCCAATAGAGCCAAATCACAGCGGATATGCCGGAGATCGCCCAGAAAATGGGATTTGATCCCAGTGCCTGTTCTTCAATTAATGTGAATCCAAATAGCCTCTCATTAACGGTCATCCAAAGAATAGAGGTGAGAGTCCGAGGTTCTTCAATTATTGTCGCTTTATATAGCGTCGCATTTAGAAAAGGCTCTGCCCAGGAAGATTCAAGGTGATAGAAAAGGACCTCAACGATCCACACGATGATCAGCACATCCGAGAGCCTTACGACAGGAGGCCGCCACCCGCTCTCCAGCCAGCCATAAATCTCTCCACTCAATCGAGATATCCACAATGTTAGATATCTGAATTCGGAAAAATGCGGAATTTCGCTGAGGAATAGCAAAATAATGAAGGTCAGGATCACGAAGAGGAAAAGGCCGAGAGATAAGATGCCTGTGACCCATGGATGGACTCCGAAGAATTTAATAGTTAATATCATTATAAAAAAATATACTTTGATTTTAACCGAAAATGAGACAAAGAGAGAAATAATTTTTTTCGCGAAAGAAGGGTGAATGTTATTTTGAAATGGTATATTCTGTTGAATGAATATAATAATAGAAATGCAAAATAAAGCAATTAGAAAGAGGACAAAAAGAGATAAGACAAATGCCAGTGGTCCAGCTTCGGATGAGGAGCCGGGTATTAGGGAACGATGTGATTGAATACCGGAGACGAGCAAGCTGAATATACAGGTTGAAATCAGTATGCCCATAGTTGCCATGAAGAATATTGCTGATTTAGCTACCTTTTTCTTCTGCATAGATCCATCATTCCTCAGATCCTAATTCGTCCGCCTAAATCATCAAATAAAATAATGATAATCTTCTATCGCTGATATTTAAAGGATTTCATTGAACCTAATTCAATAACAAGCGACAGTATCACAGATCGAGACTGCTGCATTTAGAATCGAACGTCATTTAACGCTATTTGAGGTATCGGACTTCAAGAATCAGGAAATTGGAACATATAATAAAAGAGACGCTTTCCGCTTAGTTCACGAGTTCCACATCAATAGCCCGTTCTACCTTGATCTCCTCCGTTCCCTGAAACACGGAAACCGTTCCCCTGATCCTGACGCGATCGCCAGCACGGACTTTCTTCTGGACCTCACCCGCGCCCGAGCCCGCGGGAACGAATACAGAAAGAGGCGTTGAGTCCAATCGGAGAAGCAGGTTGCCTCCCGTGCTAGTAGGCTTCATCTCTAGGACCAAGCCCTCCACGTAGAGGCTGGCGGCCTCTCTTACCGCGACGCGGTCGCCAGTGCCCTCTTCCGGGCTGAATGTCCAGAATGCAATGGCCAGAGACCCCATGGCCATGAGGAGCAACACCACTACAATCTTCTCCTCTTTTTGCATCCTCATGATCTTTGTCTCATACCATAGCTTACGCTAATTGCTGGCTTTTGTGAGTCTTGTGACGATCGGTGCAAAAAAAATGTTTTTGAAAATATTGAGGTATAAATATTATCATTCTATTTCTTATCTTCAGGCTTCGGCCCAAAGCGCTCCTGCCAGCCTTTCTCCAGATGATCGAGACATATGTCGCATACGCCCTTGTATGCGCCCTCGGGATAAGTCAGATTATGGACAGGGGCCTTAATGGGAAACAGCAGTGGTCGAGCACGGGTGCATAGTTCGCAATCAGCCATTTTAATTCATCTCCTACTGGATCAGTGAATGTAGTCACTCATGTTTAAGTTTTCTGTTGGTCGTAGTCCTTGTAGAGTCCTGAATTTATTTTGCGTCCGCCCTGGTATCATAGAAGATAAATCATTCATATATGTTTATATTAGCCGTTTAAAAAGAAAATAAAAATATATGGAAAAGCCAGG
>CAIQHB010000072.1 GCA_903871465.1 uncultured Methanosarcinales archaeon
GTTGGTAGTTCGTCTCCGTGCGTACTCTGTGAACTTTGTGTCTCTGTGGTTGAAACGTCGTTAGCCACTGGTTTATGACCAATGGTCACGAACTACCACCACAGAGGCACAGAGCGCACGGAGGACTCACAGAGGGCTCTATGATCTATTACCCACTCGATACAGCGAGGAACCGATAATTTGTTTCCGCTGGCAGTCGGAAATGGTCGGGAGCGACCGGTGCCGTTCGCGCGAAAGTCTTTTATCGCCCTGCACCAGTTTTGTCCCCAGTGGGGTCAGTATGAAGATTGTATTTGCATTAATGGCATTGCTGATAGCATGCCTTATGGCCGCGGGCGGTTTTGCCCAAAGCTCAAGCTCGAGCTCGAACCATTTCCAAAGTGTTGGTGAAGACTATGGAAAGACCTTAATAGGGACCCTTAAAACCACGAATCCGGTGCCGTCTGCCGCCAACAATAATAGTAGCCTCTGGAGCTGGGGTAGCTCGCCTAAGGGATCCTCCATTCTTGATGGAAGTCTTGTCGGCGATCCCAGATACGCAATGAGGAAGCTTAACGTTATCAACAACAACTGGCTGGGTGATTCATTAGTGGACCAATATGGCACCACTTCTGCTTACTCTTACACAGATTCGGTTACAGGCGCACCGGTTAGAACTTATGTGGACCCGAATACCGGTCAGTCCTATTACTCCTATCTAGATTCTACCAGCAAAAAAACGGTTTATGTCTATTTCAATCCTGAAACCGGTATCCCATTCGATGCCAGCTTTACGCCTCCGGCAGGAGCCGGCGCAGCCTCGAACGCCGGAACAAATTATGGAACAAATGCCAATACAGATGGCACAACAATGCCTTCGGTCCCCGGTTCGAACGATCCCTGGGCCCAGAGTCTGTAATTTTGATTTGCATTGCAGAATGAATTTGGAAGGGAATTGGGAAAAATTGCCGGGAGCTTGAGAGGAACGGCTCCGGACAAAACAGCTTTGCATCTAAACTCGCGTTTGCACCTAAAGTAAGGTCTTTATAGGATGGACATATCTAATAAGACTCTACATGAATGGCGAGGCAGGGGAAGGGTCTATGGACAAAATCGTTGCATGTACTGAGCCAAAACAAGTAAAACTTATTTCAAAGAAATCGCCTGATTATAGGTTAGAGTTCGTCAATGGCGCAATGAGTAATATAACACCACGCGGAGAAATCGTGTGTGAGTTTCATCTTGAGTTTAAGGATATGCCTAATGAACAATCGGCAACAGTAGGCGAAGGTGGAAAAGCAACGCTCTTGAATCTTCAGGAAAGCAATTTCTATACCAGAGACGTTAAATTTGGAATAGTAATAAATGCGCAATTCGCAAAAGACCTTGTGATATTACTTAATGATCGGATAAGGAACTGCGAAGAACGAGTTCTATTAGACGACAAGAAAAGGTACGATAGCGTATGATTTCATGGGATAATAGGAAAAGCGACCCTGCCACAACAAGTAGAGAAACTATCGCCTTAGAAAATGCAACGGTGGATCAAGGATGGGAGGATAGACAAACTCTCATAATTATAAATGATCTGGCAATCCGACCGACACCATTCACATTCGGCGTGACCAAAAGTATCACCGAGGGTAATAGCGAGGAATCTACAATGTTTGCAGCACCTGCGATTTCTGAAACATTTAGGGCGAAACTGAGCGTTAGTTCAGAAATCGAAGAACTTCGATCCCATGATGTGTATTTTAAATATGTATTAAATAGCATATTTAATTTAGTAGATGAATCTCTTGACAATATTGGCCACTTCTATAGTGTCGGCGTAGCTTTAGATGTCGATCAAGATCTTCCGAATTGGAGGCGTGCTAATATCATTGTTGGAATTGAGGGGATGGATTATCAACACATACTTGATTTATGGGATGATATAGGATCGGAAGTTGGGAACTATTTGGATTCTCTCAGAAGAAATCCTAGGTTCCCTCTAGAAGAAGCCCTTAGACTCTATAAATTTATTAATATTTCTTTTGCTCCGGATGGTAATATATGCCAGTAGAAGGCACAGATTTTCTAAGATTTGCAGAAGGAATAATCGACAATGATGATGAAATAAGTTATAGATGCTCAACGAGCCGTGCATATTATGGGGTATTCCATATCGCGAGAAAGCTTCTCGATTTTAGCGAAAATACCACGCACAAGGAAGTAATCGAAGCAGTAAAAAGCGATAATTGGACCTTAGGGACCAAACTAGAAGATCTTTTTAAGAAACGAAAAAACGCTGACTATAAATTAAGCAGGACAAACTTCGATAAGCCATATGCCTATTATCACATAGAAGAATGCAAAGACGTGATTAGAAAAATTAAAAAATTATATACGAAGATAGATTAGACTATTTCACGCTATTCCTACGCTTGGTATTCCTATATTACTTTGAGAGTTTTTCGTTTCTCGTATTAGACTAAATTAACTCTGCACCTATGTATGAGACTTGCACACCTAAAGTCAGGTCAAAAAGAGACTTTAAGTGCAAAGCCCGGACAAACGAAAGCCTTTTATTGCAAAGCTCTGATGTAGCTTCGGTGGGGTCAGTATGAAGACTGCATTGGCAGTAGTTGCATTACTAATAGCATGTCTCTTGGCGGCGGGCGGATTTGCCCAAAGCACGAGTCATTTCCAGAGTGTGGGTGGAGATTACGGCAGAAGCGTGATAAGTAGCCTCAATGCCTCCAAGTCTCAACCGGCTGCGGCTCAATCAACTACGGCGGGCGGTAATAGCTTGTGGAATTGGGGAAGCGCGCCCAAAGGAAGCATGGTTCAGAATGGAAAACTCGTAGCTGATCCATATTACTATTGGAAGTCGCTGAACTTGACTAACGGCTGGATGGGAGAGACGCAGGTTGATCCCTATACAGGATATCCGCTCTACTCCTACATAGATTCCAACACGGGAGTGACAAAATCGTTCTACGTGGATCCCTATACAGGAAGGCCGGTCTATGTCGAAAGAGGCGCCAGCAGCGATACACCGCAATATGGAAGCGTATCTCCCTTCTATTCGTCTAACGACTGGTGGGGAAACTATGCTCTGCCACCTGTATTTAACTCGAACAAGCCCTGGAGCTGATAACGGCTCAGGGCCGGTGAAAATCAAATCATAATCAAATATTGGAGTGTGACTTTATGAAATTCGCTAAAATGTTTATTATGATAGCTTTGCTATCTTTGGCAGTGGTTCCTGCTATGGGAGAGCTGACCGATTACCAGCAAGGCGTGCAAGCAGGCCTGCAGGCTGGCATGACAATTGCAAAGCTTCTGGGAGCAGCTCCCTTTGATCCCAGCATGGCGCAGCAGTACAATAACCAGGTGAACGCATTCGATCAGGGACTATCATCTGTCTTCGCAGGCAACCAGACAGTTATCGACAAGTTCTGGCTGAAACCCTACGGAACAGCCACAGCAGCTTCAACCTACACAAGCAAGCCCGTTCATTCCATAGATGGAAGCTGGAATAATACCACCAGGGTCGTGGGAGACCTGGATGAGGGCAAGAGAATCTATGACATGCCTGCATCGTCATATTATACCTGGGTTGGCGTTGGCAGTAACGCGCCTGGTATGCCTATTAGCAAATATGGTCCCGATGGGAAGCCAATCTATACCGACAGCGAAGGCATGACCGCTCCATAAACCCGTATCCACTTTTTTTTTGCTCTTTTTTTCGCAAAAGCTTCCTATTTTTTGTCTCCTGATGACCCTCTCTTAGAAAATGAGCCGTTAGTGCCAGAGGAGGCGCTTAATGAGTTTATGAGAGTTTTGCACCATTGTATGATTAGAGCTTCATGAGAGCGTAGACAGTAGATGTAAGGATAGAATGATATACTTCGAAAACAATACTACACATTGTAACAAAGTATAGCTGCTTGAATGCAGTTATTGAAGAAGTGGTTGGCAAATCGGGGTTAGGCTTGCAAAACGATAAAATGGTAACTTCTGGTCTGAGGCAGCATGCCGAGATTAAGGTACAAGAGAAGGGACGATCTAACTCTCTCTCTGAGGTAGATGTGAGGGCGCTCTGCCATGAGCTCGAGGTCCACCAGATAGAACTGGAGATGCAAAATGAGGAGCTTATGCGGTTGCAGTCGGAGCTTATTGCATCTGAGAAGAAGTACCGTGACCTCTACGAGTTTGCGCCCATAGGCTACTTCACCCTTGAATCGTCAGGACAGATTCGAGATGCAAATCTCACCGGCGCTTCTCTACTGGGAACAGAGCGAGCGCACCTGGTGAACCACCAGTTCCAGGCCCATCTCGCCCGGGGCAGCCTTCAGGAGTTCAATGCCTTGTGCAGACGTGTAATGGACTCGGATGAAAAGCAGACAGCAGTGTTCCCGCTGAATGGCAGGGAAAGGAATGGGAAAGCTCAAGCTCAATTCTGGGTGTTGATTGAGGCGCGTGCGATCCGGGACGGAATTGGCCACGGCTTCAGGATGGCAGCCATCGATATCACCGAGCGCAAGCGTATGGAAGAGGAGATCGACGAAAGGAATGCAGAACTGGTTTTGGCCAAAGAGGCTGCAGAGGCTGCGACCGAGACCAAGGCAGCGTTCCTGGCGAACATGAGCCACGAGCTGCGCACGCCCATGAACGCGGTGATAGGCTTCACCAGCCTCCTACTGGACGACGCCTTGAATTCCGAGCAGAAGGAGTTCATTGAAGGCATCAGGGAGGGAGGCGAAGCTCTCCTGGCCATAATCAACGATATCCTGGATTTCTCCAGGATGGAAAAGGAGATGGAACTGGAACATCAGCAGTTCAGCCTCAAGCAGTGCATCGATGAGTCCCTGGATCTGGTGGCGGTCCAGGCCAGCGATAGATGTCTGAATTTGTCCAGCACCATCAAGTGCGGCACACCGAAAACCATCATCGGAGACCATGGCCGGCTCAGACAGATCCTGGTCAACCTGCTCGCCAACGCCGTAAAGTTCACGGACATCGGAGACGTATCTTTGACGGTCTCCTCAAAAGCCGACGATAACGGGCGCCAGATCCTCTTCAGGATTACGGACACAGGCATCGGGATACCTCAGGACAAGATCGACGAGATTTTTGAGCCATTCAATCAGGTTGAACGCACTATTAGCCGCAAGCGTGATGGTGTAGGTCTGGGATTGGCCATATCCAAGCAGCTTGTAAAACTGATGGGCGGGAAGATTTGGGCAGAGAGCGTTCCGGGTCAGGGTTCGACATTCAGCTTCACAATCCAGGCCGTTATTGTTCCCGGTAAACGCGGGGATTTTGGCGAAACAAAGAAGGACGCAACCATTGAGGTAAATCCCCAACGCAAATCTTTGCGGTTACTCGTGGCCGAAGACAACCCGTCGAACCAAAAGGTGCTCGTGGAGATGCTAAAAAGATTGGGCTACAAACCGGATGCTGTGGCCGATGGTCGGGAAGTGCTTCAGGCGCTCGAACGCCAGGATTACGATCTGGTGCTGATGGATATCAGGATGCCCGAGATGGATGGGATCACTGCCACCCGGGAGATACGAAAGATCTGGCCTGAGAACGGGCCCAAGATTATCGCCATCACAGCCTACGCTCTGGAGGGAGACCGCGAGAAATGTCTTAAAGCCGGCATGGACGACTACATCAGCAAACCGGTACAAAAGAAGGCACTGGAAGACGTTCTAATGAAATATTCGGGGCCTTTGCAAAAGAAAGCCTGAAGGGGCTTGTCAAAAGGAAAATGACGACATTCGTTGAGAGCTAATTCTTTGGCTTTAGCAAATCCAAGGGTTATTGCTTTTGTATATCCCGGCCAAAGGTGTATATACCAATATGCTATCATTATGCTATCATGATGGCTGCAAATTTGATATCGAAGAGGTATTATGGCTCAGATCATTGTGCGAAATCTTGACGACGCGATCGTTGACCGGTTGAAAGCCCGTGCCAGAACCAATGAACGTTCTCTGGAGGCAGAGGTCAGGCTTATCCTTGAGCAAACTGCCAGGGTGGACATGGCTCAAGCTCGCCAGATAGTAATGGAGAGGCGTAAAAAACTGCAGGGAAGGGAATTTGTTGAAAGCCTGGAGCTGATTCACGAGGACAGAGATAGATGATAATCGTAATCGATGCCAGCGTAGCAGCAAAGTGGTTCTTCCAGGAAGAACACTCTATGGAAGCTTTAAATCTCCTGGACAATCATTTTGAGATTAGCGTTCCTGATTTCTTTTTTCTGGAGATGAAAAGCCTGCTATGTAAGAGAACTCGACGTCGAGAGCTATCCATCAAAGAAGCACTCGAAATGGATGATGAGATCAGGTCCATACCGATTCAATCCTACCCGTCAGCAGCTTTGCGGGAGAAGGCTTTTGAGATAGCTCTGGAGACAAGAAGCAGCATCTACGACTGCCTCTACCTCGCTCTAGCCGAAGCGCTGGATTCGAACATGGTCACTGCAGATAGAAGATTTTTCCTGGCTCTTCAGAACGGTTCCCTGTTTCGTCGAATGCTCTGGGTGGAAGACATTGGTGTGGCAGGGGAGTCCGTCAGCTCTTAGAGGATTGGTCCGGCTTTCAGGCCAGCCACGAAGATATATATTTTCGAAGCGCTTATGTTAATTAACGTTTATGGAAGATGGTCATGATGACAAAAGACCTTGATAGCCTCCTCTCAGAGATGAAGACCGTCCATGATGACCTGCGGCTCATCCCCACAGAGATAATAGTTGTAGCCGATTGGGTGCGGCTGAAATGCAAATACGGCTGCAGCAACTATGGAAAGCATCTTTGCTGCCCTCCCTACAGCCCCACCCCCGAGGAAACAAGGAATATCCTAACCGAATACCGGCATGCGGTCCTGGCCCGTTTCGAGGCCAAACCGGATCAGAAGCTTCCGCCTAAAACTGCAGTTCGAGCTCTCAGCAATTCCGTGGCCAAGATGCATAAGACTGTATCCGAGCTGGAGAGAACTGCTTTCCTGGCGGGCTTCTACAAGGCCTTTGGAATGAATGCCATGCCCTGCGTCTTTTGCGAGACCTGCATCATCGAGGATATGCAGAAAAAAGATCTTCCCATCTATGATCTTGACAGCGTAAAATGCAGAAATAAGGAGATCATGCGCCCCTCCATGGAGGCCTGCGGCATCGATGTCTTCAAGACCCTTCAGAATGCCGGATACAAGCCCAAAGTACTTGGAGACTGCAAGGAATTGGTGGAACTCTTTGGACTGATACTGCTGGACTAGAGCGGTTCATCTTCATTAAAAAGGATCCACCGGCTGATTAGGCCAAAGCCTGCGAGTTAATGGGCTAATATAATATACCATTAAGTCTTTGTGAAGAACTGATGCAATGGGAATTAATCGGCTGGGGCGCTGCCATTTTGACCATGTTCGGCTTCGTGCCCCAGATCCTCAAGATCTACCGTACCCGGTCGGTGGCAGATGTAAGCCTCCTTATGCTTCTGCAGTTCTGTTTGGGCATCTTCCTCTGGCTGCTCTACGGTCTGCATATTCAGGATAATATTCTCATCGTCTCCAATGCAATCTCCTTTATAACACTCATTGCAGCTGTGGGATTATATATGAAGTATAGAAATTAGAAGTCGTATCAATCATAAATGGCTTATCGATCGGCCTTTTCCACTTTATCTCGAATTCTATTTTGCAGTCTTTCAAGAGTTCCTTTGGTGCTCAGGCGATTGTCGCAGGGAGAAAAATCCTTAGGACTGCAGCCAGCCAGAAGATCCATTACTCTATCCGCTATGTCAAAGGCTTCCAGCTCTTCCAGATGCTGCAAAAAGAGCGCAGAGCGCGAGTTGAACTCCCGGCATTTCCCTGGATCAGCGGCTCCTTTTTCGTGCAGTTCAGAGAGTTGATTCAGCTCTTCCTGGATCTCTGTCCAACTATGTCTGTCCATCATTATCAGTTGCTATTATCCGTCATTAAGGAATATCAAATCGATGCTTAGAAATGTACTGTTAAAATTTTGTTGCTTTGGAAAAATTGTGGATGAGACTCTTTTTGCTTCTCCGTTATATAACAATTTTGGATAATTAGCTTATTACTCAAATGACCGATATTTTTAAATATGCTTTTTACGAAATTGGAGTTTATGCCAAAAAGGTATTTGGCCATTAAAGGGTGTGTGAGCTAAATGGTAGTGAAAAGCGATGCAATGATTCAATACGAAAAGTCAGCCGGAGAATTAATGAAGAACAGGCCAAAGCATTCCAATCACGATATAATGCATTTGGAGGTCAGGAACCTTGTTGTCATCGCGGCAGGGTTATTTTTTGTCCTGGTAGTAGCTGCAACTATGATGGGTTATTGATGATACCGGCCGGTGGGCGAGCCTGCCGGTTAGATATTTTCAAAATTTTCCGTACACTCCTCCCCTCAAGATAGAGCTCGATTTAAATGACCCATCCATCGGCAAATGCATAGCTAATGCAGAACCCCGGTTAAAAAGGGCAATATATCCAGTGCAGTCAGTGCCGCAATTGCCGCCATCCAGTAGAGTGGCTTATTGAAGTACCATGTTCTTCTGTTGCGTGCATAGACGTAGGCCACGTAGGGAAGGAGAGGCACAAAGGACAATATTGGGTGGGGCTCCACTCTTAAATAATAAGAGAAGATGTATCCTTGAGATACGAGGCAGGCGATGGTTACCAGGCCGACCTTGGCTTGGTTGTTAATTCTCATGGTTTATGCTTCATCGGCCCTGATTAATAAGCTTTTCAGACCCAGAGCTGTGGCAAAAGAACAACGAAGCAGAGGGACAGAGATCTCGACCTAGGGAAATTCTGTTGGAAATGCAATTTCACCTTTTTTCGAGAATTAGGCTGTAATGATACGGGCCTGCTTCATTGACGGCAACTTTTGAGAAACAGTAGCCTTTCGCCAGCGCTTCTACATCCTCCGGGCTGAGCCTTATGGAAAGGGGCGGACCCATGGGGGTCTCAATTTTTTTAAACTCCACAATCGCTAACATCCCATGATGACGCGTTACTCTGGCAACCTCCTTCAAGGCTCTTTCCCATTCATCATTGACGACCAGGCCATGGAGCACATTGGAAATGAAAACTACGTCTACGCTTTCATCCGCCAGAGGAAGCGACCTGGAGACATCTGCGACCCATGCCTCGATGTTGGCCATTTTTTTCTCAGCTATCTCTTTTTGCAGCCGTCCGATGCCATCACCATCAACGTCAAAGGCATAAACCCGCCCTCCAAGGCCCACAACCTCTGCGGCTGCAATGGAGAAATATCCGTCGCCGCAGCCTGCATCAAGGAATTGATCGCCGCTTTTAAGGCCAATATCTTTTAGGATTTTCCTGGCATCCAGCATCTCCCTGCTCGACCTGCCTTTATGCTCGTGCTTTAACTCTTTCGCTTCTGACATATTTTTAATTCTCCAGTGAGTGCTATTGCATTATCTATTGCCGGCTTTTGAGCGTATTCATCAGCTCATGCAGACTCATAGCGTTGAGCAGGTCCTTCTTCTCGAGCCATGCTCGTCTGGCAACATTCACGCCGTACTTCATGTTTAAGAGCATCTTGGGATCGTGAGCATCGGTGTTGATGCTCATCCGGACGCCCATATCCTTTGCCGCTCTGGCATTGATATCATTCAGGTCCAGGCGACCAGGGTAAGCATTAATCTCCAAAGCCGTCCCGGTTCTTGCGGCCGCTTCCAGAACTGCCTGAAGATCGAGGTCGTACGGTTCGCGCTGGTTGATGATCCTTCCTGTGGGGTGTCCGATGATGTCTACATTCTTATTTTCTATGGCCGAGATCAGCCTTCCTGTTATGGCTCGCTCTGTCTGCTGCTGGCCCATGTGCACCGAGGCCACAACTACGTTGCACCTGGCCAGGAGCTCATCAGGATAGTCCAGTGCACCATCGGCTTTTATATCCACCTCTGTCCCCACCAGAATTGTGATCCCCTCCAGAGCCTCGTTTGCAGCAGCTACAGCCTCGATCTTCTGCTCCAGCTTTTCGGGCACAAGGCCGCCGGCGATGCCGATCGAAGGCGAATGATCACAAATAGCGATATACTCGTAGCCCAATACCAGGGCAGCCTCCGCCATCTCCTGAACGGATGCCCGGCCGTCCGACCAGCTGCTGTGAACATGCAGATCGCCTCGCAAGTCCTTCAGTTCGACGATGCTGGGAAGACGTCCCTGCAATGCCGCCTCGATCTCTCCATTCTCCTCCCTCATCTCCGGAGGAATGTACTGCAGACCCAGGGCAGCGTAAACTTCCTCCTCCGTCTCATAGAACAGATCCTGACTGTCAGCCAGACGCGTCAAAGAGTACTCACTCAGGGAATAACCGCGACCAAGAGCTAACTGGCGCATTCTCACATTATGATCCTTTGAGCCTGTAAAATATTGCAGCACGGTGCCATAGGACCTATGCTCCACGATTCTCAGGTCAACTTGAATCGTCTCTTGCACGATGACGCTGGCTTTGGTGGGGCCATTGGCCAGCACCTCCTCGACCATGGGCATACAGACGAAACTTGCCACGACCTCCTCGGGACTCGTAGCCGTAGCAAGGATATCGATGTCGCCCACAGTCTCCTTCCCCCGGCGAAAGCTGCCTGCCGCGGTGATGTGCTCCAGACCTGCTATCCCTCCGAGATAGGTCAGAATCTCATTGACAATGGGTTCAGCTGTGCTGTAGAGAATACGTTGGCTTCTCTTTTTGTATCTCTCAATGGACCTCAGAATATTCTTCTCGCGAGTCTCTCCCATCCTGGGAAGCCTGCGGATGCTGTGTTCCGTTGCTGCCTTTTCGAGATCATCCAGGTTGGATATATTCAGCTTCTCATGCAACATGTTGATAGTCTTGGGTCCCAGCCCCGAGATCTTAAGAAGCTCGGCCTGGCCTGATGGCGTTTGTGCCAGAAGCTCCTGATGGGATTGGATCCGGCCGGTGCGTAGATACTCTTCGACCTTCTGGGCGATGGCTTTTCCCACACCGGGAATAGACTGCAATCTCTTTTCCCGGCAGACCTGGACGATGTCCTCCTTCAGAGATTCAATGGCCCTCGCAGCTTTACTGAAGGCTATGATCTTGAAGCGGTTCTCAGCATGAAGCTCCAGCAACTCCGCCATCTCATAAAGAATGGCGGCAATCTCGCGATTCTTGACGGAATTGGTCACGAAAAGTTAGATAGTCCTGGTTGTATAAGAATATCGCTTTCTCCGTAGTCCCGGGCCACCCGGGGTTTTGCTCTTAAATCAGCTCCTCTATATGCTTCATTTTTGAAACATCCGTCAAGTCGCTGATTGATTCATGCTCCACGTCAATGTTGCATTCCCGGGCAGCTGCTACCAGATTCGTGCCTCCCACGAGAGCTATTCCCACATGATCTCGCTCCACAGAGACGCCGAGGACATTCATATTCGGCTCCCCCAGCTCAAGGACACCGGTGAACCCTCCGGAGGCCAGAAGTTCGAGTACCCCCTCGATTCTGTCTCTGGCGAGCATGGGAGCCTCATGAAGATTGCCCAGGATCCGCCCGGTTCCTGTGCGCATCATTCCTGCAATATCCATCAGCCCCTGGGCGGTGAGAATGTCTATGGGATCGATGGTCGTGGCCCAATACATGAGCATGTCTGTGAACCTGATGGGCTCGCGCTCTACCACTTCGATCAGGCCGCCCCCTTTGGGATGCACCGGTATGCCATGCTTGAGGAGAACGCCACAAATGGTAAGGCTGCAAGCGGTCTTGATTTTTATCGATCTTTCTTCTTCCAATATCTCGATCATCGGCGAGACCGCGAGGCCGCTATGGATGGCATCGTAAAAGACAGACAGAGTCTCATCGAGATGTTCCTTTTTGACATAGGATGTGTTAGTAATGATTTTGCCTTTCATTTCGCTAGGATCAAAATTCACCTGATGCATAAGGTTCTCAATCCTGGCCAAAGTGAAGATCAGTGGCTTGGAAGTTTTCACGCATTCTTATCTGCAAAGGGATTTATTAGCTTTTCATTAGAAGCTATTTTATATCACTTCATCCATCCTACTAATGATGTTGCGCCAAAGGTTCGTGCTGGATACAACAGCCCTCACGGACTCTCTGGCCTGGGAGAGCGAGGGCGCCACCAATATCTGCGAAGGGATGAACGCCATCCTAGATCGCGTGGCCCAAGGAAGGCTTCACCTGGGAATCAGTTGCTATATCCCATATCCTTCCGTCTACAATGAGATCAAGGATTTCTCCAGGCATAATAATTGCGAAACCCGGGTTATGGGCAAGGTCGATACATGGCTGGTAAAAAAGAGCCCGGACAGGTATAAAGTCAAGGTACCTTCAAAGATCTTTTATGAATATGTTGACTATATGCGCAGCCGCATAAACAAGGGAATGAATATCTCTGAGGAGGCCATATGGGAATCGGTCTCCAGATGCATCTCACTGAGTGAAAACGGCACCGGACTGAAGGATATGAAGGACGAGATCGAACGGGATATAGTTGGCAGCATCATACGAAAATTCCGTGAAAAGTATAGAGCCGCACTTCGTTATGGAATCCTGGACAGCGGCCCGGATATCGATGTTTTGCTATTGGCGAAAGAATTGGATGCTGCCGTCATCTCTCAAGACCTGGGCATTCAGCGCTGGGCTGAGCAGCTCGGCCTTCGCTTCATGGAGTCCAGATCTTTTCCGGTTATGATTAAGGAGTACATGAACGCGTTGCCGGAGAACTATAAAGAGGAGAAAGAAGCGGACAGGATGATATGATCATCGATCATTTGCGGGAGGCACCTTTGCACTTTGTCAGGGCCAATCTTAGCTCCTCGATTTGGATTGGTTTGCTGAGATAGTCGTTCATCCCCGCATTTAAGAATTCCTCCCGATCTCCCTCCAGAGCGTAAGCCGTAATGGCAACGATGCAGGGCTGCTTTTCCAGTCTCTTCTGTTTTCGGATGAAGCGTGTGGCATCCAGACCGTCCATATCAGGCATCTGTATATCCATTAAAATGACATCATACTGCTTTCTCTCCAGAGCCGCCAGGACATCCAGGCCGTTAATTGCCACATCAGCTCGATAACCCAGGTGTTTTAGCATGCTCAGGGCCACTTTCTGGTTTATTAGGTTATCTTCTGCCAGAAGAATGGTGAGATCAGCGCCTTTTTCCGGCTCAGAAAAGGGCAGACCTTCGGCATCCGTTGTTGCATCGTTTTTCGGCGTGATCAGGTTGAGCAGAAGACTCTTGAGCTGGCGTGGCTTGAGGGGCTTGCTCAGCCAGCCGGAGACTGACTCATCCCGTTGCACCTTGCTTCCCATGTGGCTTATAATCACAATAAATGGATTACTCTGCTCTCTTGCGCTTATCTGCCTGGCCAGAAGAGGGCCGTCTATATCTGGCAAGATTGCGTCTAAAATCACAAAATCATAGACCGCTCTATCCAGATCTTCTAACGCTTCCCCGCCTGTAGCCAAAGCCGTCATCTCCATTCCCCAGGATTGGACGATTTTGGCGATCATATTTCGGACAGACTGGTTGCCCTCTACAATCTGCACTCTCTTGCCTGCAAGGTTCGGATCCGAAGACGCTAAAACCGATCCTTGGCCGCTAGCAGCACAGCTAATGGTGAAATGGAAGGTACTTCCTACACCCCTTTCACTCTCGGCCCAGATATTACCACCCATCATCTCTACCAGCTTGCGGCTTATGGCCAGACCCAGGCCGGTTCCACCGTAATGTCTCGTGGTCGAAGAGTCTACTTGAGTGAAGAACTGAAAGAGCTTGCCCAGGTTCTTTTGAGTTATGCCGATTCCTGTATCCTTAATCTCGAAATGAAGCTCTACTTTCCCATCATCTAGCGGAGATGAGCTCACGGACAGCATCACCTCGCCCTTTTCCGTAAACTTCACCGCATTTCCCAGGAGATTGAGCAGAATCTGACGTAGACGTATCTCGTCGCCTTTGAGCATCGTGGGGACGCCGTCATCCAGAAAGTAGGTCAGTTCCAGCCCTTTTTCTGCAGCCTTGGCAGCTACCAGGTCCATAGAGATCTCAATGAAGCCGATTAGATCAAACGGCAGAACCTCCAGCTCCAGTTTATTTCCATCGATCTTGGAGTAATCCAGAATGTCGTTGATAACGGCAAGCAAGGCGCTTCCGCTGTTTCGGATGATTTCAAGGTAGTCGCGCTGCTCCGGCGTCAATTTCGTCTCCAGGAGCAGGCCGGTCATGCCTATGACTGCGTTCATGGGCGTGCGGATCTCGTGGCTCATATTGGCCAGAAATTTCGACTTGGACTTGGTGGCCGATTCCGCCCTGTCTCTAGCGTTTTTCAGATCTTCTTCGGCCTTTTTTCGATCTGTAATATCCTTCATGGACGCGATAGCGCCATAGATCGTTCCCTCTGAGTCGCAAAGAACTGCCGCACTTCCCAGCAAATATACTGGCTCTCCTTGCATATCGTGGATAAAAGAGTCCTCTACTAAAGTGCCGTCTTCTTGCCATTTGATGCTCTCGTATTCCTTTTTCAAACCGAATTCGGGTTTCAGGACAAGATCTACCAGTATCGGCCTTCTCTCTTTGTAGAAAGGCAGAGCATATTCATAGTTGCCTTTTCCCAAGATGTTAGCTGCCTTAATGCCTGTCATTTTCTCTATTGCCCGGTTCCAGGCAATTACTACGCCATCTCTGTTTATGACAAAGGTGGCATCAGGCAAGAAGTTGATGATATCACTCAGCCTGCGCTCTGAGTTTCTAAGAGCATCCTCAGCCATCTGGCGCACCAGGATTTGGTTAAGCAAATCTGTGTTGGTCGTCTCGAGCTGGATAGTGCGCTCCGCAACTCGTTTCTCCAGATCTTCATTGAGGCGTATGACTTCCCGTTGCGCAAGCTCGCGCTCAACGATATCTTGCTGTGCCTCATGATAGAGCTGAGAATTTTCATTCAGGGCCAGAACCTGACGTACTATGGTCAATCCAATTATCAAAGCTACGGCCCAAGACAGCGATTCGAAGGATAACCCAATAGTATGACCATGGCTCCAGATGAGCAACGCAAATGCACTTGCCGCACATAAATAGGGCAGATAAAGCGGCCAGCTGATCTGCCCATAGCGCGGATTTTTATTTTCGATTTCGTAAAATGTGCCCCTTTGAATACTATCGACCTGAGACAGGCCTGCAAGACCGATCAGGATATATGCGGTAGGCCAGCCCATATCCAATAGCCCTCCCGCAACATATGTCCCCACTGCAGTCAGGCGAAAGAAGAAGGCGTCACTTATTATCAGAATGATTATTCCGCCAACAAGAAATAATAATGGAGTCTGTTCTTTCTCGTAAATCTTCTTGAAAATCAACTCCAGGACCGCAAAGAGCAAAACCAAATCCGCTACAGGATATGCAATGGAAAGAGCGAGAGAGATAGCATCGGTGTCTCCGGATTCCTGGATGGAGGGGGCGATGATGAGACTCCAGAATATAATAATCGCTGAAATCATCACTATTCCCGTATCTAGCAGCATCTTGAGCCTTTCGCGAGAGGTGAATTTTATGCTGGGCAGGAGGAAGACGCCGAATAGAAACAGCGGGTAGTTTGTTATAAAGAAAAAGTCCGCCATAGAGGGAAAGGGACTTTCGTGGAGGACGATTTCCGTATAAGCCCAAACACCATCCGCAATGGTGAAGTCGAGCCTGGCTAATGCTAAAATCAGCCAGGCCAAGTAGATCCTTTTTCCATGGAAATAGCAGTACAGGGAACAATAAAACAGAGCCAAAGTAACGAGGACGTCAATTAAAAATGAGGCAATATCCGTAAAATTTGTATTTGCCTCTTGATTATTGCTTAATGCCACTGTCGTCAGGTAAAAAGAGATAATAATCAAGGCTCCAGCAGCCAGAGAATAACGAAAAGGCAGGACCCACCTCATTACAGCAGATCTAGCCTTTTCAGCTAATCCTAAAGTACGGGTAGATTGTGAATGGTCAGCCATTTCTCTCGCTTAACCTCAATTGGACCTGCAACTCCTTAGAGAGATTTCGTCTGAGCCGTCGCCTGGGTCCAAGCTCTTCCGCCAATAAATGCATCAATATCTCTTCAAGGCTTTATCCTATTCCGAAGATCGCAAAGGATCTTTCAATTTTGACTTTCTCTATATGTTCTAACTCCTTATTTAACTATATATCCATTTCGCGCCATATCATAATTTAGAAATTTCTAAACCGCTACTATCTAAAAGCAATATATTTATATAGTTCTGTTTCTCTCTATTATAAACTAAATCAGCCTAGGATAAGGATTCGTCGTGTACCTGCCCAAGATTTCCAAAAATATCAGCTGCATAGAAGGAGATGGCATTTTTGCGGGAGAAGCAATACCAAAAGGAACTATAGTATTTTATTACAGCAATAATGATGTATATGTCTCCAAAAAAGAATTTCAGTATTTATCTAATTTTGAAAAGCAGCAAATATACAAGTTTGGCGTAGAAGACGAATCTGGAAATTGGATTGTAACCGAGGGGGATGCTAACCATAGTTGTGATGCCAATATTCTTTCCATATTCGTTGACGGCCTCTACTGCGATATTGCCGTTAAAGATATCCAGATAGACGAAGAGATCACCATTGATTACAGCCTGTTCTACAGTTCATTTCCATGGAAGATGATATGCAGATGCCATTCGTGGAACTGCCGTGGAATTGTCGGGTCGGGCTTTGCAGTCGATTCCCAAACACAGGAGCTATGGCATTCAAGAATCTCCGAGGCAGCAGATCGAATTCACCATGTAAGGCAGGCCCTATTTTCCAGAGAAGATGAGTCTGCGAGAGCACTGACCTTAGCGTTAAGATCAAGACACAGTCCAATGATATTTCCTTATATCAAGTTCTCTTTGATTGGCACCAATCCTGAAAACGGGCATGCAATTCATTCATGAGGCATCGCTACAAATTTTGCCGACTCCAGGCTTCCATGCGGTCTATTGTTAATACCTCTCAATAAACTCTTCGAATGAAGAAAAGGCGTGTCTATGTCGCATATATTCTCCAAAAACCTGTTCCAGTTTTCCATTTGTCTGAGGATGCTTTGCTCCTATCAGAATTGGCTTTATACCATATTTTTCGAGGTGTTGCTTGAAATCACCATCCCACTCATGCCAATCGATATGGCCCGCGGATAGGCTGTGTTTTCGTTCATATCGAACCCATTTGCGTCGCTTCTTCTTGTTAGGATCATCTTGAGCCAGGCCGGATGCTTTCAGATACATGTGGATACGATTATGAGAGATGCAAGTTTTATAAATCTTCCTTATCGCTACCTCAAGCATCCGTGCCCCAAATCTGTAGAGAGTATATGCCAAAATAACAATCTGAACTTCCTTTGAATCATAGGGCTTCTTGGGTCGACTAATATTCTTCTTTTCGCGAATTATCCAATGGATTTTTCGCTTATTCAACTTCATATTCCGAACTTAGAGTTCGGAACTTAAGTAGGTGCGAAATAGTTTCGGGACTCTACACTATTATCCAAAGAGGAAAAGCACCACAAAAGATACCCCGGAATGGGATAAATTGAAGCTCGTGATTAAGCGGGATCGTTCTCTCTGACGTTTAGGTACCAAAAACTTTTTATTCAATAATATTCTATTAGATTTAGATCTATAAAAAGAGGAATAAAAAATGACATATAATCAGATAGGGAAGGCAAAAGCCGATACTAAGAAAGCAATGTCCGATATTGAGAACAGGATGGCACATGCAAGAGCTGATGTAAACGCTGATGTGGAAAAGATCAAGGCCAATTTCGGGCATGGTGGGTCCGAGAAGAAAGTAGCTTACGCGAAAGCCGACCTGAAGGCTGCCGCCAGTAAGGCGAAGTCTGATGTTGAAAATAAGTTATCGCATGCAAAAGTCGATGCCCAGAAAGCAAGAGCTGACATTGGAAAGAAGATGTCAGATATGCTGAAATAAACGGTATAAATAATTCAGGCGAATTTCAGAAAGTGATCTAAAAGGGTTTCAAGGACATTAACGTTCTTTCGTTATTTGCCTGTCTCTCCCTAAAACTTTGAGTTCAAAACCCCAGTTGGAACCTGGCTGCAGTTGGTTGCCAATGCCCCAGTGGGAGGGCCTGCGGGCTTCTATGAGATTATCCAGGCCGACACAACCAGTTCGAAGTACAAGACTTATCAGTTCAACCAGGGTTACAACACCATGAACTTCAACGCCGACCAGCCTGGAAGGCATACGCTGTACTTTGTCGTGAACAACCAGCCCAGCAACGTGGTCATTGTGGATGTGTTTGCCCGGTCTCCAGCAGGAAGCGCAGGCGTAAGCACTTATCCGGCAGCAAGCCAGACGCCAGTAACCGTTCTTGGCAATGCCGCAACCCCTGAGAGCCTCGCCACGAGCACGAGATCGTCACAGACTTCAAACGGATTGACTGCTACAACAACATCAAACGGCCAAACCACCACTACTTCCAATGGCCAGGCCATCGTTACACCCATGGGTCAGGCAACGACAACCTCGGATGGAACTTACCAAACAACTACGATCTCCGATGGAACTACTCAGACAACGACAAGCTCCCGTTGAACAGCAGTCACATCCATCCACAACGGATCCAAGAGAGATGAGGATGCCAAAAAATGGCGAACTTACAATATTTTGCCTAACAATTTTTCTCTCTCTTCCTATTGCTTCAGTAGTCGAAATGCGGGTCGTGTACTTACTTAACTGAAAGATTTTATACTACCTCATCAAACCATTAAGTTGGGGTAGCGATGCAGTCCAATCTCGATTTATCGAAATTTTGGTGCTGGCAGAAAAACTGTCTCGACTATGGGAAAAAGGGTGCA
>CAIQHB010000073.1 GCA_903871465.1 uncultured Methanosarcinales archaeon
CAGGTACAATCCTCCTCTCGATACTACCAAGCAGAACAATTACCTGTTGCCAGGAGGCATTGCGGCCCTGATCATACTCATCGCGGGCGGCTACCTGTATCGCAGAAAGAAGCTTTCGAATAAGTCTCAGAATGGGAATAAGTCCCGGAATGGGGACCGATCATCCTGATGCTGGGGTGCAGATGAATTTATCTGATGTGCTGGAGTTCATTGCCGTCGGCTTCAAGGCCGACCGCTTCAAGACGCTAATGTCTTCCCTGGGCATAATTATAGGTGTCATGGCCATAGTGGTGATGCTCTCTGTGGGCGAAGGTCTCTACTCCGGAGTATCCAGCCAGTTTTCTACTCTCAACCTGGATGTAATACAAGTATCACCGGGAAGCGCTCACTTTGGAGGGCCCGGCACAGACCAGGCGAGCAGAAACGCGGCCGAGCCTGCCAAGTTCACCAACAAGGACGCCAAGGTCCTGGAAAATGTAGCCGGGGTCAAAAATGTTGCACCCGAATCCTCCGCAAACGTAGTAGTAGCCTTCCGCAATACCAATGCCTCCGCAAGTCTCACGGGCGTAGACCCTGACAAAGAGAGAGTTCTCAAAGACAAAGTGGCATCGGGCCGGTTTTTGACCGGTTCCGATTATACGTCAATAGTCATCGGAAACGGCGTCTCGCAGGATCTCTTCCGCATGAAGATCACTCCGGGAAACAAGGTTCGACTATATTATCGAGACCGTTATATGGACTTCACCGTGGTGGGTTCTCTTTCAGAAGAGGAGCAGTCCTCTTTTGGCGGACCCGGCAGCAGTCAAAACAACCAGATGTACATCACGCATAAGGCTATGAAGGAGCTGATGGGCGAGGACAACTACTATTACGGCTCATTCCAGGTAACTGTTTACGATGCGGAGCAGGTCGATAGCGTTATTGAAAGGATCAAGAATGACCTTAAGCGGTATCATAAAGACGAAGCTTATGACGCCACCACAGCCAGGGACATGCTCTCATCGCTCATGAGCGTCCTCTCCATGATCAAATATGCGCTGGCCGGGATCGGCGCCATATCTCTGCTGGTAGGTGGAATCGGCATCGCCAATGTCATGATGCTCACCGTGAAAGAGAGAATTCGAGAGATAGGCACCATGCTGGCTCTTGGAGCGACTATGAGGGATATCCGTATGCAATACCTGCTTGAGGCCGGAGTTCTGGGTGCGGTGTCCAGTGTAATCGGCATTGTCCTCGGGGTAATAGTCTCTTTCCTCATAGGCGCGCTCGCCGGGCTGCCTTCGTCCATAACGCCTCAGTCCGTCCTCCTGGGTGTGCTCTTTGGCGTTCTCACCACGACCATTGCTGGCGTCTATCCTGCCAACAAGGCAGCAAAGCTCGATCCCATCGATGCGCTTAGAGCGGATTGATTTTTTTTGGGCACTCTTGAGGGATGCATGAAACTTATGCAGGATCAGCGATATAGGGCTCATGCTGAATAGTCAAACCAGAACCAACCAGATCTGAGTGGACCAAACTGGTATCGATCCATTAGACTTATGATTAAGGAGCTCTAAATTACAGGGAGGAATTCATGGAGACGATTTGTCTCTGCCTTCAAGTGCCTGAATTTATATTATTTAAATGGAGGTCTATAAATCATGAGAATTGAAATCAAAATGCTGATGATGCTATTACCGTTGGTGTTAGTTGCTGCATTTAGCATACTTTTCATCAACGCTCATGCTATCGATAACGATGGTTCAGAATCCGCAGACCAGTTGATCGATGCGAGCAATGGTATCGTCCCAATTGTTGTCGATACCAGGTTCCCTGCAAGTCCGCAGGAGTCCAGAAGGCTGCAAGGCATTGATAATAACCCGAACAACGCCGCGCCCGGCTCATCCGCCAGCAGTGTCACAAGCACACAGGATGCGACGACTCAAGCAGAATCCGCGGCGTTAAACCAGAATGCAACTGTGAATTCCGAGAGCGCTAATGAAACTGCGTCCACAGTGACGATATCCGCGACAGAAGCCTCCACAGCATCAGGAAACTGGTCGTTTGTGCTCAACGACCGCACAAACAATGGCAAACTGAAAGAGGCTGCTTTGGCTCTCACAGAGTCTGACCATGTCGTCTTCGGATCGGGAAACATTACGGAAGGAAATAATACCCGGCAGGTCACGGCCTCTGGTTTAGAGGATGGCAACAGGCTAGACCTGAATCTGACGACTCTAGGAACCGTCAACCTTTATATGCTCTCGCTCACCACTAACGGCGACTCTGCGGCAGGAGAATATAGGGCACATTCCGCCGACGGTCAATCCTGGACGGGGAACGCCACGGGCACAAAATCTGTGCCTCAGAGCTAAGCTGATTACATAGGCCAAATTGGTCCGAAGTCTTATCTGATCTATTTATATTTTTAAAATGGTCAGTTATTTTTCAGATTCATTTTCGAGCTACTCTTGGCAAACGAGTCGCGAAAACAAATAATGAAATTATGTAAAAGACGGATCCAGTGGATACGAAAAGGGAGGGTGGGCAAGTTGGTGATGGAACATATGGAGGAAATACTTCACGGTCAACTCTTGCCCAAGTTGACTCGTCGTTTGACGATATAAATATTTGGTACAGCCCGGACAAGACTCCTCTTGGGACAGATTTAAGATCGGTTACAATCAGGATCTTATATCCTTTCCTCGGATAAGGGACAGGACTCCGGCAATGGCTATCATCACCAAGGAGGCCCATAGAGCCGAATCCATCCCCGCGATAAATGCTTTTGATAATCCGCCGGACAGATTTGTCGTTCCTATGAATATTTCGAAGGCTTCCGCCCTCGGAATTGAGGCCGATGCTACAGACATGGCCATGACGAAGCTGCCCAGGACGCCTATATTTTGCAGGGTTCTGAGGAGACCCGACAGGCTTCCATAAGATCCAGTGCGTGCACTCGCCATCACTGCACTGTTGTTTGCCGGGTAGAACATGGAAGATCCGAGCCCCGAAATGGCTGATGCTATCAGCACGATATAGAAGGACGAGTCTTGTTGCAGCGAGAGATAAATCAGGACGGCTGCTCCAATAACTGCAATCCCGGCACTGGCTATGACCCTGGCGCCAAACCTGTCAGATAGCTTTCCCATAAACGGGCTCAGGATGCTGCCCACCACGTATCCCGGTATGAGAAGTAAGGAAGCATCTAAGGGCGACAGACCTCTTACTCCCTGAAGGTACATGATGATCAAGAATACAACGGATAGATATCCCAACGCCATGAAAAATGCGGCCAGAATCGAGTACTTGAGCACCCTATCTTTAAACAGCTTAAGATCGATCATAGGGCTCTCTAACCTCATTTCATAGAGGATGAAGAGTGGAATAATAATTAAGCCGGCTATCATCTGCGCCAGGTTTGAGCGGGTCATGCCCTGACTTGCATAGTCCACTGCGCCGAAAGATAAGAGCGACAGGCAACCTGCCAGGAGTGCCATTCCCACAAAGTCGATCTTCGTCTTAACCGGTTTTGCGTCCTTCAGATAGATGATTCCAAGGATAACTGCCGCGATCCCGATAGGGATGTTGATGTAAAAGATATACTTCCAGCCAAGGAATGTCGTGATCACTCCGCCAAGAATGATGCCAATCATAGCTCCTGCAGTCCAGCCCAATGAATTATACCCGAATGCGCTGCCGCGTTCGTTTTTCGGAAAGACATCGGCAATGATTGCGCCGCTGTTCGCCTGCAGGAGCGATCCGCCCAGCGCCTGCACCGCCCGGAATAATATTAAAAATTGGATACTTGATGAAAAAGCGCAGAGGACGGACCCCACTGTGAAGACTGCAAATCCCGCATTGAACATGCGGCTTCTTCCGTAAAGGTCTCCAATCCATCCAAAAGGAGTCGTGGTGACGGCGGTGACGAGTAGATAGATCAGTATAATCCAGATAGTAGTGGCGATATCGGAGTGCAATCCTTCTGCGATCGAGGGAAATGCGAGTATGACAATTGTGCTATCCAGAGCACCCATGAGCGTTCCCAATACCAAAATAAAGAGAACTATTTTCTGTTTGGAGTCCACGAGCCTGCAATTCGCAGGCATGTAATTTAAATTTAGGGTAGGCGTCCGCAAGGATTAGGGGCTCGAAGTCGTCACTGATCGATCGCAAAATAGAAAGATATGGGATTATGCCAGTATTTCATTCCATCGTCTTCTTCATCGGAGTGGTGGCCCAGTATCTCCAGCGCCAGATAGAGGCAACCGGCCGCCAGATAGACGCCCTGCTCTAAGAGCTTCATGAGCTGACCGAAGGGGATATAGGGATCGTTGAAGGAACCTATTGGGCAAAATGGGTGTCCGTGATATGCACAAGGCGGGAGAGACAAACAATTGACGATCGCTTATGAGCCGTGCGAGAAAAATGGGAACAACGCGCCGCAATCGTCACGCTTAGAGTTTACAATCGAGATCCTTGAAGCCGTTATCCTGGCCTTAGTTGCATTGGCCACCGCTTGGAGCGGCTTTCAGGCAGCTCAGTGGGATGGACATCAAGCAGAGCTTTATGGTGAGGCGAATCTGCTTAGCATCAAAGCAGTAAGTCTTAACACATCAGATGGTCAAGATCATCTCTACAATACAAACGTTCTCAACGCCTGGCTCAATGCCAACATACAGGGACAGAAGCAGATAGCGCAATTCTATGAACGACGCTTTCTGAAGGAGTACAAGATTGCCTTCGATGCATGGATAAAAACAGATCCCATCAATAACAGCAACGCTCCACCCGGGCCAACCTACGTGCCTGGGTATAGGAGCTCCAAGATGAAGGAAGCAAGTAATCTAAGCCGCGAAGCCCTGAGCAAGTTCGATCAGGGTACAAAGGCCCGAGGAATCGCCGATGACTATGTGCTAAACACAGTTTTTCTGGCAACGGTTTTAGTGCTTGCGGCTATTAGTCAGCGGTTTAAAATAAAATCCATCCGCATAGGGCTCATCGTTCTGTCCTTCATGCTCCTGCTATTTGATATAATGAATATATCCATGCTTCGGCGTTTTTGACTATGGGCGTGATCTCAGACTAATCAACAAAGGCGGTACTCTCCGTGAGCAGGGCAAGCTCGGTGAGCCCCTCAAGGCATATGACGAAGCCATCAGGCTAGATCCCAACCTTGCCGTGGCCTGGTACAACAAGGCATTGCTCTTGAAGCCCTCGGGAGGGCCCCTGAAGCAGATGCTGCCTTAGCCAGGGCCCAGGGGCTGGAATAAATATGGGATGATTCGCATTTCCAGCGCCATATAGAGGCCTACCGACCGCCAGATATACTCACAGGTCTACGAGCTTTATGGCTGACCGAAGAGGATATAGGGATCTTTGAATAAGACTAAATCCAATTAAAGTTAATATTTGAATTGGGAAAAATGTGTCCATGATATGCACAAGACGGGAGAAAGAAACGATTGAAGATCGCTCATGAACTAGGCGAGAAAAATGGGAACAACGCGCCGCAATCGTCACGCTTAGAGTTTACAATCGAGATCCTGGAAGCCGTTATCCTGGCCTTGGTTGCATTGGCCACCGCTTGGAGCGGCTTTCAGGCAGCGCAGTGGGATGGACATCAAGCAGAGCTTTATGGTGAGGCGAATCTGCTTACCGTCAAAGCAGTAAGTCTTAGCACATCAGATGGTCAAGATCATCTCTACAATACAAACGTTCTCAACGCCTGGCTCAATGCCAAAATACAGGGACAGAAGCAGATAGCGCAATTCTATGAACGACGCTTTCTGAAGGAGTACAAAATTGCCTTCGATGCGTGGATAAAAACAGATCCCATCAATAACAGCGACGCTCCACCTGGGCCAACCTACGTGCCTGGGTATCGAAGCTCCAAGATGGAGGAAGCAAGTAATCTAAGCCGCGAAGCTCTGAGCAAGTTCGATCAGGGTACAAAGGCCCGGGCAACCGCCGACGACTATGTGCAGAACACAGTTTTTCTGGCAACGGTTTTAGTGCTTGCGGCTATTAGTCAGCGGTTTAAAATAAAATCCATCCGCATGGGGCTCATCGTTCTGTCTTTTTTGCTCCTGCTATTCGATATAATGAATATATCCATGCTTCAGCGTTTTTGACTTGGGGCGCGATCCCGGACAGATCCCGGCTCCAAGCAGTGCGTGTAACATGTATGATCTTCTCTTTTTTCTGACCATTTTATGACCATTGTAGTTAGTTAATGCTTCGGGTTAGCTTTTATTTGCAGCTCTTGCAGCATATTGTATATTGTCGATAGGGCGATATCCTGAGCCGCCAGGTGATCCAGGATCACACGAACCTCAACTTCTGTCTTCTCATTAACCACGCAGTGCTCGCGTGCCTCGATCTTGTCGCGTCTATCTTCCTGGCTCTGGCTGATCAAGATAATCGACGCTGCAAAGGACGCCTCAAGGGATAAGACCAAATTCATTAGAACAAACGGGTACGGGTCCCAGTGGTAAAACCAATTTGCGGCATTCAGAGAGATCCAAGTACCAAATATAAATGCCTGCAAGATAATAAACTCCCACGATCCCACGGCACAGGCAATCCCGTCTGCCACCTTTTGACTGATGGTAAGTTGCTCCTCATAGAGTGCATGGGCATCGCAAACAGGAGGATGATTATGCTTATATGGTTCTGGAAACTCAAGCTTATTTAAGGACATAACCCCAAAGACCTAGCGAGTTTTATAAATAGCTTTCCATTTTGGAATTGGGGCCCATGTTTCGGGTTTCATACGATTGCATGCGTGAGATGATCGTGAGATGAGATAATATAGCGCATGGCTTGCCTCGCTATGAGATCTGTAGACCTTCCTGGTGCGATTCAGCATAAATATATATGTCTATCAAGGATACAATAACCACAGAATACCAAAGTATAGCATATACATTTGCGAAAAATATGCCATTACCTGTCTCTGGCGAACTTTATATTGCCTAAAGCCTAATCGGTTTATACACGTGGGATAATCATTTGGTGCGTGATTTGAGTTCACGAAAAGATGAGTGGTGGTGTTTGATGAAGAAATTAGCTACAATATCAATTATCCTGATGTTTGCAGTTATTGGACTGACGTTTGGGGCAGCAGAGAACAACATGGGAAAATGTACCTGCCCCGGCAATACAACATGTTCACAATCGGCATGTGGGGCTAACTGCGGAGGTTTATGTGCGCACGTCACCACGTCTAACTCCTCAGCTACTGCGACATTCCAGTGCGGATCTCACTGCCCTATGAAGATGTGCGGAAATGCGGACGATTGCAAGGCATGTTGTGGTCCTAACTGTGCCGATTGCTGCGGCAAAGCCAATTTCTAGACGATGCCGCAATGAGGCCCTCTGACCTCATAACTTTTTGGCATAATTCGTGACCTAACTGACTTAATATGACTAATATAACATAACTGATATAATATAACTTAACTAATACTGCAAAGCATGATTGTGAGGACCGGTCTGATCCGCAAAAAATCACAATCATTCAATTAAAGGAGAATCCAGGGGGGAAGAGAGTTGAACTTTCGTATCATGGCTCAGTTGGTTGCATTGCTGATGATGACAAGCTATGCTACCTGCTATGCCAACGTATTATCCGAATCTTACCAGCTCGTCTGTGATCATACTGGTGATTCCACTTGCAATATGCAGGGAAATGACTGCTGCCTTACCGAAATAGGCGAAGTCCGGAATAAGGCCAGCGTAGTAGCTCTCCGTCGTTTCAACCTTGAAGCTAGCTGGTCCGTCCTTGGAATCGATTGCGAGAACCTTGAACAATGAACCAGGGAGTCAGGCAAAAGCCCTTGGGATCGGTTTGAGTTAGCATATACCTCTAAGCACAGCAGCTGGTTGAATCTGGCCGAAATAGAGTTAAATGTGCTTACGAGATATTGCCTGAATTGAAGACGCGACCATATAGAAATCGTTAGAAATGGCGGCAGTTCTGGCGCAAAGATGATGGACTGATGGGCAATGAGTTCATATCCTTGCACCTACTTGATAGGGTTAATATCTTGGTGTCGATTTTTAGGCGGCATTATCGTAGGCAAACATGAAAACAAACTTGGATATGGTCACATCACGGCGCAAAGAGCTTTTGGAGCTTATTGCAGCCGCGTCCGATGAAATAGCAGCAATAGATGCAGCCGTCGTGAAAGAAGGGGAGATAGATCACAGCAAGGCTGCATATGTTGATTCTCAATACGAGTATTTACAGAAGCACAATTCAGATGGGATCGCATCAGAGGATTTGCGGCGCCTGCGTGCTGGTCGACACTGAAACCAAGCACTGTTTCCATAAAGTCGCGAAAATTATTTCTGTAATGCTCTGTATTCGATTCGGTTCAGCATTAGGAACCTAACTACCCCTCCAGTAAACTATAGAATGGTTCATCGACAATTACCCTTTGCCGAATAACAGGTAGGTTTTGCCGGGAAGCAAAGAGGCCAGCAAACATTATCTTCTTTAAGCGCTTCCTTGGTTCCATTAGATTGATCTATGCCTCGATCATCCCCGTTCTATTATTGATGACATCAGCACAATGTCAGCAGACCGCATAAAATTGGTTCGATAAAAGGACTGCTCTCAGTAATCAGGGCAAGTACGACGAAGCCATCAAGGCTTATGATGCGGCCATCAAACTTGATCCCAATTACGCTGCTGCCTGGAACGACAGAGGCATTGCCTTAGATGAATCCGGTAAATATGAGGAAGCCATACAAGCTTATAATAAAGCTCTTGAGATCTATAAGCTAGTGCTCAACTCCGGGTCGATTGGATATCCGAGCAGTATGATTTTATGAAAGCTGTGGATGGCATGGCCAGAATGACTACCTAGATGAATTCCAATTATGACCACCTTCGAAGTGCAATTCATGATCTTTAGGAAAAATTTATAATTGAACGCACTAATAGGTATGTATGAAAAAGATTTGGAGTTTTGCATTGTTGGTCCTGGTCTTTTTGGCCACAGGGATCTCTGCCGCGAAAGTTCCAGACCTACAAGGTAACTGGACTGGTTCGTGGAGTGGGTATGATGATGGAAAGGGGTACTCCAACGTGTCGGAAAACGGCAGCATCCTTTTTAATTTCGAAGAGCAGAAGGACCGTCTATTCATTGGAAATTTGACAATCAAGCTGAAGAACGAGACAGTGGGTAGTGGTTTTGCCGGAGCCATCGGTTTGGATAATAAAACGCTCTATATCACCCAGTTTGATAAGGGCTATTCACTGGGGACGATAATTTCCAATGATGAGATGGAACTGATATATCTTTCAGATGGGAAAGGAGGATCGGTGGCCATCGATAGGCTTCATCGGATAAAGGTATAATACTAGCCTCGGCTCTCTCGGCATGGGCCTATGATCCGATCCTGCCGAGATGCCGCTCGAAGGCTGTGGAATGGCATGGCAAAGGACCTCGATGCAATCCACATCGAGACTTGAAGGCCATTACGAAGCATATAGGGATGAAAGGGCAATGCAGGTAAAAGGATGCTGCAACAAAGGAATGAGGTTGAGAAAGAACAAGTCTGAACCCGCCCTTGCATCTTCGATGGTGAGCGAGATGCAATATGCAATCTCACTGAGAATGATATCGCTTTGGCGAAACCTGCCAGACTTGAAGATTAATGGATGGTTGAGTGCCAATATTAATAAGGCAACGTGGGCCAAAATGGTCTTTCTGCAGGCCACAGATCACCCAAAACTATTTGGTGTGAGCGATGGTTGAGGCACACCGAGGGAACGAGATTGGCGGCACCTAAAGAAATTGTGAATTTGGTCAGAAGGTTCGAAGGCAATCACAAAGAGTACATGTCGGCTAACTATAATGAGGCACAGACAAGGCAAGAGTTCATAAATCTTCTTTTCAAGGCCCTTGGATGGGATATGTATAATGATCAGGGTCTTTCTGATACTTGTAAGGAGGTTCTTCACGAACCAAGTCTCAATGCGGGCAGCACCACCATCTCACCAGATTACGCCTTCAAGTTAGGGGGAAGCACTAAATTTCTAGTTGAAGCCAAAAAACCTTCTGTAAATATAAGATGGAGTACAAATCCACAATACCAAATTCGCACTTATGCTTGGAAAGCCAACCTCCCAATATCCATCTTAACCAATTTTGAGGAATTTGCAGTATATGATTGCCGTTCTTTGCCAAAGAAGGACAACACAATAGACACCCCCCTAATATGCTATCTCAGATACACTGATTATCCTACTTGTTGGGATTGGATCTCCAGCAAATTCTCTAAGACCGCCGTCCAAGAGGGATGTCTGGATAGAATACTGCAAGGAAACAAGGAAGGGAAGAACGCAAAAGAATATGATGAGGCATTTCTAAAAGAGATCTCAAAATGGAAAGAGGAGTTAAATCGATACCATCCAGAAGAGAAGAAGATAAAAGATGAAACTGGCAAAGAGACCACAGATCCCCAAGGGGTAGATATACGAGAGCATGCGGTACTTATCAAGATTAATCAGTTATACCGGTATGAAATGGACGCGGATTCATTGTATGATACTACTCGCGGTGTATGGGTAATAGGTGGAAGAAATGAAGGTGGGAGAAGAGATTGTCCAGAGTACGCATTTTCGGTTTTCAGAGGTATTATTATAGAAGTATATAAAATAAAACATTGGCACCGTGCAGGAACCCAAGCAACTTTTTATAAAACACGCCCTGATGCAAATGAGCTTTGGACATACGATCCACCAAGATGGGAATTTGAAGGCGAAATTGCAGAAAGCGATATCCGTGAAAAGTATCTAAACAAGTCAGTTAAAAAATATCGGAGTTATGGCTCACCCACAAAATACGTAAATTGTTAGGATGCGTAGTTGATGAAAGCATAAAAAGCTGAATAGCTGGCGAACCTTAGCGGTTTGATCGGGATTCCTGAATATTACTCCGACTGGTTGCTTACGGTTGCCCGTCGAGGGAGTACAGGAAGAAGCTTAAGTCTCAGGAGGCCCAAACCCAGCTCCCACATGTGGAGCCTGTACCTTTGACCCGACTTGAAGATTAATGGATGGTTGACCGTACCAATCTTAATTCAGGCAAACGAGCACTTTGCAGCAGAATTCAACTCAGTCGGATCGAAACTCAAAAAAAGGAAAAATATAGATTTTCCCCAGTGCTTCTAGCCCATCATCTTCTTGATATCCTCGTCCGGTGAGCTGATCAGCCGGATATCGTACTTTTCCACCAGGATCTTCAGCATATCCGCATTGATCCAGCCGGGCACGATGGGACCCAGATAAATGCCTTTGATTCCCAGAGCCAATAGGGACCATAGAATGGCCACCGCCTTCTGCTCCATCCAGCTTACTACCAGTGTCAGGGGCAGGTCGTTCACACCCACTCCAAAGAGTCCGGCCAGCGCCTGTGCCACCTCCAGGGCCACAATGGCGTCATTGCACTGCCCGAGGTCGATCAAACGGGGAATGCCCTCGATGTTGCCCAGATCCAGATCGTTGAAGCGGAACTTGCCGCAGGCCAGCGTCAGGATGACTGTATCCTGGGGGAGCTTTTGCACGAACTCCCGGTAGTAGTCGGACTTCTTCAGCGGCGCATCACAGCCGCCCACCAGGAAGAAACGCTTGATCTTTCCCTCCTCGACGAGCTGCTTGATCTTGGCGGCATGGCCCAGCAGGACCGAGGTGGAAAAGCCGGTGGTGAGCTCGTACTCTCCGGGGGCGTCCGGCAACTCCGGCAGGGAGCGAGCACGGGCGATAACCTCTGAATAGTCGTAGCCATCGATATGCTTTACCCCGGGCAGGTAGACGGGCCCCGCTGCAAACATGCGATCCCTGTACTCCTCACGGGGCGGGAGGAAGCAGTTGGAGGTGCCAAGGATTGCCATAGGATATTTGGCAAAGAGCTGGCGCTGGTCAAACCAGGCCTTGCCCAGGTTTCCTGCCAGGTTCTTGTACTTATGAAGACCCGGATAGCCGTGGGCGGGCAGCATCTCGGAGTGGGTATAGACAAAGACATCCGTACCCTCCACCTGGCGGAGCAATTCATGCAGAGCATGCATATCGTGGCCCGTGACAAGGATCCCGTGGCCCTTTACGGTTCCCGTCCGAACCCTGGTCGGCGTCGGCTCACCGAAGGTCTCTATATGGGCTTTCTTGAGAAGCTGCATGGTCTTGATGTTCATCTCGCCCGCCCGCACTGCCAGATTCAGGAACTCCTGCGGGTCGAAGTTGACATTGGTCAGGGTGGAGAAGAATCCTCTCTCGATAAAGGCATCTATCTCGGGATCGGTATAGCCGAGCTCCCTGGCATGATAGAGATAGGCGCTGATCCCTTTGATGGCAAAGAGCAGGTTATCCTGCAGACGTGCCACAATCGCTTCTTTTCCACAGACACCTTTGATGGTGCAGCCCGTGCCCCCGGCGGTCTGGGAGCACTGGTAACAGAACATATCGGGTTTTTCAATAGCTGGCATTTTCAATTACCTCTATTCATCGTTATTCACCTTATATCGTAGTATACTTATGATACTAAAGTATATAGCCTAGAACGTTTCCCCAAGGATACCATGCAGGAAGGATGCACCGTAAACCTGACCGTGAAGTATATTGCCCGAAAATGGAGCCTGCTCATACTCCTGGAGCTCTATAAGGGAGCAGGGCACACCCGGCGCTTCTCCGAGCTGAAGAGCTGCCTGGACGGCATCACCCAAAAGGTGCTCTCGGCCCGGCTGAAGGAGCTGGAGAAGGAAGGACTCATCGAGAATAGAGTGGACAGCTCATCCTTCCCGGTGAAAAGCGAGTACAGTCTGACCGATAGTGGCCTTGAGATCATCAACATCGTCAAAGACATGAAGCGATGGGCACTCAAGTGGAAGATCACAAATATCGAATGCGGCTGCCAGGATTGCAGCGAATGCGTGCTGTGAGGGCAATTCGGAAATTTTTGGGGGAAAACCCCGTGCCTGCGCCCGCAAGCATGCACACACGAAAGGATACACGACAGGATCCGTTTCTACCTGCTTTTTCCCCATACTGCACTGCCCGCAGGCACTACATCCCTCTCCAGGTTTCCCCTGGCTAAAGAGAAGATCGTGCCTAGTACACAGAGGCCTGCAAAGACGCCAAAAGCCAGCTTGATGCTGATCATGAGCATATCAATCTGCCCTGGCGCGATCTCGACATGACCCATGATCACAGTGAAGATGAGCATGGCTATACCCAGGCTCATCAGCTGGCCGATGAGCCGCATGGTGCTCACCATCCCGGAGGCCACGCCGAAGTCGCACTTATCCACAGAACTCATGATGGCGTTGGTGTTGGGCGACGAGAAGAAGGCAAACCCCAGGCCCATGAAGACCAGGCTTATGAGTATGGTCTCAAGAGATGTCTCGGGCGTAAGCAATGCGAAGAGAGAGAGTCCCACCACGCACAGGCCCATGCCCACGGAGGCGACGATCCGGGGTTCCACTCTGTCCGACAGCCTTCCTGCCAGAGGGGAGAGGGCAGCCTGCACAACCGGCTGGGCTATCAGAATCAGGCCTGCCGTCTCTGGACCGTATCCTTTCATGTATTGCAGATAGAGGCTGAGGAGGAAGGCCACGGCAGCCGTGGCACTGTAGTTGATTAAAGCCGCCAGGTTCGAGAACAGGAACACTGTATTATTGCGAAAGACGCTGACCTTCAAGACGGGATTCTTATTTGCAAGCTCCCACCGGAAGAAGACGGTCATTATCACCGCAGCGAGCGCCAGCAAATAGGCACCGGTAATATCAGGAATCAGCGTCAGCCCGTACATGAGAGAGAAGAGCATTGCCGCATAAAGGATCGTGCCTAAGAAATCGAACCCCCCCTCTTGCGCACAGCGCCACTCGCCTTTGATCTTCCCCTGGGCCAGGAGAGCTGCAAACAGGGCATAGATCATGATCCCGGCATAGATGAACCTCCATCCGGCGTATGCGGTGATGATGCCGCCCAGGAGTGGTCCCGTGGAGGCTCCCAGGTAGACGATGGCCACATTTATGCCCAGAACCTTGCCCCTTTCCTGGGCAGGGAAAACAGAGGTGAGAATAGCAATGGACGTGCCGAAGATCATGGCGCTGCCGAGGCCTTCCACCACACGGGAGACGATCAGCATCTGCACATTGCTGGAGATGCTGCACAGGAGCGATGATACCACGATGATTGACAGTCCCAGCACGAATATCTTTTTTCTCCCAAATATATCGGCTATGCGGCCGAAAGGCACGACAAAAACGGCAGCCGAAAGCAGGAAACCAGTGACAATCCACCCCAAAAGCGCCTGATCCGGGACGGCGAAGTCAGAGTTAATGGTGGGAAGCGCTACATTTACGGACGAGGCCAAGAAAGGCGTGATAAAGGAAGCCATGCAGGCGATGACGAGCACTATCCGTTTGTCATTCATGCTAGCCTCTGCCAAGAGCGGCGCCCGATTATAAAGCCATCTCAAGTCCTAAGGAAGCCCAAGCCTGCAAGATCTGACGCATCGTATTTTGGGCTCATTGGAATGAGGTGCACGGGATGTGGTTGAGCCCAGAGACCGATCCATTCTAATCCATTCCGATCCTTTATTCATCAATTCTGTCGCTAAACCTGTCGCTCTCCCAGGGGCGGCAGGATCCCTAGCTGCGACATTATTCCCAGCAGGTTAGCCTCGCCCCACAGCTCAGCGATCTTGCCTTTTTCCATGCGAAAGATCTCTATTCCCGTCATTGTTATGGATTTGTCCGTGGGCGGCAGGCCCATGAAGAGACCCTTGTGTATGCCGCGGGCGGTAAAGCGCGCAGCGACCATATCGCCCTCGGCCACCATATCCTCCACGGTGACATTGAGATGCTCGAATGCTGCCCGGCAGGCCGTGATCACATCATTCATGCCAGAAATGCCAGGCCGGGAGGGCAATGGGATGTGCAGGGTGAAGTTCGAGGCCAGCAGATCATCGGCGGCGACAAGGTCTCCCTTGGAGGGGCCTTCCATGAAGAAGCGACGAACCAGGGCTTTGTTTTCTTCAGTAGACATAGATCATCCTCTAGAGCATCTTCGTGGTCTCTTTCGGCCTGGGAGTCTTGATCACAAGGATCCGTACCAGTCCTTTGCTCTCGTTTATCCAGCGATGGGGAATCCGGGCCGGGCTCTCGATCAGTGTATCCTCTCCTACCTCTTTTCTTTCCTCGCCAATCTCCACAACGCCCTGGCCTTCCAGCACATAGAAGACCACATCCACGGGAGTGATGTGCTTCTTCAAGGACTCGCCCGGCTGCAAGGTGATATGCACAACCTGGGCGTTCTCTGTATCGCTCAGATTCCGCGCATCTACGCCATGCGGATTTGGCTTACTTTGGATATTTTTTACTTCGATAACTTTCATCTCTGACATCTCCTGCCAATTCAATGCAGTAAAAGGTATATGCCACAATTCTCTCTTTCCGAAAGCTCGTTTCCGGTAATAGCATACTGGATATGTTGGTATAAAACGTGGAGCGTTTCCACAAGTATACCATTAGAAAACAGTGTGCAGCACCTGAGCTTTCGCAAGAGCACCTGGTGCTACTGGGTCTCATCGATTATCATCGATTTTTATCGATTTTTTCAAATGAAGGTCGATAGTAGGATACTAAGGCCGCGACCATGGTTACAGCGAAGGATACCAGGAATGCCTCACGCATCCCCATCTCAAAATCCATTAGGGCTTGTGGCGTGCTGCTCATGCCCCCGCCATAAAGGAAGACATGGAACATGGTATCCAGAGGTATGCGGCTGAGCACCAAAGGAAAAGCTATGGCTATGCTGAGCATCTGCCCTGTGTTCATGAGCATAGCGTTGGTTCCCGCGGCTATTCCCCTCTGGCCCGGCTGGACCGAGGACATAATGGCGTTCATGTTTGGGGAAGCGAAGAGCCCCGAGCCTCCACCCATCAGTGCCATAAACGCGGCCAGAATCCAATAAGGTGTGGTGCTGACAACCGTACTTAAACCCGCCAATCCAACGGCAGACACCAGCAGACCGGCAGTTGCCAGCCCCCTCGAGCCGTATCTATCGGAGAGGAAACCCGAAATCGGCCCCACCAGCATGAAAGCCGCTCCAAAGGGGGCCATCATTATTCCTGCCCAGAGAGGGTCCAGACCGTAAGGCCCCTGGAGGAAGAAGATCAGAACAAATAGCACTGCACCCCGGGCGAGCCCGTTTAAGGCATTGGCTGCGGAGGCGTGGGCAAAGAGCTTGTCCTGGAAGAGCTCGAAGTCCAGCATGGGTTGATCAATGCCTCTCTCCACAACGAAGAATGCTGTCAGGGCAACGATCGCACCAATGAACAGAGCGTAGATGTAGTTGATGCTTATCAGCGGGAAGGCGATCAGCGAGACCGATAGCAATAGCGATCCCAGACCGACGGTAAAGGTGAGGCTGCCCTTCCAGTCAAAGCGCTGGTTCTCAGCCAGGCTGACAGGTTCTCTAAGCTTTAGAATGCCCCAGACAGTGCCTATGATGCCCAAAGGCACGTTGATCAGGAAGACCCATTGCCAGGAGATGGCGGTCAAGATCCCGCCTATGACCGGGCCCAGCAGGAAGCCCGCAGCTAAAGCGATCTGGTTCACGCCCAGGCCCAGTCCGATCCTGCCTCTATGGAAGGCATCCGTCACTATGGCCGCACCATTGGCGAAGAGCATGGCCCCGCCAACACCCTGAACAATGCGGTAGAGCACCAGATCCCGGCCGTGGAACTGGGGTTGGGATAAGGCGCAGAGAAGGGAACCCAGCGTGAAGATGGCAAAGCCTGCATTGTACAGGTTCTTGCGCCCGAACATGTCTGCCAGACGTCCAACAACAGGCACAAGGGCCGTGGTGATGAGCATGAAGCTCAGGATCACCCACATTATGGTCATGAAGTCGGTCTGCAGGTGGGTCATGATCTCAGGCAGCGCAATGAGCAATGCAGAACCCTGGACAGCAGCGAGCAGAGTGCCGATTGTGGTGACTGATAGAGCAGTCCATTCGTATCCTTGCCAATTTTCGCGGTCGTCTTTCATGTTTGAATCTCAGCTCTCGATTGTCTGATGAGATCGGATGATACGTTCATTCCCTTCTTCAAAGTATCGTATCCACATGCATAACCCGGTTCCACTGAATGGGGGAAGTACATGGCAATGACCTGGTCGAATGATATTGATTTTGCAGATCCCAAAATCTTCATTGCTTTGGGAATAAAGAGTAAGTGTTCTCGAAAACCTTCCACTTAAACGCGTTCTCGATCGCACAAAGTGGCGGAGTGGACAGAGGACTGTAATCCACTTCACTTCATACGCATTTGACCGAGATCAACGATGGCAGAGTCTCATCTGATAGATGCACTGCCCTGAGCACTTAGCAGTCACGGTTTATCACAGCGAGAAAAAAAGGAATTAGATTAAATCTTCAGAGTGCCGATTATTCTCTCCGTTACATTCCGGCCCAGTGATGAAGGAACGGTTATGTAGCCGATATTCAGATTATCGATGCTCCATAGGGCAAAATCGAATTCTTTGCCGAAGAGCTTAATGTAATTGGGTTCGTCGGGATTCACCTCAAAGGTCATGACCGTTACATTTTGTCCCTTGATATCTGTGACATTACGCTCTCCAATCTGCTTGCCCGCGCCCAATCTTAGCAGGGAGGATATCATGTCTTCAAAGTTGAGGGCATATTTATCAATATTTGATCCCATCTTACTATCGCCGACAGAGAGAACAGCGACTACTGCATTTCCAGCCTTTGGAATCGAAGTATTCGTGATATTATAAGCATGTGTCATCCCCTGCGATGTTATTTTGGCGATAGAGGAAGCATTTGCGTCAACGATGACATAGTCAGGACCCAAATCAATCGATAGATTGCCTTCTGATGAGACTATAACGGGGGTACTTAGACCGTTGATAGTGGGCACTATCAAAAGGACGATCGCTGCGAGGATCAATATCATGTCAGCCAAGAGACCTGGTCTTATCTTGAATTTCATTTTGATCACAATTGGAAAAACTGCCGTCTATTAGATATAAAATTTTCTACATATGCATTTCAAATATCAAAAAAAGGCGTTATGCGGGGTACGGGAACCTCGCACGTGTTTACTGGTAATATGTTAAGTTCCTCTATGCTCATATGATGTTCAATCTGGATCTCAACGGGGTGAGACATATCAAATAGTAATGTCTTAGCTGGATCGATGACATTCTCCTTGCCCCACTCCTGCCTTCTATGCCGATTGGATTGGATATCCAACCTAACCGAGTCGGAGATCAGGCGCGCAATATTAGGGAGCGTAGTTGGGAAGATGTTCATAAAATAAGGCATCAGCTCCATATATAAAAAAATGGGGATATTGGTCTACAACATTATACCTAACGAGTGGATGTGGATATTAGCATCATAATCCCTCGTTGACAGTTACTGAGGGTAGCTTCGGTTCTCTGGAAGTTTCCTCGCCCTTTGGCTTCACTGAGTTTGTATCGGAAGTCCCTTCATCTGCAGTTTCTGTTTCTGGTCCTCCCGTTATCGTCTTGTAGATGTAATATCGGAGCGGGTTGGTATCATTGATGGCATCCTGGTTTGCGGTCTTGATGTGGATATTTTGCATGAGCACCATGTCTTTGTTCTTGTTTAGCAGAACCCGATAATCTTTGTTATCCATGGTGATGGTGTCTGTGTTATCATCTACCGTCCTGACCATCATCTTATCGTACTGCTGGTTTGGCTCGACTGAAATAGGCTCATCTGATATTTGGAAGACGCCATCAATGCTGGCAAGATCTTCTGAGGCATGAAACGCGTTCTTGAAATGCACGGCTATCTGGACAATACCCTTTGTAGCTCCAACTTCTGCTCTGTAATAATAGGTCTTGTCACTCATTGTGGCGTCAGGTCTGGAGGGTACAACCACCTTGCTATCTATGACTTTAGAATTCTTTGTTAGTTCCAGCGTAGCGGTATTGGCATCAGCATCGACGCTCTTAAGGTTGAGCGCATATCCTTCCTTAAGCTTCAATGGTTTGCTGGAAGTGACGACCTGCTCAGTGCTGTCATCGATCAAAACCCTGCTAATTTGCAGATTCGTCAGGAGGTTTTTGTCTTGGGAATTATCATAGAGGTAAGCCGCAGACTCCTGGTGGTCTTTCATGCTTTGTGTAACCGTGTTGTCATATGACACGAAGTTCCCCTCGCCCAGGAATCCTATGACGTTATACCGGCCCCACGGTTTGAATTTGAAATCTTTGGGCTGGGCCGTCGTGCTGTAAGTGATGCCTCTGTTTCCATCTAGATCTGCATCTCCGTCGAGTATAGCACTTGCCGATTCCATCCCTGACAGGCTAAGTGTTATTTGCTCGGCGCCGATGTTTTCATCTATATCGTAAAAGAATCCGGGAAAGTTGAGAGCATTCCAGGTAAACACAGGAACGCTGATATCTGTGACCTGTCCTCTAACCTCAACATCGTTAGATGCTACTACAACATTGGTCACAATAGTCGAGATGATAGCCATCGAAATAGCAAGCAGAATGCTTTTTTTCATATATCCTCCTAGGCCTAATGTCCACCATTCTTGTCGTTGTATCTTTCTTATCAGTCGGATCTGGTTGCAGACCATGTCCCGCCAGGGGCATTCTCCACGGTGTACGTCCCATCCTCGAGATTGTCTTTGGTCACGGACCTTGAAATCCACGAAGTCTGTCCTCCACCAGGCGAAACCCACTTCAGGGTGAGGGCCGTCCCGTCAAACTCCCAGGTTCCCTGCCTCTTTGCACCGACATTTGCTCCAACAGTCTCCGTCCACTGCAAGGTTCCATCCTTCTTCAGGTTCAGATCCGCTTTCCAGTCATTGAATCCTTCCTGATGTCCGGACATCTTCCAGGCCCCGCTAAGCTGTAAGCCCTCTCCCAGCGGTCCTTCAAAACAGACAACATACGCATTCTCTGTGCTGAGCTTGAGCCAAACCACCGATTCACCGGAAGTTGGATTGGAGAGCATCGAATTGATCATCTGGGGATTGGCTTCGTTTAGATTGGCCGATGTAACGTCAAAGACATAGAACTTGCCACCTACCATCTCGACAGGTCCGAACTGATTCCATTTATCCGGCTTCCCTATGTTCGAACCGGTTCTAATGCCATACCAGATATTATACAATCCAGGAACCAGTCCGGGACCTGCGTCATAGATATCTGTCGGGCTTCTGGGCGAAAAGTCCATTCCTTCATCGCCACACGGGGCTTGTTTTCCTTTATCGTTCCCCGCCTTAAGACCAATCACCGATGTTATTCCGGCATTATCGCTCTCGCTGGCATATGACCAGGTGGCTGGGCTCGAATCCATGATACTGTAGGCCCCTGCTGGCAACTCCAGGCCCGGCGACAGATATACTATCCAATAGGCATTAGGCACTCCGCCCTGCCCCGGCTCCCCTTTCGCTTGCCAGGGCCCGTAGACTTTTCCGTTCCCGTCTTTCAGCGCAATCGTTCCCGGAGTATCGCCTGAGGCTTGATTCCAGTGATATGAGCCAATTTTTGTAATAGTTCGCGGCTCTTCAAGAGTAAAGGTCGTTGGATTGGGGGGATCATTGCTCACACCGGAACATGCGCTTTGCCCAAAGACACGCTCTTCGTTCCCGTCTGGCGAAGGAAGTGCGTAGCATTGTCCAAGACCACCCTGTATCATGAAAAATGCGGCCAGGATTGACAATGCCATAACTACTAGCAGGCTTCTGCGATCGTCCATCAAAATCCTCCTTGATATCTCCTTTTCACCTGAATTTTTAAACGAGTCCAAGGTTAGCAATGGATATAAAATCTCTTAATCAAACGAACCACGCACTTGACCCATCAAATCACATATGTTTGAGAGTTTGATATCATGAACGGTAAATGAGCGGATTAGACAGCCCATTCTAAGAAGAATGCGGGGTACGGGATTCGAACCCGCGAACTCCTGCGAGACAGGATCTTAAGTCCAGCGCCTTTGGCCAGCTTGGCAAACCCCGCAACTGTTGAAGACGGCTATTGGCAATGCCTCACGATAGATAAATCATTTTCCCTTAAGAAAAGTCGAAGGGGCCATTTTTCAGGCCCTTCGTTGCTGCTTCCTTTCAGTTTGTGGTCAGCTAGTTTTGTGCAGGTGGCATATCCTGGCTGCCGGAAGCTGCTGCAGGGGCGGCGGCTGTTGCCTGGCCCTTCACAACATGCAAGCTGTTAAGCAGATTCTCAGTCGCATCCTGCGGATAGGCGGAGGCTATGTCGACGCGAGTTGTGCCCACAGACACAGGTCCACATGGACATTTAGTGCTATCCGTCCAGTAGCTGGCGCGGAAGTGCTTGGTACCGGCTGGTACTCCTGTGTTTTGTGGTATTGGCTCGCTGGTGAGCAAGAAGCCATCATGTCCGTCTATGGTTCTATCCACCGCATTGGTAGTATTGAAGTATCCAAGGGCTTCGTTCATGGCGAATAGTTCTTTATATAGTCCCAGAGTCGAATCTATGGGGCTGGCATACTCCCTTATGCTCAATACAGCATACGTATTATTGTCGGTAAATATCTGAGCGCCGTAAATTGTAGCAGATTGTATCTCTACTGGCGGTATGACCTTTACTTGATGCTGTGAATTGGTATTCATATCGAAAGTTACGACATACGGTCCAAGCTGACTGCTTTCCGGCACTGCTGCGGCCAGAGTAGATAGCATCAGCACTAATGCGATAGCTAACAACAATTTCACTTAATTCACCAACGATACCTTGGTACCTCCTCCTAGAAAAGTCTTCCTTTGATATGTGGCTCGTGTGACTACTCCCGCCCCCTAAAGGGGACGGGCTTCTACGGTTTTGATTCCGACAGATTGTAGTACCTTGAACACATCTTGGAAGTGTTTCTCGGATCTACCAGGACGACAATCGAACCGGCACTTTCAGCCTTGTAGGATGTCACAGTCACAAGCATATTCCAAGCCACATCCGAGATGGATTTAGCAAGGCAATGGTTTTGAAGCATATTCTTGATGTTCAGATCTTCAAAAGCAATCAAGCCGAACCTGTTAACCAGATCCCGGCTAACCTGATGGTTGATTGTATTAATTGTTTTCTGCATAACAGTGGGGCACGATTCATCCCATCCCCTAAAGGAGATGGGTCTTCTCTGCCCCACGCCCTGACGTTATAATTCCTTTATAGAGGAATAAGCTCAAATAGCAACCATCCCGAGCAGCTTTTCATGGAGCATGGATGCCTGGAGCCGGGGATCTATACCATCCTTCTCTCCCTTGGAAAGGCGCAGGAGATCAGGGTCGGAGCTCTGGGAGTCATTGCCTTTGCCGCCGGCTACTACGCCTACACCGGCTCGGCGCGGGGCTCCGGCGGCTGCAAGCGCGTGGATCGCCACATACGTGTAATTCAGGGGGAATCAACCCGAAGGTGGCATATTGACTACCTCTTGCCCCAGACTGACTTCCTGGAGGTCTTCATCACCAAAACCACCCTCGATCTGGAATGCAGGATTGCCTCGATGATAGCAGAGCGGCTAAGGCCCGTGAAGGGCTTCGGCTGCACGGATTGCACCTGTTTAAGTCATCTACACTATGCCCAAGACCCGGCAGATCTGCAGGAGGCAGTTCGTCTGGCCCACGGCCAACAGCGCTAAACCGCTATTCTAATCCACTCAACGGGTTTGCAGTTCTGCGCAGCACCGGACTAATGCGGCATCCTGAATACCGATTGCCCGTGAGGAGAAGATCCGATCCCTGTCCATACCGTCTCTGGAGTGGCATATCCCGTTCCTTCCCGGGCAATGTCCGCCAGGAGGCAAAAGTGGAAAGCAGAGACGGTTAAACTTGAGAATGCCACACCATCGTTATGATCAGATTGACCTCCATAACGGCTGGCCTGGAAGAAGAGAATGGTCCATGAAATGGCAGCATATATTTGTGATTATAAGCCAATAAATATGGCACTCTGCTATTTTTCGCATAAACATCCGAAACGCATTTATAGATAGAAATATAAAAAACGCTTAGAAGGGATTTAGTCTTATTAATTAGCAGGGATAACAAGTCAGCGATCTATTGTAAGGGGTAGATCCGAGGAAAAGGGAGTAGTTGAATGAGAAGAGGTAGCTTCAGGCTTAGACTACCTCGGGGGAGGCGTAGTCTAAAGGCAAGTCCCGTGCTACTGGGATTAGCCGTATTTCTGGTTATTCTAGTTCCAACTCTCTTCTATCTATTTCCTCATGCACCTGATTCACGATTGCTTGATTCCAATCTGCAAATAAAATCCGGCATTTCAACAGAGCCTGTTCTGAGAGTAGCATCCTCCGATGCATCTCTTCTGGCTACAGTCAACTCCAGCACAGCCTATTCGCAGGTCTATCTGGAGAACACCGGCACCCTAAAGCTTCACCAAGTGTTGGTCCGGAATGGTGAAAAGGCGCTCGGGACTCTTTCCGAGCTTGTTCCCGGAGAGAATAAGGTTCTGGCCGTGAGCGGCCCGACTGAGAGAATAACAGTCTCGGCCCTCGACCAATCCGGCCAGGAGATCCAGGGACTTGTTCATTATAATTCGACAAAGGCGAATGATGCAGCTCCTGCTGATGTCAAGCTGAGCACCAAGGCAGTCCCGGACGTTCCTGCCGCTTTTTCCGGTTCCTCTGGGGCAACCTCTTCTGAGCTTGCGACTCCCGAGCCGCCTGCCGCAATCGTCCCACCAACCGCAAAAAAGCCTGCATCCCATATTTCTCTAGACATTTCCGCCAACAGGTCGGAAGGCCTGCGGGGAGATGCCGTGGGCTACAGATGCAAGGCGGTAAACATCGGACCAAATGAGCTCTCCGATGTCCGGATCATCTGCGCGGGCAAGATGAGTGCCACCAAGTTCCTCCCTCCGCACGAAGAGCTTGATCTCGATGGAGTTCTGGTGATCGAGAATGAGGCCGAGCTTTTGGCCGGAGTAGATGGGAAGGATGCCAACGGCAGCCTTTACACAAATAATACCTCAATTACCATCCGGATGATCTCTCCTTTGATCAAACTGGAGGTTACAGCCCCCGGCCTGGTCCATCGTGGCGATAAAGTCAATTTCCAGATCCGGGTTGAAAATAGCGGAGACGGAATGCTCACCAATTTAAGCGTCTCCGACAGCTTTGGTGAAGTTGGCCGAATAGACGCCATCAATCCGGGAGCTTTCCAGGTGCTGCAAAAGGAGAGAGCGATATCCCAGAGCCTGCTGGATGAGGTTACGGTCATTGCTCATGACGATTCCGGCAAAGAGCTCTATGCCAGCCGGAGCCTGAGCCTTCGGGTGAGAAACACCTCCCTGGAGATTTCGGGCGATCCGGCAGAGGTCAGGACATATCCAGGAAACCCCGTTGAGGTGACCTGGATCTTGAGCAACACCGGGGAAGAGCTACTGAAAAATATTACTCTGGGAGGAGACGGCAAAAGACTCATGCTCGCAGAAATTCCTGCGGGCCAATCCGTTCGCATGGCTGCGATTTACAGCAAGAACGCTACGACATGGATAAACGTCACTGCTCGCGGTGTTGACGAGAATGGATTTGAGGCCAATGCCACGGCTTGTGTGCATTTGAGGTCCATTCAGCCGGGCATCAATTTGAAGGTCATGCCCCTGGAGATTGAGGTCTGTCCCGGTGATACCGCCGAGATAAGCAGCCTCGTCACCAATTCAGGAGATGACCGCCTGTCGGGCGTGGTCATCACTCAAAACGGGTCCACTCTGGCGACGATCGGCAATCTGGAGCCGGGCGAGTTCAAAGTAGTAGACTCTCGAACGGTGATATCCGGAAACTGCACAATTCAATTTGCGATTCGTGGAAAGGACTCGAGCGGCAAGATTTGGTCGGACGAGGCGAGCGTTTTGGCAAGAACGGTTCTCACTGCGCTCAAGGTCTTTGCCAGCGCCTCACCGCCTGCGGTCATGCCTGGAGAGATCAGCAATCTTAGCTGCACAATTGCCAATACGGGCAGCGTCCCGCTCTACAGCATCTTCGTCATCAGCAAGAAGCTGGGTCCCCTGGGGAATATCGATTACCTCTCACCCAAGCACCAGATGGTGATCTATGCAGAAAAGGCGGTCACGAAAGCAGGCGCAGGCGCGGATACCATAACTGTTGAGGGATTCACTCAGGATAAGAAGCTGGTCATGGGGTCATGCAGCCTGAATATTGATCTCTTGAGAGGGACTGCACAGTTGAAGGGCTCAGATTCAGGCTCTCTGAATTCGGTCAGGATGGCCCCGGCAAACATCAGCTGCGGCAACTTGAGCCTGCCCTTCAACCTGCCTGACGAGAAGGATACGACATCTTCGATCTCAGGAACCATGGCCAGGGATTTAGACCAATCGGCAACAAAGTCCAACAATGCGGTCGTCGATGGGATCTCCAACCTCCTGCGTTATGTGGAGAAGCTTCTGGGAATGGCCGGCAAAGAGAATGAGAATAAGAATGTGTCTGAATCTCATGCCGCTCAGGAGTTTGCGCCACAGGCTAAAGACAGCCTGCCCAGCGGGAAGGATTACGAGCTGAGCATTGAGGGAGTGAAAAGCTCAGAGCACGGAGCCATAACCATTCTGGATGTAAACGCATTGCCTTCACAACCCGCATCCGGAGAACCGGTCAAGGTAACCGTTCACATGCAGAGCCAGACCCCAATAACATCCGCATCAGTGAAATACGGGCTCTCCGATTCTCCTCTCACCAAACGGAGTATGCTGAGTGTGTCGCGGGTTTATGACTCTGTTCTTAGCCTTGAGTCGGGCAGCCCGAAAGACGGATACTGGAGCTGCACCATACCCGGAAAGTCCGCCGGGATCTACATGCCTCTCTCCGTCTGGATGACCGATGGGTCGAATACCGCAGAAGGCGGGCCATACCTGATTCACTGGAGCACAGTCAAATCGGGGCCGCAGACGACCACTCGGGACATCATCGAACCCGTTTCAGGAAAGGGCAAGCTCTTCATAGAGTCTTCATCTGTAAAAGGAGAAGGAGAGGTCTCGATAAAGGATAGTTTCGAGGGGTCGGCCATGAACTACAATGAGAGGATGATGGGCAGCGGCTCCATAAGCCTGGACACCCAGAGAAGCCTTGACCGGAAGTCATCCGCCAACAACTTCATCGAGAAGAAGGATCTGGTCTTCACGGGAGGAAATCTCATAGGCCATCAGTCGGTTGGGTCACCCACATTCGATGGCGGCATGGGGGCGTCCGTCACAGAGCGGTTCAACCTGACCCATGTGGATAGAAGCGAAACCGCCAGCGTAAGCAGCACTAATTATGCCAATAATACTCTGTCCTTCAAGACTGATCAGGCCTTCAACGGAACCTGGGACATCCAAACCAAGTATGCCAGGTTCTACAAGAAGATCAAGGCCGATCAGCAGTACACGGGTTCCTTCCAGACCCAGAAAGAGATCAAGTTCCAGGACGCGGATCAGAATTAGGCGGCTTTAAGAAGAGCCCTGCCTCCACTTACCGGAATTCGATGAGTCAGCGTTTCACCAGCACTTTTCCTGATTATTTATATTCGACTAAGTGCTTGAGGATAACCAAAATCTCTTCCTCAGAAAGTCCGTCCGTCTTGGAATATGTTATAACTTCAGACTCGCTACTCTGAGAATAGGGATCTTCCTTGTGGTCTCGATGGATAACGGCTGTTGCACCTGAAAATTATCAAAAAATGTGTTTAGGGGCAAGCAATTTGTGCTCCCAACATTCCAAGCTGTAGTACCGCCAGGTGGAATGAACCACCCAATAATAGCGATAAGACAGCCAGAATGATGAACACTATTATCAGCCATTTGGCGATTTCCATCGAAATGCCTGCACCACGTACTCCCAATACTCCGAGTATCAGAGCTATTACAAAGAACACAATCGCCAAATAAAGTAAATCTGCCATCTTCTTCACTCCTGTCTATTGAATTCTGCTGTAACTGGATGTAACAGTTGTTCCGGTTCCACTGGCGGTCGTTGTAGTCTGGCCGTTGGATGTAGTGGTGGTCATGCCGTTGGGTATAGCTGTCTGGCTGTTGGGTGCGTATAAGTTCCCTCCTGCTTGAGCTTGGGCAAACACATCCACAACGACTACGTTGCTGGGCTGGTTATTCACCACGAAGTAGAGCATATGTCTTCCAACCTGGTCGGCGTTGAAGTTCATAGTGTTATAACCCGGATTGAACTGGTAAGTACTGTACTTCGAACTGGTTGTGCTGGTCTGAACTATCTCATAGAATCCCGCGGGACCTCCATCGGGCGCATTGGCGATCAACTGAATCCAGGTTCCGACTGGGGTTACCACATACTGCGTCCAGTTTGTTGCTCCCTGAACCCAGAGATCGCTAGTCTTGGATGGCACTGTGGATACATATTGGGAGTATGGCAATCCCACACCTGCACCGTAGTACACGCTGGAAGGCGTTCTATGCGTTATATCGAACTTGGTCGGGGTGCTTACTATCCCGCCTACTATTGGCATTCCAGAGGTTGTATAATACTCTCTAAAGGGCGAGAACGTGGCATCTGGAATCCCTTGGTCATAGAAGGAACCTCCTGTTGTATACCAGGGAAAGTTGGGAACTGGCTGATCTAGCCACTGCAACATTCCATTCAGACCCGTATCAGAACTGGTATGGCTAGAACTGACATATCCACCATTCAGATAGTCTTGTCCAAACCCGATACCTATTAGCAAACACGCTGCGAGCGTCGTCATACACAGTAAAATTCTGCTATAATTCATTTATTAACACCTACTATTTCATAAAACTGGTTACCTAGTGTCCCGTCAAGACAATAATGTCGTAAAGTATATATAATATAATATCTTCATAATCAATCTGGGAGAATTGAATATGAAGAAGTACGTCGTGACGCTTTCAGAAGACGAGCGAAAAACTCTGGGAGAGCTTACATCC
>CAIQHB010000074.1 GCA_903871465.1 uncultured Methanosarcinales archaeon
CTTATGGCTGCAGAAAAAGCAATTGAATTGGATCCTAAAAATACGTACGCTTGGACCAGCAAAGCTTATACTCTCGTAGGTCTCGGCAGAAATGAAGAAGCGCTTATGGCTGCAGAAAAAGCAATTGAATTGGATCCTAAAAATACGTACGCTTGGACCAGCAAAGCTTATACTCTCGTAGGTCTCGGCAGAAATGAAGAAGCGCTTATGGCTGCAGAAAAAGCAATTGAACTGGATCCTAAAAATGCATTCGCTTGGGTCAACAAAGATTTTGCTCTCAAGGCACTTGGTAGAACTACTGAGGCAAATGCAGCCTTTGCCAAGGCCAAGGAGCTAGGGTACAAAGGCTGATCTCGGCTCTGATAGTCTGTGTAACCTGTAATCCGTCTTCTCTATTTTCGACATGCTTTAAACTGCAAGAGATTATTATAAGGATACTTTCTACCTCAAACCCCGGATCCTTTGCGCGCCAAGTTCTACATTTTCGGAATCGATCGCATTAGAATTATTTAATCGATATCAGCAACCACTCAGTTCTACTTGTTCTTCATTCTTATAGTAGATGGAATAAGACTTTGCACAAAGTTGATTTAGGCCAATTTGGGAAAGTTGCATAAATCAGTATGTATAACTGGCAATACGAGGCCAACACCCCTGAATCCTGTGCCCAGAGGTGAACTGCGCGCGGCCAGGAGAAGTGCCTTTTCATGCATTTTTTGGGGCATTTTGACCTTCGCGCATCTAATTTGGTAAGCAAGGCATCGAATGGGAGAGACTCTGAAATGGTTCATGATACACCGTCACGGAGAAAGGCGCGCGAACTGACGGCCGAGGCTCGGCAGCTGGAACATGAAGCATCCATCCTTGAAGGCATTCGCGAGACTGAGAAACTGGGAGCGATCAAGGCCAACAGGGCCATGGAACTGAAGAAGGAAGCCAAAGACCTAAATCAATCGGCTCGGCTTGAGGACATAACGGTAAGGGCGAGTCCAATAACCAAGAGGACCAAGAACGGGGAGAGGATCTATTATCGCTGGCTATGTTCCTGGCAGGAAGGCGATAAGACCGTAACCAAGTATCTTGGGAGCTGCAAGAGGATGAGCGAGGCAGAAGCCCTGCAAAAGGCCAGACTCATGAAGACCGAGGCTCTAGGGATTTCACGCTCTTGAAGTCATCTGCATAATCTCAAGAGATATGCCATTAATGTGGGATTCTTCAATAGAGGCATGACTTTTCGCATGTAAATCGAAATCATGATGTCGATACCCTTTCGATTTTCATCCGCCTCGTGTGAGCCCCCGTCCTGAGGCGCATGGTCGTTTCAGCCATGGAAATGTATAATCGAACTGTGCCTCTACATCAGTCTATTACTTACTTACCGCCTTCTCGAAGGTGATATGCTCTCCTGGTCCAAGCCTCATTTTGATATTCTGCCACTTGTCGAGATATTGAGCCAGATCTCTCCAGAAGGCGGCCATCCAGTCTCGCTGCTCATGGTCACCTAGCATCGTATCCTGCGTTCGCATTTTGCTGAGGACCATTAATTCCATTTTGGCCATAGTCTCGATGATCTGCACCACGATGCCCTCGCCGTTTTCATCCTCTGCCACTATCAGCTCGAATTCTCCGATATTGAATATCTCTCCGGGAGCAAGTCTAGCCGCCCGGGCCTTGAGTGCGCCGTAGGCAATGGCCCGGAAGATCTCCTCCTGAGAGAACATCTGCACCGCCTTGATCCTCTGCTCAGACATGATCTCTCTCCTGAATTGAAAGTCCTTGGGTCGTCAAAAGTATTAGGCAAGAAAGCTAGATAAAAAGCTCTGTTGAAGATCTCCCCGGAGGGCAAACGTGGGCTGCTTTGAGAGCTATATGGAGTTTCGCGAGGAAGTGGATAAGGTCAAAAAGGAGCGCGGGCAAAAAGTGGTTCCACAACCACCAGACGATAACCAGAACGAGTAGTTTTCGAATACCACACAGAGGGCGCCAGGGGTGGGTGAATCGCCAAAAGATCAAGATTTATGCAATATCAGGTGGTTTGCCAGATACGTCTAATCAATCATGAAGTCCTGGAATAGCCATCCAGGATAATGTTAAATTCATTAAGGATACAATGGAGTCATAATATGTTCTCGGAGTATATCGCGGCTGCCTTGGCACGGGCTGAATATGAGGTTATCGACAATCCAGAGCCGTATTACGCCCATGTGCCCGGCCTGGAAGGCGTGTGGGCAACTGGTAAGACCTTTGAGGATTGCCGAAAGGCTCTCATCGAGACCATCGAGGAATGGATCGCCATAAGGTTGAGGCATGGGCTATCCATCCCATCGATAGATGGTAATGCAATAGACGTATCCACGGAGCCGATGGCAGTTGTCTAGGCTCACACCCGTGTCCTGGCCTGATCTTGTCAAACGACTGAAGCAACTGGGACTGAAAGGCCCCTATTATGGCACCAAGCATCCGTATATGATGAAAGGCGATAAGACCGTGATTCTTCCCAATCCGCACCATGGAGAAGATATCAGCGTTGACTTTCTCGCAAGGTTTTTAAGGGACGGCGGAATCAGCCGCGAAGAATGGTTTTCCACAGAGTAATCTCCAAGCGATCAGCTTGTTACGGGCAATAACCACTGCGCTTTACAAGGCGTATCTGTAGATATCATATCATCCACTATGGAAATGTATAATCGAACTGCGCCTCTACATCAGTCTATTTACCTGCTCACCGCCTTCTCGAAGGTGATATGCTCTCCGGGTCCAAGCCTCATTTTGATATTCTGCCACTTGTCGAGATACTGAGCCAGATCTTTCCAGAAGGCGGCCATCCAGTCTCGCTGCTCATGATCACTCCGGCTCTCTATTGCCATATCCTGTAATCGTACTTTGGCCAGGACCAGTGATTCCATCTTGGACAAGGTCTCGATGATCTGCACAACGATGCCCTCGCCGTTTTCGTCCTCTGCCACTATCAGCTCGAATTCTCCGATATTGAAGATCTCTCCGGGAGCAAGTCTGCCCGCCCGGGCTTTGAGTGCGCCGTAGGCAATGGCCCGGAAGATCTCCTCCTGGGAGAACATCTGCACCGCCTTGATCCTCTGCTCAGACATGATCTTTCTCCGGAATTGAAAGTCCTTGGGTCGTCAAAAGTATTAGGCAAGAAAGCTAGATAAAAAGCTCTGGTCGAAGATCTCCCCGGAGGGTAAACGTGGGCTGCTTTGAGAGCTATATGGAGTTTCGCGAGGAAGTGGATAAGGTCAAAAAGGAGCGCAGGCAAAAAGCGGTTCCACAACCGCCAGACGATAACCGGAGCGGGTTGTTTTCGAATACCGCATCGGGGGAAGCCATGGGTAAAATACCGAGGGGATTGCGCGAAAATTAGACGCCGGTAGTTACGAAATAAAACCACAGAGGCGCAGAGCGCACAGAGGACGAACGAACGGAGATTAATCCAGGATCTTCTATATGTCTTGCGGGGCTTAACCACAAAGACACGAAGGCACAAAGACGTCCTTTATCCACCCTTGGGTCTATCGTGAAATTTGGCTTGGTAGTTGTTTGTTCTTCGTGTCTTTGTGCCTTTGTGGTGAGATCAGCTTCAATCTGCTGGACTACCCCGAGCTGCCGTCAAATTTGTGGCATTTTCAGGGAAATATGAAGCGGTCTTTGTCACATTAACCCAGAGATGAAGGTCTCTGTAAGGTTCTATAAAATTCCCATCTTTGTATAGCAAGAACTTCAGCTTCTGGCGGTCGCCGGTATTATTGAGAACATAATTCACGCTTCGCTCCCACGTCTCTTTGTTCTGCAAGGTCATATTCAGATTAGTTATGGTATGGCTGACCTGAGAATTATATTCCGGAGACTCGTTATCTATGGTAGAATGGTTACTCGAAGAGTTTTTCCTTGAAGTGCCTTTGGTCGAAGCAACATCTATCGAAGCAACTCCTATTAAAGTATTATTCAATGAAATCCTCAGAGTGTAATTTACCGGCATGGATTCATGGTTTACCACGCCTACGATCACTCTGCTTCTATTGCCTGCTTGAACACTTGTGGGGTAGTCTTCCGCCTTTCCTTCCGGTCCCATGATATAGAATTCCGTGAATTTCATGATCGGTTCGGGAGTCACTATGATATATGTTCCCTCAAATGCCTCCACTTTGGCGATCGTTCCATCTAGATTATAGGTAACAGTTAGAAACAGCCCTTTGCTTCCGGAAGTAAATTTTGTCTTTGCAAGCTTTCCCTCAGCGGTTTTATATTCTCTCAATATGTCGCCATTTTTTTCTTCGTATGTGGTTACAGTATAGTTGACACATTCAGCCATCTTTTCTATGGTTACATTCAAGCCGGTCTTATTAAAATTATCAAAGATGGCAATCTTTTCCAGGGTGCTTGCTAGATCACTCTGCATTCCCATTTGTAGCTCCTTCGGATCTTTGCCGAGAGAACTTTGGTCCGAGCCGATCCCCAAAGAGGTTGCGGCCAGAAAAAATAGGATTATCAGGCAAACGATAACGATCCTGAATCTGAGCATAAATCCAAACACATGTTCGGAAATGTTCGTTAGATATTTAAATTTATAGTCCGACGATCTGCACAATTTTATCGCTCGATCTTTGTTTCACTACCCCGGTCTGCCGTCAAATTTGTGGCATTTTCAGGGAAATATGAAGCGGTCTTTGTCACATTAACCCAGAGATGAAGGTCTCGGTACGATTCTGTAAAATTTCCCTCTTTGTAGAGCAAGAACTCCAGCTTCTGGCGGTCACCGGTATTATTGAGAATGTAAGTCACGGGCCGCTCCCACGTCTCGTTGTTTTGCAGAGTCAGACTCATGCTCAATATAGGATAAATGACCACCGAGTTATCTTTCAGAGAGGCGTTTTCCCTTGATGAATGGTTCATAGTAGCGCGTTGCATCGGGGTACTGTTCAATAGAGTGCTGTTGTATGAGGTGCTGTTTATTGATGTGCTGTTAGTCTCGTCTATCGGAGTATCGTTCAATAAAATGTGCATGGTATAATTTACCAGCATGTATTCATGGTTTACCACTCCCACAATCACTGTGCTCTTATTGCCTGCCTGAACACTTGTGGGGTAGTCGTAGGCCTTTCCTCCCGGCCCCAGGATATAGAATTCCGTGAACTTCTCGCCCTGTTTGGGGGTCACTATGACGTAGACCAGAGCAGCGATAGACATTATTATAGTTAGTATTAATATTATTGTTAGTGCTTTGTCCAGCCGGCCTTTCTCATCGGCCAAGATCTCCTTTTTTAAAGAGCTTATTTTTTCGCTGAATTGGATGGAGAATCTTTCTTCCAGTGGAAGACTCATGCGCCGCCAATAGGCTGCCGCCGCCATGGCAATGGTGAAGGTGACAACGGAGATGACAACCGGAACCAGCCTGATTCCCCAGGGGGTGTAATTGAGGGCGAGGCCTATTAGCGGCACTACCGCAATGCTCAAGCCAAAGCTCAGAGCGATCCTCTCAATCCCCTCCAGATCCCCGATCTTCGGAAAAAGGGCGGCAATAAGCGTATATCCTGGCACAAAGAGCACCATAACAAGGCCCAGGGGTATGCGCACGGGAAGATAACTCAGTGGCGTAAGAGTGAAGACCAATGTCGCCAGTGCCAGGATTACCGCTGCCAGCAGGTCTGGAGGTCTCCTCTCCGATTTCTTTTCCGTTCTCTCAGACAGATGACCCTTTTCGTCTGCCAGAATCTCCGTTTTCAAAGAGTCCTTTTTCTTGCTGAATTGGACGGAAAATCTCTCTTCCAGAGGAAGATTCATGCGTCGCCAGTAGGCTGCCGCCGCCGTGAAGAGGGTGAAAATGGCCAGGGAGGCAGCAACTGGAATCAGCCTGATTCCCCAGGGGATGTAGTTAAGGGCAAGATATATGAGCGGCACTACCGCAATGCCTAATCCGAAGCTCAGAGCGATCCTCGCAACCCGCCCTAGATCCGTGATCTTCGGAAAAAGGGCACAGGTGAGCGTATATCCCGGCACAAAAAGGAGCACTATCGCCAGGCTCGTGGGTATGCTCGTGGGTATGCTTAAAAGAAGATCATTCAGGGGCGTAAGAGTGAAGACCAGCGTCGCCAGTGCCAGAATTGTTGCTGCCAGCAGGTCTGGAGGTATCCACTCCGATTTCTTTTCCATTTTCTTCCGCCATCCGCCTATAGGCCGAGCATCTGCCGGATCCAGTCCAGGAACATGCTCACAAAGCTTCTCTGCTGTACGGGTTCTGTTGCCTGAGGCGAGCTCTGTTTCGATGGAATGGCAGGTAGCGGAGTTGCATTTATGCTCGAATCATTGGATGAAGTGCTCCTTCTCAAGACCAGATCCTTATCTCTGCAAGTCGTGCAAGCATCAACGCCTCTGACCAGGCAATATTCTTCTTGGCAGTTGCCTGCCTCCTCGGTGAGCGGTTCCCCCCGGGCAATTATCTTCCAGTAGCCTCCTCGTAGCCTCTCTTCCAGGAGCTTTTTGGCGGCGTCATACTGGCTGGAATTCTCATACTTCAGGCCGGTCTGCCGGGCATACCATTGAACGGTCTTTTGATTGATCTCCACCGGTTTTGCCGTCTGCTCGATAGAGGGCTTTTCTCCTGTTGCCTTTCCACTATCCGATACTTTGCTGCCGGCTCCTTCGCTCCCTTTGCTAGATGTCGATACGGAGGATGAGCTTCCATCTCCCAGGCGGACGACCTTCGTGTCTCCTGCGCCCGCGATCCTGTAATCACCGGCTGGTATGCCTGAGGTGTCGATGGCCAGATTATATTTTCCTGCAGAATCTGCCTTGACCTGCGTCTCAGCCTCAACCGTTACGGGAATCTCAGTCGATCCTGGTAGAGCCGTACCAAATATCTTCAGGCTGTACCTGCCTGGCGGCACATCTCCCTGAGAGATTCGAGCCGTACCGCCGCTGGCCTTAAAGCTCTTGGTGATCCAGATGCCAAATTTGACTCCTGCATTGAAGTCCTGTACATTTCGGGCCGCAACCGTAAAGCGGTTGGGTTTCTGAGGGATCTCGACAGTCGCCTCATACTCGTATTTTCCTGCCGTCACAGGCAGATTCATGGTGAAGCTGGACTGAAAGGAGAGCTGACTATCCGGTTTCGCGATCCCGGTAAGAACCATCTCATCCCCTGGCTTTATGTTGGCGGGCGTTAGATCAAAAGAAAGACCTGGTGATACAAAAATCGAAACAAAGATGGTGACCAGGATAAAAGCCCTCTTCATGGCCTCCAACCAATCTGCTCTCCTCAGAACTTGTCTTTCACTCATAAGTTGCATAAGAATTAGTTTGTGGCAATTAAAGGGTTTGGTCGTTAAAGTTGATATCATCAAAATTAAATGACCCATTCAAGGCTTTCGCACTGACGGAGTAGCTGCCGGATGGGAATCCTGTTGTGTTGATGACAAGATTGAAGGGACCATCGATAACGAGCTTTTTCACCACAGACATCATCAGATCAACCTTTGTAGCATTTTCCAAGGCATCTCCGAAGATCTTTACGTGATAAGACCCTGCTGGAGAGATGAGGTCGGTGTCCACCCTGGCCGTTCCGGAATTGTTTGCCGGAAACTGTGAACTGACCCAGGTACGCTCCAGATTCCCCTGCAGCTTCATCAGGCCCACATCGATATTCTTCACAGGACTTGCCATGACTGTAAAATTATTGGGCTTCTTGGGCACAAAAACGCCCGGCATGCTGAGGTCGTATCCTGTCTTGGATCCCTTGACGCTTACGGGGGTTGATAGAGGCGGCATGTTCAGTCCCACAATGTCGTACATGTATCTTCCAGAAAATACAGGCACGGAGGTCTTGATGAAAAGCGTCAGGAGGAGCTCGCCCTTTCCTGATCCGCAGAGGTTCTTATCCGTATTCACAGGGTCCACAAAATCCGTGGCGTTATAGGGGCGGGTCCGGTAAGCATCGTTACGCCTGGATATCGGAATCAGTCCCATTGTCGCAGAACCCCAGGTGAAGGAGAGATTGCCAAGGCGATATGGGCCATTCAGCTTCATCTTCTCGATGGTCTTGCCGTCAAAGGCCAGCTGCATGATGTGGTCGCCATAGGTAAAGTTTCTGTGATCAACTGACCATACAACCTCTCTATTATCTCTATCGTAGAGAAATCCGTGAAGGCTGTATTCTCCAGGATATATTATGCTGACACCCACATCGATATTGAGATACTCAAACAACCCATCGTGATTGATATCCTGGCCGGAATCATTGTACTTTCCAGTCAGGCTGGCAAAATCAGCGCCATCAGGCAATATTTGGCCGGATGCATTCGGAATGTGGAGGACCAGGAGGAACACCAGGGCTAGCAGGGATCTATGCAAGATGCTACACCGTTTGCATCTTGCTTTGCAATTTGCCAGTGGTTCCCAAGTCATGGATTTCATGCTTATCAGGGAGCTTTTGCCTCTTGATACTGTCCTGTGACTTGACAATATACGGCTCCTGGAGGCAGACCTGGCGTGGTCGAGATATCCTTAGATATCACATTTCCATTTGCATCCTCTTTAATAGTAAGGGTATTGTCGGTTGCCAACGAGGCATCCTGTACGACTACTGTCTTTGTGCCATCGGAATTGCTGATCTCCGTGTACTTCTTCAATCCGAATGGCTCGAAGGTCTCAAGCTTGGCCGTAGTTCCATCTGGGTTGTAAGTAATTGTCAGGACAGGCCCATTGCCTGGGGAGATGGTCATGCTCCTGACAAGTTTGCCGTCCGGGGCAAAAAACACTCTCAATATGCTTCCGTTCTTGTCCTGGTAGACATTAACAGTGTAAGTGATATTGTTCTCTGTCACTTGCACCGTCGTAGCATTCGAGCCTGCTTTATCGAAGTTCACATTTTTTGCAAGCAAATCCGCCTGCTCGACTTTCATTCTTGTTTGCAGCTCCTCCAGAGAGGCAACCTTTACCGTTTGATTTTTAGCCTGATTTTGAGCCCATGCGGCCTGGCTGAGAACTAGGAGAACTAGGATAACCATGCAAGCGCTAATAGCCTTAACTCTTGTCATAAATTTTGAACCTCAATCGACATATCTCCGGTCCTCGTATATATCTTTATTTAAGCAAATACGAGCACTATAGGCATTGAACTAATCTAATAATTAATATTCGAATGAGGGCTTGAGATTTTAAAATTCGCTTTAAACTTAAAATATTTTATTAGCCTGAATGTATCAAATAAATGGTGAAAATTGGGAAAAGCATTCCCCTCTTGGAAATGCCTTCCCTATTTGCATATCCGTCCTCGGCGGCTCTATTAGGTCACTTCAACATTGGTTTGCTTTATTCCTATCAGACCCTTTTCTGGCGAATATATGCCGCAGGTCAATACATAATATCCAGTCCTCCACGACAGATCTGTCATGAGAATAAGATCGACTCCAGGCTGAGTGGATTCCTGCAGGCCGACAGCACTGTTTGGAGGTAGAAGTGGGAGCAGGTTCATGAGAAGCTCTGAAGATATTCGTGGAGATCCATGCATTTGCATAGATTTGGAGCCCAGGGATAGATTGAAATCGAGACCTCCGGTTGTTTTATTGTTGGAAAAATTCAGGCTGGCATTCTTATAGTCGTTCAGAGGGATCATGAGTGCTGCGAAGAACTTGCTTTGATTTTCAAACACGGTGGAGTTCATCTTGATTCGAATGAATGGCTCTGAAGAAGCCACTGTAAGATTCATCTCCAGGGCGACTTCGCCCTCTGTAACCAGGAATGGCTGTTTGGAGATGATAGTTGATTTATTTTCATCCACAACAGATAGCATATACATTCCGGCGGGTTTTTTCGAAATCCTGAAAGAGGCAGCACTGCTGTTATTTGATTCAATTAGGGTCTCAATGCAATCTCTTCCGACAAAATGGCGGCTTTCAGGCAGGCCGTTCGCATACTCAGAGATGTTGAAAATGGAGACGCATACTATGATTTTGGACTTTGCATCGATTTGGGAGCCTCTGTCCTCCGGAGAAGGCAAGAATGTTCCATTTATGGGCTGATTTGCGGAATACACTGGAAGACGATCAAAGAGATATGTCTTGTCTGCAGCTCCATAGAGGCTTATGTCCGGTACCATCAGCGCATTGCTTCCCTCGAGGTTTATGCGGCCTCCGCCCTCAGTGGCGCTAAAATTGGATCGCGATGAGTTATCCATTGCTACGGAGCTAATGGGAAACATAAGCATAAGCATCAAGAGCAAAACTAATTTTCCGACCATAGTTCCGAATGCGTTTTATAAGGTATTTATGGCTTCCCAGGTCGAACTGATGCATGTAGTCTCGAAACCTTTACCTCTATATAGTCATCAATCTTTTCTCTCGATCTATGACTAGAGAGACTATCTTTGGCGCTTAGCGGTATTGTGTTTGTGGATTGGAGGCCGTGAACTCCTGGGTTCAGCATAACTGCAAATTACACAAACAATGCACAAAAGATCGCGGCATAAATTTGGGTTTTCTTCCCAGATATTCTTCCGATCCGAATCCAATCGAATTTAGAATAAATCGGCTTCAGAATGTTAATCTTGCCGCAATAGCAAATAGAAAGAACTGGGGTGGATCGCTAACGGGAAATGATGTCTAAATCATTCCATCTTGATCCAGCCGATCTTTTCCCAATGATCCAATTGCTGCTTTTGGAAATCCTTCGTACTATATGTGTCTCCTTTTATGATCGGCTTTGGGTCGCTCACATCGCCATACTTAAAGTCTATTAATGCTTGAAATTTATCCGCCATTTTTTAACCTCCTTCGCTGCGAAGTTTTAGAGTTCTATTAGGATCGTCCAACTAAATTTTAATATACTTTTCGTCTTTTTTCTTTAAAAGTCTTTTGGTACATATATCGATTAACCTTCTTCGGCATGAGGCCTTTCCGGAGGTTCTTGAGGGTTTCCTCACTTTCCGTTCATCCCACAGTAAGTTTGCATCCGCGACCGAATAACCTTAGGACCGTAATCTGTGGTCCATTTAGAATCACGACAACTTTAATTAATTTTTCAACTATTCCTGACAACCGACTGGATTATGCCAATGAAAATCTCGAAACCCAGCTCAATTGATCGTTGTGCTGGGTTTATGGAGCTGATTTTGTATTTGCGTAAATGCCACGCTTTTGGTTCACTATAGAAAACTAAGCAAATGATAACTTACTTATACTTTACGTGACATAAACAATTGGTTGATCGATATGCCGGATAAAATCTTTTTCAAATTGACGAATAACGAGTCCGAGGGTAAGTCAGTGATGGTAGTAGATTTATATGGTGATGTTGAAACGACTGTCTGGCAAGGCATGTTGGGCCCAGAAGAAATAACAGAAGGAATAGGGATCTATAAGGATCAATGGGATCATGGCCATGCAAAATGGTATTGGAGTGGCGGGAGCACAATTTCAGGAGATATAAGTGATAATTCCTGTTGGAACTTGAGCGGTGATGAAACAATTTGCTAAGGGAAGGGGTCAACAAGATGGAGTCAATTCTACATCTGAAGCGTTACGCTAATGGCTCTGTGTCCTCCTTTGTTTTCGACGACTCAGGGATAGAATAGTTAAATATCATGATATTAGAAGGAGGTTATACGAATGTCAAATTGTGGGCAAGAAGCAGAAACAGGATCCGAAGGCCAATCCAGTTTTAATTATGATGTGCCGGGTATTGTTCCTGAACTACAGCAACCATCCGATATGACTTGCTGGGCGACAGCTGCAACAATGCTTGTATCATGGCATAATAATGCAAGTTATGCGATCCAAAGCGTCACTGATATGGCGGGATCCACTTTCCGTGAAAAGTTTGATAATAACCAGGGACTGCTAGGTTCAGAAAAAGAACCTTTTATGACTGGCCTTGGGCTTAGAAGTGAGCCTCCAATGTGCTATAACGTAGATGGTTTCCTTTCTCTATTGAAAGCATACGGTCCCCTTTGGGTTACCACTGATGAAGATCCCACAGAGAACTTTTCAATTCATGCAAGGGTTGCCGTTGGTATGTCAAGTGATGGCTCAGCCAATAATACAACCATTCGTATTATCGATCCCGCAGATGGTAACACTCACAGCGAGGCCTACGACGTATTTATGAAGAAGTTTGAAGAGGTGGCTATTGGAGATTTGTCGGGAGGCAGGCCTTTCAGAATTCAGATTATCCACTATTAGATGAAACAATGATGGCGGAGTTTAAATCAATGAATCTGTTTGATGCTATGGATGTGTGACGATGTCCGGGGGAGGTTCCAACATGCATTTGGGGTTGATGTTGTTCGTAGTGTTACTATCTTGCGTTTCCCTGAATTGCATTCCTGTTGAAACCGATCCGGCCACTAATATGACCTTAATGAATCAAAGCGTGCTAGAAGCTTCTGACATCCTATTCTCCGGAATTAGCATGAATATGAGCATACCCGTAGGTGGGATGACCAGAGACCAGGTTACTGAGCCCGTGTCCTATGAAGATGATGTCAATGATGAAGTAATCTTCGAGGATGCAAAAGATCCTTCCAAAAAGCTCTATCTGCCCAGATACAGAATTGCTGTTGAGGCCGCGTCCGGGCAGCAGCGTTACAAGGTGTCTCTAGAGAAGGGGATTCATGGATGGTCGCTGGTAATTCACCTGGCGAAGTATCCTGCTCCAAGAATAGAAGACGCCGTCCGCGATGCTGATGAGATAAATCATAAGGTTACAGTCTTACTCAGGTACAAGGGTGCTAAGGCCCCCATTTTAGGAACGAGTGATGAGGGCGGTGTGCAGGAGAAGTCCTTCCAGGAGGTGATCCCAGAAGGTCATGGGATCAAAGCTGTGCTCAACTTGAGCAATCTGGAAGAGAGGGACGAGGTATACAGGGCAATGACAGAGCCCAGCTATGAATCTTCCCTTGTAATAGGGCGCATGGTCTCCCTGGAAGTGCCGACTCTGGTCTCATATGGCAGCTCTGTCCTAAGGACAAGTGGCATGTCTGGCATGACGTTCCTCAGCCTCGATAGAGGCATCCAAATTTTCCGGGACAATTCCAATAGCATGGATACTACAGAACAGTATGACCTCATGTGGCGGGTTATTGGAGGAATAGCTGGCAATCCTGTACCGAACTGTCCTACTTGTCCTCCTGGGCCTGATCAGACATGGCTCCTTATGCAGCCAATAGCAGGCGTTGAGTTGTCAAATCTAGGGGCAGTAGACTATGAATCCCTTGATCTCGGAAAGCTAGAAAATCTAAACTATATTGCTGATGGGATCAGGGGAAAACCCGGAGCGGATAATCAGCTCCCACCGGGAGACGTCTTTGCAGTACGAACATCGGGAGGGAACTACGCCAAGGCCCAGGTGCTTGACTATGGAGAAAATATTGCGATTAAGTGGGAAACATATCCGAAAATACCACATTTTGGCAGTGAGGATTATAGTCTGGACGAGTTTGTGAAGCCTTTCATCTTTGATAAAGATTTACACCCTTACATATTCCAGGATATAAATCCCCCTTCTCTGGGACCTCAAAGTCTGATTCAAACGATTGTCAACGGCCATAGTTATTATCAAAGCAGTTCCAGAAGGCAGGTGTTCTACTACCTTCCTGATAGCTTCAAATTAGCAAGATATATAAGATCGCCCCATAAGCCGGAAATGTCAATTAGGTTCAAGTCTGCAGATCAGGTAGAACTATCTTATGTCGCTATGCCGTATGTTAACCCAATACGTCTCAAAGAGGACTCGTCGGAACTTAAACAGTTTGAGAGCAGTGGTGCCTCTAATAGCGTAGAAGAGCCTGTTTTGGAGCCTCTCACAATAGATCCGGGCAAGATAAGACTGGAAATTGCGTTGCCGAGTTCAAATGCCTCAAATGATCTCTATCAGGTGCGCAAAGGAGTATCAGTATCTTTGGTAGATGGCTATAGCGATGGACTAAAAATGGATATGCATGACTTCCAGGATATCTTCGACTCTCTCTTCGGAGGATCAGGAGACCTGCTGTTCCAGGGAAAGATCCTTGTGGAGGTCTACCCAGGTTCTACCGAATCCATACCATTTATTGGCAGGATGAACGACCTGACGGGTCCTATATTTGACTATCAAGAGAAGCAAGAAAGTGCGTCTTCAAGCATATATGTAAACCTGACCAATGCCATAGAGAGCCCGGTCCTTGTGAGAAGCTGGGAAGCGGAGATACAACAGGGCGGCTCCGCAACGAAAGCAAGAGTTATCGGTCCAGGCTTACCGGTTCAGCTTGGTCCTGGAGAATGGCTGAATTTGACATTAAATCCCTTCGAGGCTCTTACTGGAAATGGTCCTGTCCATGCGACCTTTGGCACTGGCGAAATGGATGTTATACCTGATAAGAACGCGATATGGAATTCCACTGTGGACAAGAATGTCCCAACAGTACCTGCAAAGATCGCTGTCAAGACATTCATGTTCCGGGACCCAGAAATCTCAAAGGATACGTTAGAGGTCATAGTTCTGTTCAGGGACGGCAGCTTTGCTGAGCTAACACCTCAGAATTCAACTGCTGAGATAACCTTGCAGACGTCGCTGAAAGATAGAATTCTGCATAACCCTAATCTCGGAGCATACAGCTACACAGTGAAGACAATTCACAGCAACGGAACCATAACACAGAGCCAGGAAAGGACAGATACTAGCAGGCTACTTATTGTATAGCTTTACAAATTTTGTTCATATCTTATCAATATCTCCTCAATCTTCTTACTGCACGAGATATACTTGAGAGCCATCACTCCCAAAAGACTCCCGCCATCACACATCTGGATCTCCCATATGCAGGTGCGACTTCCAAAACCGAGCATTTTTTCTTATAACGATTTTCTGCAAAACCGTGTAGAAGCGATCACTTTGTTTGGGGCCAGAATTATATTTTTTGATAATTATAGCAACAATTTTGCTGGATTTCGGAAACACTTCGAGGAGTTAGTACTTTATGGGTACATCCCATCTCGATTCAGCACGGAGACTATTAAGATCTTAATTTGATTATATATACAACATTCCGCACTTATGGTTATACGTTGAGTATTTTGCAGCTATAGATATCTATTATTCGGTGGAAAATTAAATCAAATAAGAATTTTTTGTTTTTAGACATACAAACAATGAAACTATAATGATAGTAAGTTGTTTTCATAAGCATTACAAGAGGACATATATTCACTAAATTACAAAAAAATGATCTGCCAGCAAATATTAATTTATCTATGATAATGAAAATTAGGATTATATTATTAAAATCGATGGCAATAGAACACTAGATTTAGGAAGTCAAACTTAGGAATATCTAATATATAATAAATACTATTTATTAAATGCTTAAACACACAGATACCTTTTTATCTCTATGATACCAAGTGTCATTGTCTATCAGATTTAATATCGCACGTAAAGAGAGTTATATGGAGGATTTATGCCGGACAGTATGAAAATTCTAAATCGTGGATTCATCCTACAGGGCTCAGACAAGATTGCCACCACGAATCAAATCAAACCAGCAGTCTTAGCGACCAACTTCCTGCCCGCGACAAAAACGACTCTGAACGTGAACGCAGATCTGGCATCAGTAGCATCTGTAGTTGTTCCTGTAGCACAGCCATCCACGGTCATCAGGGCAGAGGAAGTACGGCTGGTGGATCCCGCAATGGCTTTGAGAATTTCCTATATAGTATTTCCAACAGTAGGCTTTCCCAGAGAAAAGTTGACCGTTCCTATCAGCCCAAGTGTCGATGTCACCGATGATCAGCTCTTCGAGGACCCGGCAGATAAGACGAAAAAGCTGTATCTTCCCAGATACCGTATATCTGAGCAGAACGTCTCAGGAAGCCAACAGTACAGGATTTCCCTGGATCAGGTGGGAAATGCATGGAGCTTAATCATAAATCTTGATAAGTACCCCGCCCCTACCATAGAGGTTGACAGTCGTAGCGCCAGCGAGCTAGCTCATCAAGTGGCAATTATTCTTAGATACCAGATAACAGGCTCTGACGGTGCACAAAAGGAGCTCTCCTTCCAGGAGATAACCTTAGAACCGTCTGGGCTCAAGTCAGTCCTGAAATTAAACAGTCTGGCCGAGAGGGATGAAATCTACAGAGCATTGACTGAGGACGACCATCAATCCGCCTTGATAGTTAGGCGTGCAATCAATGTGGCAATTCCAGTTAAGATGGCGGATGCGGATACCTCTACGTCTATAGTCTCCTCTGGAACTCATGCTATAAGGGGGACCTGGAGTTTCAGCTTTGACACGGGTAATGAGGGCGGGCAAAACGATGATGTCTGGTGGGACCAAGAAACCAGCACAATCAGGAAATTGGTGCCCACTCACAGAGCCAGGATTGTCAATCTGGGGAGGGTGGACTTCGATTCCCTCTTAGTATCCCAACTCACCGGCCTGACCTATGGCACAGATCCCATAAACGGCAATGCTGAAACTGGAATTTCCATTGACCCGATCTTTAGATCGGTACAGAGGGCCCAATCGCTCATGGATGGCGATGCTGCAATTAAGTTTTCAACGATGAAAAGAAGATTTATAATCAATCCCACAGACGGCAATGCTGACGCAGGCAATAATCTCATTAACGGTAATGTGTTCGCAGTCATAACCAACTCAGGCAATTACGCAAAGGTTCAGGTGACAGATTACGGTTATAACCTGGGCATAAAGTGGATCACCTACGCACCACCGGATGCTGGCACCAAAGAGCCACTCTTTCGAGAGGTCACCAGAGCTCTCGATGATCTTCCAGATCCTCATCGATTCATCTTTCCTCCTGGCTTGCATCCATACATATTTCACAATATTACTCCATCCACCACAGAGGTATCCGGCCTCGTTCATGTGCAGGTGGACTCCTCCAGCTACTATCAGGATACCGCTCAGCCCTATCTCTTCTATTACCTCCCGGATAGCTTCAAGATAGCTAGGAAGCCCGATTCGCCCCATAACCCTATAATTTCAGTGAAGTTCGAGTCGGAGGATTCTGTCAAATTGGCCTACTTCGCCATGCCCTATACAGACGCAACTCGATTGAGAAGTGCCATGGAGAAGCTGAAACAGAATCCTTCGTTCCTATCTGCAGCTTTGCCGCAGGGCATCAATAGTCCTGTGCTTCAGCCATTGCAGGTCGATCCCGCTAAAACCGAATTTTACCTGGGCGTACCTGGACAGGCAAGCTCTTCAGGGCCATTTCAGGACAGAAGTAAGAATGCCCTTATCAACATCACCACGGGAATTACTGATCAGCTGACGCTTACACTGGACGGCTTCCAGGAGATCTTCGATTCCATATTCGAGGGCCCTGCTCTGATGTTTCAGGGAAAGATCGAGGCCAATGTGTACAAGGATCAAACTGAGACAATACCGTTTATCGCCAGGATGAACGACCTGTCAGGAAGTATACTTGATTATAAAGAAGAGCAGGACAACGCGTCCGGCGGTGTCAAGGCCACGCTGATAAATGCCATAGAGAGCCCTGTCAAGATCAATGCCATCGGTGCACAGATAAGGCGCGATGGCGCAACGTCACATGGCGAGATCAGAGGGCTCAGTCTCCCAGCCCAGCTAAGCCCGGGAGAGAGCGTTCAGTTCGTAGTAGCTCCTTTGGATCAACTTGCAGGCACCGGTCCGTCTCATGCAACATTCGACCCACTCAATATGGAAGTGCTGCCTGATAAGGCTGCAATACTGGACAAGATAGTCGGTAACTACGTCTCACCAAAGCCCAGAGAGGTCACCGTCAAGACACCTATATTCAAAGACCCGAAAGCATCAGAAGACCTGCTTGAGTTCATCGTTGAATTCAAGTCGGGCAACCAAATCGAACTGACTCCGGACAAGGATACTGTCAAGACCACACTAACGCTGAGCGCGGGCGACCTCAGAAATCTAATCCTTGGAAATCCTGGGCAAAGCAGCTATACCTATCATATCACTGCAGTAGGCAAGGACGGGCACCTAACACAGGGGCCTGATAAAATTCTTGAGGGCGATACCATAATAGTTCTCGGAGCGAACTGATGCCGCAACAAGGCCTGCCGGATTTTCATAAGCCCTTAACCTCAGATGGTTTGCAAATATTCTACCCCTACGAGGACTCTGGGACGCATGTCTTCATGCCTGATGGCCTCAAGTTGGCTGAACGCAGCGATGGAAGCCCTGATTTCATGCTTTCGCTTGTAAGGGGGCTAAGCCCAGCCCTTCCTCCTGCACCTCATGGAATGCTGGACTTCAAGGTCATGCCCAGTTACAGGATTGACCAGGCGCTCAGTATACTAAGGGAAAAGGATCCTGGTGCCGTGATAGCACCAGCCACATTTTCCTCAGGCTGGCTTGTGATTCAAGCGTTAGGCAGCAGCGACCTGCCCACTGAGATGAAGGCACCTATCCAGATGACCTGGAACGGCCTGGGAATGGCACGGTCCACTCTTAAGGTTTCAGCAGAAACAGCCGCGATAATCAAACAATCACTTGAGAGCCAGATACTCTCCTTGCGGGCCTATGCCGAGATTGAGATGTCCGGGGTGTCGCCAAGGATTCCAATTAAAGTGAAGTTTGATCCAGCGGAACTTATGGAAGCCCTGGCGAGAGCTTTGGGGAATGAGAATAGAATTGTTCCGCAGAGCGGAGTGTTGGACTTCTTTATGAGAGACCTGAAGCTCTTGCCTATGGAGATATCAGGGGACCTCTCCGGGGTTGATCGAAGAGAGCTCTCTGAGGCTATCATGGATCATTTGATTGACAGGTTCTGCAGCTTCACAATGCCTCAAGGTAGCCTCATGGAACCGCATATAGCCCTGCCGCACAAAGATCAAGTGGAAAGCGGCACATTTGAGTGGGATCTGTCTCAGTCTCTGGCGGTCAAACGTGCAACCATTCTTAATCTGTCATCCCTCGAAGCCTTGGGTGCCTGGACAAAAGAACACAAGCTGGAAAAGATCTACCAGGAAGTAGTAGTCCCAGTTATCAAGACGGGCTTTTTGCCAGTATCGATCTCCTCAAACCTGCCGGATCAGATGGTTGGCGTACTCATAATCGGGGTCAATATCAAAGCGCCCTCTAATATGCCCTATCGCCCCCAGGCCTTGAATGAAACTATCGAGCTGAATCCTCCAGATTATTCAGCCAGGATAATTTTGAGGTTATCGCCTGCTGAGAAACCAGAATATAGCTTTCAGACCTTTGTCGTCATCAAAGACGTGGGTGGCCCAAAAGAGCTGCGTGGGCCAGAGGTTGGCCAAAGTGGAGATGTGCTGATGCTCGACCTCGATGATTTTCCAATAAATTTCATAATGGTTGGAGCAAACACGGGTCTGCTAGGGATAGCGGACATTCGAGGGAAATGCAGCTGGCCCGTCTCTGGCAGCACTGTAGATCAGCTTTTCAGTCTCAGCCTGAATCAGCCTTCTGTTGCATTAGCCGTACCCAAGGAGATAGAGGATGCGGTTATAGAGGTCGAAGCTCGTCCAGCCGACGGATCAGGGGTTTTGAAGATAGGACCGATAAGATCGAAGGCTTTGACGATTGAACGGTACTCATTCCCGGAGTACGGGCCCCATAAGATAGTAGTTGAATGCAATTTTGAAGGAGATGAAAACTCATTTGCAATAGATATCCTGTCCGAAGCCTCGCCGGAATCACAATTGGCTGTACAACACTTCACGCCCTCGCAACCCAAGAAGGAATGGGGCTATGTAGCTGATTCGCCATTCCATAGCGGTTATAGGTATCGGGAGCATAGGAGTTCCGATCAGCCTCAAGCCACCTGGTCTGAGATAAGATCGGCATTTGAGAATCTGATGATTCAAGTACCTGATCAGAAGCTACCGAGATAATAACTGCTCAAGAGATGAAGTATATGATCCTAATAGATAAATCTGAAGTAATAAATGGGCTTACGGTATATCCTGATGATTCCTCTGAGGTAACCTTCTATGTAATTCCAAACCAATTAACATATCAATTTGAGAACGGCGTGCCTAAGTTCAGGTTCTTGAAGTATAGGACATCGAGTCCAATGCTTATGAGCAACATTGACCGCAAAGGCGCATTCGCCCTCAGCCGTATACAATGGTCGGTGCCTGAGGATGATATGAGATTGTTGAAGGAGAAGCTGCAAGAAAGGTTTAACCAGGTATTTGCCAGCAAGGGGCAGCAAATGAAGTCGGTACTTATAGGCCAGCTCAATTTCATTAGTGGAATGGCCAGTGCCAATCTTAAGGGCCAGATGGGTTACGCAGCTAAAGAGATCCCTAGCCCTGGATCATTATCACCAGATGGGCAATACTATGCGCAGTTTGCCAGAGAGTTCACGCCAGAAGCTTCAATTGTATTTGAAAAGACCAATCTAGACAAGACAACTGAAATCCAGGTTGCCTATGACCTAATAGCTCTGGCCAAGGTCTCTCCAGTCCCTCAGGACAAGATCGTTGAGTGGAAGCTTTCTCTCAGAGGAACCCTGCCCAGCATTACCAGTTACGAGGGAGTTAGATGGGATGATCACGTCGAGCTTATGGAGGTCTATGATGCCACTTTCATGCCGCTTGTTATTAATATTCGTGTCAACGCGGATTTTGACAAACTGCTAATTGAGGACATAGAGGTTCATATCGAGTACAGCCATGGAGATGTTCATGCGGCGGAAGAGTTCCTTTTCAGAAGTTCTCAGGAATATGCCAGGTTTGAAAGCTTTATCGATGGTAAGTTCCGGAATTATAAGTATTGGTACCAGGTCCACTACAAAAGCGAGAGCAAGATCTTCAGGTCCCCAGAGGTCGAGACGGACGTGAGTAGCCTGCAAATCGACGTAAACGATCCAAGCTTAAGGATATGAACATGAACAAAACGAGCTACCGATGGCAGGCCACCTTCTTCATGAAGGACGGTTCCACTAAGAAGACCGATCTTATTACCATAAGCATAGTTGCAGGAGTAATATGATAGAGTTGCCTGGCATGTTCAATCTCCGGGGAGTGAATCTCTTCCGGAGCAAAAGCGACCCATCGACTTTCTTCTACCTGCCGGGAGAGCCTTTGCCTGTGAGAGGCCCGGACGGAAGACCTACACTGCAGTTCATGGTGTCAGATAAAGGAGCCATACTGCAATTTGGAACCCAGTGGTCAGTGGAGCCGTCTTTGCTCAGCAAATTGATGGACGATCTGTCCGGAATGTATACGGATCTGCCAAAGGAGCTGATCAGGTTATCTCCTGCTCAAAATTCAGTGTCTGCAGTAACGCTGTCTATTGGAGACGGAACAGGGAAGTTCGATGAACTCCAATCTGTGAAATCATCGGGATATCCTCCCTTCGCGGCTCTATTCAATGTTCAGCTCAGCTCTCTGGACAAGACCAAAGTAGTAGCCTCGTTGAATGGAAGCAGAGATTTCCTTAAAGTCGGTTATAAAGGATCATTACCTGTGGAGCGCGAGGCCAGAGTATCAATATCAGGAGACGTGAGCCAGGAGGTCTCAGCCCTCGGCAAGAGCGCATCGATCGTTGATGCCCTGGCCATAGTCGAGTCTGCGATCTCAATGGGGACGCTCAAAATTGAAGCGTCAGAGGATGAAGGCGTCTCACAGGATCTGAGAGATAACACTAACCGTCAAGCCAGGGAGAAGGCCGCGTCAATGATCATGGCCATATCCGCGGGAAATTCGGGCCAGGCCAAACTGGAATCGACGGTATCCAGGACTGAAATCGCACAGGTACCTCTGGAAAGCTCCAACGATATCAGTTCCTGGTTCCCTGGTGGAACTGGAGCCGACCACATCATTGTGGTTGGAGTCACGATCACAGAGCCAGACAAGAGCTCAGTTACAGAATCCGTTGTACAGACAAAGTTCGTCAAGCTGGGTTTCGAGGCCATCGAAATGCCTGTGGCATTCATCGAACTCAAGCTTGGAAATGTTGCTGCAAAGATGGTCGGACCCGGGTTTGCAGATTTAGATCTATCGCTGGATTCTGAGGTTTCCGGTGAGCTGGTCGTCAGAACTAATTATTCTGACGGAGGTCCGGCATTTGAGACCAAGCTTCCCTTGACCGATTCAAAAGGCTGGACCTTGAAGCCCGAGGATCTGGGGATGGCTAAAATAGTCCTGGATGGATCCCGGCCGAAGTCTGCAGGATCAACGGATGTCAGGGTCAGAGTGGTGTACAGGCCATCCGGAAAAGGAACTCATGACGACCGCACCATCTACTTCAGGCGCGATAACTGGACAACAAGCTGGTATATTGTCACACGTTCGGCAGGCCTGGAAGGATCTCTGGAGTTTGATTGGAGGGAGACGGCTGCCGATGGTTCTGTGGTGATGCATCCGTCTTCAAGCACAGATAAGACTGAGTTGCAGCTTTGAGAATTGGAAATGAGAGATCAAAGGAGAGAACAGAGAATCGAAATTGGAGGCTAAGAAAATGTTGATGTTAGATACAGCAGAGACTGTCGAAGGATTGACGGTGTATTCGGATGATGCATCATGGAATACGTTTTATATCTTACCCAGCACGCCAAGTTTCCGGTTCGACAATGGCGTGCCTATGTTCAAATTCCTTAAGTACAGGCTGCCGATTGATAGGCCGGACGGAAAGAAAGGCGGAGGGTTCGCATTCTTTGATGTGGAGTTCACTGTACCTGATGACAAGCTGAAAGCTGTGACTAAAACGCTTCAAGCCAGGGTGGACAAGATCGCCGCAAACGCCCATATGCAGTCACAACCAGTCAAAATCGGCCAGCTGACTTTCACCAAGGGGAAGGCCAGTTTGAACCTCGAGGGAGTGGGTGCCACGCTGGTCGAGAAAGTTTGGAACCCAGGCGCGCCAGCTCTATACGGTAAGTTCATTACACCATTTATGGTCGAGTTCACCCCAGAGGGCGCAACAATCTTCGAGCAGGCTCTGAAAGGTAAGGGAGGAGTGGTCCAGGTAGCCTACGACATTTGGACCACCGTCAAGCTCCCGTCAATGCATGCGCACGGCCACTGGGATGCCCAGAAATTTTACTCCTTCTTCCAGAAGATTACGACCGATGAGACCTGGTATGGAGCTGACGAGAGCCGCAACGAGACGGTTGTAGAAAGCTCCCACAATTCCGAATTTCGCATCCTCAAGATAGATAGTTGGGGAGGGATTACAGATCTCAATATCCAGGCTCAGATAAGGGATTCACTCGAAAGGACATTCGATGATGCAATAGCCAGGAACCTGATTAAGGACGCAGCTCCAGTCTCGGATGAGAATCGTAAGCTACCAGAGGGTATAGAGAACGTTACCCGCAACATGATCAATAATAAGACTGCAAATGTAGATGTCGTTTACGAGGAGAGCGCGACCCTTGAATGGAACCCTGCTCCAAGGGGGATGTTGCCAAACATCACCAATTACCCAGGAATCAAATGGGAAGATTACTTCGTAGAGATAGATGCAGACGACCCGTTCTTCAGGCAGCTCAATGTTCCCATCAAAGTGAATGCTGACTTCAAGAATCTTCCGCTTCACAGCGTGCAGGTCCACATAGAGTACAATCAGGGGAACACCCACCGGATAGAGGAGCCTGTATTTACGAGCCCCGATGATGTGTTCAAATTCCTCAGCTATGTCGAGAATAACATCTGGAAGTATAAGTACTGGTACCAGGTCAACTACAAGGATGAGAGCAAGACTTTCAAGTCCAAGGAAGTTGAGACGGACGAGAAGAGCCTAGTCATTAACGTGGATGATTCGGGCATACTTCATATAACTGCGACACCAGGCGACCTGAACTTCACCAAGATCCCCCAGGCACAGGTTGCAATTCAGTATGAGGATAAAGGCGCAGGCGTCGACCTCATAGAGGATCAGTTCACCCTTGACAAGGACAACAAAGAGCACACGATGACCAAGCTCATCTTCCGGCCCAGGAGGAATCAGTACCGTTATCGGGTCAAGTACGTTATGGCAGACGGCACGGAGTACCAGAAGGACTGGACCGATGGTCAGGCCAATCAGCTCTTCATCAATGGCCCCTTCAGCGCCACGAAGACAATACACATCAGATCTTTGGGGGACATGGATCAGGATATCGTCAACATCTTTGTAGATCTGAAGTACGATGACACTGCCAATAAATACATGATGGCCCAGTCTTTTGCTCTCAATAAAGCAAACCCATTCATCGACTGGTCGATTCCAGTGATAAATGAAACTGGAGGCAAAGTCGTCTACTCGGCGTCGATCCAGCATAAGGATGGGACGACGGAAGATATAGCCGAGACAGAGGTTAAGACCAACACCATAGCCCTGGGTAAGATACCAGAAATGCTGCAGGTGCAGGTGCTTCCCGACCTCATAGACTTCAGCTCGGTAAAGCTTGTAAAGGTCTCACTGAGCTATCAAGACCAGCCGAACGGTATTGATGAGAAGAAGGATGCGATCTTCAAAGATGCTACTTCAAGCTCTGTGACCTGGACAGTTAACTTGAAAGATAAAAGCAAGAACAGCTATCAGTGGCAGGCTACTTTCTTCATGAAGGACGGCTCAACCAAGAAGACCGACTCCGCCACCACCAGCGAGCCTACGGTCCTGCCGGACATTTCAGCAGCGCATTGAGGAGGGATTTAAATGTTATACCTAAATCCCCCTTTTTACATAATCGACGGCGTTTCGATCTACCCGGACCACATCGATCCACTGCAGTTCTACTATCTCCCAGTGGCACCAAAATTGACAAGGATCAAAGATGAAGCGACGGGTCAGATCGTTCCCCAGATAGAGATAATCAAGTACAGAGGCAAAGCAGGAAACGGCGGCTTCCTCAACTTCGACGTAAATATCGGTGTGGACCAGAATAAGCTGGACATCATTGGCGGGAAGCTCAGTTCTGTGGCGAAGCTGCACGACAAACCAAAGCTGGCCCCAATTCCCGTGATCGATGGCTCAGTGAAGATGATGCTTTTCGGCATGCAGACCGGAGACAAGCCATCAGCAGATCCGAGCAAGCTGAACTTCGTAACCAAAATCGACCAGAATGGGAAGCCTTCATTGTATGGAGACAACCAGGCTGCGTTCTCTGTCTCATTGGATCAATACGGAGTGACCGTACTGGATAAATCCATTCTGGGAGAGATGTCTCCCATCGGCGTCGTTTATTCACTGGACTATCTGGCATTGAGACCTGCCTATTCCGTCAGGCTGCATGCAGACTGGGACCGAGTCCAGAAGCATCTGGAAGAGAAGTTCAGTGCCGACTCGCTCATCTTCTCAACAGAGATAGATAAAGTTGTGGATGAGCTGGTCGAGAACAGGGCGATTGTGATAGAGGCTGATACCTTTGTGCCGGAAGGAGAGGATACCAGCAGCATAATCAAGAATAAGGACCAGGCCTTGAATGAGGTCCGGGACATGGTGACTGATGCTTTCTTCAAGCCCAGCCTCGACCCCGTCAAAAAAGAGGAAGACGGATGGGACAAAGCGTTGGATGCATTCGGTCGATCGATAATGATTGCCAGTCGGGGTCCTGGTGCGTGTTTCAGCTACCAGAAAACTGACATGACCCGAATAGATAAAAAGACTCTGAACGTCAATATAAGTGAGAGGACCACAGTCAGAAGAAGCATCTATCCCCAAGGTCACTTAAGTGGCATATGGAGGGATCTGACAAATGAGGGGTTGAAGCTTGAGGACTTCATCATCTCAGTGGATCTGGATGATCCCTGGTTCGCTCGCAGGAAAGTGGATGTCATTTCCAGGGCGAATTTCGAAAACGACTCCATATCTTCAATCAACGTAAAGCTAACCTATGGCAACGAACCCAAGAATGTTTTGCTTGAATCAAGCGGCGCCAAGGGGTCCGTCGATTGGCAAAGCACAATCGAGTCCGGCTCTATGAAGAGAGAGACCACTGTCAGTTATAAGGTGAATTTCAAGGGCGTAGACGGCACAGAAAGACCCATAGCTCTCAATTCGCCTGAGATGGTGATCACAGATGATATCTATGAAATCAATCCCAGAGAACTTTATTCTATAGTCTCCGTACCGATAGTAGCCTACAACTTTCCCTGGCAGCACTATCCTGACATCGAAGTGAAGTTCCAGTATTCTGATGAACCAAACGGTATCCGCATCGATGAGATAGTGATCCTGAATAAGGACCATACTTCGGCGATCTTATCCATATTTATCCAAGACCCCAAGAAGAGAACCTTCAAGTACAGGGTCGTATATCATGCCGCAGATAATAAGGATGTGGATGCGGGCTGGGTCGATACAGGTGAAGAGCAGGTATCTGTAAGAGATCCATTCCCAATGAAACGCACTGTAGAGGTGGTACCTAACCTCAACTGGAACGATATCAGCCAGGCATTCGTAGATCTAACCTACGAGGATCATGCAAATAACATTCTCGAGGATGGCTCTCTTTCTTTCAGTCCGACCGATATGGATTCTAAGAGGTTTACAGTCGATCTGGCGAACCCCGACCTCCGTCTGGTAACATATCAGGTGACAGTGCTCTTCAAGGACGGCAGGTCTCTTGAGACGCCAAAATCGCTCACCAGGGATAAACGCATAATAATCCGGAGCGATATGAAAGGCCACAGGATCATCCTTGTCCATACCCAGCCGAATGATTTCGATTCAAAGAACCTCAAGGAGATAAGCGTCGAGCAGCGTTATGAGGATCCTGCGGCGGGACTGAGGTTCAATGATATCTTCACATTCAAGTCTCCTGATGATAAGGCCTACTTTGAGTTCGATTACGTGGACGATCAAAGGTCTGCGTATAGTTACAAAGTCACCTATTCCTACACAAACGGCCTGTCCAGGACCGAGGACTGGAAGAATGCTGATACAGGAGAGCTGATTATACCAGTGGCCTGAAAGCCAGGGATGTGGTAATATATGCTTACTTTGGGCAACAAAACAATCACCGTGGAAGGGATTACAGTCTTTGCAGATCACGCAGACCCTAACCAGTTCTGGTATCTGCCGGGACCCGTCGCTCTTGCCAGGAGCGGCCCGGATAAGAAGGCGGCATTTTCCTTCATCAAATATAAGCCGGCTGCAGTCGCAGGAGGAGCCAAAGGTGGAGGCTTCCTCATGTTCGAAGTCAACCTGGTCTTGGATCCTGCGCTAGAAGCGAAGATCCTCTCCGCGGTCTCTTCTGGCGTCCATGGAGAGCCGAGGCTGGCTGCTGTCCCCTTTGACGAAGGGTCGGTCCAGGCAATAGCTCTGAATCTTCAAGGATCGGGTGGAACGGTTGCCGCCCCGGCTGGTGCCGGCACATTCAATGCGGTAGAGAAGATACTGGGGGCTTCGGTTCCCTCTCTATTTGGAGAGAACTCAGCGGTTTTCAGCCTTACATTGGACCAGGAGGGGGCGATCATAGTCGAGAAGGCCTTCCAGGAAGGTTTGACTCCTGTTGGTGTCATCTATAACCTCAAGTTCACGGTCCTGAGACCTGCTCTAGACGTCGAGATCAAGGCAGACTTCAAGAGAATTTATGATCAGTTCAGCGCAAGCCTGAGTGGTCAGTACTACTTCTTAAAGGCCGGGATAGATGTAGGATTCGAGAACCTCGTTCAGAGCGGGGCGATCTTGATAAATGTCATTAACTACACCTCAGAGGGGGATAAGAAGGATAGGGAGAAGTGGGCACTGGATTTCTTTAAAGATAAGCTCCTTAACGATTGGTTCGAGCCCACGCTCTCTCCAGGCAAACTCGCGGGAGAAGCGCCGGCGAAGCCTGGTGATTCCACACCAGGTACCAAGCCTGCCGATACCAAGCCTCCGTCGTCCATCCCTTCAAACATTCCAGCCCCTGGTGGGCAGGCTGTGACTCCTGTAACACCCTCTCCGGGCTCAGCTGGCGGCACCACTGCCGCAGACGGTCGCAAAGCAGCCCAACTCGTTGTGGGGAGCACCGATCCAAGTCCATTGCCGCCAGGATACGGCATTTCTCACGTTCCATCTCCCTCTGGCACCTCTGAGACCATCACAATCTCCGGCGGTAATAATCCTCTTGTCAAGGTCGATGGAGTAGTTCAGCAGCTGGACAGCCAGAGACATATAAACATCGATGTCCCAGCTGGTTCAAACAAGAAGATTGCAGTCGAGTATCCTTCTTCTCCTGACGCGCTGGAGACTTTCAATCTCTTCTTCGACTTTGAGAAGCCCCTTGAGACCGGTTGGTCTACATCACCGCCAAGCAATAGCTATTCAGGCTACTTGAATAATGCACCCAATCCCCAAGATAGCGCATTCCTGGGGAGCGCGTCTCCTTCAGGCGGTTCTGGTTCCAGCGGTGCTGATGCCCTGAGAGGCTGGATTAGAGATCGCCTGGCCTCGCCAAAGGAGGTATCTGTGGATGCTCATGCCAGCTATGAGGGAAAACCTGAGAAGTTGGAGTATAATCAGAAGCTGTCAGAGCGCCGAAAGGATGTTGCAATTGGGATAATAGGCAGCCTGGCATCTGCCAGCAGGGCTGTGGCTTCAGGACAAACCGAAGCACAGACTGCCAATAGAACAGGAGATGCTACGGACCGGGTGGCCAGGATTAAGGGCAAGACTGCTATTGGTAGTCCTCACGTGACAATTCAGGCCACGATCTCAAGACTGTCCCCGGATAAAAAGGACGATGTGAAACCGGGAGATCCCGGCAAGACTGATCCTGGCAAGAAAGACAACACACCTTCGGGTACTTCTGGGGACCCAGCCATTTCCCTGAAGATCAAGTTCATAAAGCAGGAAGAGCTAAAGACGGTCACTCTGACGTATCACAGCACAGAGGCAGTCCAGAGAACCTATGCCCCACAGGGCTTCTTCGGCTTGCTGCTGGGAGATCAGGACCGACATTTCCTTGAGGTCGATCTGGATGATCCTTTCTTCAGAACGTTTGCGGTTACGTTAGATGCACCAATAGACTTCGACAAGATCGGCCTGAACTCAGCACATGTATCCATAGACTACGGGGACCCGATAGACGAGGCAAATCACAGGCACGGCGACTTCATATTCGACGCCCAGAACAAAGGTCAAAAGAAGTTCGAGGTCTTCATGAACAAGACACTGGATACCGCCTTCAAATATGAGGTGGATTACAACTTCGATCCCCAGTCAGGATGGGATGGACAGGTATTCTCGTATCACCTTCCAGCTCGGCCGGCGGAGGACAGGGCGCTGAACTTGAACCCCTATGATGATATAGGTTTCCTGGAAGTAAAGGTCTTCCCCAGCAAGATAGATTGGGGTGTACTGGATTCTATCGATGTAAACCTGAGTTATCAGGACAAGAGTTGGTCTTTGGATAAATCATTCACTCTGACACAAGACTCTGTACCTCAGTTCTGGAAGCTCAGGCTAAACGATCCAAAGGCCAGGTCGTACTCTTATAGCTTCTTATACCACATGTTGGACGGGTCAACAAAGAATACGGACCCTGTAACCACCAGGGCACTGGCCGTGCCAGTGGATGATCCGTTCGAAGGAGCTATTGATATCGAGTTCGTACCGCTCTTAGATCCTTCCAAGGTTAGAATGGCCTTTATCGATGTCGAGTATAAAGATCCTGGGAATAACTATGAGAGGGAGGAGCGTCTGAAGCTGGCTGGGAATGCCACCGATTCGATCAAACTCAGGATATCCCTGGTCGATCCTAAGAATAGGAAGTTCAGCTACAGGCTCACCTTTGTCGATACGAACAATCGGATGACCAGAGGACCTTTCGTGGAGACAGAGGAGACTCTAATCGGCCTCTCGGAGTAAATCATATGCAATCAGGCTCGGATCAAAATTTGGCACCATCATCAAGAGGTCTTCAACCCATATCTCAAGGGATTTCCAGGATGGCAATGTGGGCCCCCGAGCCTGCTGCCCGTGCCGGGGCGGCACTTGATTCAATCTTGACGGGAGTATGTCGATCCATCTGGCAGGAGGTGGCCTGGGAATTCAGTGGACTAACTTACGATGGTTTTCCAGTCGAGTTCGCATTCTCAGCAGCAGACGATACCATACGCTACGTTGCTGAGGTCTCAGGGCCCGAAGTAGACTCCAGAGAACGACTGGACATTGCTGAACGGAGGCTGGCATCGCTAGGATCTGTCCCTATTCCAAAGGAGGTGAGCGAGTTTCTCCATAAGGTTCAATCATCGGGCCAGCTACAGTTCGGCGCCTGGATCGGAGGAAGACATGGCTCAGGAAATGATCGGTATAAGATTTATGCGGAGGTCTCGAGGTCCTGTACCGACGAGTATAAGAGCCTTATCTGCGATATGCTCGGAGGAGGCAGCCTCCTACCGGGCCGTCAGCCCAGGTTCCAGATGATTGGATACGAGCCAGCAAAATCACGACTCGAGCTGTACTTCAGTATTACTGGCCTGGTGCTTTGGGAGATAGAACGCCTCATCTCTTTGGCAGGCATAAGATCTCGATGGCCTGAATTTCTCGATCTCATCACGGAGGCTTACGGGTACAATCCAGATCTGGTTCTCTCCCAATCGAGGGTGGGGTTCAGCTTTTCGGTCCAGGCTGGCAAAGGACCGATGACATTCACGCTCTTCAAGTCGGCTAGATCGATCTTCGGAAGCGATAAGAGTATTCGAAGTCATGTGCTTCGACTGGCAGAGGTGAATGGCTGGGATCTGAGGTGTTACGAGGCGCTTAGCCTGCCTGTAGCCGAGAGAGATGGGTGGGATACTATGCATGGAATAATTTCATTCGTTGCCCATCCCAATAGTCAGCCTACACTCAGCATCACGCTCAGGCCCCCGGAAGATCCAGCATGACCGCGGATGACCTGCTAAAGTTGGTTCTTGATTTCCAGGGGCCCACTGGAGCATTTCCCTCCACAATAAGCTCTGGGAATAGAAAGTGCTGCGATTGGAACGGGTTCATAACTGCACAAGTGCTTCGGGCTCTGAGGGCGGTCCCTGAATCTGATCCTCTGAACGATGCCAGACGCTTGTCTCTGGATTTTCTCATGAGCTGCGAGTCACTGGATCGATCAGGGGCCTTTCACTTCTGGCCGAAAGGAACGCAACCAGGTTGGATACCTGATCTGCCTCCTGATGCAGATGATACATCGGTCATTCTAGTCGAGATGGTCAGAAATAAGCGTATCGACCTTGATGCAGCTAGAGAGATGGCTTGCACAGTGCTGCTTCAATACAGGTTGATGAAAGTGCCTGAGATTGCACCACCATGGATCCGGCGCGGGACCTTTCTTACCTGGCTTAGGCCAGGCCCATTTAATATCGTGGACTGTTGCGTCAATGCAAACGTAATTGCTCTGCTTTCGTATCTCGGACTTGAGGGCATTCCAGGATTTGAGGAAGCTTGTGAGATGATTGAGGTGGGAATAAGATGGGCCGGCGAATCAGACTTCAAAGCCCGTTCCTTGACCGCATTCTACCCCCATCCTGCGGAGTTCGCCTACGCAATTGAGCATGCAATAGAATGCGGTGCAAACCGGCTGGAGGAAAGCCTTAGCATAATGAAGGATTTTGGATGGCTGCCAGATAACGATGATAATCGCTCTGAAGGGAAGCCTATATGCGGAAATGCCTATGAAGGAGATGTCTGGTTCTCTGAAGCATTGGATGCTGCGAGAAAGTTTGGCGGAAGATTTACTAATCCGGCACGGACAAAGTGAATACTTTAAATGCAATACACCCAAAAAAATCTTCTCCAATATGTGGAAAGTAAAAATAGTTAAGAGTAATAAAATATATTTAGTATCTCATAAAGCTCCGGGAGTGTTCAACGTCGTCCAGGAACCTGGCTGGCCTATCCTTAGAGAGGACTTGTTCTGGGCGTATTTCAGATTATCTTCCGTGTGCCCGCCAAAGGTTACCGAAACCGGCGCCATAGCGCTTAGACCCTTGCTTCCGATCTGAATGGTGTTGGTATTGTTGGTAAGGCGAACTGGAATGGCATCCTTATAGAACCCCTGGCCAAGGAGCGGGATGTAGGGTGCACCCACGAATTCCAGATTCGGCACGTTAGCCCGCATGAGGCTGGCATTTTGGACGGGTGTGCCCATCTGGATAAAAGTGGGGTCGGTGTAGAGCCACATCGTTCCCAGGGCGGAACCTGCCATAATGAAGAGAGTTACTAATGTAATCAGGATTTTCATCATGAATTGTACCCAAGCTCAAGGTGGATTTAAAACTATCTGATCTGCAACGCAAGTCCTGCTTCGTGCTTCTTGCAGCGTTTTGTCTGAACCAAAAATCAATAGAACCTCATTGAGGATCTGACCTGAAGAGCAACCGCTGGCGATCCTTTGGAGCCCGTGCCCTGGAGCATTGGGTCGTGCATCTGATTAGCTGAACGACTGATTAAAACCCGTATTTGGTGGACAAAATCTCGTAGTCTCAAAGTTTGAGCTACCAATTACGGTTTTCAGTGGAACGGATACACTACCGAGCATTGATCCAGGCAAATTCTGAAGCTATGGCTTGTATTTCAAGTCAAGCGCCGCGCGTGCATTTCATAACAATAGAACTTATCAAGTGGCATTGATCCATGGAGAAAATCCCAGATTGCAAATATTAATAAGGGAACAAATTGCAACAAGATTATTAGTGCTTTCGACGGATCATTATTTGGACACATTTGCCTAACTTATCGTCTACTCGATAGCTTGACTCCTCCGTAAAGCTCTTTAAAACGACATTTTGTTCATCTTTCTCGTAGTCGGCACAAACCTCTGTCCACACCGAATCTTTTAAAATCCAGATCGAATTTATTTCTTGTCAACAATTCAATGGATCTAAATGTAAATATATAAACTACTATTTTAAGAAAGTGCGCAACCAAAAAGATTCACTATCATTAGACATATAAGTTTCTAAAGATGGAAATACCGCAAAAAAAGGCAAAAGATTTATAATATAGTTGCAACGACATTGGAGAAACTTGATATGATCTAGATGTAAGTTCTGGCATAAAGGAGCGAGCACTCGGGCGATGAAACTCTTTCAGAATAGCTGGAAGCCTAATCAAAAGGCAGGATGTCATCACGCGGATATTATGCCAATGTGGAGAAATTCTTCAAGGGAATTATTTCAGAGGCTAAATAGAAACCCCAACCAGCCTACTTACATAGACGTTTGGCCATGGCGGGCAGTGGATTAGTGTCACTATTATCTTTACGTTATCAGTAATGAAATGCCAAAAGATACTCCTCCGAAACGGGGCTAAAGGACAAATAATTTGGCTCATCGCTGTTTTCTGTGGGTTCATGCGCCTGGCGCGGGATTCCAACAATTTTCCGTCGTCCTCTGTGCGTTCTGCGCCTCTGCGTAAAACGGTCGTTAGACACTGGTTATGATTAATGGTCGCGGAGTATAACTGCAGAGTCGCAGAGTTGAGCATAGAGAAACAAAGCATTCCTTACCAACACCATATAGCGAAGAGCCAATAATTTCTGTTCAGGGCTTGGATCAATGAACTTGCTATTGTCTTTATGCGGCGAAGCCTTCGCATACCAGTAGCTCTGATTCGTGGGTGCGTTGAAGATGTTTTGATTGGATCTGATTGGAACCAAATTCTCAGATGAACTACTATTGATAAAGGATTCAAAGGGAATAGAGATGAGCACATATGAAGCTGTAGGTGAGGTCGGGAAAACTCTGAAGAGACTTATCTGGAGCAATATTTCGAGCATAGATATATTGAGTGAAATCAACGAGAATGGAATAACCCTCTCCTCTCCAGGGGATGATAATAACGGTGAGCTATCCATATTTCTTTATCACATAGTTGAGGATAATTATCAAAAGAATCAGGGAACGCTGCCTATTGGCGCTGGAGACTTAAAGAAAGCTCCTACCTCTCTGCGTTTGTTCTATATGATTACCCCCCACCTTGATAAATATATGGAAGATAGAGCTCTAAAGGAGCATTTGCTGATTGGGAAGATCATTCAGATATTCTCCGATAATCCCGTCTTGAGATCTCCCTTCCTTCAAGGACCTCTAGCTGGTGAGACGCTGAAGCTCATCGCCAATACGCTATCTATAGATGAGATCAACAAACTCTGGAGCATTATATCTAACTCAAAGCCCTACATGCTCTCGATTTACTATGAGGTAGCACCTGTAAGGATAGACTCCACTCTTGCCCAAGAAGTCATCAGAGTGGTTGAGCGCAATATTTCCTATTCAGGAGAGAGCGGATGAGCAATGGAAGCCTGATCGAGAATGAGATCTTGGAATCTGATACCACCAGGCTCTCCCTAGCAGTTTTCCTCCAGGATGGATTCTCAAAGACAGAGCCGATAGGCTCGATAGATGTGCAAATTCCGGGATTGAAGAAACCATTGCGAAATCCTAGCTCGTACCATATATTTCTCGACCTCCCGGCAGGCGACTATCTCCTTCAAGTCAGATCCGATTATTACTTTGATGCTGGGCCCATAAAAATAGGAGTTCAGGGTTTGAAAGATCCTCTCGTAATCACACTACTGCCTGGCCCATCCTACCCATTTCCGCCCGGAGAGACGCTTGTGAGGGGAATATTGAGAGACTCGAACCATAACCCCATACCTCAAGCCCATCTGAGTTGGAAGGATAAATTCGAGAGCATGACGAGCGAAAAGGGCGAATTCGTGATCTATTTTGGAGTGTTGACTGAAAATGACGTAATTGAAGAAAACAAAAAGAAATTTATCAAGATGTTTGATATAAAAATAATAAGACCCGATGGTTCAGAGAGCACCTTGCAGATAAGCAATGTAGAAGTTGGTAAGACCAATCCATTAAAAACTTAGAGTTAGGTGAGATCTTTATGCCCGAATATTTGACACCAGGTGTATACATAGAAGAGATCGAGATCGGCGCAAAGCCGATTGAGGGAGTGAGCACAAGTACTGCCGCATTCCTGGGCCGGACTGAAAGGGGGCCATTAGAGCCCAGGCTCATTACCAGCTTTGACCAGTTCCAAAAGCTTTATGGTGGATATCTACCTGATAGCTTTCTGGCTTATGAGGTCGAAGGCTTCTTCAGGAATGGCGGAAGCAGATGCTACATAGCTAGGATAGCGGGAGGCAGTTCGAACCCAGCTAAATTTACCGCCACCAAAGAACTTTATCATATTGGTAAGGTAATGAGAGTCAAGGCCGCTGCTCCAGGAGCAAATGGAAACAATATCTCTGTAAAGATAGATGGGCCATCAGGAACTGACGATCCCTTCACCTTCGTTCTAACCGTAGATGAACCTGTTGAACAAAAGCTGTCTGCTGATCCCAATACCACAAGTACCGAGTTCCCTTACTATCAATTAAGTGCAGTGCCTAATGTAACTCTGAGTAATAAAAGCCAGGGCAGACCACAGGTTATTCCTAAGACTGCTTTGAAGGGTGGATCTGATTCTGCGAAAGCTTACCTGGAATTAATCGGGGATAGTGGTACTACAGTAATGAAAGTCGAGGCCATTGCTCCAGGTGCGGATGGAGACAACATCTATGTACAGATAGATAATGCACCTTCAGGAACTAAAGATCCCTTGGCCTTCATACTCACCGTATATGTACCTGTTAAATACACGCTAAATGCAGATCCTTCTGCCCCGAATTACTATGCTAAGCCAGGTAACACCGGATCTGCGGTAATTCTGAATTCATTAGACTCTGGTAGACCAAAGGCCCTTTCCAAGACCGATTTGAAGGGTGGATCTGCATCTGTGAAAGCTTTCCTGGATCTAGTCGGGGATATTGTTCAGGTGATGAAAGTCGAGGCCGCTTCTCCTGGAGATGTTGGAAATAAGATCTCTGTAGAGATAAAAGATGCATCCAATGAAACTAAAGATCCCTTGGCCTTCGCACTGACCGTATATTCGTCGGATTCAGATATGACTGGAAAAAGATATACACTATCGGCCGATCCCAAGACCACAAGTACCGAATTTCCTTACTATGCTAAGTCAAGAGTAGGGCCTGATGCAATTCTAAGTTTTTTAAACACAGGCAAACCACAGGATCTTGATAAGACTCAGTTAAAAGGAGGATCTATTGATGAGAAAGCTTCCCTGAAAATAACTGGAGATATCCCCATATCAAGCGCGTATGGGCCAGTATTGACAATATCTGCATTGGGTCCAGGAACATCCGGTAACAAGATTCTGATCTCGGTTCAGACTGCTGGTCTGAGCCGCCTTGATGCGCACTTATTCAAGCTGGTAGTTTCCTACAATAAAATAGAAGAGGTCTATGACAATTTATCAATAGAATCCTCATCTAGCGACTACTATCTGAATAGGGTGAATGGCATATCTCACTTGATAGTAATTAGTCCAGGCGATTTTATATCAAGGCCAGATGATCTCAGTGATAACCAACTGACCGGTGGTGACGATGTAACACCAGTCATCCCGAACGATTACGAAGGCTATGTAATCGATGACAAGACTGGAAAGCGCACGGGTTGGCTAGCTCTGGACAGAATCAATGATATTTCCATATACTGCGAGCCTGTAGAATCTGAATCTACTCAGAAATCACTAACGGAATCAGTGATAAATCATTGTGAGCTGATGAAGGACCGCTTCGCTGTACTCCAGACGCCCCAGGGCACTACTAGCGATATTGCCAATCTATTCCCCCCCATAGATTCAAAATATGCTGCCCTGTATCATCCCTGGATCGGGATCTTAGACCCATTAACCGATTTGCCAAAATATGTTCCCCCGGCCGGGCACATAGCAGGAATCTATGCCAGAACAGATGGCCTGCGCGGTGTGCATAAGGCTCCTGCAAATGAGACTGTAAGCGGTATTGTCGACCTCAAGTTCGATATACAGAAAGGAGAACAGGATATTCTAAATCCCAGAGGCGTGAATTGCATCAGGGCTTTCCAGGGACAGGGAATCAAGGTCTGGGGGGCAAGGACAATCTCACGCGATCCTCTCTGGAAGTACGTCAACGTGCGCAGGCTCTTCATATACCTGGAGAAGTCCATCAACCAGGGCACTCAATGGGTGGTATTTGAGCCCAACAACGAGGCTCTCTGGTCCAGAGTTAAGCAGACCATAAGCCAGTTCCTGACTACCGTCTGGAGATCAGGCGCCCTTATGGGTTCTACCGAGGACGAGGCATTCTTTGTCAAATGCGATAGGACTACTATGACTCAGGATGATATCGATAACGGTAGGCTCATCGTGGTGGTAGGAGTAGCCCCTGTGAAGCCTGCAGAGTTCGTGATCTTCAGGATTGCCCAGGTAGCAAACGCTGCTAATACAGAGTGAAGAGGTGATTAGAGATGGTTGATAGAAGGGATCCATATAGAGGTTACCGGTTTCTAGTTGAGATCGATGGAATTGTGCAGGCCGGTTTCAGTGAGGTCACCATTCCCGATTCAACAACGGATGCTGTGGACTACAGAGAGGGAACTGATCAGTTCACCAGAAAGCTATTGGGCCAGACCAAATACGGAAATGTCTCCCTGAAGTGGGGCATAACCGATTCCCTGGAACTGTATGAAAAATGGTATAAGCTAGTCCAGCAGGGCAAGATATCCTCTGCCAGAAGGAATATGGCGATTGTCATAATGGACGATGAAGGGACTCCTTCAGCTAGATGGGAATTCGAAAACGCTTGGCCGATTAAGTATAAGGCTCCCGATCTATCGGCCAAAGGCAACGACGTTGCTATAGAAACTCTGGATATCGTTCATGAAGGCATGAAGAGGGTGAAGGTGTAGAGGATGTTCCAGACGGAGTACGGGTTTGTCCTTCCCAAAGGATACGTGGACGAGGACGGATCTCTACACAGAGACGGCATTATGAGGCTGGCTACAGCGGCTGATGAGATTCTGCCGCTGAGAGACCCCAGGGTGCAGTCCAATTCCGCGTACCTAACCCTGATTGTACTCTCCAGGGTGATAACTAAGCTGGGAGAACTGAAAGACGTAAATCCCCGCATAATAGAGGGCCTTTTCGCTTCTGATCTTGCATACCTTCAGGAATTTTATATGAAAATAAATGGTGATGGCAGCACTCACCTGCAGGCTAAGTGTCCGAAATGCGAGCACCAGTTTGAGGTGGATATATTCCCGGGGGAATGACTGGCTATCCCCTCAAGGAAATTTATGAGGAGATAGCCTTCATAGCCTACCATTTCAAATGGGGCCATGATGAGATCATGGCTATGGAGCACAGGGATCGGAGGCGATGGTGCGAGGAGATCTCCTGGATCAATAAGCAACTGAATCAGGTGCCAAAGGAAAAGCCTCTCTTGGATTGAAGACCAAGTTGATAGATCTGGATGGAATGCATTTGCCAATTAGCTCAAGAAATCTGACGCGGCTGGATCCATTTCTGAGCCACAAATTCTTAGTTATGATCGAGGGCCTGTTGGTAGCCGGTTTTTCCGAGGTATCAGGTCTCCAGGCCGAGACAGAGGTTGAGGAGGTAAGGGAAGGCGGGGTTAATGATTACGTCTATAAGTTGCCTAAGGGGACAAAATATCAGAATTTAACATTGAAGAAGGGCATGACCATCTCCAATGATCTATGGGATTGGCATAGAAATGTGGTTGCAGGAAAGATCAAACGCAAGACCATCTACGTAATTCTGCATAAAACCAACGAGGAAGGGCAGCTAGATTGGGACTATGGCAATATGTATCAAATCGTAGAGGCTTTTCCAGTAAAATGGTCAGGCCCTGATCTGAGGTCCGAGGGTAATGCAGTAGCCTTAGAGACTATAGAGATCGCTCACCATGGCATAAAAAAATACCGGGGAGGAATCGTCCATTAGAAGAGAGATGAGCCTGGCAGAAGGAAAGTTTTGTCAGGCATTGGCCAAAAGACATCTGCCCAGGCTCATGTCAGGCATCATGCCCCTTCAGCACATGAGAGCCATGATTCCCCGACGTAAGAGGCATTTAGACCTAGTTTACAGATACCTCCCAAAAGGCGCAATCATATGGAATTCATTCCGATTGATGGAGAAGTTCCTGCTTAATTCCATTAGAAACATGACCTATGTCTTCCTTCCTCCGACCTTTTCCGGACGGATTTCCGGAAAGGATGCATCAGATAGGAGGTGGGAAGAATCAAAGCCAATAATTAGCAGTCCTGGGCAGATCCTTCTGAGTGCACCCGTAAATAAAATTGTGCCGGAGATGTCTATGGCATCTATCCTCGCTCCTATGAGGTTCAGGTTCGAGGATAAATCCTTGAATGCCTCCGCCAAGGGGGAGAATAGAGAACCATCAAGGCCCGGCGGTAAGGGCTGGGGATCAATGCTCAATTTGATCCCATGCCATGGTTATTATCTTGTGAACTCCTGTCTAATACAATCCTCACAGGATATCATGCCACATGGGACCAACGAAAGCTCTCCTGAGTGGACAAAACAAGGATTTAAGGTTCACCACCTCCCTATTCATCGCAACCAAATCCATGACCTTGTGAACCCCAGTCTCATGCAATCCGCACATGTTATCATGCGGCCCGGGACCAATGAAAGCCCTCTTAAGAGGATGGTACCAAGGACATTAAAAATCTATTCAGAGAGTACAAGACAAGGACGTGAGGATTATGTCCAAAATAATCGTAACCAAAGTCATGACCTTTTGAGCTATAGTCTCTTTTTATCCTCTCGGGCCATGATGCAGTCCTGGACCAATGAAAGCTCTCCTGAGCGGACAAAACAAGGACTTAAGGTTCACCACCACCATATTCATCGCAACCAAATCCATGACCTTGTGAACTCCAGCCTCATGCAATTCGCACAGGTTATCATGCGGCCCGGGACCAATGAAAGCCCTCTTAAGGGGATGGTACCAAGGAACTTTGAAATCTCTTCCGAGAGTACAAGACAAGGACGTGAGGATTATGTCCAAAATAATCGTAACCAAAGTCATGACCTTTTGAGCTCTAGTCTCTTTTTATCCTCTCGGGCCATGATGCTGTCCTGGACCAATGAAAGCTCTCCTAAGAGGACGGCACCAAGGACCTTTGAAATCTCTCCCGCCGGGATAATGCGAGGTGGTAAGGTTCACGTCCCTAATCATCGTAACCAAAGTCATGATCACGTGAACCCTTGTCTCATCCTGTCTTCTCGGGCCTTGTTATCTCCTGGGTGCATTGGAAACCTACCTTTGACAATGAAACAGAGACCTGGGATTGATATTTCTCATGACGTCTCAGCAGGGCCGGATAGGTCAGCCGTTCAGACAGCTTGGGCAAATAGGAGATATCAGACAGATATGCCTCCTTCAGTGCTGATGGAATTTAAGGCGCTTCCCTTGCGTTCTGTCGGAAAGGAGATCAGATTAGAAGATGCCCGGTGGAGGGACGACTCAAAGCCGCCTTCCATAAACATGAGCAAGATATCTGATCAAGTCTACTCCATGATCGAGCGGAAGATAAAGATTGAGAGAGAGAGGAGGGGGATTTATGTCTAAAATTCTCAAAAAAGCCCTGATATATGTCATAGAGAAGAAGAACCGATGGAAAATAGTGAGGGAGATACCAGTTCTCTTCTATCCCTCGGAGTATACTCAGTCCAAGAGCGCGAATTATCCTGAGGAGACGAGGAAGAAGAATAAATCCAGGGTTCAATTTGCCGGGGATAAACTGGAGACCCTGGAAATGAGCCTGTTCTTCGATACCTATGAGAGCAACGAGGATGTCAGAATTCACACTAGAAAGATAACCGATCTTATGGAATATGATAGATCAGGAAATCCGCCTCCAATTCTCATGTTTGTCTGGGGACCGATCAACTTCACCTGCATCCTGGAATCCGTCACCAAAAAGTTCACCATGTTCCGCAGGGATGGCGTTCCTGTCAGGGCTACGCTCTCCGTTAGATTCAAAGAGTATCCCAAGGACAATGCCCCCAGGGAGAAGCCTTCCGTGCAGAGCATGACGAAGGTCATCTCCATCAAGTCCGGAGACAGCCTATGGGCCATGGCCGCGACTTCATACGGCTCTGCTGCTATGTGGAGATCCATCGCTGAGAAAAATAATATAGCCAATCCCAGGCTTCTGGTGCCGGGAAAAGAGATCACTGTTCCACCATTATAGTAAGGATTGGATGGATCTATGCCTCGAAAATCCGAAGAAGTTTTTTCTGACTTCAGGATAACTATTGGAGGAAAGGAACAGAGGGATCTGGTCAATGATCTAATCAGAGTAGAAGTGGAGGACAGCGTTGATTGCCCGAGCATGTTCAACCTCACCCTGGCGGATGGGGAAGGATCGTGGCTGGATTCACCGCTTCTTAACCCGGAGATTGGAGGGGATATCAAGATTTACCTGGGGTATGCAGATGAGGACCTAAATCCAGTGCATCCTTTGATCACAGGAAAGATTGTGGCCTTAAATCCCAGCTTTCCCATGGAGGGAGTCCAGACCCTTGCCGTCCAGGGCTACGATCACTCATTCTTTCTTCAAAAGACTCACAGCATAGAAAAATCAATGGCATTGAATGGACAAGATCTATCCGTGCTGGTGAGCAGGATCGCCCAAGCAAATAGGCTGATTCCAAAGGTTGACAATGCTGGTATTCAGTATTCAAATGTCATCTTCGGTGATATCGGGGAAAGCGATTACTCATTTATTAAAAAGATTGCTGATATGGTGGGATTCGAATTCTTTGTTAGAGATAAAATGCTTTACTTCAAAGCACCAGGCTACAGCAATACAGCTGGCACACTGTCGTGGGGTGTGGATATATACAGTATGAACTTCAGGATGAGCACTGCCAGAGCGGCAAAAAAAGCCAAAGTTCTAGCTTTCAATTGTGACGATCAAAAAATATATAAATCTGAGAAGGATAAGGGTAAGTTTAAATTTTTCGACGGCATATATGCCTCCAAGTACCTGAATGCGAGCGAGTTTCACAGTGAGATCCAGGAGAAGAACAGCATACTGAGTTGCCAGAAGGATGCTGATGTCCTCGGAGGCGCCCTTATAGATAAGGCCAACAATTCATTTGTCGAAGGGAGCTGCGAGATATCAGGAGACCCCAAAATAAAGGCAGGATTATCCATAAAGATCGAGGGAGCAGGCAGGAGATTAAGCGGAAAATATTATATTAAGAGTGCCAGGCACTCTATTGGAAAGGGTGGATACCTCCTCAATCTAGACTTGATGAGCATGGTCACTCAGAAGGTCAGTAACAAAATTATTCGATAATCTAATCTCCTTGCTGCTATCTTTCCAAATAAAATCCTAGGAGGCCGAATTTGTCAGAACTTGCCATGTGCAGTAGCTCTATACCAGACTCTAGAATTCCTGGGGTGGTGGTAGCCACAGTTTCAAATATAGACGACCCGGACGGCCTGGGACGGGCAAAGGTCAAGTTTCCATGGATGGGCGAGAATTACGAGAGCGATTGGGTCAACATTGCCATGCCATTGGCCGGCAACAATACCGGCTTCTTCTTCATACCCTCCGTGGGTGATGTGGTATTGGTAGCCTTTGACCACGGTGATGTAAACCGCCCTTTTATTCTGGGGTCCCTTTGGAACAAGAAAGCGAAGCCGCCCGGCACCAGCCAGGACGCCAAGAATAAGATATTCAGGCTCAGAACCGCAGAGGGAAACGAGATCGTCTTTTGTGACGAGAGCAACCAGGCCAATCGCAAGGTGGAGATCAGGACCGGCTCCGGCCAGTGCATAATACTGGGATCACAGAAGATTGAGATCAAGGACAAAGAGGGAAAGGACTCCATTTGCATAGATGCCCAGGCACATTCTGTAAAGATCGAGAGCAGCAATAAGATCTCCATAAAGGCGCCGACAATAGAGATAGAGGCAACGGCCAATATGAAGATCAGGTCCGGAATGCTAAATGTGGAATCCAATGGCGTATTTGAGCTAAAATCTTCCGGCCCTATGTGCATCCAGGGCGCCATAGTGAAGATAAACTAAAAGAGGTGGTAATCATTCCTCCTGCAGCTAGAGTTGGTGATCTTACAAGCCATGGGACTGCTCTGGGACCCGGCCCCGGGAGCAGCAATGTATTGATCGAAGGAAAGCCGGCATGGAGAGCGGGATCTGATTTTCATGCCTGTCCTCAAGTTATTCCCCCTTCTCAGCCACACGTTGGGGGGACTGTGGCCATGGGCAGTACGACTGTCCTCATCAACGGACTTCCGGCGGCTAGGATGGGTGACTCCATTGTTGAGAGCGGCGGACCTCCAAGCACCATTGTGCTGGGGTGCATGAAGGTGCTCATAGGACCGTGAAATATTCCATAGAGGGTGCAAAATGTCGAGGGAATTTTTGGGAAGGGGATGGAAGTTTCCAGTTAGATTGAGCCCCCGTGGAAGCATCGAAGAATCTTCGTATGAAGACGATGTCGCTGAGGCGATAAAGATCATCATCGCCACTTCCATGGGTGAGAGGGTGATGATGCCTGAATTTGGCTGTGGAATATCTGACTACGTCTTTGAATCTCCTGATATCACCACCCAGTGTTTGGTAGAGGAGAGCGTGAGGGGTTCTCTGATCTCATGGGAGCCGAGGATAGAATTGAACAATGTATCGGTATCGACGGATGAGTCTGTTGGCAATAAGCTCCTGATCGAGGTCAGCTATACCGTGAGAAGCACCAATACTGAGTACAATCTGGTCTATCCATTTTACCTGAAGGAGTGAATAAGCGAAAATGGTCGCCCCAAAACTGAACAATATAACCTTTGATGAACTTGTGGACCACATGGCTACCCAGGCCCGGTCCAGCATCCCCGAGTGGAACATTCCCAACGGGGATCCGAGTACCTGGCCTAATACCGACCCCGGCCTGGCGCTCCTGAAGATCTTCGCCCATATGCACATGGAGGTCATCAGCCGTCTCAACCGTGTCCCTGATAAGAACTTCGCGGCCTTTCTGGATATGCTGGGGATAAGCCTTCGGCCAGCCAGGCCGGCCAGGGTGCCTGTGACTTTTTATCCTGTGGAGGGATTCACCGATCCCATCTTTGTGGCTGCAGGAACTCCTCTGGCCACTTCTGAGACAGAAGCTCACCCAGTCCTGACATACCAGACCTCAAAGAACTTCTCTGCCTGCGATTCTCCTATGGTCGGGATTTACAGCATAGATCCTGATGATGATATAATATATGACCATCTTCCAGACCTGATGGCTCAGAGGCCATTCCAGCCCTTCCGCGGAGAAGACCTCCAGAAGCATATCCTATACCTGGGCCACAGCGAGCTGTTCAAGGTTGGAGGGTCTACGGATATTAAATTGAGGTTCAAGTTCGCCACTTCACCCGATCCGGATAAGATGGGCTATCTTATCTGGGAGTATACGAATGAAGATGGAAAAATCGAGAGGATAACAACCGCCACGCTGCCGGTAGATTCAGATAATCTACAAGTCATCGTGACACTCCGCGGTATCAGCGGCATAAAGGAGACGGAAGAAAAAGGCATAAGCAGCCTGTGGATATCCTGTCGAAAGAATAATGGCTCCCTACCAGATATCAAAGCCATAAATATAGTCGGTCTCGATTTCTCGACTCGAACGGTGGGGCCTGATTATGCCTATTATAACTTCATTCCCATCAACCTTAAATTCAAGGATAAAACCCATCTGGAATTCCAATATAGCATATATCCATTTGGCATGACTCCGAGGTCTTTCGATTCATTCTATATCGCCAACCAGGAGGTATTTTCCAAGGCAGGAGCTGAAGTGACAATTGATCTCACCTTTGATATTAATAATAAGAGGCAACCTTATAATGCGACTCCTGAAGACAATGTGAATCCAAAGCTGACTTGGGAATACTTCAATGGAATGATCTGGAAAATATTTTCACCAACGACTGACAGTGATAAGGATGCGATAAATTTAATAAATAAAGGTTCAATCAAATTCAACTTACCTTCTGATATTGAGGAATGCGATGTATATGGGGTTCAAAATTACTGGATCAGGGCAACCATAACTGAAGGAGATTACGGTCGTGATGTAGTAAAATCCACTACGATTAATGGGATTACTACCTACTCAGTGCAGAAAAATTTCTTCCCGCCCTGCCTCAGCAGCATAACCATTGCCCTGAACAACTCCAATATAGATGAGAGCAATTCTAAACCCCTGGAGCACTGCCTGGCCTACAACAATCTTCAGTATGTGGACCTCACAAAAAGGGCCAAAGAGGACGACGCCACAGGCTTCAAGCCGTTTGCTGCATTATCTGAGATATGCTCCAAGAGAGCTCTCTTTCTGGGTTTCAAGAACCCCTTCCCGGAAGGCAATATGAGCCTCTTCTTCTATGTGGATGAATCCCTGAAGCCCTCCATCAATCCATCTATAACCTGGTCCTACTGGGGAGGAGACATCCGCTTGATGGAGGATCCCGGGACTGAAAATAATAAGACCAAACTGAGGCTGCAGTCCTCTGAGGAATTCGTGCCTCAGAAAGAGCTGATGATTCAGGAGGTGATAGTGGATTCAAGTACCGGCACCACTTCAGTGATGAGCGAAAATGCCCTGATAGGCGTCTTGCTTGGTGATGGCTGGCTGGTCCTGGACAGGCTGCTCAATCCTGCCTATACCAAAAATGCCCATGTTACAAGACTGATCCATCTACAGTGTCTGGACAATACTGAATATCTGACCCGGGCAGAAACCCTGGATTTCATAGCTCCCGGAGACCGGAAGAAGACGACACTACTCGGCAAGGCCTGCTACTGGCTGATGGGCTCACTGGATAATGCCGGAGAACTTCCTCCGCTCCTGGGGGTGTATCCCAACACGGTCTGGGCTGAGCAGGCGGAGACTGTGGCGGATGAGGTCCTGGGATCGAGCGATGGGGGGAAGGATATGACATTCAGCCTGCAGAACAAATCCGTGGTCTCCTGCGATATATGGATTCGGGAGGGGATTATCTTCTCAGAAGTGGAGAAAGAGGAGCATAAAAAAGATTTATCCATACTGGAAGTGACTGACGATTCAGGCTCTACCGTAGACACATGGGTGCAGTGGGTCGAGGTAGATGACCTCTTCGAGTCCCATTCAGGATCCAGACATTATGCTCTGGACCATGCATTGGGCCAGATCAGCTTCGGCGACGGTAAGATGGGGAAGATCCCGCCCATTGGCACGGATAACATCAAGGCCAACTATACCTGGGGCGGAGGGTCGGCAGGAAACGTTTCCTCCGGAGAGATAAATACCATCAAGGAATCCCTGGCCGGAATAGATAAGGTGACCAATTGCCAGCCTGCCCAGGGTGGCTCAGATACGGAGGCGGTCAGTTCAGCTCTGGAGAGAGGTCCGCATTTGATCAAGCACAGGAACAGAGCGGTGACCCTGGAGGATTACGAGAGGCTGGCCAAGGAGGCCTCAAGCTTCATAGCCAGGACCAAGTGCTTCACTAGAGCCGACACCCCCAGTTCATTATACCTGATAGTTATCCCCAGGGGCGCGGAAGATCGACCCACTCCATCCCAGGGACTGATGGACCTGGTGAAAAGCTACCTCCTGGAGAGGAGCTCGTGCGCTATATCTCCCGGGAGCTTGACGATCCTGCCCCCAACCTACAGGGAGATCAGGATAGGCGCGGATGTATACCCGACCTCCATTGACCTGGCCGTGCCTCTGAGAAGGACGGTTACTGAAAGTCTGAAACGATACTTCCATCCACTGACGGGAGGGCCCAGCGGGACCGGCTGGGAGTTTGGCAGGAGCATATATCTGTCCGATCTCTATTCCATGCTGGAGGGAATAGGTGGAGTTGACCATGTGGAGAATTTGAAAGTCAACGAAGAAGCTTCTGATTTCGTTATTACTCAAGAAAGCTGGGAGATCCCTTGCACAGGAATACATGACATAAAAATTGTAATAGGAGCTTGAAGATGTCCATACCTCTGGAGAACCTGGATAACAAGACATACGATGAGCTTGTCAGAGATGCACTGGCCCGCATTCCCATCTATGCTCCCAGGTGGACGGATAGAAATGAGACAGATCCCGGAGTCACTTTCATAGAGCTCTTTGCCTGGCTGACTGAGATGCAGATCTACAGCCTGAACCGGATAGATGACAGAAGCCGGCTCAAGTTCCTCAAGCTGCTAGGAGTTCCAAGGCCTTATCCTCCAAGGCCTGCAGAGGTGGATATCACTTTCGAATTGGTGGGAGACTCCCCGGAATCAATTCCCAAAGGGACCCTTGTAGCAAGCCTCAATCCCAAGGCCAAAGACCAGGTTTGCTTTGAGACTCTAGAAGAAGTATCCTTGAGCCCATCCTCTCGCAAAGCAACAGTGCATGCGGTGCAGGGGATAGAGAGGCGTAGGGAGTTCCAATCAGATGGATCGGCAAACCTCATGATTAAGATGGAGGAGAGAATGGTCCTCCGGAGCGCCTCAACTCTGGAGGATATGTTACGGTTGTGGTCTCCCGGCCCGGTCCAGACAGTTGATGGCAAAGACGTGGTCAATGGAACCAAATGGACGCTCAAAGAGGATCTGGACGGTTCCGGCGGTAATGACCTTCACTTCACGGCCGATCTGGGAAATGGAACCATAACCTTTGGCGATGGGATACATGGCAAGATTCCCTTGAAGGGAGATAGCATAATAGTCGAGTACAGATCGGGCGTAGGATCTCAGGGCAACTTGGGTCCAGGAACCATAAATCAGATCCGGGACGAGAGTCTTGCCTCAAAAGTGACTGTATGCAACAAGAATGCTGCTTACGGAGGCGAAGATGCCGAGACTCTCGAAAGCGCCATAGGCAGAGCAAGGAAGGACACGAGAGAGGTTACGAGGGCGGTCACTTCCGCAGATTACGAGTATCTGGCAATGTCCTGCCCTGATGTGAGACTGGCCAGGGCTAAGGCCCTTGAGATGTATCATCCTTCCCATGACGACCGGGTTCCCACAGTGGTCTCAGTGGTGATAGTTCCAGAATCAGAGTCAATCGACTCCCTGGCCCTGGCTACCCCAACCCAGGAGGAGATTTCGCTGGTGAGAAAACACCTGGAAAAATATCGCCTCATGGGTACGGAGCTCTTCGTCCTACCTCCAGAGTATGTCCGTGTGAAGGTTGTGACCGATGTGGCAAAAGATCCCAGAAGTCAGGACGATTATGTCATACCAGCGGTCCAAAAAGCATTGGCCGGATTTTTAAATCCCATAAAAGGCGGCGGACCGGATAGGGATGGCTGGCCATTTGGAAGGCCGGTCTATCTATCAGAAGTCCTACAGGTAATAGATGGTGCCGAAGGAGTGGACCATGTGAACAGCTGCCAGCTTTTCAGTTGGGTGAAGGGTAAGACGGGAGGTCCTGTGGAATCAGTTGGCAGGATCTCGATACCAGCTCACGCACTGGTCGATTCAAATCCGGAAGATCACACTGTGACGGTAGCTAAGGGAGGTGAGAAGGTTGGGTGACAGTGCCATCGACGGGCGTGTACTGCTCAAATATCTTCCGGCTGCATATCAGGAGGACTCCAAGAGCAGAGAGTTCCTGGAGAAGTTCCTGGGCGTGTTCGGATTCCAGCTCGATGCAAGCGAGAGGCTCATATCGGATATTCCAAGCTACTTCGATCCCCTTGCTGTCGATCGGCCTCTCCGGCCGGAATGGTGCCTCTCTCATGATAACAAAGAGCTCACCTCATGGCTTGCAGACTGGCTCTCTTTAGACCTGTATGAGCTTTTTGAGATAAAAACGAACAAAGAGTATCTACTGAAGGCAACCGAGTTCTACAAGAGGAAGGGTACTCCGGAGGGACTGGCAGCCTTGGCCGCATTTCTCACAGGAAAGAAATGTGAAGTAAAGGAATACATCAACAATGTCTTTCGATCCTATGGCATGGAGCATTGCAGTGAAAGCGACAAGATCCTGGGCTGCACCGAGTTCAATCGCCAGTGGTCCAAGACGGTGAACACCGATGATCCCGCTCTCCTGGCGGACATGAGGAGAGTCAAAGACAGGGTCCATTACACCTGGGATAGTAGAGAGGAGGGGCTGTACTCTCCCTATAGCATTGGACTTTACATCACGGTACCAATCGGCGAGAGTCTTAAGGTCGATGAAAAATATCAAAAACAACTCATAAAGATAATTGAGTCATTCCTTCCGGCCTTTGTGAAGATAACGATTATAATAATCACTATAGTGGATGAGAAATATCCATTGAGTGGAATAGATGACTACAAGGACCATATTTACTTAATTCAGAATGAGAGTGCTGTGCCGTCTGAAGGTGAATATAGGGATAGGATCCCGCAGGTGCTAAATATTTACACATATCCGTATTCCTACGATCCAAAAGGAAATGATTACATGACCAATGATCCTTATTATTGGACCTATATGGTACTCAATGGTCGCATTTGAAAGATAAAATATTTTGAAGATAAAAAGAGGCTAATAGATGGAGATGAGCGGAAAGTTTAGGGATGTCATAAGAACTGGCAATAAATTGATTGAGGACCGTGGCTGGAGGTCCAACAGCATAAATAAGGACTTCGGCGAGTTTTTGGCTGCGGTCTTGAAGAAGGGGAAGGATGGCATAACGAACTGGGAATTCTATATCGGCATTGGGAAGACCTCCATTGATGATATTACCAAACGCACCGAAACGTTCAAGGAGAACATAATATCCTTCTTCGGTAAACCTACTACTCCTTATGAGGATGGTAAGGGAAACTGGGCGTGGGCCAAGAAGATAACTCCTGAGATGATAGTGTATTTGGCGCCAGATAGCACTTCGTCTAACACTATTACCAATAAGCTTCGGATAGTTGTTAATTTTGAACTGTCCGAGCCGGATTCTTCTACCAGGGAGCTTACAGAGTTCTCTCTTCTTGCCAAAACCGAAACCGGCATTTTTTTAATGAACTATGCCACCCACGGCACAATCACTAAATCGAACAGTGTTACCCTTGATAGAATCGTTGAACTGACATTCCCTCTGAATGGCTCATAAGAACGGAAAGCAACCATTTCGCCCGATGATTTCATTTGACAGTGTGATCAAGCGCACCTCACTTCCGCGGGCTCTGCTACTATAGATACCGGTGGGATTGTCATTTGACGAATAAATTGCGATCAAGTCAATAGTCCCAGTTTAAATGAAATGCATCTGTATTTCGATATCAAAAAACACGCGATACCATAATAGAAAAGTAGACAGGTGAACGATTATGGAAAAATCTTACTGGATGAGAGATCAAGATCAAAAAGGCAACTTTTCGAATAAAGGTTACGATACCTTCAACCCAAAGAAAGACTATATAGGGATACGGCTGCAACAAAGCGTTCCCCTCCTGGACAGGGACTGGAATGAGCTGGAGGATATAAGGCGATACCAGGAGATGATTCTGCGCAGGTGGTATATAGGCGATGGAACCCCTGATAATGGATTTAGCATTACATGCAATACTGCCGATCCGACAAAGATCAAGATCTCGGCCGGAAGATATCTGGTAGATGGCTTCGAAGCTGTAACTGAGGATCGGGACGACCCCATCTTGGGCAAGTATGAGCCCGGAAAATATGATTTGGTCTACCTGGATCTGTGGATAAGCGAGATCCACGGAACACCTGAATTAAAAAATCCTCAAGACGTGAACATGGAAACCTGCGCCAGACATAAGATCAATTGGGAGGTAGAAGTAATTGAAATAGACGATTTTAATTATTTCACTCAGGATTTGGAGGCGATGCTGAATCAATCCGGCAAAAAAGAGCCCCATCATCATTATTCTCCGCTGGCGCTGCTGGACCGCAGTCACGCCTTTGATGCCCAAGATCCGCAAACCATTGTAATTGACCTGAGGGGCATAGCAAATTGTGCACCCATAACTAATTCGATTAGCGTCATCACTAAGAATACAGATGGTAGTTATATTTATATCAAACCTGGAAAAAAATGGCCGATAGAAAAGGATCTTATTGAAGATATGATTCCTTGCAGCTCATATAGATATTTGATATGGGCTATGGTGGAAAATGAGAATCGCTCATCACCCACGCCTGGAAATCCGGCCACTTCCAGTTTAATGATTTATAACAAGCTTAGGGATTATAAAACTGGTAATACCATTGACACTCCTCAGAAAGATTGCAAAAGCATTAAAGTAAAATCTGAGTATAAAGGTGTTGATTTTATGCAATATATTTCTGACCAGCGTCCTTTTAGAAATGGCTTTCTAGATAGTATCGAAAATGAAGGTGAAAATACTATTATTATCAAACGTATAGGTTTTATATATACTAGTATATGAACGTAAATACGTTTACAAAGACAATTAAGAAATGCTCTTATTCTTGGCATAACGCAAGGTTCTAACTCGAACTTAGATATGTCGTAATCCCTGTGTATTACTCAACAAATTTTTCTAATTATAAATATTATCTAATACAAATAGTAGGAGGTATAGAATATGCAACCGGAAAGAAACCAGAAATTGAACATGCCATGGGACGACCAAGTGCGAAGCCGTGGTAACAAGGCAGGATTTGCTTTTCAGGACAGAGACTGCAAAGACAGTAAAGATCTGACTCACGACTGGGAGTGGTACTCTAAAGGCGAAGCTGCTAGCTTGACATATGGTGGTCCGAATGGTGCGGAAAAACTAAAATTTGATGCACCAAAGGGCAGTCTGACAATAGATGGCAACGTTGGGATCGGAACAACTCCGAGCGCCAAGCTACATGTGGC
>CAIQHB010000075.1 GCA_903871465.1 uncultured Methanosarcinales archaeon
AAGAAAGATCTTGGGCACGCTACGCAATGAGAAAGGAACCTCGATTCATGAGCGCATCATGACGACACTGGCAACATGGGGGCAGAATGGACTAAACTGTCTCCAAATGCTAACGGCGAAGCTAGCCAGCTAAACACGTACCTTTTCTTTATATAGATCATTACCCCTAGTAATCCAATAATCTAACTGAATCTTATTAAGACCTTCTTGGGCCTTATCAAGTTGCTCCCCACTTGAATCTGCACATATTTTGGCATAAGTAAGTCCGATTAGCCCAAATAACAAGCCTAAATGCCCCAATATATCCTGATAATTGAAGCGAATGAAAAAAAATATATAGATAAGATATGAAAATATAATTGCAAATAAAATGGCCGTACTTGGTTCATGTATATGGAGATTAAAATTCTGCCATATCGAATTTATTATTGATCTTCTTAACACCCAAGAACCTTTCATTTAATTTCACATCTCATATGATACTTGTGGCTCATTATTCCTAATAGATGTCCCTTGTCAGGCTTCTAACTAATCCATGCGAATTAACCTTTCATTCTATATATCTGTGATCTCCTTGATGCCGATCGATAATTAAGGCTAGAGGCTTTGGCCAGTAGGCTCCACTCTTATAAGCAGGCCAGGAAGCATATGAATTATGATAAATCGGAAAATGATAGAGAATCTCTATCACAGGTCGAAGATCTCTGGAGCCTGAATCTTAGGATCCCTATGGCATAACTTGCAATCAAATTCTCGTAAAATTAAAAATTTTTTATTTATTTGATTAAAAATGTTTTTAAAATTCATTCGGAAGTTATGCCGGTCAGAAGCTAACAGAGCTGCATTGCTATCGATCCCCAGGACGATAGCGCAAGCTTGGTCCGATGCCAATTACAATTCACTAGAAATGATTTTTGATGGCGAACGACTGGTAATTACGCCAAAGAGGAACAAGCATTTTGTTCTTTAGTTTAATGATGCAAAAGAACTGAGATGGTTGTCTGCGAACGCCCTTGTACTCGTTTTTATCTTATTATACTATATTGTGCATAATAGCTATAATGGCTATTTTTCTTATTAGCAATAAGTTTAGAAGATACAATTTATAAATAAACAGAGAGAATGACCAATGTGACCATTATCGTAATGCATTAAGCAGATTTCAGTCGACTTTGCATTTAAAGTCGGTTCTGCAAATTTAGTCTCCCGCCTAGTAAATTTATTAGCCTATTGTGCTGTCTAAGGAAATGATCCCATTTATTCATTATTTAAGTCGAGCGCATATTTGTATTATTAATTATATAAGCATATCGAAAAACATATCAAGTATGATCGTGCAAGAAGTTCAAATGATTCCTGGTTTCAATGAAAAAGGAAATCTACCTGCTGGGTTGCATCAGGCAACTTTGGTCGAATTTGAAACCCGTTTCGTAACTGAACCCGAATCATCCACTCGAGAGGACATTTTCAAAGGATACTTGGAATATCGCTCAGAATTGGAACCCCTTCATGTTACAATAAAGCAGTGGATTGATGGAAGTTTTACAACTTCAAAGCAAAATCCGAGTGATATCGACCTCGTTACACAATGGGATGGGGAGAAAGTCGACAGAGATAAACAAATTCAAAGCAAACTTATTCCGCTATTTAATCAAAATGATATAAAAGGAAAATATAGATGTGATGTATATGGATTCCCACGGTATTCAGAAGGAGATCCGCTGTACCAAAAAACATTGCAATGGAGAAGCTACTGGTTAGGATTATTCGGATTCACACGAGGTGACCGTCCCGATCCTAAAGGGATAATTGAATTTAATTTCTAAAATGAGATCTATGACCGATGAGATTAGGCGACCAAAATTGGTTCAAGAGGAATTGTCTCAGATAGCGGAGCTAATAAGAGACAATGCAGATCTCGTAAATCAATATCCCGATAGATTCTCACTAAAATTACATCTCATTAGTTTGCAAAATAGGGAAAAGGAACTGCTATTGGAATTAAGCAATTCATATAATAGACTTCAAATTGACACATTCGACTTGGATGTTGATGGAAAATATGTAGAAAATTATCGCATATCGACTGAAGTTCTAGGAAATTTACTGGTAAAATTCCAAAGAATCGTTACATCAATTGCGGTACAATCCGAGTCTGGAGAGCCATCATTGTCGGCACGAGGCCCAATTTCTCAACTAACTATCGAAAATTCACGTATAGATGTAATTGCAACTTGTCCCGCTGCATCTGTTAGAGTTGTCTTTTCCAGTAATAAACCAGAAATAACAGAATCAAGAGCAAGAATCGCATTGAAGCGTTTTAATAGGCTCCTAGCATGTGAAGATCGTAATGATTTGATCAAACAAGAAATAAATGAGCTTGGGCCAAGAACGATTAAAAGGTATAAAGATCTATTGGATGTTATTTATAAATCACAAAGTGACATAACATTTTATGACATAATCATACCCGAAGGATTCGAAACCAAAGTTATTACTTCCGAATTGGCAAAAAGAATATGGGATAAGATCACCAATGAAGAAGCCGTACCAGATAGAGAAGAGCAGTATAGGGGCGTAATAAAAGGCTTGAGCCTTCTTAGAGATACCTTCCAATTTCTTATTGATGATTCTGGCGAGGTAATTAGCGGCGGATTTGACCAGGGCCTAAGAGAACGCGTGAAAAATAGTTTGGATAGACATTCCGTGGCACTTTTCAAGATAACCTCGAAACAAAATGAGTTAACAGAAGAAATAGATAAAGACTATGTCCTCTTGGGATTCATCGAGTAAAGTCTTTTTGTTAGATCTCTCTCTTTTCTTTCCCCACATAAATCCATCGATGGTATCAATATTCAACGCAAGGAAACTTTCATCGATCATCGTGGTCCTCAGAGGATTACACAATGTGATATCCTTTAGATAAATTATATCAACCTCGTTATTGCCATCTCCTTTTTGGATTTGAAAAGTTTCTTGTTCCCTTTTCAATAATTTCTCTTATAGTTTTTCCCAAAAAATTTAGCCCATTCGTTGATTTCGGTTCATCTGATTGTGCCTCTAACAATTCGGCCATGCCTTTAAAATAAGCCATGGGTGAATTGGATCACCTGAAATAATAGTAGCATTGACAAAGAGCGTTATGTCCGTTGAAAATGTCTCTCCTGTGGGTTTCATAAGGGTGTGATGGTTCCTAAAAGTAACAAGGAAGCCATTAAGGAAATCACGCGCAGGAATAGACTGACAATCAGTGATGTAGCCCGTATGCTGATAATGGACAGTCTTGAGCATGTTACTGAACTGGATCTTTTAAAATTAAAATTAAGATAAAATAAAAATGTGTATGTGACGCATCTACGCCTATAGGAAGTATATTATGACATACAAAAATAATAAAGTAAGCACAAATAATTTTTGCTCCAACGAACAATTGGAAAAGTTTTTAGACAAAGTCTGCGTATTCGACCTGACGTTTATGGAGAGGTCGATTACTGGAAGGGTCAAAGAAGTCGGAAAGGACTTCATTCTACTGGAAATGCGAGATGGTCGGCTATTGTGTGCCAGGATCGATTGCGTGTTAGGTTTTGGCATGGTCAAGAACCAGCCAGCAGAGGCTGTCTAAATGCCTGATAAACTTACGCCTAGAGAGTGTCTAATTATGCATACCGATAAACGCGGGGGAGAGCAGATCCAAGGCGTTAACACCGAAAAAGCATCAGATATGCTTTTACAGGATTATAACATTTTACATCTTGTGGATAATGAAAAAACATTCATCTATAAAAATGGTGTATATTGTAGTGACGCTTATGATTACCTTAAGAAGTTGTTATATGATGCATTTAACGGGATTGAAACCAACATGGGTAAACCGGTCATGACAGATCGGACCGCAAATGAAATCCTGGCAAGAACCTGCTCAATGACATCGGATACGATTAGCAGCTTGCAGAGCGATAAAAAGCTACTTAATTTATCAAATTGCGTCTTAGATCTTGACAGCCTAGACGAATACGAGCATTCACCAGATTTTAAATTGCTGACAAAATTACCTGTGAATTACGATTGTTTTGCTGGATGCCCGCAATTTATGGAATTCTTGGAGCAAGCAATTGATAAAAAATATTTTGATGTTATTGGCGAAATGCTGGGATACACGTTATGGCCGGATTATAACGCTCATAAAGCATTTATGTTCTTGGGACCACCTCGAACGGGCAAAGGAACATTGATCAGGGTTATGGAGGCAATAAACGGGCGTGATAATTGCAGCCACGTTTCGTTGCAGGATCTCGTAAGTCAAAGGTTTCCCAGAGCAAGACTGTTTGGCAACCGCATAAACACATCTGGTGACTTACCGGCAACAGCGATATCAGATGCAGGTGTCTTTAAGAATGTAACCGGTGAAGATGAAATAGACGCAGAATATAAGGGTACACAAATATTTAGCTTTCGAAATACAGCTAAATTGATATTTTCTGCAAATCGCCTTCCTATGATAAAAGTAGATGATGATGCATTTTACAATAGGTGGCTCATAATTCCGTTTGAAAATTCCTTTCTTGGTCGCGAAGACACTCACCTAACAGCAAGACTTACAACACCAGAAGAACTAAGCGGGATTCTCAACTTTGCATTGTCGGGGTTGATAAGGCTTAAGAAGAATAGTTGGCAGTTCAGCGACAGCATTAGCAGTGGATCATATTATAGGAGGAAAAGTAATCCCGTCATTGCATTCTTAGAAGACTGTTGTGAATGCTCCGATAGCGATCACGTGGTCAAAGCCGATTTGCTTAGGGCCTATAATACGTGGGCTTCTGAACACGAATATCCGCCAGCAACCTCTAAAAAAGCATTTGGCAGCGTTATACAAGATCAGACGACAATACCCACGGACACCAGCCAGCCCAAGGTCGGAGATAGACAGGTAGAAGCATGGTCAGGAATGCGATTGAAGACGAAATAATGGTTATAATGGCTATCTTCTCTACTTATTTATTACTTATTCTTTTTAAAACTTTTAGCCAATAAGAAAAATAACCATTATAACCATTATTGCTATTGAGAATCAGATAACAGCAGGCGTGCGAACCTTAACAGGGCGCATCAGCAAGTAGACGTGCCGCTTTCATTCTTGCGCTATTTCCTTGTTTCAAAACAAAGTGGGGTTGAGCGAAGACATCCCGGAGGGTGCCCTTCACAAGTGAAGGGGGCACCCGTAGGGTGTCGAGCCACACTGTAAGAAACATATAATCTAGAATATAGAAGGGCTGGCTGAAGAGGCAGACTTTGGGAAGTCGGTGCCGATATAGAATCATGACCTATACTCTTTTTAATTATAAAATTTATGGAATAATTATGATAAACGTTGATAAACCGAGAGAAGTCCGCGAGCTGATCATTCAGATCATCGAGGACATTTTGGAGAACAAAAAAACGATACCGCAGGCTGGAACGATCAGTCACATGCTAAACGTGTGGCTCCACGCCTGGGAGCTGGAGAAGGCGAACGATCTAGAAGCGCGCATAGAGGTCCTTGAATCCGGAAAGGTGGTATATCGTGAATACGAGTAGCTTAGAACCACCATTGAACGACGAGATAGTGCATAATATAAAATGTGGTGACTGGCCAACTGTCCTTGCCCGGCTTCAATTTTGCATTGAAAATGGACTGCTATTGCATGGGAGTCCCTTCTCTTCAATTGATATCCTTCGTGTGGGCCTACGACCAATTTGCGCTACGAATGTCCCAGCCCTGGCCATGATGTACGCTATAAGGCCGAATGGGACTTTCATGCCATTGTCAAAGCAAGAGATATGGGCAGTTGAAAATCAGCATTCTCAGGGCTCAAAGATCTGGGCAACAAAGCATTTTCTTAAGAAGGCAGGACCTGGAACCATATATGTTGTTGAGCCTGATCAATTCCGGCACGGAAAGATCATAGGTGAATATGTGGCGTTTAGCCCGGTTAGGCCTGTTACCCGAATTGATGTTGAGACTTCTGATTTGCCCTGCAAGGTTGGGCGGCTATCAAAGAAGATGGCAGACTATTATAGGGCTGTCCTTGTCCGGCAAAGTGAAATTTTTCCCTGGTGATTGAATGAAAAGTTTGAGTAATTTAGAGCGAAGAATCACAGTGCTTGAAAGACCAACAACCAATAGCGATCCGTTCGAGATCGCAATCAACAAGCTAAACGATAACGAATTTGGCTTGATTGAAGAATACCGTTCGTTGTGCAAGGCTGGCTTTGCTGTGGAACAGGTTCGCGAAATGATGGGTGATGAATCCTATCAAATGGCAGTAGAAGCAATACAGAAAGTGGACCAGGAATTACAAAGACTGACAGCACCTCCTGTGCGTCAAACGATCGCAAACGTCTCAAAGCGAAGGAAGCGAGGCTTGGAGATCGATCATTCAAGCGAAGATTGGTGACTTCGCGAATCTAGATGATGAGATCCGAGACATCCAAAAACATATGCATCGCTTTATGGAAACTGGCGATCTCAAAAGATCAAGTGGGTCGCGCAGGACGATATTTTATCCTGGGAATTCCCTTTAATTTTTCACAACCTTTATGGATATGGAGGATGATTCGTGCCTGAATAATGACAATTGGATTTAAAAGGGTCCGGAAGGAATGAAAATGTCGACCAAAGGAAAAATTGAGAGCGGAAAGTTATTTGTCAAGCAAATATTCGCTACTATGTGGTTCAATATTCCTGTATACCAACGTCCTTATGTTTGGAAATCTGAACAAGTTAGTGAACTCCTTGACGACCTGACACTTGCGATGACAGAGAACCCAGATGATCCAGACTTTGAATATTTTTTCGGTTCTTTCGTTTTCCAATCAAAAGCCCCTGGGTCGGAAAATGGACAAAAGTATCTAGTGAATGACCTTTTGGATGGTCAGCAAAGGATGGCGACTCTTCTCATGGTGTTTGCCGTGATTCGAGATCGTGTCGATGATGTTATGGCGAAGGAAACCTGCCAGAAGTGCATCTTTCAAGATAAAAACGAGTTCATGAATATCCCTGAGCAGACACGACTTGTCTACGTGACTCATCCAGAAGTTACGAATTTCATTAAAGACTATATTAAGACGGACACTGGAACGAACAAGAAAGAACAATTAACTCAAGAATGGAAAAACTCTAAGGACCGATCAGTTCGGAACATGGCAAACGCCGTCCTTAAGATGCACGAATTTTTCCGCGATCATCCTGATACAGACCTGAAGAGGCTCCTCAAGTTTCTGCTTAATAATGTCTTATTTATCTATGTTTCTAGCGAGGATCTGGAAGATGCCTTCCGGCTTTTCAGAGTCCTAAATGATCGTGGTGCTCGACTTCGCAGTAGTGATATTTTGAAGGCAACGAATCTGGCAGAGTTGGAAACAGAGGAAGAACGGATCGTATACGCTGAAATGTGGGAGGACGCTGAAGGTGAATTCGGAGACGACGGAGACGGTTTTGAACGCTTCCTTAACTACGTGCGAACTATTCTTGTCAAAGACAAGGCGCGACTTGAACTGATCGATGAATTCGAACAAAAAATTTACAAGCCTAAACATTTGGATAAGGGGCTAAAGACCTTTGAACTAATAGAGAATTATTTAAAACATTACAATGAGCTTTTGTATGGCCAAAATTATCGGAAGGCCGGCAATAATCATCAATTCAATAATCTATTGATGGTAATGCAGGCGGGATTACTTGGAACTGACTGGATGCCACCTCTGCTACGTTATTTTGATAGATTCCAATATCAACGAATTTTTGATTTTTTGAAACAACTCGATATCAAGTATTCAGCAGATTGGATCGGTGGATATCCTCCGACATATCGAATTATAGCAATGATTGATATTATCAAGGTAATAGACGCTGCAGAGAACGTAGAGGACGTATTTAAACCCAAAATTAACCCCAAATGCTTCGATATAGATAAAGATTCCTTTATCCGTGAAATCGAAGGTCCGGTGTATGGGAATCGTTTTGCTCGCTACCTATTATTGAAACTAGATTACTTCTATGCGGATCATAGCGCACCCATGAATGTTGAAAAACTATCTGTTGAACATATCCTACCACAAAATCCCGCTGAGGATAGTTCTTGGGTGAAGGATTTCTCTCCAGAAGAGCGTGTAGAATGGACTCATAAGATCGGAAATCTGGTACTAATAACGGGTAGCAAGGATTCAAGTCTAGGGCGGCTCGATTATCCTGAGAAGGTGGAAAAATACTTTAAAGATCGCATTTGCATTTCTCCGCACGCTTTGCATGTGTTTTTTAGAGAATATAAAAAATGGACTCCAGAGGAACTAAAGGAGAATCACCGAAACGTCCTGGCAAAGGTTTACGATCATTACGATATTGTTGAAGGCAAGAGCGAGTAACCCACTCCCCTTCCCACCCATTTTCTCTATTGGTTGAATTAAACGCGCAGTTTTTCCTTTTCATAACGCTAATTAGTAATACCGTTATGTATATAAACTCATAACACTAATTGATTACTGTTATGAGAGCAGTGGGCTATGTCCGGGTGAGTACCGAAAACCAAAATGGATGCGATAGTTTTGGGCTTGAAACCCAGCGAGACGCGATAACAAAATACTGCATTGCAAATGGGCTAGAACTGATTCGGGTCTATGAGGATCCCGCATTCTCTGGATCGCTGCAACCGTTGGAGAGGCCTGGCCTACATGCTTTGCTTGAAGCTTTGAAGGCTGGAGACGTCAAGGAAGTTATTGTAACTAGGATGGACAGACTTGCACGGGACACTATGCTATCTTTGTGGCTCATGAAGGAAATCAAGAAGCTTGGAGCGGAGCTAGTAAGTATTGCGGAACCGGGCCGCTGGGAAGACCCAACCCAAAAGCTTCTCTTAACGATGGTAGCAGCTTTTGCCGAGTTCGAGAAGTCCCTGATTACGTCCAGGTTGTCTTCCGGGCGCAAGACTAAGGCCCGTCAGGGTGGTTATGCAGGTGGCAAGGCACCTATCGGTTACAAGGCGGAGCGAGGCGACAAAGCCCTTACCTTGGATGAGGAAAAAGCAAGCACAGTTAAACGGGTCTTTGAGCTGCGAGACATGATGCCGGAAGCATCGCTCCAGAAGATTGCCGGTATTTTGAATATTGAAGGCCACACGACAAAAGAAGGCAAGCCATTCTACCCTATGCAAGTTAAACGGATCTTAGATAGGAAGGCGTTCTATGGAGGCATCTATAGGTATTCCGGAGTTGAGGCAGAAGGGCAACACCAGAATATTATTTAGCCTTGGTTTTTGCACGGTTTAACTACACAATAGCAGAGGGCATAACTCACAGGCGATAAATATGAGATGCAATACCTTTATAGTCATAAATTGCCCTGTTTTCTTACAGTTATGTGCCTGGAGAAAATATTTGATAATAGTACTTTTAGCTCGCCTGGAAAGCCCTAGCACATAAAATTAAGGAGACGATGTAATATGAGAGCTTTCGGAATATTGGTTGTGTTCATTACGCTAATTGGAATGGTATCGGCCACAGATGTATCAGTCGAAGGACACACATTCTCATTGGACATGCCTGATGGATGGACCGTGGACAATACCGATAAAATGTCAGTACACGACTATCTGGATGGCGTAGGATCATATGACTATACAGGAACATACGTAGGTAGTGTGTTCTCACCACATGACGGAAAATCATCGATATCTGTGGCTATAGTAAATGTACCCCCCAGTGAAGCAGGTGAAGATAGTGTTGATAACATACTAAAGTACTTGAATGGCGACATGATGACCTTATCGGGAGATTCCAGCGAAAAATACATCGATTTTGATGGAAAGAAGGCATATTTAGTGGAGGCCAAAGTAGATTATGACGCCGGATCATCTGCAAGCCTGCTCAGCATGACTGTAGCCCTCGATAAAAGCACGTACGCATATGTATATGGATATTTCAAAGACAACGGAAAAGCGTGGGATGCAGTCAAAGGCATGAGCATTACTTAGAAGAATGAAAAATGCAAAGAGAAGCAAGTTTCAGGATATGACTAAGAACTGCAAGCAGCATCTGGCCGAAAGACATGAATGAGAAAAAAGAGGCATGCATGGGTATAAGCGCTGTAACCTATAGCTTCAGGAACTTATCATATTTGGATCGCTTGATATCGTTGGCCAGATGCAGATATCGCATCGTGGTTGTTATGTGATTGTGCCACATCACCTGCTGATAGTAAGCAAGTCGCAGCCATTCAGAACCATGATTGATGCTGGTGTATGCCGAAAATAGAACATGTGCGCCACCATTCTTAGTAATTCAAGCCCGATCTCAGGACCCTGTCATGTAAAGTGCTCATAAAGTCGAATCGGTTTCTAACAAGATGATTGGAGCGATATTTCAGTCTATTTATATGATTATATATTAATAAATAACGCTTTACATAACGATATTGTAGAGCATGTTAATCAACAGGGTTGCACTAATTGATCAGGTAAAATACAAATACTAAGAGATCGTCTGTCATCTTGAAGCGATCAGAGCATGACACAAGCGAAGCCATGGAGTTTCCTTCGCGATGATCGGCAAAGTAGGGGCTTCTAACCCGGGGGTCGCGGGTTCGAATCCCGCCGGGTCCGCCTTAATATTCTCGAGGAACTATGTGCGAACTTACAGTCTATACCTTGAAAGGCAACGCCCGCGATATGGCGATGGAAGGGGTTGTCAGGCTTATTGCCCATAATGGTAAAGTGCTCATGGAAGGCATTTTTGGCGATTCCATGGAAGTAGAGGGAAAGCTTGCCGACGTGGATATCATGGCCCAGTCAGCAAATATCATAATCGCGTAAAAAAGATTACATGTACTCTGGCTCTATGACTGGTTGCCAGAGAAAGCGCAAAAATATTCTGAGAGCGATTAAATGCTAACAGGCCCGAATAGATATAAAAAGAGATCTGAGTTCTATTTGAAATGATGCGAAAACCTTCGTATAGATATCGGAATTTGGAGTTCAACCGTCGAATTCTATCGATCTATGCAAATGTCCCCTCGGTCTGTAAATTGAACCTTAGAGTTAATAATATATATTTATTGTATTAAAATTTTTGCCATCGTGTCATGCAATCATATCAATTGGACGGTTAATAACTCATAGATTTAATTTAAATTGTTTGGAAACCTATAAATATAATTGAAAGATAGTACATAATCAATCGATTCCGATCATTGGGTTCCAAAAGCATGATGCGCGATAAGTAAACAAAATTTGGGTTCTGAAATCATTCAGGTTAAAATGGCAACAACAAGAAGAGATCTTAATTCGGCACGCATTCTGCTTGCCGAAAATAATGAATCAAACCGGAAGGTAACATCTCTTATGCTAAAACGCCTGGGCTACAGTGCGAACGCAGTAACCAATGGCAGAGAGGTTCTGATGGCCCTGAAAAACCAGCCTTACGATATTATCTTGATGAACATAAGGATGCCGGAGTTAGACGGTTTCGAAGCCTCCCGAATGATTCGCGAACTCTGCCCTGCTGCCGTCCAGCCCACGATCATAGCCCTCACTGCGTACATCCTTCCCAACAGCAAAGAGCGATGCATCGAAGCCGGAATGAACGATTTCATGGCAAAGCCCATAAAGATCAATGATCTGGCTGCGATGTTAAGCAAGCATGTGAGAATTTTAGAACAGAAAGCTGTATTTATACGATCTTGTGCAGAAACGTTAGGTATCCAAGGACAATTTCCAATGTACTGATCTTTGGATATTCCCCACGACAAAGTGTCTGCCCGCTTGAGGCAGATCTCCAAATCGGACCTGAGAACGAAGAAAAACAAATGTCGAATATCATCTTCGGCTCACAAAGCTTATGGACTTGAAAATAAGATGGGACCTCCATGAGATCGAAAAACATAATTTGCATACTATTCATATCCCTGTTGCTGGCATCCAGCACGGTTTGCCTAGCCGCGGATAGTGCCAGCGGAGCGGCAGCAAATCCGGCGATTCCGAAAGTTGGACTGCCTGCGGGTTTCAAGCTCCTAGCCGCACTTCCTGAGATGGACCCTCATGTGAATATGACCGATTACATCACGGAATTCTATGGTGAGAAGGATATTGGTACTGCGAATGTCTCCGTGGGCATATACCAGTGGGGAAAACCAGGTGAATCCTACGATGCCAAGATCACTTTTATCGTGCTTTTGGATGAAGAGCATGCTAGATCTGCTATCTCCAACTTTAAGTCCCAAAAGACCTACAGAGATGAACTGGCAAGAGGCCTGCCGATCTTCGGCAATGCCACCGTCAACGGCCACGAAGCGTTGGAGGTAAGGGATATCAGAGGCGATAACAGCTTTAAGTACCTATACATCTGGAACGCGGGAAACATCGTATCATTCGTTGAGGGTAACGGAGATAAGAACCAGAGCCTGGAACTGGCCAATTCCACCGGGCTTTGAATCTCAATTTTTTATTTGTATAGTTATTCTATTGCTTGAGCGCACCGATTTTCGCGCATTTTGCCGAATGGAGACTTGCCCTCAAGTCACTCGAGAATATCGATAACTTGACTCTGCCTCCTGCAAATTTTAAATAATGTTTTTTATGATATTAAGTTAGACCAATAAGCTCTGTGAGGGCGGACCGATAGGTAAGGATATATGACACGACATACATAATGAAAAATAGTGATAAAATAGTGAAGAAACTAATAGTAGGGCGGTCTCGTCCATGCTCTATCTACACCAAATCCAGGGGGCAGTATCCAGCAAGGATCGCAAAACGCACCTGGAGAGGATCTTATGCATTATTTCCTTTCCTTATTACTGTGGGGGGATAATTCTTGGCGGCGCATCATTCCTGATTTCTTTCGTAATTTTGTTGTTTTTCGAGAAATCATACCAGCTCATCTGGGTCTTCCTGATGCTTTCGGCCTTGATATCACTTCAGAGCGTTGGAGTTATCTGGGCTCGCAATAAAATGAAGTTATTTGAAGATACATTAATCAATATTGTCGAATGGCCAAAAGAAGATATGAAAAAACTGTATGGTCGCCAGGTGGCTATCATATTCGATGATAAAAAAATGGTTATAGCGGGAATCTGCGCCGCCATTATAGCTTATGTTCTGGGTGCAGATCACTACGGGTTTCCTTTTCAGGGATTCCTAAATATTTTTTTTAAAATCATTTATTATTTAGCAATCTATACCATGGGGATCGGCTTGTATAGCATGATTATGACTGCATCGGCGGTACACAGAATAGGAAGACTCCCTCTGACCGCTAATGTTCTGTTCTCCGAAGACATTCAAGCCATAGGTATATTGTATTCCGAATTTACCATATACGCTGCAAGTGTCTATTTAACGTGGGTAATTTTTTTAATATTAACTCCACTGAAGTTGCCATCTCAGGAGAGAATAATTGGGTTTCTAATTTTTGCGGCGTTATTATGCGCATACTTCATCCTCCCCCAGCATGGCATTCACCAGATGATGGTAAGAACGAAGCGAGAAAAGACAACCGCATTTTCATCGCAGTTGAGAGCCGTAGCAAGTGATACTTTCAAAGATCCGAGCGACGTGAACGTGTTATCTCTAACCGATCTGCTGGACATTCAGTACAGATTAGATGAAATGAGCGAGTGGCCTTTCAGTCTTTATGAAATCCTGCATATCGCATTGATCACTATAATTCCATTGATCGTTTTGGGCCTAGAATTATTACCGGATGCAATCAAATGAACTCCCATGAAACGCACCTGGAGAGAACTATCTCATTAATACCGCTTCCTTACTACTGGGCAGGGGCATCTGTAGGAGTAGTGCTTTTCTTTATTTCAGTTATCATTTTGACATTGTTTGAAAAATCATTCGAATACATAATCTCTTTCTTTATTCTTTCAACTCTAATCGCCCTGCAGATTGTGTTTGTCGCCTGGGCGCATGAGCAGATAAGATTTTTAGGAGATATTTTTATTGATATGATCGAATTGCCAAGAGAAGAAATCTTGAAGTGGTATGAGGGCCAGGAAGCAAATATATTCAACAACAGAATGATGGTATTGACTGGTGTCTCAATAACTGTATTCGCCCATCTTCTAGGTTTGGACAATTTCGGGTTCCATCCTGAGTTGCGTTATGAATTTATTTTTATTAAGTTTTATTATATTTTTGCACATTATATAATGGGTGCCAGTTTGTACATATTGGTTGCCACGGCGTTTATGGTCTATAAAATGGGCAAACTTCCCCTGAGCGTTAATGTTCTGCTCTCCAAGAATATCCAATTCAAGGGCGTGCTTTACTCAAAATTTACCCTTTGTGCGGCCTCTGTTTATCTTATTTGGGGATTTTTTCATATGTCCACCCCCAGCGGATTGTCTACTTTGCAGAGCAAACTCTGGTTTTCGAGCTTTGCCGTATTATTATGCGCATATTTCATTCTGCCACAGTACAGCCTTCACCAGATGATGATAGAGACGAAAAAAGAGAAATTAGGAATATTCTCATCGAGGTTGAAAGACAAGGCCGAGGAAGCCATCCGGAATCCTACTAGAGAGAATGCCTCAATTCTAAAAAGTATGCTGGATATTCAATGTCGATTAGATGAGATGTGCAAGTGGCCCTTCGGCTTTTATGAAATTTTGCACATAGTATTAATCGTTATAATACCTCTGATCGTGGTAGTCCTGGAAATAAAATTCGGTGTCATTAAATATCCATAAGCATATTTTGAAGACTAATCAGGATTCCTGGGATTTGATGACCCTCGCCAGCCTCATTATTCCAGCAGATATCTTATCCTCGTCCGAGTTCGAGAAGTTAAGCCGCATGGTATTCGTGCCGCCTCCGTTCGCATAGAATGCCTCCCCAGGCACAAAAGCCACATTCTCTTTTATGGCCAGGTTGAACAATTCAAGGGATGACATCTCCTCCGGCAGAGTAACCCAGAGAAACATGCCCCCCTCAGGCCTGGTGAAGCTGACATTCTCTGGGAAGCTTTCCTCCATCATCTTCACCATGTGGTCTCTCTGCTTCCTGTATACCAAACGAATTCTGGCGATGTGTCTTTCTATCTCGTTGTCCAGGAGGTACTGATGGACGATCCTCTGGCAGAGGTAGTTGGAATGAAGATCTGATGCCTGCTTGGCCACGATCAGCTTCTCCATAATCTCAGGGCAGGCGGCGATCCATCCTAACCGGATTCCGGGAGAGACGACCTTAGAGAATGAGCCGAGTTGCACGCAATCATCTCCCAGGAAGGTCTTCATAGAGGGTTTATCTTCTCCAATGAATCTGAGCTCGCCGTAGGGGTTGTCCTCTATGAAGATTGTGTTTCTTCCCCGCAGCTTTTCAGCTACCTCGCGACGTTTTTCTTGGGAATAGGTTATGCCGGTAGGGTTTTGGAAGTTGGGCACGGCGTAAAACAGCTTGCAATCATCTTGAGCGAGCGCCTTTTCAAGAGCCACAGGATCAACGCCGTCTTCTTGCAGAGGCACCGAATGAAACTTGGGCTCGAATAGGCCAAAGGATTGGATGGCGGCGAGGTAAGTAGGCCTCTCCACAATGATTCCGTCGCCCTTATTTAAGAAAACCTTGCCCAGGAGATCGAGCCCCTGCTGCGAACCGTTGGTGATCAGGATCTCAGATGGGGTGACCTTGACGCCCTGCCTGGCATACCTCTGGGCTATCATCTGTCGCAAAGGAAGATAGCCTTCCGATGTAGCATACTGAAGTGCCGCTTCACCGCACTCGACCAGCACTTTCTCTGCAGCCGCTGCGATCTCCTGGACAGGAAAGCACCTGGGGTTAGGGAGCCCACCGGCAAAAGAAATCACATCCGGGTCCTCAGTCACCTTCAGTATCTCTCTCACAAATGATTTATGGACGCACGACATCCTGTCGGCGAATATTCTGGTCATTTGATGTATTCCTTCTTTAGGCATATCTTTCCAAGCTCTATTCGAGCTTCTGCTAAATCTCTAGCTTTCCGAATAGGATACAAAAAAGAAGTAGTTCAGGTCTTTTCATACCGGAGCCCGAGGCCATTCTCGCTCCAGTCATAAACGGGATGGCTCATGCGCTTGTGGCCCGAAGCCTGCAAGGCCTGCACCACAATCGGCACGGTGATGGTGGCATCGGAGAAGACCTGCACCTTGCTTGCCTCCTTCTTCACCTTGCCCCAGGAGACGGCCTCCTCGAAGGTACAGCCGGAAAGGCCCCCCCAGTGCGGAGCGTCTGTGGTGTACTGAATTGCATAGCTGTGGCCTCCTGAATAGTTGCCGATGAGCTCGGCTATGACTTCCGTCTGCTGGATGAAGTTCTTGGGCACCCCTCCGCCGATGTAAATCACTCCAGTCTTGGCAGACTTCTCCACCATTCGTGTTATCTCATCCACGTCCTTGATCTGGTCGACCATGATGCTGTTGCCCTCACGCAAAGCCATGACCATGCCTATGCCCCAGGAGCTGTCTCCAAGAGCTGGCACGAAGATAGGAACTCCTGATTTGTGCGCAGCGCCAAGGATAGTAGTATCCGGCAGCCCTTTGCCCACCATGTACATCAGCTCGCGTGAGGAATAGCGGTGGTTGGGGTCGAGGCCTTTCACAAAATTGGATATGTAGTTATCGGCTTTGTGAAGCTCAACCTCAGACACGAAGACGTCGTAGATTCGATCGATCTTGCATTCATTGAGGTAGGCATCGTCTGCACATGCGCTGCCGCGGTAGTGAACTATGCCAAGGCCCTCGCACAGGTCGTGAAAGAGATTGGCGCCCGTGCTCACCAGGCAGTCCATCTTTCGCTCCCGCAAGAGGTAAGCTATGAACTCGCCGAGGCCCGCAGGCACCATCGCTCCTGCCAGACCGAGGAAGATCGTGACATCCTCATCCATCATTCGTTCCCAGACGCGCAGGGATGCGCCGAGCTGGCCTCCCTGAAAGCCCATCTTGCCCATATCCCTTACCAGATCGGCTACACCCCGGTCCTTCATCGGTATTGTAGTCCTTATCTTTTCGCCGTTGCAAATATAATCATGACTGAGATCTTGATCCATTTTGTACCCCTCCGGAGCTGTTCTCAACAGTTCCGCCTGGAGACGTTTAAAGATTATCCCCTCTCAGACAAAAGGACTTCAGCATGAAGCTTTATATAGCAAAAAGGTCTCTAATGCAAAGTTCGATACGATTTTAGCCTCGGCTTATGGGGATGTGGTGGATCGTATGTTCGTCATTTGTGATTTTGATTTGGTATTGGGAGAAGACGCGATGAAGACATGTTCAGGGCTGGGGCAGGAACAAATGGAGAAGGCGGAGAATCATGTGGAAAGCTGAGGATTCCATCGAGCTCTACGGAATAGAGAATTGGGGTAACGGTTATTTTTCAGTAAATGATAAAGGCAATATTATCATATTTCCCAATAAGGATCGCACCCAATCCGTGGATATCATGGATCTCATCGAAGAGATCGAGAAATCCAGAGATCTCGAGTTTCCCGTGCTCCTGCGATTCCCTCAGATGCTGGAAGACCGGATCAATGAGATCACGGGGTCTTTTTTGGGATCCATAAAAGAATTCTCCTACAAAGGCACTTATCAGCCCATCTTTCCCATGAAGGTTAACCAGAGAAAAGAGGTCATCGAATACATCATCAAATACGGAGCCAAACACAAGCTTGGCCTGGAGGTAGGAACGAAAGCAGAGCTTCTGGCGGCCCTATCGCTCGGTTTGCCCAAAGAGGCGCCCCTTATTTGCAATGGATACAAGGACGAGGATTATCTGCGCCTGGCGCTGAGCATTCATAATATAAATAATATAATTATTGTAGTAGACCTCTTTGAGGAGATCTTCGATATCCTGAAGTATGCCGATATCATGGGCATCGTCCCCCGCATCGGCATGAGGGTGAAGCTCTTTGCCCGCGGCTCAGGCAGATGGGTGGAATCGGGAGGCGAATCTGCCAAGTTCGGCCTCTCCACCAGCGAGGCTCTGGAGCTGATGAAGATACTGAAAGAGAGAGGTATCACAGACAGCCTGAAGATGATCCACTTCCACATCGGCTCGCAGATCACGGATATCAGAACCATCAAGAATGCCATGAACGAAGCGGCCCGGATCTATGCCAAGGCGCGCAAGATGGCCAATATCGAGTACCTCAATGTAGGTGGCGGCCTTTCTGTGGACTATAACGGCTCCAACACGGCCACGCCCTCCAGCGCCAACTATTCGCTCCGAGAATACGCCAATGACGTGGTCTACACCATCCAGAAGATCTGCGAGGATGAAGATGTGCCCTGCCCCACCATAGTCTCGGAGAGCGGAAGGGCCATCGCCGCTTACCACAGCATGCTCATCTTCAAGATCATAGGCAAAAAGAATGCCAAGGACTCACTGCTTCGAACTCCGAAAGAGGAGGATCCCATCCAGATCGATGATCTCTGCAGCGCTTTCAAGGAGATAAACATCGAGAACTACAAAGAACACTATCACGATGCTCTTCAGTACAGAGACGAGCTGTACGATTCCTTCAACCTGGGCAATATCGGCCTGGAGGAACGAGCCAAGGGCGAGACGCTCTTCTGGATGGTCTGCAAGAAAGCCGCCTTTCTGGCCAAGCAGGCCGAAGATGACTCGGATGAGTTCCTGGAGCTGAAAAAACTGGTAAGCCAGAAGTATATCGGCAACTTCTCACTCTTCCAGTCTGTCCCGGACATGTGGGGCGTGGAGCAGATCTTTCCCACCATCCCTCTGCATCGCCTGAATGAAATGCCCAGCGAGCGCGGCCGTATTGTGGATATCACCTGCGACTCGGACGGGGAGATCAAGAGGTATGCAGGCGACAGCGAGGGCCTGGAATACCTGGAGATGCACTCCCTCATGGAGAACGAGGACTACTACCTGGGCATCTTTCTTCTGGGGGCATATCAGGATACCCTGGGTGACTTCCATAACCTGCTCGGATGCGCTCACGAGGTGCATGTCATGGCCGAGAACGATGACTGGTACATCTGCCAGAAAGTGGAGGGAGACACCTGTAAGAAGCTCCTGGACTTCTTCAATTATGAGACCAAGGATTACATCTGGGAGATCATGGACCGTTGCGTGACGAAGAAGGAGTATATCCACAAGAAAGAGCAGGAGGTGATTGAGGCAGAGCTCAACAGGACTCTGAAGGGCTATACCTACTTCATCACCAAGCCCAATGGAACGGCCAAGAGCAAAGTAGATGGACCGGACTTGCAGCGTCCTGAAGCATTGAGATAGAGCCATCTACTTCCACGGCAACCTGAGATTCGATGGCCAAGAGAGAAAGTCCTATTCTGGCGCTGCCGGGGTTCTTAGCAAGCGCATTTGCGATAGTCATAGGCTGCCTGGCCCTTTTGACCTCTATTCCTTCTCTGGGCCGCCAGGCAGAGTACGGTTACTTGCTCTCCCCTGCCGCGGGTGGTTTTCTCTTCATTCTGCTGGGGCTGGCGGGTTTCTCGGGTGCGTGTCTCTATCTGGAAAGCCGGAAGACGTCACTGGGATTCTTGATCTTCGCCGGCCTCCTGGCCCTGCCAGGCTTTGTGATTCTTGCCGCCTTCAGGGAATGGGTGGCTTGTTTCCTCTTGATAATGATCGCGGCCGTTACCTTTTGGGGTGCTATTACACAAAAAAGCACGATCCTGATGCTCTTTGCCGGATTTGCCGGATTTCCGATCGGCCAATTGGCCATAATCACCTTGCCCTACGGGTGGAAGACATGGGCCATTCCAGGTGTTCTTTTTGTCTTTAGTGGCCTCCTCCTTGCCTTTCAAGGAGAATTAAATCGCTTGCCGCGTCTATTAGGCAATAGCGGCGACTTCAGGCGAGGAAGCAGCGTTCTTTATTCCATGCTCAGTCTGCTCCTGATAATCTTCTCCGTGGCCGCGCTCATTCACGTTCCAGCAACGCCGGGTCCGGGATGGAGGGAAATGGCCAACGCACCCGGATCAGGGCGGACGTTGGGTTTCGTCGATTCCGAGAATCCAAACAGCTTGCAGGAAACGGCGGGTCTGAATAGTTGCGGTTGTGAAAATGTGTCCCTAGCAGGCTCAATCTCCACACCGCTTAATCAGAGCTGCCGGGACGGCACTCTGAGGGCAAAGATTCTCTCTCCAGAGGATGTGCGGACCTTTCCGCGGGGGGAGGCTGTCCTCTTCCAGGCTCAGGCTTGCGGAAAAGGGCCTTTCCAATACCTCTGGTGGTCGAACCTGGATGGCATAATCGAAAGCCGCGAGTCCTTCCAGAGCCATAACCTCACTGCGGGATGGCATACGATTACCCTCACCATTACAGACCGCGATGGCTCCTCGGCCTCAGATTCCATAGAAGTGGGCATAGCCCCTCCGATGGTCTGCAGCAAAGTCAGCCCCCGGCCGAAATACTATCCCGTTGACACCCCCTGCCAGGACGTCTGGCCCAATGGGACGGACCAGTGTCAGGAGATCGAGGTCTGCCATCCTGATCTGGACTATATTGTGGTAGATGCGGTCAAGTGCTGCAATGGAACGGCGCCCTACGGCTCGGCCTGCGCATGGGCTCTGGCCAACTCCGGAGGCGACAGGAAAAAGTGCCGCGGCCTCTACATCATCCGCGCCTTCGGGCCGGAGGCAAGCTACATGCAGGGCTATGCCCTCTTCAAAGCCTGCTGTTCCGGCTATCCTGAGTGCACCCGGACCTCCTGGCCGAGCCTGGCCGGAACATGCGCCTTCCGGGAAGGGTTCAACCGGAATGTGCAGAATCTTTCCTGCCGACCGGAGGAGTGGGGCGTCTTAGCCTGGCGGTCGGATACGAACATGAGCCGGAACAGCGCCGTGCTGGGCCTCTTTCCCACACACGCCACGGTGAACATTCTGAGAACTGGCGTCTGCATCGATTATGCTGCTGCCGTGACCACCATTCTACGCAAGGCGGGCTACAACCGGACCGCGGCCTTGAGCACCTCCAGCACCGGCTACGATCTGCCTCTTCTGGGAAACCATCCCGGTCATGCCTACAACCTGGTGATGCTTCCCGGAGACGATAGCTACCACATTGTGGACACCACAGGCAACGGCGAGGGCATCAATCTGGAAGGCGTTCCGCACTACTTCTGGTTTATGGGCAACTTCATGGGTCAGCCGGTGAATGTTCGGGTCTTCGACTGGTGGGTCGGGTATTGCAACAAGATTTCAGAGTTTAGCTACAATGACGCAGGTGACGTCCGCACTCCTGAGAACTCGAGCATTTGCGGATGCCAAGGGTAACCCGGGAGCACAAGATCTCATGATCAATCCGAGAAGATATGGAAGTGCTCCCTTTCGCGTGGCCGTCGTCCATGGTGGCCCGGGAGCAGCTGGTGAAGTGGCAGCGGTAGCGCATGAGCTGTCCTCCGACCGGGGCGTTCTGGAGCCTCTGCAGACGGAGCGGTCACTGCAAGCACAGGTGAAGGAGCTGAAGAGCCAATTGCAGGAGAGTTCAGACCCACCAGTCACATTGATCGGCTTCTCCTGGGGCGCCTGGCTCAGTCTGATCCTGGCGGCGCAATATCCGCATCTTGTCAGCAGGCTGGTTCTGATTGGAAGCGGGCCCTTCGAGCAAAAGTACGTCCACAAAATCATGGAGACGAGGCTCTCCCGCCTGAGCAGAGCGGAAGGAGACGAGGCCAAAGGCATCCTAGCGGCACTGGAAGACAGGAATGATGATGTCGATCGGAAGAACGAGCCGGAGAAGAAAGAGGCGCTGGCACGAATGGGTGAACTTTTCCGAAGAACGGATGCATTTGATCCCGAGGAATGCGAATTTTCCCAGTTCGATCCTATAGCAGACGAGACGATCTCCTGCGAGCCCGAGAGATATGAGCCAAAATGGGAATGCAATTCGGATATCTATCGAGCCGTCTGGAGGGAGGCCACCATCTTGAGACAAACGGGAAAGCTGCTCGAGCTCTGCAAAAAAGTCCGGTGTCCGGTTGTCGCCATTCACGGCGACTATGATCCGCATCCTTCCGTTGGAGTTCGAGAGCCGCTACAGGCAGTGCTGAAGAGCTTTCAGTTCATTCTGCTGGAGAATTGCGGGCACAAACCCTGGATTGAAAAGATGGCAAAGGGCAAATTCTATTCCATCTTAAGAGAAGTGCTGAATGAGGGTTGATCTGAGGGAAATCGTGTCTCTTCGCTATTTTCAGTGGCTAACCTCTGATTACGATAGTTTTCCATCAGAATGGCGTGTCTAGCTGCTCAGATATGCACTCCGTCTGGTGCCCTCTCAAATAAGTCCAAGAATGAAGGGCAAAGCTTCATGGATTGTCCCCCGCGGCCGCGGGGTTAGGGGGGCCGCCACGGCCTGGAGTGGCCCCCGTTGCCCCTGCGCGTAACACCGCGCGGAACTCCGGAAGAAGAGGTGGGTTCTTTTTTTTTTGCGACGAATTAGAGATCATTTAATGCAGATGTGATCTATCTGATGCTTGCAGGGACAACGGTCGCACATTCTTTCGGGGTTCCGCGAGTCGGCCCTGCTGGCCTCCCGCGAGGTGCCCCGAGGCGCCGCTCAAGGCCGCGGCCGGCCGAGCGACGGCAGTTAAACTGTAGACCCTATGTTCTACTACCCGCTTGATACGATCGAGGAGCCCTTTAATCGACCATTTGCTATCTTCTATCCGATCTCTCGACCTTCTTCCTTGCATAGGCGTAGCAAATAATCCTGCACCGATTTCTTGAATCCTTTCCGGTTCGCCAGCCTTTGTATCTCCTTCATCACACCGCTGCCGTATTGCATGGCCTTCTTCTCGTACTGGGCAATTGCAGATGGCATGTACCTTTCTGCCACTTCCCGCAGCGGCTTCTTACGCACTCCCTGGCATACCTTTTCCCCGGCGGGAATGGACAATGCCGCCGCAACTACTCTCACATCCATGTAGGGCAGCGAGAAGTATGCGCCATGTAGCGCAGCCACGGCTTGATCTCTTGCCAGCTGAATTGAGAGCCCCAGGAAGTCCTTCTCCAGATCCTGGGCTAGGGTTTCCGTCTGCAAATATCGGGAGTATCCCCCGAAGAGCTCGTCCGCGCCCTGGCCCGCCAGTATGCGCTGGTAACCATGCAGCCCGGCCCACTCCGTCACGTAATTCAGGGTCGTGGCTATGGACGCATTCACCGGATCTATCTTTGGGATCACAAGCAGAACCTGGCGGAGCCGGTCTTCAATCGAGCCCGGATCTATTAAAACCCTGCTAAGGGCTAGCCCGAGATCCTCTGCTACTTCTTTTGCGTGCAGAAGGTCATGGGAGCCCTCTATTCCCACCACCACGCATTCTCTTCCGGCCAGACGGGCGACGAGGGCCGAGTCGACTCCACCAGACATTGCCACAACTCCAGCATCACTGCGAAGCCGGACTGCGATCTCAATGGCATCACCCAAACTCATGACGGGATAATTGGGATCTATCTCTCCCTTCACTTTATCGCCGCAAACCATGACTCCCGGCGGGCAGTCTCCGGCCATGATCCCGAAATGATCACGCGCCTTGCAGCCGTCCCATTCCAGGAAAAACTCACCGCCCAGCCTCGTGATCTTTTCCTGATCCTGCAATAATAAGGCCTCAACCTCCGCACTCGTCAGGCGTCTGCCATCAAGCTCAGCCCAGCCCAAAGCTCTGATCGATGGGTCCATTTATTCCTCTCACTTATTCTGCCTGCAAGTTATGTCTAAATAGCTATCGTCAGGGGAAGATCTTCGATCCTATTCGAAAGTTTTATTGCATCCGGTGCCAGCCCGATACCCAGACGATATGGCTGGAGATGCATAGTGATAATCGATTCTTCCGAACCCATGGAAAAAGTCAGACGAGAAAAGCCGCTGATACATCACATTACGAACTTTGTTACCATAAACGACTGTGCCAATATTGTTAAGGCATTCGGAGCCTCGCCGGTCATGGCTCATGCCAGGGAAGAGGTCGTAGATATGGCAGGCATATCTTCAGCCCTGGTTCTGAATATCGGCACTCTGACCTCAGAAATTGTCGAGGCCATGTTGCTCGCAGGAAAAAGTGCTAACGGCAAGCATATTCCTGTGGTTCTGGATGTCTGCGGAGCCGGCGCCACAAAATTCCGTGACGACAAATGCTTTGAGATCCTGGATGTAGTAAGAGTGAGCATCATCAAGGGAAACTCCTCAGAGATTGCCCGCATTGCCGGAGAGAATGTTCAGACCAAGGGCGTGGATGCCGTGATCGTCGAGAAGAACCTGCAGGATGTGGCCCGAGAGCTGGCCCAAAAAAGAGATTGCACCGTCGTTATCACCGGCAGAGAGGACATTGTGGCCGATAGAAAGAGTTTGGTGCAGGTGTTGAACGGCCACCCCATGATGGCAGATATCGTGGGCACGGGGTGCATGGCAACATCTGTGATCGGGACATTTGCCGCAGTGGAAAAGGATCTGGTTGCTGCTTCTGTCGCAGGTCTTGTATGCTACGAGGTTGCCGCCGAGATAGCGGCCAAAAATGCAAGCGGTCCGGGGAGCTTCAAGGAGAAGCTGATCGACGCCGTGTACAACCTCGATTCCAGCACCATAAAAAGAATGCAGAAGATTGTTACTGCAGAGGATTGAAGTGTGAAGGGATATTATTTCATAACCGACTCCAAACTGAGCCTCGCCGGGAACTTCAATGATGTAACCATGGCGGTAGCGTGTGGGGTTGGTGTTGTTCAATACAGGAATAAGAATGCAAAAACCCGGGAGATGTACGAGGAAGCCGTCCGCCTCAGGGAGATATGCCGGGATACGTTATTCCTGATCAATGATCGAGTCGATATAGCGCTGGCAGTAAATGCCGATGGGGTTCACCTGGGTCAATCCGACATGCCTTGCGGAGTCGCCCGCAAGCTGCTGGGTGAGGAGAAGATCATAGGCATTACCGTCCATAATCTCGCCGAAGCCGTGCAGGCAGAGAGCATCGGTGCCGATTATCTAGGAGTCTCGCCCATCTTCCTGACTGCGACGAAACCTGATGCAGGAAAGCCGGCCGGCATATTCCTGATTGAAGAGATTCGAGCTATTGTGGACATTCCACTCATAGCAATAGGCGGCATTGATCATTCCAATGCAATGGATGTTATCCGAGCGGGGGCCGATGGCCTGTGCGCCATATCCTCTGTTGTTGCCAGAGAAGATGTGAAGGCTGAGATCAAAAAATTTCAGGACTCATTTCGGGCATTGGGAAAATAGTTCTTCTCGAGAGATAGAAGCTGCAACTCCTGTCCGATACTCGGGGTTACGTGGGAGTGCGAGTGCTCGGGCGCGAGCACGAGGCGGTGGTGCAGAAGTTGTATACACTCTTTGAGCTGGCCAAGGTTCACGTAGCAAAGGCCCAGATCGCGGAGGAGGTCGGGATTATCATGCCTGGCGGAGAGTTGCTGCACAAGGTAGATAGTGAGCCTCGTCTTTCGCCCGAGGCCGCGTCCGCTTCTCCTTGCAAGCCTATGCAACGCCCGGCAAGCTGCGGCCCGACCGGTTGTCTGCCTGGCTTCGGCGGAGCTTCCTGATCTCATGCCCCTGCTTATATGCCAGACCTTGCAAGTTATTCATACTGCTTTATACAATCATCTCAAATTGGCCTAAATCGCCTTTAGGCAAAGTCCTTATTTCATCTACTATAGGAACGGAGATCAAGTAATATTGAGTGGTTACTGATGTCGATCAATTGATCTTAGTGCTATCGATTCCGCAAATGTGGAACGTGGAGCGTAACATAATGGTTTTTGAGTTGGAATGTATTCTTATAATAATAGCCTGCGGTTTAGAGTATATCGAAAAAAGAGGGAATGGATTGCGGTTTATACATACTTTATTGAGCTGGATCCAGCTCTTTGGCCTTGGCGAAGGCGGCATCCGCTTCGCCGGTCCTTCCGAGGGCTTCTAGATCAACGCCCTTGTTCCACCAGGCTGCGTCATCGTTGGGATTGAGCCTGATGGCCTCATCATGGGCTTTGATGGCCTCTTCATAGGCCTTGATGGCCTCATTGCGCTTGCCCTGGGCATTGAGAGCGGCACCTTTTGTTTCCCAGGCTGCAGATTCGTTGGGATTGAGCCTGACGGCTTCATCAGAGGCCTTGATGGCCTCATCGTACTTGCCCTGGATTTTGAGAGCATTGCCCTTGCAATACCAGGCATAGGCATCGTTGGGATTGAGTTTGATGGCCTCATTGTAACACTTGATGGCTTCGTCGTACCCGTTCTGATCAAGGAGAGCATTGCCTTTGTTGACCCAGTCATCTGCCTCTTGGTTTCCTTGATCTCTCGTCTTTTCGCCATCCTGTAGGGCTACTACTTGCCAGCTGGTCGGCTGGCCTTCGATGTCCCATTCAGTGGGGGTCACTACCAAGTCACTTACGGACCAGGTGAACTTGACCTGGTATCCGTAAATGGGGGTAGGGTTACCCAATCTGAGGAGGTTTACTTGGGAGATAAAGTCACCCACGGCGTAGTTCCTGGCGTAGCTAGGCTGCTCGGAATAGCTTGAGCTGTTGGTTGCTATTCCGTCCTCGTTCACGGGGTAGTTGACCTCGCGAACTGCCGAGTAATTCACCGCATAGTTATTACTGTGGTCTCTTTGATCTCCCGTATTTTTGCCATCCTGAGACGGTTCAAAGACCGTTTGATTCACCACACAGGTAATACTGGTAACATATGTATCAGATAGCTTCAGTGCCGTCTTTTCGTAACGATCTCTGATGCAAAGAACTATGTGCTTATCTCCTAGGTAAAAGGGTCCTCCTGGGTGAGCATTTCCTTTTTCGTCTGCACCCCAATCGAGATTCAGCCAGACATCTTTGGTGTCAGTATCAATATGTGTATAGATCTTATCCGTGTTGAACTTCTGCTTCAGCCAGTTGATGATATCTTCGACTTGGCTGTTTTTGGTGCAGAGTTGGCCCAAGTAAACTTCAGTATAAGCATGGCCGCCTGTGCTATTGTTACGGGCGAGAATTATTCTGGTAGTCCCACCAATAGATTCAACCAGAGCCGCCATAAGAATGGCGAAATCATCACAATCGCCGCCACCCACGTAGTTGGCCCTGTCACCCAGTTTTAGAGAAGCGTTGGCATAATTAAAATAATCAATGCCTCTTGGGTCTCGCACATAGCCCCAACCTTTCTTTGAGCCGTCACCATTTTTCAAGTAACTGTAAATGGAGGCTATCTGATCGATAGTAAGGTCTCCAGGATACTTGAGAGCAAGCACAACCGCCTCTTCATGGACACGTGAATTATCTGGTTCCACTGCGGCATCAAATGCCTTCTTGAGTTCTCCAACCTGCTCGTCGGTTGTCCTCTCTGGAGCACTGCCACCACCAGTAACAGGAAACGCCAGGATCTCGTTGTCCTCAACTTGGGTTACAGTTGGCACACCTATAAGGTCGGGAGACGAGAAATGGGACTGCACAATCTGATTCGAATTATAGCTAGCCACGCCTGACGAGGCCTCATCAAAGACGAAAGGCACGTCTAAGGCTATACCAGT
>CAIQHB010000076.1 GCA_903871465.1 uncultured Methanosarcinales archaeon
AAGAAAGATCTTGGGCACGCTACGCAATGAGAAAGGAACCTCGATTCATGAGCGCATCATGACGACACTGGCAACATGGGGGCAGAATGGACTAAACTGTCTCCAAATGCTAACGGCGAAGCTAGCCAGCTAAACACGTACAGAGTATCAAAATACCAACTAGCAGTCTCATTGATCAAGCCTCTAACCAACTACAGGAATCTCTTACGCAAAAAAGCTTTAGGTCACGACCATAGGTAGAGGCCCGTCAGGCGTGATTCTATAAGAGTTTTGGAGGTTCGTGTAGTTCTCATAACACGAGAATTTCCTCCATTAATCTACACCCGTCTTCATCAAGTATTTATACTTAACAGCTGAAATGTTAAGCATGCGAGGCGGATGGGACTCAGAAGCGGAGTTGATACATCATTTAAGAAGAATGTTTCTGATTATTTCAATAATGCTAATTAGTTCCATCGTATGCGCTCATGGGGCCACTTTGATTGTGGGGGATAGCCCAAACGGTTACGAAAGCATTCAAGAGGCGATAAATTCGGCTAGTGTCGGGGATGAAATATTGGTCAATCCCGGAACATACTACGAAAATATCGTTGTAGATAAGCGCTTGGATCTTATTGGGTTGAAAAATCCAGTTATTGATGCAGGGGGCGACTATGTCAAAGGTCCGGGAGTAACTATACTCGCGGATGGTGTACTGATGGAAGGGTTTACCATCAGGAATTCCACAAATACCGCGGGAGATCCGCTATCAGGTGCCGGGGTATTGGTAAGATCAAACAACAATACTATTAAAGGGAATATATTAGAAAATAACTATCGCAGTGGAATCAAAGTTCTGAGGGGATATAATAACTCGATTACCAATAATAGTGTTTATAGTAATTTTGATGGCATATTGGTGTCTGATTCGCTTCGTAATAAGATAGAAAGTAACCACATAAATAGCAACAATGATGCTGGAATTTTTATTAAAGGTCCGTCCGAACAGAATTTGGTGAAATATAACATTATAAATAATAACTCTCGAGGAGTACTATTGGTCGATGCAGGCCTTAATGATATTACTAAAAACGCCGTTTTTGAGAATAAAGTGAAAAATTTCGATACAGTATATGCTTACTGATATCTGCGGCCATTCACTCAAACATTTGTAGATCTCATTTGATTAATTTGTTAGAAATAAAAACTGGAGACGAACGGTACATCCTAAAGATGAGAATAAGGATTTTCATTAGTGATTCCTCAATTTGATTCCGGATTAGCCGATAATCCTAAATCCAGGAAAGAATATGCAGTTTGTTGGGAAAGGAGAGATATGCCGGATATGATAATGAAGGGACTATATCAAATACGCTCAGGGATAATTTTTCTGGTGCTCATTTTAGCCTTCATATCAGCTCTTTCGTCTCCAATCGTACTTGCATCCATGGCGCAACAAGAAAAATCCGTATCAAAAGAAGCAAATCCTGCAGAAATAATCATAGATCAAGACTGCAATAAAAATAATAATTGTTCGCCTATAAATAGATATTTTGAATTGAGCGGAAATATGGCGGAGAATCATCCGAAACAATTACAAATTAAGTCGAATTGGATAGATATCGGTTTGACTGAAGATCCGTATAAATCTTCGCGCCCACCACCTGCAAATTCCAATAACCAACAAGCCAAATTGACCACAATAAAGCAGGGTTTTATAGGATTATATCATCCCTTCAAAGGAAAAGTTTATGCGGGAACAGGCATATCTGAGGATGAAGATCTTCATCAAGCTTACCACTTTGGAGTGAACGGCATAATAAATGACCCGAGTTATGGTGAGTACCCGTTTAAAGAAAATATCGAAAAGCATTGTCAGGAATTTGATACTAACCTGGTTTATGGAATAATTCGACCACCTTCCGAAAGGGGGGTCGTTAATAATCCTAATGATACTAAGCTATGGGAACCAGCTTCTCCCTCAGGAATGATCCAAGCAGCAGCGAGGTCCTCCAGGCTATCAACAATCTTTCCCCAGATAAGAGGCGTGATAATCGATGATTTTTGGGCTAACTATTACGGAAACGTCATAACACTGGAAGATATGAAAAATATAAAAGGTGCTCTGTCAGGGAAAAAATTGAAGCCGGATGGTACTGTGGATCTTAAATCTCCCCCCACTACACCCGATCTGCAACTGTTCATTGTGACATATGGAGGCGAGTTGAGGCTTTCCCCCGACAAAGATATAGTAGATCTGATCGATGGTGTTAACTTCTGGCTTTATGACCAGGAAGATTCCTATAAGAACTTCGACCGATATTTAAGTGCCCTGGAGACCTATTATCCAAATAAGGAACTGATCTCTGGCGTGTATATCCATAATGGCGATTATGGAGATATGTCCAATCAATCCATATCCTATATGATAGATAAGGGCATACAGCTTTATGAAAAAGGCTTATCATCCGGGATACTTTTATTTTCTGGATATTGGCTAGTGAAGGACTATATATCACAAGAGAGAAGCGAGAAGATTGGGCTTTCTGATATTTTTTATAGCAAATATTATCCTTATCTCGGTGAGATTAATTGTCACGTGGTGGATGATGAAACTTCGCGGCCGCTACAAGGAGTCAAAATCAAGATCTACAACAATATGGCGAGGAAGATTATTGCTGCGGGAAAGACTACCGATGAACAGGGAAGGTTCCGCTTTTCAGGATATGCAGGTAGATCCGGAGGCGTTTCATATAGCTTCACAGCCGAGAAAGAGGGATATAATCCTTACAATGGATCGTTCACCTTGGAGGCAAATAAAGCCATAGATCTGCCTCCAGTAAATCTAAAACGATTAGAACTGGATATTGAGGCTCCTGTTGAATCTCGCGGCAGTGGAATTCAGAGTTAAATGGCGAGCCCGCCAACGGTTGCCACTGAACTCGCGCGCCAGTCGATCCCGATGCGTCCTGATCACACCGTCCCTATCTCCGCCAAGACCTCCTCCGCATCCTTCTTTCCCCAGTAGTAGCCCATATCCAGACTCAGCTGCCTGGCATAGCCGGCCTCATCCCTGGCAGCGGCCTTATCACCTGCAGCCAGATGCGCCCAGGCTAGACCAATCCTTATATCGGCCTCATATAGCCGGTAGCCACCTGCCCTGGCATACTCCAGGGCTTCAGTCAGGTCGCTTAAGGCAGCCACATGATCTTTCATAATTTTCGCATACCACCGCCCGCGGCCCAGCAGAGACTCGATCAGCACCAGCCTGCTAGATATGCTGCGGGCAAGCTCCAGAGCCTGGCCGTAGTTTTCCCTAGCCCTCTCCTGCTGCCCGCCATCTGCAAACAGATCCGCCAAGATGCGGTGACATCTGCTGATGCTATCGGGCCAATGCTCGCTTTTACACGTCTCAAGGTTGGCCTCAGTAACCTTTCGAGCATAAACGGCCTCACCCCGGCGCCTCAAGTGGTCAGCATGCTGAATGCCTCTTAGACTGCAAAGATAAGATAATGAGGGATCGCGCTCTTTCTCCAGAGCTTCAGCATCCCGAAAATGTTGGCTGGCCTTGTCCAGGTCGCCCTGGAGATGATAGGCCCAGGCCTGACAAGCCAGAGAACCGCGCTCACGATCCTTTTCCCCTGCCCGCCGAGCCAAATCTAGGGCTTGGCCCGCCGACTGCAGGCTCCTGGCCAGATCGCCCCTGTAACAATACAAGACAGATAAGTTCTGATAGCCTGCGCTGGCATTGGTCCAATCTTCAGACTCAAGATCTATGGCCAGGCTACGTTCGTAGAATCTATCTGCCAGGTTCCCCCGGCCAGTGTTATCCAAACATAAGCCCACTGTGTTCAGTATCCAGGACTTGGCTCCAGAAATGCTGACCAGAGGTTCCTGGGATATATCGCCTCCGGGATAGAACTCTTTCAGAACCTCCAGTTCAGCCCCCCACGCACCCAGTTTATGCCCAATATAAAATTCAGTATGCCGCTCGATACGCTCCCATAGTATGCTAAAGGCCTCATCATAAGCCCCGCACTGGCAGGCATGGTGGATCACCTCGATCAGGGGCGTCAAGTCTTCCAGGGTGGGCTTATCAGGCATATCCTGGGCTCTGGCCAGATAGTAGTCTTTTATCTGCTTATGAGCCCATTCAGCCTGCCCTCGGTGGCCCTTGGACAGAAGAGTGGAATAATGGGCTCTAATGAGGGGGTGGGTGGAATACTGGCCGGACCCTGGCTCGTGCCGCAGGATCCGATAGTCCACAAGCCTCTTCACCATGGCCTCGAACTGGGAATCGTTCAGAGCAACGATGGGAACATTAAGAGCTCCACCTCCCTTCTCTGACTTGGCCCGGAAGATTCTGAAAGCATCCCTGTCCACAGGCCTGCGGAAGGCGCTGAACAGCTTCAAGAAAGCTTTCTCCGCCCCATCCAGATGATCATCGTACCGTCTCAGTACCCTGTGCACCCGTTCGTAACGCGGCTCGTCGGCGGTAGGGGAAGGGATGTCCCAGACCTTGCGGACATCTCCTCCATGATGGTCTTTCAGATAAGATGCCAGAAGGCTCAAGGTGAGCGCATGTCCGCCCCAGTCGGCTACCACGCGATCCAGCTCATCATCATCCCCACGGACTCCCAACTTTCGCAGAAGATCTTGGCCATCCAGAGGTAGCAGCCTCTCTACGTCTCGATGCCGATATGTAGTGTACTCTTCCAAATCCATGAGGGGCACACGGCTGGTGACCAGGCAGAACGAACCATGATCCGGCGATGCGAAGAGCTCCAGGAAAGTCTTCAGGTCGGGGCTCAGAATCGATCCGTACATATCGCCGTCTTGGTGTTGCAGCACCTCTAAGCCATCCAGGACAAATAGAAAACGCCCAGCACCTAGCATTGCTCCTATGATCTGGGCTTTCAGGTTGGACGATGGGATTTTTCTGGGATCGATCTTCCCTCCGCCCAGGTATGCCAAAGCCCCATCGAAGAACTCGTCTACGCTGCGCCTCTCGTAGAATCCCCACCAAAAAATGCCCTCCGGCTGTGGCAATGATTTGTTGGCGATAAGATCATCTACCCATTGTCTGGCCAGACTGCTCTTGCCTTCACCCCCAAACCCGATAAGACCTGAGACACGAATATGCGAGTCAATCCAATCAGATGTTATCTCTTGAAGCAACTTGCTTCGCCCCGTCCATTCTTTCAGCGAGGGAGGAGCATTATTCCAGACCGCATTCTGCTGAGGCGTGACTAACGCACGTGCCTCTTTGATATCGGTTCTTGGTGCAGGAGCCAAGCCTTTGGGCAGATCGTCCTCCTGCATTTCCAGACAAATGGGTTCTAGAGAAAGAACTTTAGCATCAACTGCAAATCCTGTACTGCAATCTGGATGCGCATCAGCTGAATTCCAAAATGCATATATAATGCCAACTATCAAATTGCGCGGGATATCCAGCACAGGTGCACCGCTCATGCCGCTATCGATATTTTGAGAACTCAGCATCAAGGGTTCGCATTGCAGGTTCGTTCCTTGCGGCTTGTCACAATAGTCAATGATCTTACCAAAAGCCGGCAAACCCTGATAGTTTTGGAGTCGCCGATAGCCAAAACTCTGGAATTCGTGAAGTTTTGAATTCTTTGCTGAGCCTATCTTAGCGACCAATCCAGGTTCAAATGAAGACTCATCCGTAAGCTGCAAGAGAACTATATCGTCATCATGTTGAGGAAAGAAGGCTGCAACCTTGGCCCTTTTCCGAAGGCTCGATCGGCCTTCGCGTTCGGGATAATAGATGCCTATTTCTCCTCCATCTAGAGATCCAGGATCAACGCCTGCAGCTCGAACCACATGAGCGCAAGTAACTACGCCTTTTTTGGTTATGAATCCAGTTCCTACAATTTGATCTGTTGTCGAATGGCGTATCTGTACAACGAAGTTTCGTATTTCCTGAAGAACTACGCCCTCAGGCATGATTACTCTTTCTCCCATGTAAGTGTGACCTTAAATGACGCTTCCGCCCCGCACTTTGCTATCAAAGCACCCGATTCGGCCTTCAGATTTATGCCGAACTCTATCTCAACTGTGGACGGTTTCACTTCCAGCGAGTTTATGGTATCAGCAACCTCTCGGGCGGTGTTATAGATGGTGTTCATGGCGCTCTCAATAGCTTTAGCTGATTCTTTCTGCAAGTCGGGGCCTGTGAGGCTGACCTCTCTAAAGCCGGGAGCGGTCGCGAAATCAACCAATATAGGGGCATTCGGATTAGGGGTAAAACTAGCCATAACTCAACCTCTGAAAGCTAATTTCCTATTCAAGTTAAATAATCTATCTTTCTCTCTGCGCCATTGAGCGAATTGGTAGCACGCCAGTTTTGATGTAAAGCGTCCATGATCTCAGGCAGGGGTCATACCCAGAGTATGAAAAATCCATACGGCCATAGGTAAGGCTGATATGGGCAGAGAAGGCTGAACTGCGAAATGGGACAATGATCCCGATGCAAAACCAGCCAAGATCTCGCGTATGTCCAAATGCGTACAAGAACGCGTATGTGAAGTTTATAAACGGAACGGTAATTTTAATTAGGGTTCTGAAACCCCTCAGAGTGATGAGTTATCGATTGACAATGAGAATATCGAGCCAATGAGCAACAATGAATATAGCCATGATGTTGGAGTCCATAAACGATAAGTTATTGTTCTTATATCATAATCTCTAATCGATCGGGAGATGCGATCTCATACCCAGAAGCTACCTTCTATGAAAACGCTGGCCAAATATATCGGAAGAAAATTCGAACCAGGAACCCTTCCACTCAATCCATCAAAAGCAGTTCCTGGAATATATTATCATGGCATAGTCCTGAGTAGTAAATACGGCTGGTATGCAGCAATGAACATTCTAGAATCCGGAATGCTTCAGACGCCAAATTATCTCGCATATTGGGATCCAAACTTTGCTTCTTGCCATCATAGTGCCCGAGATCGAGCCGTCAAGGATCTAAAATATAATCAAAGTTCGGGGGGATTAACACCAATGGCTATGGATTATATCAATGTAGCCAGTGGAATCAGGCAAGGCCTACATATACAATATGGGCCCAGAAGGCTTGCAGCTGATCAAGAAAAAAAGATAATTGATAAAAGCAAAATAGAAATAAAGTTTGAGATAGAAGTAGAAGATTTGCCAAGTATGCCGTTAGTAGATTAGAGTGCTTATACGTTGCTGATAATGAATCTATTATTAAAGAAATGTTTCATCATGATCCGGACCTACTTATATTTAAAGTGAAAATCGCGGAAGCTTTGAATTATACTCAAGTGGACTCTCGGTGGTATGATGAGTATTACGATACAAGAAGTCGAAAAAGCATAAAAAAATATTGGACTAGACAGAAATATGATGAAAATACTTCGAGTTGGGAATATCTCGTGGATGGCTTAATAACAGTGGACGACCCCGAACGCTTAGCCTACCTAAATTCAATGGAGGCCGAATTGGAAAAAGAATTTAAATATAAAATAAGCAGTTCCCAAGAAAAGGAAAAATGGCTATTTATGGCATATAACTAATAACTCTTCATCATAACGGGGGAAAAGATCTTAAGAACGTGGTCAGTACGGTTAGACATCGATTACTTTGATGGGAGTCATGATAGGAAGTGAGGGAGGGACTCGAGAATAGACCTTCCATGAAAAACTCGTACCCATAACTCTTGCGAAGTACAGCTTTCTCGACCTGTTCCTTATCGGACTACCAGCTCGTCTCAAAATCCGGCACTATCTCGTCGATACTCCGACGAACCCGCTCCATTTGGTCGCGAAGTCCCAGTAACCTCTTAAAATCGCCCGATTCCTCGAAAGGAATACCTTTACCCGTCGTTTTGGATTGAAGGCTTCGAAAACAGAATCAATAAAATAAGGGTTAAATGGCGAGCCCGCCAGCGGTTGCCCTCGAGCTCGCGCGCCAGTTAATCCCGATGCGTCCTCCTCCCCTTATACCTATAAGCGACAGTTACCCGCAGTAGGTCTGCTCCCTTCCGGGCCTGAACCGGTTCCTGCAATTATGGTACACAAACCTTCCTTCAGGAAGACCCATG
>CAIQHB010000077.1 GCA_903871465.1 uncultured Methanosarcinales archaeon
AGTTGATCTGGGCAGGAAAAGATGGACGCAAAGAACACCTGCGATGGCAGAAGGACTGACTGATCATATCTGGACTATCAAGGAGCTAATGGCATTCAGGATACCAATTCAATGAAGTGCGTACACGACCCTTTCCTGCAGGTAAATTCCATTCGAACCCCTCGGGAAGGATGCAAGGCAACCAGTCTTCGTCATCTTCTGCCAGAGCTTGATCGGAAACCTCATTCACGACACCACAGTTTTTGCAGATGATCTTCTTCGTATCACTCACCTTCAATTAGGTTAATGAGATCATAACAGTATATATAATTTACCTAAGAAATACACATTTAAGATCATGTCATCATTTATATATCATTTTTCTAAAATATTTTTAGAATTTATTAAATATTATTCATAGTAGGATCAGGCGATAGATTGTCTGCACCCTACAACATTCTTAAGCTCAATTCGGGACCGATTGATTCGTGCCAATATTTGAATGCACATGAAGATGACCGCCATAAAGATATAGCCCATTTATAACCTAATAAATTTTTTCAGTCGCAAGAGTTATAAACTTCAAAAAATATCTGTCTATGTATGAAGGACTTTGCAGGATCGAGGACTACTTATTACAGCCTTGCTCGTGAGAAATTATTGAGTAAGCATCCCCGGATATTAAACGTTTTATTGGTATTGGTATTGATCTCCATGGCCGGTTTTGCCGCATTTCTGCTATCGGATATCTTATCCTTTGGATCGAATTCCGATCATCAGACCTTTCTAGTCGGCCTGGAAGGCCAAGACTCAATCGATAGCATCATGTCAATAATAAACTGGAATGAGAAGGACATAGAACCGGCTGCCGTAGAAGATCCTGTTGCGCCAAGAAGAAGGTTCAATAATCCTCTTGAAACCAACACATCTCCGGGCAGGGGTGACATTGTTCAGGTGGCTGCGAATAAGTCGGGAGAGGGAAATAGTAGCCCCTCCAGAGCGGTGTACATAAGCCAGAATGCAAAAGAACAGAATAATCACTCCAATTCATCGCGAACGGCATCAAAACAGCCGTCAAGCGGTTCCACAGTTGTGAGCACTGGAGATACCAGTTCCAGTAAACTCGTCAAGGAGAAGACTGCGCCTTTGATCAAAATGAATCATGGTTCTTCATCAGGTACACCAATCACTCAACCGCTAAAGCAAAAACCACAGGCAAACGCCACACAAGTGAACACAACTCAAGTAAATACAAAAAAAGTGAACACAACGCAGGTGAACACAACGCGAGTAAACACCACACAGTTGAACACCACAACGGTGAATGCTGCACAAGTAAGCAACATTCAGACTAATAATTCTTCTATAAACCCATTGCAAAAAGAAGCGGTCTCATCGACCAGGTCGCCCGTATATAGTTTTCCCTTAAGTCAGTTACAAGTAGACTCAACTTCCATCGAAGCCACTCCAATCGGTCAATCCCAGACCAAAGCTGCAGAAAGTGACATTTCACAGATGAATCCTTCTTTGAGCCTGCCTAACCCAAGTGAGAGCAAAGCCAGCGAACGTCCTTTAATAGAACAATCCGCAAAAGAAAAGACCGAGAACGGTAACGATCTCTCAGAAGAAGAAAATAAGAATACTGCATCAGGATCTTCTCCTGCAAACCCTGTAACAACCCTTATTGATCCGACTAAAGACGCTTCTGCTGAGAAACCACACCGAGAAATTAATTTCAAGACGGATTCGACCACAAGCCCAGGATCTGAAAATGGACCCAGCGACGGAAATACGAATAGCGGGACCGTCTCCAACGCTAATGCACCTTCGAGCCCGATAACATCGGAAAGCAGCCCTGTCGCAGAGAATAAAGACTCACAACATAATGTTTCCCCAATCGCGACAGATTCAACATCGAACTCCAAATCACCAGCCATAGGAGGAGGGAGCGCGTCTCTGAAGAAGCCAGACACGACTGTGTCCATTAAAGCCCAGAAGTTGCAGAATATCAGGTATCAGAAGACTGCCACTCAGAACAGGCTCGTTGAGAATGCGAATAAAAGAGCGGCACGATCACGAGGATAAGGACGCGGGTGGAATTGCCCTCCGGTTCGACCAAAGTTCCATCAAGGAAGAGAACGCTAGATATATTCGAAGGGCTGTGCCGCACTCATTCCGACAGCGCGCTTATTAGGGCTTATTCCAATAACGACGGATATCTTTACTTACGATAATCACCACCGTAGGTCGCAGGTGATTTGATATGTTTCCCGGATTAGGTGGTTTAGGCGGGAGGGGCGGCATGAGCCCCAAGAAGATGAAAGGCATGCTGAAAAACATGGGGATAGATATCGAGGAGCTCGAGAATGTAATAGAAGTCGTCATTCGCATGCCGGACAAGGAGATTGTCATAGAAAACGCCTCCGTCGCGATCATGGACGCCCATGGAGTGAAAAGCTTTCAGATCTCTGGAGATTCCAGGGAACGTTCCGTATCCGGCGCTGCAGAAGTGGAGCCCGAATTAGTGATTTTGGACTCGGATGTGGAGCTTGTAGTCGCAAAGACAGGTGCAAAAGCGGAAGATGCAAAAACGGCCCTGCTGGAGGCAAAAGGAGATCTGGCCGCTGCCATAATGTCGCTGGCTTCCAAATAGGCATTTCCCTCCTGGTAATCTTGTGAACAACGAGCTTAGAACTCTTCGCGACCCAGTTCATGGGGCCGTTCAAATGGACGAGCTGGAGTGGCTCCTCATCCGCTCGAGACCTATGCAGCGACTGAGGGGCATAAAGCAACTGGGCCTGGTAGAAGCGGTTTATCCCGGCGCCAACCATACCAGGTTCGAGCATTCCCTGGGAACCATGTTTGTGGCCGGTCTGATGGCCGAGCACCTGGGCCTTTGTGCCGGAGAGGTGCGGAAAGTCCGGATGGCAGGGCTTCTGCATGACATTGGGCACTCAGCACTCTCTCACGCAGTGGAAGGTGTGCTCAGCCGCAACCCGGACATTCAGCCCATCCTCGGGTCCGGGCGCGCAACACGACATGAGGAGTTCACCCACGAAATAATAACGGCTCATCCTTTCGGAGAGGCGGCCGTCCGTGTAGCGGAAAGGGATTTTGGCAATGCGGATACCTTCTTCCAGGAGGTAGCAGACATTGCTTCGGGAGCCAGGCCTCCTCTGGGCCAGATCATTGTCGGAGATATGGACGCCGACAGGATAGACTTTCTGCTGCGGGACTCCCATCACACCGGTGTCTCGCTGGGACTCGTGGACACAGATCAGATTTTGCAGTCCCTCACCATCTGCAATGGAAGAATCACACTTGCGGGAGACGGCGACTACAGAGCCGAGATGTCTCAAACGGCCGCAGAATCGATGCTAATTGCCCGAGCGCATCACTATAATGCTCTCATCTATCATCCAACAGTACAGTCTATCAGGGCCATGCTGCTGACAGCCTTGGAAAATGCGCTGGCCAGGATGGAAGCGGATGATGCCCGGAGCAGGATTGTTCTATTCTTCCGGGAGTATACGGACCCGGACCTTCTCAGGTTCATCTGGGATAAGGGAAGTGATCGTTCGCGAGAACTCCTGCAGCGCATAAAATGTGGCCAGGAGCTCCCCCTGGCAGCCAGATTCGATCACAGATCTCTGGCACCGGACATCAGGATGGCACTCTCCACAATCTCCCGCCACGGACGCATGAGAAAGCTTTTCGAGGACTCTCTGGGCAAGAAGTACGGGGCTCTCGTAAATATCACCGTGGGGAGCGGCGTGCCACGATCCATGAGAACGGAGGCAAACGGGTTTCTCTATGACGAGTCCGCTCTGGCTGCGGGCCTTGTCAAGTCCCTGACCCGCCAGATCGCCATATCCTTCTTTTCGGATGACCCGGCCGAGATCTCGCCGCAGGAGGTGAGGGAGCAGGCGACAAAAATCCTGAGCTTTATTCGCGCCGAGAGCTATCTTCCCATCGACGGCCTCTTGCTGCTTTTCTATACCCTGCACCATATGCTTTCCGAGACGTATGGGCAGAAGATCCTCGTTCCCAGGATCAGAAACATAACCTGGCTCTACAGGACAGTGGCCAGGCTGAAAGATCTGGGTCCGGCCGGTCTTTCCGGCCTCTTCGACTACACCATCCACGCTGAGTACGGCTTTCCCTACAGCGAACGGCTCTTTGAAGACATTCAGATCCTGGTGGCCATGGGCATGATCTATCAGGATCAAAGGCATTATGAGCAGAATGGTCAGTGGAAGCAAAGATACGAATACATGCTTACGGCAGAAGGAATAAAGTATGCCCAAGAAGTCGCCGGCTCTTACAGTAAAGAGGCAGAGCAGCTTCAAATTCGTCTGTTGCAGGAGAAACACACCATACCCTATGATGTGGTTAGTCTTTACCTCAAGAGATATGCGGGAGCAAAGCCGGAGAGGCAATGATAGACACTTAATTAAGATACCTAAAACCAAACTTTTTGCCGATAGAAGCAGAAGATTGCAAAAATTTTTCGTCGAACGGGCGACTTGGATAAGTTGCCCGTCGTCCGCTAGAAAAAATTTGAGGTATTAGCTCATCTGATGCTTGGTGTAGATGCCCTGGTTGTATATCGCAAGTGGAGTTGTTGGCGCCCAGCTATCAGATAGGAATTGATAGATGCTCTCGCCGGTCCAGGCTACTTTATTGTCCTTTCCTGCAGCGGCTGCAGAGTAGATGGGAGACGCGGCTGGGGGTGCGATATAGCTGTTATTCAAGAAGTCGTAAATGGCATAGGTAGAATTCTGGGTGGTGTTATTGCCGAGTTTGCCGGACCCAAACTTGTCTGTGGCTACTGCATCAAGTGGAGCTACAAAGGTGCTCGGAGTCCAGCTATCGTTGATGAAAGCGGCCATGGAAGGGGTTGTGTCCACAACGTTTTGGGCTGATGTTGCCGTGGCAGCTTGATGACCACTCAATGAAACGGGTGTTGCAGGTGAGCCCATGACAGCAGGCAATAGCCCGCCCAGAGCCATCAGAGCAATTAGCACAAGTATAATCTGTCTCATGGAGTCTGCATTATCTATCAGGTATCCATAAAGCTTTCCGTCGGTTCAGGTCGTCTCTATGGCAATGGATAGTCATTGTGGAGCCTCCTGAAATCATTACAGGTCTTGCAGGGCTTTCAGCTCAGAAGTGGTCGATTCCGGGTGCAGTGCGAGGTATTCTGCAACCCGGGTGAAGTGCACAAGCCGGCAGTCGATGCAAGTCCAAAACCTCTTTCCTCTCTTGGTTCTCACGTACTTGCCAAGATCCAAATCCTTGCAGGGATAGAGAGGGCAAAAACAGTTGGTGCAATCCTGATCTGGGAAATGATGACACGGATAGTATTCGCAATTTAGTCTCCCCGTGTCCTGCACAGGCTGGTCTGCCGCTTCTCTTATTAGACACGGATTGTCGGTCACCAGACCGTCCGCACCTAACCGGAGAAGCCAGCAGGCCAGATCTTTTGTATTGACTTTTCGTGGATAAACCCTCATACCATTTTGGTGCGCCTCCTTGAAGAGCCTGGGGTTGATTCGCTCCGGAAAAATGGCATCCGCTCTTGCCCAAACGGCAAGCTGCACAGGCTTTATGGGAAGCGATGCAATAATGATTCCTGTTTTAAGGTCGGAAATGTCCTTCATTTCACGGAGACTGGTGTGATAGTAGGATGTCACGATGCTATTGCTGCCTTCCAGGACTTCGGCCACCAACCCTTCCAGGCCCTCTTCCTTCATCTCCACAACCAGGCCCAGACCAAGTTCTTTTGCAAGAGCCGAAGCTTCCACCAGGGTAGGGATTTCCTGGCCGCACACAAGCAGAGCTTTCAGTTCTTCAAGGTCCAGCTCCTCCACCAACCCTTTGCCGTTGCAGGTCCGATCTACACTTTCATCGTGCATCAAGACGAGTTCGCCGTCGCGGGATAGTCGAACATCCATCTCGACATAATCGGCTCTACATAATGCAGCGGCCTTGATGCCCTCCAGGGTGTTCTCCGGGGCCAGTGCCCCAGCCCCGCGGTGACCTATCACTAAAGCCATTATAGCCAGAGATGCCTGGAAAATATATCACTTTTTGCTTAGAGATGGAAAAGGGTTATACTTCAAGAGGGATATCCGAAAGGTTGAATGCTTGATAATCTTGAGAAGTTCATCAACCTGAAGAGGGATATCGCAGAGATTAACATAGATCCACTGCAGCGAGGCGGAGTTCTGACGCCTGAAGCGCGAGCCACTCTGATGGAATGGGGTGATGGCTACTCAGTCTGCGACTTTTGCACAGGGATGCTGGACCATATCAAGAACCCACCCATTGAGGAGTTCGTGCATGGCGTTCTCCCGGAGTTTCTGGGCACCGATGAAGTCAGAATCACCCACGGCGCACGCGAGGGAAAGTTTGCCGCAATGCACTCACTTTGCGAAAAGGGCGACTGGGTGGTAATGGATGGCAATGCCCATTATACGACCGTCCTGGCAGCCGAAAGGGCAGGTTTGAGGATAGAATATGTGCCATCCAGCGGAGAGCCGGATTATGCTATTACCCAGGAAGGCTACACAAAGGCTATCGAACGCGCTTATGAACACAAGGGCAATGTGAGCCTGGCGGTCCTGACCTATCCGGACGGAAACTATGGAAATCTGGCCGATGCGCGAGCGGTAGCAGACGCCTGCCATGACTACGGCGTCCCTCTGCTTCTCAACGGCGCTTATGCCATTGGCCGGATGCCCGTAAACGCCCGCGAGCTCGGGGCGGATATAATCGTAGGCAGTGGCCACAAGTCCATGGCTGCATCCGGACCCGTGGGCGTTCTGGGAGCAACAGAAGAGTATGCCAGAACCATATTCAGGCTCTCTTCCACCAAGAAGAACAAAGAAGTTGAGCTCCTGGGCTGTACTGTGCGCGGGGCGCCTCTCTTGACAATGATGGCATCATTCCCTGCGGTCGTCGAGCGAGTGGCACACTGGCAAGAGGAAGTGGAGAAGGCACGCTGGTTCTCGGCGGAAATGGAGAAAATGGGATTGATGCAGCAGGGAGACCGGCCGCATAACCATGATCTTATGTTCTTCCTCTCGGAAAACCTCTATCAGATCTCACAAACCGCGAAGAAAGGCCGCTACTTCCTTTACCGCGACCTCAAGGATCGCGGCGTGTGCGGCATCAAGCCCGGCCTCACCCGCCAGTTCAAGCTGAGCACATTCGGTCTCTCTCGACCAGAGCTGGATAAGGTCTTGAGTGCATTCTTGGAGATCATAGAATCCTATGACAGGGCCTGAAGGTATTTTACGGCAATACCTTTATAATTGACTCAAGTTAATAAGGAGGCAAAGGAGGAAAGAATAACGAATTCAAAGTCCGTTCAGGTCTCCTTGACGCTGATTACCATGGCGCTGATTTTGACATTCATGGCTCCGGCCTGTGCCAGTGCCAATGAGACATCGATCAATTGGTTCATGAAAGGCTATAACCTTTATAACCAGGAGAAGTTCAGCGATTCCCTTGATGCCTACAATAGGGCTCTTGAGCTTAATCCAAAGGATTCTGAAGCCTGGAACAATAAAGGAATTGATCTAGGCCTCCTGGGCAAGTATAACGACGCCCTTTCGTCTTTTGAGACGGCTGTGGCCCTAAATGATTCTTATGCCGAAGCCTGGTTCAACATGGGCGTGATCTACGATATCAAGGGAGATTACCCAACGGCCGTCCAGGCTTACAAGAGAGCAACCGAGGTTGACCCATCCTATCATAAGGCCTTTGTCGCAAGAAATGTCGATACGGATTTGTTAATGGGGCGTTCGCTATCTTGCGCTTGTCAGGATCAGCTGGCCTTGGTCTAAACGTCTTGATTCAATCATGCAGAGAAGGTCTCCGGCAAAGGCCGGAGAGCCTTGAGATCTATTCCTTGCCGTCGTCTCTAAAATATCCATATTTCATCTCATCTCTTCTCATCTAGGCCAGGCCGCTGCCACCCATTCCAATAGGTATCTGGCTGATGTCTCCAACGCCTGTCATGATCCGATCTGCATCCTCGTGTATGTCATGAAAATAGGATTTCGACTGAGCTGTGGTTGAATTCTCGGTCGATATCTGGGGAGTGGAATTCCGGGCCTCCCGGCTGGCGACCGCAGATGCCGCTCCTGGCAACGGAACAACGGCCGGAGTGTAGCTGGATATATCCGGGTTGATCCATACGGCTTCGAACATAGATCGCTCTGTGATCTGCCCGTTGCTGACCTTTATGAGATCGCCTTTTATCGACTGGCTGGCGTCAATGAAATTCCCCTTCAAATAGGTTGCGGTCTCTTCTGTGCCATTCTGAAACGTCACGACCAGGTCTACGCTGTCCCCTTCCACTGAGCCGACAACTTCCCCATTCCAGGGTTGGCCGCTGTCGGGCTCATACTTTGCCTGGCCGTAGAGATTCCGGCCCCCCTGTTTGAGTACCACGATCACCTGGCCGGGCTCGATCCCTGTTACCGACCAGATATAGCTCAGGTTAGGGACAGATGCTTGCAGGCTTTCATTGAAAGAGGTGGATGATGTGTCTGATTCATTTGCCAGGGATCGCGATTCTTGAGGAGAGGATGCATCGCGAATATTTGTCTCATTGGTCGAATTATTCAGAGACTGCGCCAGAGACGGATAAGCGGCCAGGATAAATAAGAGCACCATCGGAATAATTATGAGTTTCTTTATCAATTTTAGGCCTCCATTTTTTGCCAATCGTATTCTATCGCATCTTCAACCTTTAACGGTGAATGACTATGAATCCTACGTCATTTGACTATAAGCATCTTTCTTATCTTCTCCGTATTGGATAATAAATGAGACCAATTTAAACGAGAAAAAAGGAAGCTGCGCCAGAAATCCAGGCGCCAGCTAATCTTCGCAATCAGATGATCTAGGGTCCGAGGCTTCCGCCCATTCCGGGTGGAACGCCGCTCAAGTCGCCGCCCACGCCCTGCTTGTCTGCATATTGGTGGACGTCAACGAACCTTGATTTAGGTTGAGCCGTCTGATTGGATGTGGTTGTGGTCGCATCTGGCGTGGTAGTGTCAACAACTGCTGGAGCCGGCGTTGCCGCTTTGGGCTGCTCTATAGTTGCTTGAGTGTAGCTGGTGGTATCCGGGCTGATCTCTGTGGCCGTGAAGCTGCCTTTATTTACGATCTTACCCAGGCTTACCTGCGTATAATTACCCTTGAGGGTTCCATTCTTTTTATCGAGAGTTCCGGAAAGCTTTGAGCTTACCAGCTCTTTATCCTTCTGTGCCGTGATGGTCAGATCCACTTTATCGCCACTGACGGATCCTGTGACCTCGGCATTCCAGGGATTCCCGGACTGGGGCTCGTACTTGGCCTGGCCGAAGAGATCCGTGCCGTCCTGGTCCAGGACCATAATGATCTGATCGGCCTCGATGCCGGTAACCGACCAGATGAATTTCAGGCCGGCGTCCGCGGCTGCTACAGTCTCATTTTCATCTCTGGTAACATTCCCGGATTGGGTCGCATTCTTAAGAATGGTCTCATTCGCGTTTTCGCTCTCACCCGTCTTAATGGTTCCATTTTCCGGCGAGACAGTGTTCACTGTTGCAGTTGAATTATTCTCCACAATGCTCGTATTGTTGGCGGACTGACCCAGGGACAGTCCTGCTGTAAAGAGGAATACAAGTAGTAGAGGAAGAATCATGTATTTCTTATGCAATTTTATGCCTCCAATGTTTTCCACTATTCGGCGATAGGCTTTTCGTCATTTGCCTACAACTTGCTCCCCAGTCGAACCTTCTCCTTTATAAGCTTTGTCGAACGCTCCAGTCGTTCCCTGGATCAGGATCCTGGCCCGAATATTCTTACATAAAATGCCAAAAAAAAAATGCTGCATCCGGACGCACGCACTAATATCACGCTCGGATCCGCATTTTGCTTTTCTTTCAACGTACAGGAGGTCTATCTGTGCTTTAGCATTCTTGTTATGCTGTTTGTGGCACTGGAAATGCTGCGGGAGATACCTGAAATTAGGCTCTTATGCTCTCCGGACTTTGCCGCGGACACAGATTTCGTCGCACCGCGCTTGCCTGCCTTGGACGTTTTGTTCTTCTTAGAGAGTGAATTGCCATTTTTCATCTGATAATTGCTATTGCGATCTTGCGGACCTTTGCTCGTCTTTTTTTCGTTTGTCATACTTACCTCTGCCTTCCCTTTATGTCAAAATTTATATAGATTGCGGCCATATGGCGCTATTCTGATCTTAGACCACCACTACCGGCGACCAACATGTCCTGGCCGGGTTGCTGTTCATTCGGCATTTTTCCGTCAGCTTTGTCTTACTATCAATGTCCTCGAACGTACATATTTCCAGCAGTACATGGCAGAGCATACCCTCAAATTCAAATGTATACATGGGACCAAAGCAAGAGAACCTGAATCCTATACTAAAAAAGCATAAGGATTCAGAAAAAAGGAGTCGCAGTTATCGCCACATTATTCTTAATCTCTGTGAACCATCTCGACTACGATCATCTGATGCCCTTTCGTTCCGCTAACAGAAACTAAATTCCAGAGAGCACACTTACCTGATTGAGAGCTTCCAGCAGGGTTTCGCCTTTTTCTGTGGTTTCATACATCTTCTTTTCCCCTTGCTGGACCTCTAATAGATTATTTTTGACCAGGAGGTTCAGATAAGGCTCCACTGTTTTGAAGTTGAGGTTTGCTTGATAAACTACTCGGGTCTTAATGGCACCGTTTCTGCATACATTAAGAATTTGCGATATAATCTCTTCTCGATTCCTCTTCATACCACCAACTCTCCTTTATGTTTCTGATTTCCAATCGGGGATTGTGATACATACTTATTACCTTCATCTAATTTAAGGATCTATGACACAGATTGCGAATTATAGCACAAAGTACGAACAAATATACTACAATTTTAATTAATTGCAACAGTTATCGACAAGAATTTATCGAGCATCTCGATCCGGATACGATTTTCGGATGACTTCGATTATCAAGCCGCTATAAAGTGCTGAATTAGAAATAGTTTTGATCACTTTTTGGCGTTCACCGACATCGAGAGGATTTGAGTTGCCCTCCCAACCGGACAGGAGACGCTCTGTGTAGAGGTTACATTATAAAAAGTGCGAGTCCATCCCTCTGGATACACTACCGAGAGCTTGGCGATGCCGGTCTTTAGTGGATTATTCTTCGAGCCGAAGGGATGAGAACTAAAAAGATAATAGCTGCCGTTATATTTTCCGGCCCCCTTTACCTGCAGCGCCGCACGGTCCGCATCTGCTTTTAAAAGCTTTACATCCCGGTATCCACTCAGGAAGGAGAGCAGTTCCGGTTCCAAATGCCTGCACCCCAAGGCCAGAACATAGAAGCGGGTAAACGTATCCAGGGAGTAGTTGAGCTCAAAAGTGGCATCATCTCCATCCAGATGCATGGTGATATCCTTCACATAGATACATTCCCCATCGGCACTTCTGCAGACGACCATAGTTGCTATGGCCAAGATGGCAAGTGTTACGGCAAGGTATCGCATCTCTATCCTTTCATTTTAAGAATTGAAGGCAAGAACAAAACCAGTCCCATTATTACAATAAATGCCACGAATAAAAGCTGTTGCTTTCTTTGAGCCGACTTGAACTTAGATTCGCAGAGCTCATCGCAGAAATTCTCATCCGGGCGCACGGCATTGCCACAAATGAGGCAGTGCTTGTGCAGCGGTATCTCTGTCATCAAATCACCAATTACCCCGGCTTTGGGGAGTGAGTAAATAAGGTTTTGCCCGGGTAAGATATCGAGGGATCTATTGAGAAGAGCTCGGAACATTTCTCTGCATGCAGAGAAGTTATTTGAGCATTTTCCCGTAAATGTGCCCATTTTCGAGTTAGAACATACCTCTCACCCCCATGTGACATATATAACTTACTAAATAACATTAATGAGTAAATCATACATTTTGGTATTACTTGAAGATGATGTCTTTCCATTTGGGAAAAAATTTGAGGTTTATTTTTCCAGTGGAAATAAAGGGGTTGGTCTACAGGAGTTCGTCTGATTAGTTCCATAATTCTGCATTAACTATAAAAGGAGCCCTGGCAAGTAGATACTCATGCCTAAACTGATATTGATCATCTTCATAGTTCTGCTGGTATGGCTCTCACCAATAGATGGAGCAAGAACCTATATCGTGGATGATAACGGCTTTGCCAACTATAAGACAATACAAGAAGCCGTTATAGCCGCAAATAACGGAGATACGATATACGTCAAACCTGGAATCTACAAAGAAGAGGTTATCTTGAATAAGAGCGTAACCATTATGCCTCTTCTCGGTGAAAGCGGCCCGATAATTCTAAATGGAGACGGTTTGCAGACGGGAATTACAATCACCTCGACGAGCTGTACTCTTCAAGGTCTTACCCTGCAAAACTACGCCGGATCGGCTGTTAGTGTTCTTTCCGACGGGAACACCATCAAGAATAATGTATTTGAAGATGCTAGCCCTGCTATATTGATCCGTGGCGCCAACAGGAACTCAATAAATGAGAATCATATAAAGAAATGCCAGGGCGGGGTGGCCCTCCGGGACAACTCCAACGATAACATCATACAAAAAAATGAAATCGCAGGCAGCAATATTTCCATCTTCCTGGGGAATGTGAGAAAGAACAGCATCATTGGCAACAAGATCTCAGATACTTTTTGGGGCATATGGGTTGACAACTCCAACAATATCGAGATCAATGGCAATGATGTAGCAAGCAAGAACTATGGCATTTTGCTCTTCAACAGCAGCGGCATCAATGTTACTGATAGCACGGTACAGATTGAAAATAATGACGCAATCAGCACACGCGCAATCCTTCTCGCAAATACCAGTGAGGTCGAATTGCAGAGGAACGGAATTCATGGTGGAGCAATTGGTTTGGGCATTTTGAAGAGCCTCAATAACAGGCTTACGGATAACACAATAGCAGGCAGCATGAATGCGATCTTTATCCAGGACACAAACAAACAAGAGGTAGATAACAATCGCATCAATGATGTGGATTATGGCATAAGACTGGACAATTCCAGCCAGAACTCACTCAAACAAAACATAGTTGAAAACAGTACCATAGGCTTTGACATGGGCGCGAGCAAACAGAACACAGTGAGCGATAACCAGATCACGAATACAAAGGACACGGCGGTGCAGATCACATCCTCCAGTAAGAACATCTTTCTCGCCAACCGTGTCACCAACGGTTTCCGTGGATTTATTCTTTCAGAATCCCCCTCCAACCTGCTGGCGAACAACCAATTCAAGAACATGGAGTGGGGCCTTTATGTGGAGAGCGAAACAAAAGAAGGCTTCGATAATTCCATTAATGAATCCAACGTGGTGGATCAGGTCCCCATAGTCTATTTATTTGGCAAGTCCGGCGGGCAGATTCAAGATAAGAAACTTGCTCACCTTACCCTCGCCTACTGCGACAATGTCACTGTGAAGAACACAACCATTACCCGCGATGCCGTCTTCCTCTATGACTCCAAGAACATCAAGATCAGAAACAACGATATATCGAAATGCTTCGGCATGCGCCTCGTGAAGTCCTTTGAGAATGAGATCTCGGGCAACCGCCTTCTTGGCAATAAATACAGCGGGATATTCCTGTACGGCTCGGACTTGAATCAGATTGGAGAGAATAACCTGTCTCTGAACAACCAGAATGGCATATCTCTTCTCTCCTGCGGTCAGAACACCATTCGCGACAACGTGGTGGAGAGCAATAACGATACAGGAGTCTGGCTCAATCTCTCCAATGATAACCAGATCGACCAGAATAACATCTCCCGCAATGCTATTGGTTGCCAGATTGAATCCTCCACAGGAAACAAGATATTCCACAACAACTTCCTTAACAACAAAGAGCAATCTCAAGATGTTAGGGGCAACAATAGCTGGGATGACGGCAACGTCTCAGGCGGCAACTACTGGAGCGATCATGTGGCCAAAGGCAATCCCAGCAATAATTGGCCGAGGCAGATCAAAGGAGGAATTATGCAGGACCGCTATCCTTTCCAGAGTGAGAGCGGATGGCTGGCAGCAAAAGCTGCTGCCTCTTCCTCCGTGGCAAAAGCTTAAAACGATGTAGACAAAAAAAATTGATTGATGCAAGAAAGAATGTTTATATAGGTTTATGAAACCACAATCTACTTAAGATGAAGAGATGAGGTGAAAGAATATGGCAAAGAATAAGAATGAAGGCAGCGGTCTCCAGTCGTCAGCCGGCCTGATGAGGTATTTCGAGGCCGATGATACCGCGATCAAGCTCGATCCCAAGCTGGTTCTTGGAGCCTGCATAGGCGCGGGCGCAGTTATATTGGGGCTGGATATCGTCTTTGGCCTCTTGCGCATTGCAACAACCAGTACGTGAGTGCTCCAAAAGAGCGCTCAACGGTTTTATTCTAGAGAAGCCGCTCTTCTAGCGCCAGGAATCACGATCAATCATAGAAAAACGTCAAAACACGAGTTTTAGCTCTACCTCCAAAGAGCTAGCGGTAATCAAAATCACGGCTCATCGCTGCATCGTTTGAGGTCAAACAAATCGGTCCGGGCGGCTTTGGCAATTGCATTTAGGTGGCGAGATTTCAGATCATCCCACAAACCTTTTGGATATGAAGAAAGACCCATGCCCGGAGGATAGGCAATTGGCGGCACCCAAAGAGATCGTGGACCTTGTGAAAAGATTCGAGAGTAACCTTGAGTCCTATAAATCCGGGCATTATAACGAGACTCAAGTTAGAAGAGAATTCGTTGATCCTTTCTTCAAGGCCC
>CAIQHB010000078.1 GCA_903871465.1 uncultured Methanosarcinales archaeon
CGCTACGCAATGAGAAAGGAACCTCGATTCATGAGCGCATCATGACGACACTGGCAACATGGGGGCAGAATGGACTAAACTGTCTCCAAATGCTAACGGCGAAGCTAGCCAGCTAAACACGTACCATATCCATTTCGTTGGCAGTAATAGTCTGCTTGGTCATGTGGTGGTCGTTTCTGGCGATATCCGGTTTGAGGAGATCTTGCCCCGATCGGCTGACAGCATATTCAAGCTCCCCAAAAAATGAGGTTGTTAGCCTACTATTGGACTGAATCGACTGCATACATTTTTAGCCATAATTATATATATACAAATATATTGCAAAATGCAGCAAAGGAATGCTATCTCCTTGAGACCTTTTGAGAACTTGAAAAAATTGGCTTGAGGATCAAGCTCGGACCGCAGAAAATTCTTATTCGTCCCTAGAGATAAATCGCTTATCTTAAACTTATAACCAATGATGTTTCTGAGCTATATTCCGCCCATAGATATCGAATACTCGAGATTGAATTTTATTACAGTTAATAAAAAATATAATTTATGGACGGATTCGCTAATCACAATCGTCTATATTATCACAGAATGTGTAGTCAGTATCAAGGTGATGTTAATGATCGATTACATATCTATTTCGTTGGCAGTAATAGTCTGCTTGGTCATGTGGTGGTCGTTTCTGGCGATATCCGGTTTGAAGGGATCTTGCCCCAATCGGCTGATCGCCCATTCCAGCACCCAAAAAAATGAGGCTCCCAAACTATTAGATTGAATCAGCTACATATATTTTCACGCTCGTTTTTATAAAACTATATCTTGTTTACCGGCCGGGATTTTGTGCCCCAAAGAGTGATTTGGTCTAAGGGTTGACGAAATAGAATTGATAGCCCGTTATCTCCAAGTATAGTCGCGAGATACAGAAAGGACTGCCACAGGTCGGGGGATCTGGCGCTTCAACGCAAGGAGCGGCTCTTTAGTCTGCGGCATCGATGCATAAGACTCTCTTGCAAGCACTGCGGAGTCTTTCCTCTGAAGCCGGCAGGGGAACAGCTCCGCATTATGCGCTCTCGCTTATCGCAGTCAGCTATTTCTCGCGATCAAGTATCATTATGCAGGAAATATTTTTGAATCGTTTCTTGAGATAAATCATCTACGTCACACCTGTAATCATCAACGTTTCTAAGTGCTATTCCATCTATTGATATCTAAAATTAAAGTTAAAATTCTATCACAATCCATAAAATCAGCAATCTTTAGATGAATTAACTTATCACAATCTTTATATTGTTAAAGGATCTATAGTAGTATCAAGGGGATGTTTGATGATCGATTACTTATCTATTTCATTCGCAGTAATAATCGGCTTGGTCATGTGGTGGTCGCTTCTGGCGATATCCGGTTTGAAGAAACCTTAACTCCATCGGTTACCGCCAATTCCTGTTGCCCAAAAAATGAGGCTTCCGCGCCATTTGGATTGAATGCATCAGCATACCGGAGTCGATGGTTTTGATATAGGGAGCTTGGACCGCGGAAACATAGACCTTTCGCTCTCGCTTGTCGCATCAGCTTTTTCTCGTGATCAATATCTTATATAGTAAATATTTTTAAATTGTTCCTTGAGATAAATTATCTATATTATACATAAAATCTTTAATGTTTCTAAGCTCAATTCCATCTATAGATATTTAAAATTAAAGTTAAAATTATATTATAATACAAGAATAACACAGTCTATAGATGAATTTGTTTATCACAATCTTTATATCGTTAAAGAATCTGTAATCATATCACGGGGATGTTTGATGATAGATTTCTTATCTATTTCATTTGCAGAGAAAATCTGCGTGGTCATTTGGGTGTCGTTCCTTGCGATATCAGGTTTGGAGGAATCCTGAGCCAAATGGTTAATAGCCAATTCCTGCTGCAAAAAATGGGGCTCCCAGAGGCTTCCAATCAATTGGATTGAAGCCGAAAGCAGATATTTTTGTATATATTTTATAAATGGATCAAAATATATATCACTATCTTGCTGAGATGAACAAATTTAACGCTGCTTCTTCTCGATGGCACAGCGCGGCAGCATACCGGAGTCGATAGCTTTGATAAAGGGAGCTTGGACCGCGGAAACGTAGACCTTGCGTTCGCCCACAGTGATTACGTGATCGGTCGATTTGGGCGGGCTGATCCTGATCGAGAAGAGGAGGGGCCCTTCGCAGGTGGTTGCCACGCGCAGGTCGGTCGAGCGGGCGCATATGTAATCCTCCATCTCGGCAGTGATCTTTGGTAAAAATGGTTTGGCAGGCATTGGAGAGAAAATTATCCGGTGTATAGAAATAGGTTCCTAGCGGTTGACGAAATAGGTTTTATAGCCTGTTATCCTCAAGTATAGCCGTGAGACGCAGAAAGGACAGCCACAGGGTCAGGGATCTGGCGCTTCAACGCATGGATAGACTCTTTAGTCTGGCGGCATCGGCGCATGAGGCTCATCCCGAGAGAAGCCGTAGATATGTGCAGATTGCCTGCCGCATCAGTACCCGCACCAGAGTAAGAATGCCCCGTCCTCTCAAGAGGCTATTTTGCAAGCACTGTGAAGGCTTTCTTTCTCCTGAGGCCAGCAGGGTGAGACTCCGTCAAGGTGTTCTCATCACTACCTGTCTCTCTTGCGGCGGGCAGATGAGACGCCCCTTTAAACCCGAAATAAGACAAGGGCAAGATTAGAGGATCAAAATAGCAATTGATCCGGAGCTTCGATCTATAGCTGATCGAGGCCTATATACTGCATTATGCGTTCTCTCTTGTCACCAATCAGCTCTTTCTCGCGATCAAGTATCTCTTTTACCAACTCCACGACGGGCCTCAGTCCGTCCCAATTCCTGACCAGAATATCTGGAGACCCGGATGCTGCGATCACCTCATTGGCAACAAAAGCGCAAAGATATATGTCATCCACATAGCCGACCGGCCCGAACTTATCCTCGGGGATGATGTCCTCAGGCAGTATGAAGTATGCTATAGCGGCGATGACCAGGGGTGATATTGATCTCGGGAGAGCAGGGTCATCAAGCAGCTTGGTCATCATCCTGTATAAAGCCGGAGCCTGGCGAATAATCTCGGAAAATTCGCCCTCATAACCGGATATGTCTTTTTCCAGCATTGCATCAAATCTCTTCACATTAAAACCTCCTCACTCCTTGGCCATTGATATTCCCTGAAGGAAACCCCTGGCGTCTGATGAATGGTGTGGGCGGGGAATTAATTAACTTTTGTGCCTGAAAAATCATTCCATTAACCGGAATGAGCGGACAATTTCAATAGTCAAGGGGTAGAGATATTTACCACCTAGTAGTAGAGGGGCTTTCTATGAAGCTCGCAATTATCATTATCTCCGCCATGGTGGCGATGTGCATTCTGCCGGCAATGGGTGAATTCACGGCAGAGGACTGGTCCAACCAGGCAAATCAGTACTTCATCAACAGCAGCTTCGAGGAGGCGGCTGCAAGCTATGATAAGGCCCTGGAGCTGGACCCTGGCAATATTGACCTGTTGAACAACAAGGGAAGAGCGCTCGCCAACCTGGGCCGTTTCGAGGATGCCATAGCCAGTTTTGATAAGTCGCTTGCGATCAACTCTTCCGACGTCGAAGCCCTGAACTTGAAAGGAACAGCCCTCTCCCAGGGGTTGGGTAGAAACGATGAGGCAATAGCCAGCTTTAACCAGGCGCTGCAGCTTAGTCTGACGAGTTTCGATGCATGGAACGGAAAGGGCATGGCATTGGCCAATAGTGGAGACCTTTCCGGGTCGTTGACGAGCCTTGAGACAGCAACCCAGGTAGAGCCATTGAATCCCCTGGGCTGGAATAATGAAGGTGTTGTTCTTCGAGAGCTGGGCAGATATCAGGATGCTTTGACCAGCTTCAATAGAGCCCTCCAGCTCGATCCCTTCTACAAAGTGGCCCAGCAGAATAGGGATAATACGCTTCAAGACATCGATCAGAACGCTCAAACCCAAACCCAATACGGTCCGAGCCAGAGCACACAAGATATGCTTTAGTTCGGCAAGAGTCAAGCAAAGACTTGAAATGGAAGTACGTTGATTACCGATATTGAGGTGATCGATTAGTGTGGACGAGGCTACTTTGTACTATGATCATTCTCATGGCCATCCCCGGCATGCAGGGTGAGATGCCTCAGGCCTATGTCGAGGCCATGAACAATGCCGGCCAGAATGATATCCTCGTTGTCAAGAACTACGATTCCGGAGCATCCATGACTGAGGCCTATACCGATGTCGAGCATTTGGAAAGCAATACCCAGGTCAGAACCGGATCTTCTGCTTCAAACTCCCCAGCGACAGGCTCATCCGGAGCGGCCGACGGCTGTCCGGGTTGCGGCTCTGGGGGAGGTCTTGAGGCCAGCATCAATTCCAATGTCATCGGCAAGGCTCATATTGCCTGGCAGTCTGTTGATCCCAGCGTCTCCGACCATGGCCGTCATCCACTCATCGGTCGCAGCGTGGAGGATCTGACTGGCGTGTTTTCTATTGAGAAATTCATCCAGCTCTGGTCCGATAGCCGGCCCGGAGAAATAAGCGTGGACTGGCTGCCGTGTTCGTGAAATGTTGAGCTGCTTTTTTTGATTTTTGTGGGTTGCATTACTTCATTCAATGCGCGAGATGAGCTAAAATCGTTTTCACGTATCTAACTGCAATTTAGTATATTTAGGAGCTTCTTTGAACATAATCGTCTATATCATCAAAGACCAGCAGGTTATCTGATATTGGGATCCAAATGGATTCCCTCCAAGGATTGAAAGGATTATGGACTTTTACATCATCGTTTCATTGGTGGTAGTATTCGGCCTGCTCGTATGGTGGTTATTTCTCGCTATCTCCGCGCTCAGGAACGAATCACAAGGCGACGAGCGGATAATCAACCCCATCCGGGAAGATTTTGCAGAGACCTATGAAGAGGCCATCGGGCTCAATCCCAAGGATCCAGATGCCTAAAAGTTAGGCAAGACAACAGAAGCTAATGCAGCCTACACCAAGGCCAAAGTGCTAAGGGATAACGGCTAATTCTGGTCTAATTTTGAACGTCTAGGTCGTTGTGTTAACGGCGTCGGTATTCACTTCATAAAAATCCTCATTGTGTTCGAAATTATATTGTCAGGTTTCAATCTGCTTATCATTCAGATGATATGTAATGCTGAAGCGTCTGATTGGAAAAAAAGCTGCAGCCCCCCTTGAGGGCGTTCCATTCGTTAAGCCTGAAATTGGTTCCGCATATTCCTATTTTGATGTCATGCTGATCTCCACAATCAGGTCGTTATAATCTGTGTCCTTGAGCCCGTAGAGATCTTCCCAACGCAGCTGGCACTTGGCGGACCCCAGAGGCAGTTTGATGACATGCGATTTGCCATCCGCATTGAGGCTGCTGTCTGTGTAATAGAAAGATCCATCCTGGGTCTGGATAGCGAATACAAGCCTTGTCCCGGCAGGATAGTCTCCTACGTCGAAGCTCTTGTACAAGTTGCTCTGAATGGAATCAAAGAGCGGCTTCTTCTCCGGCTGATAAAGCCAGAACTGATTATGATTGGGTGTATTCTTGCCGGCCAGCCTGCATACCACATGGCTATCCGTTACCAGAATAACATCTTCGCGGACGATTGCTACTATCTCAATCGCCGCAATGAGATCCTTGTAGTTCTTTTTGATGAGTCCAAAGGATTCCTCCCAGCGCAGCTCCCATTTGTTATAGCCTGTGGGAAGCTGACGCACGTGGCTCAGGAAATCCGGGTTCTTCACCTGGTCGGTATAATAGGTGTAGCCTTTATTGGTCTTGAGAGCAAAGGTGAGCCTGGCTCCGGCAAGGTACGTTCCCAAATCGATTGACTTTCCGAGAGGGCTATCCAGGGTGAAGATCAGCCGGTCATCAGGAGAGCTGAGCCTGAATTCTTCCTTTGTGGCAGCGAGCCTGCTCTTAAGTGTTGCAAAGACTCTTCCTTCTTTTGGCATCACAAGATCTTCAGTAGTGGGACTGAGGATATCAATCTCCATTATCACGTCGTTAAAATCTTTCTCGCCCAGACCATAGAGATCCTCCCAGTCCAGATCCCACTGGTTTGTGCCGGTATTGATTTTCTGGACATGGTCGCAGGCGTCGGCATTCAGGAGCTGGTCGCTATAATAGATGTTTCCATCCGAGGTCTTAAGGGCAAACGTCAACCGGCTTCCAGAGCGATAGGTTCCCAGATCATAGAACTTGCCAATCTCCGAGTCCTGAGCCCTGAAGATCAGTTTGTCCTCGGGATAATGAAGCCAGATCTCATCATCCAGTGTAGTATTCTTGCTCTTGAAGCGAATGATGACCCGGCCATCTTTGGGCATGATCAAATCGTCGTCGGCAGTGAACTGTACGGTATAGAAAGCGAAACCGGTGCCGAAACCGCTCTCTCCATAACCGATCTTAAACCATCCGCTTTCTCCCCATCCAGGTCCCCAGCTATTCTTGCAGATCCAACAGCCTTTGGCGTCATCGAACCCTACCACACATACGGCGTGATCGCCCATATAGCCTCCATAGGCTACTTTGTAAATTCCTTCCTCATAGTAGAAGAAATCCTCGTAGACATTCATGCCGGCGATTATGGGGCCACGCGTGGATATCCACTCCTTGGCCTGGGAAGCGCTTAACAGAGTCTTCCAGCTTGTTATCTTGACTACCCGTTTGTCTCTATCCGGGCAGCTGCTGGTCTGATCGCTGTCGTATGGGAAGCATGCTTCATCCGGAATGCCGCTCGCCTGGGCATATTTCAAGGCATTTGTGAAATACCAGCCGTGTCCACAGCAGTCGCCGCAGCCCCGGAAGAATAGGTCTGCCTCGGAAAGGTCTGGTTTGAGATTGGGATCTCTCTTGAAGATCTCGAGATTGGATTCAATGGTGGCGACTGTGGCAAAGGCAACACATGCGCCGCACTGTTTCTGATCTCTTATGGATGTGGTCCAGTTCTTGCCAGAGACGTTTCTCCAATCCCACAGCGCCGGATAGATGGCCACGTTGCCGGGCTCGGCTGAACGAGCAGCCTCTTTCGCCATCATTTCCCGGACCCCTTTTTTCTCATCTTCCGGGGCAATAAGGCCCAGATACATCATTTTTGCTTCTTTGGCCAGGTCAGAAACTGAGGTGGCACCAGCTATCCAGGAAAGATTCTTTCCCTTGATCTCACTTCGTATCGCATTGATTTCGTCTATACCCAAGCTTAAAAACCCCCTGTATATTCTTAGGTCGAATACCAATATAAACTTTCGTTTTTTTAATATACTCTTATAGTTAATGATGTTTGCGCAAGTTGGGGGAAGAGCGGAAAATTGTGCCCGCGAGATGAAGAGACGGGTAATACCTATCAGTCCATAACAAACTTCATGAAGAAAGTTATTAATAGCCTGCCCGTGTTCAGTGTGCCAAAGGGGGATTCTTGGGCTATGGAGATATTGGTGAAAAGATCCGCGCGACGCAGGAAGACCATCCAGGCCAGAATGGTCGGCGGAAATATGGAAGTCTTAGCACCTGCGTCTATCTCAGACGCCGCTTTGCAAGTTCATATCGCAAAACTACGTTCTCGGCTGGAGAACAGAGTCTATCCCAAGGATGATACCCATCTTCATGAAAGGGCCAGCATTTTAAACCATAGATATTTTCAGGGAAGTCTGGCCTGGAACAACATCCAATACACCAAGCGCCAGGAGCGGAGACGCGGGTCCTGCAACTGCGCCGCCAGGACCATTCTCATAAGCGACAGGCTGGCCGGGCTCCCCCAGTGGGTGGAGGATTATGTAATTGTGCATGAGCTTGCTCACCTCATAGAGCCCAACCATGGCAAGAGGTTCAAGGCGCTGGTGCATAGGTACCCTCTGGCAGAGCGAGCCATTGGATTTCTGATAGCATCAGAGACTCTGGAATGCCAGAAGGGCTAAGTGCATTTCACAAAATCCGAAATACATTATCGTGGGTGGATAAGATGACAAAGAATTTTCTCATTTCCAGGGATGTGCTATTCGGTAATCCGGATCGCGTCACCGCTCGCATCAGCCCTGACGGATCGAAGTTGAGCTTCCTGGCCCCGGAGAACGGAGTCCTTAATGTTTTTGTGGGGCCGGCAAACTCACCCCAGACGGCTAGACCAGTCACAGATGATACCTCTCGCGGGATACGCAGCTACACCTGGGGCTACACCAATGAGCATATCCTCTACCTGCAGGACCGCAATGGGGATGAGAACTGGAGAGTTTACAGCGTTAATCTGGGCAGCGGAGTGGTCCTTGATCTCACGCCTTTTGAAGGTGTTCGGGCCGAGGTCCTGGCACTCAGTCCGAAGCATCCGGAAGATGTCATCATAGGCCTGAATAAGCGGGATCCCGAGTATCACGACCTATTTCGGTTGAACATCGAGACCGGCAACTTGACAATGCTTGTGGAGAATACGAACTTTTCCAGCTTTGAGGTGGATGATGAGTTCAATGTGAGGCTGGCGAGCAGAATGAACCAGGACGGCGGAAGTGACATCTTTAGACCTGCCGGGGACGGAAACTGGGAGACTTTCCTGAATGTCGATATGGAGGATGTCCTAAGCACGGGTTTCTTTGGATTTAACAAGACCCGTGACATAATTTACCTGGTTGACAGCCGCGGGCGAAATACGGCAGCTCTCTACTCACTCCATATGCTCACGGGAGAGAAAACGTTACTGGCCGAGGATTCTCAATCGGACTTCAGCGGACTGATGACTCACCCAACAGAGAAAAATGTGCAGGCTGTGGCCTTTTGTTATGACAGAATTCGCTGGACAATACTAGACACTGCAATTGCCCGAGATCTGGATTATCTTCATGGTGTCGAGCATGGGGACATGATGGTAGTCAGCCGGAGTCTGGATGATAAGGAGTGGATCGTTGCTTTCACAGTAGATAAAAGCCCATCTCGCTACTATCGATACGACCGAAATGTTGGTAAGGCCGTCTTCCTCTTCACGGATCGAGATAAGCTGGACGGTCAGAGTCTGGCTGAAATGGTTCCTGCCATCATAAAATCGCGAGACGGACTGGATCTGGTCAGCTATTACACTCTGCCTCCGGGCTGTGATGAGGATGGCGACGGATACCCCGATCATCCATTGCCAATGGTTCTGTACGTGCACGGCGGACCCTGGGGCCGCGACTACTGGGGAATGGACCCCATTCACCAGTGGCTGGCGAACCGGGGTTACGCCGTTTTGAGCGTCAACTTCCGCAGCTCGACAGGTTTTGGAAAGAACTTCGTCAATGCCGGAAACCTGGAGTGGGGCAAGAAGATGCATGACGACCTCATCGATGCCGTAAACTGGTCTGTCAAGATGGGTATTAGCAAATCCGATAAGATCGCTATCATGGGGGGAAGCTATGGTGGCTATGCAGCTCTCGCGGGTCTCACCTTCACGCCGAAGACCTTTGCCTGCGGTGTGGACATCGTAGGCCCCTCCAATCTGATCACGCTTCTGGAGACCATTCCACCTTACTGGAAGCCGGTCATTGAGCAGTTCACCAAAAGAGTGGGCGACTTCCGAACCGAGGCCGGCCGGAAGCTGTTGCAGGAACGCTCACCCCTGAATTACGTGGACAGAATTGAGCGACCGCTGCTAATTGGCCAGGGAGCCAACGACCCCCGGGTTAAGCAGAACGAGTCGGACCAGATCGTCAAGGCCATGCAGGCCAAGAACCTGCCTGTGACCTATGTGCTTTATGCAGACGAGGGTCATGGGTTCGCCCGGCCGGAGAACAGGCTCTCCTTTTATGCCATTGCCGAGGCATTTTTGGCAAAGCACCTGGGTGGAGGGTTTGAGCCCATCGGCCAGGACTTGTTGGGCGCGAACCTCACCGTGCCCGCCGGCGTGGACTTTATCCCGGGCCTCGGCGAAGCCCTGAGTGATAGGAGATAGATCTTAGGGCATATTTCCCTTTTTTTTAGGTTCCTCGCTGTATCGAGTGGGTAATAGATCGTAGAGCCCTCCGTGAGTCCTCCATGCGCTCTGTGCCTCTGTGGTGATAGTTCGTGACCATTGGTCATAAACCAGTGGCTAACGACGTTTCAACCACAGAGACACAAAGTTCACAGAGTACGCACGGAGACGAACTACCAATGGAAAAACCAAAATAGCCTGAGGTTAGCCACTGGAAATGGCGAAGAGCCTTTTTTTATCATTTGAGTGGCGGACCACCGCGGCTGTATGCCGTTGAATCCAGGACTGCCAGCCAGTCGAAATCGGTGAAGCTTTGTGGTGTTAGTGCGAAGTAGGTCGGGTTCTTCATACTGCCCGAGCGAGTCGGAAGAGCTGCGATTGTCGATGTTGGAAGCCCCTGGCCTTTCTGAGTTGGAATGAAACGCGCCGGCCCCGGAACCGCCGTCAGCCTCGCCTCAAGAGTACCGTCTTCGGGCTGAATGATGCCATTGGCATCTGAGACGCCTAACGCCGAACCGATGACGGCATAGCGCGGGCCGAGCATTTCATTGAGGTGAGATCCAGCCGGCCACCATGCGTACACAACAGTTCCCAATTTCCATTGTGTCTTTCCGCGCTGCAGATGGCTGTTGTGGGCGAAGGCCAGCACTTTTCCCCGGCCACGCTCACGGGAGACCATGTACATCAGATTATCCGCCATCATAAGGTCACGAATGCCAAGAAGTTCGACAATCCGGTCGTCAGGTTTGCCCGACGTTCGTGCGAGCAGAGCGTGATAGTTCAGTAACTGACGTGCCACCGTTGCATACTGCACAGCTTCTAAATAGCGGCGCTCATCGCTCTTCGCCACCAATTCGGGACGGCGCAGACGTAGTTTTGTTATGAGATCCTCCGTCTCAATCCGCAGCTTTAATGCCGCTGGTGACAGGCCTATCGACTTCGTTGGGTCGAAGGAGGCCTCGGGGTTCTCCCAATCGGAGTCCTGGCCCAGAAGCTGGTCGATGCGATCTCGATGCACCTGTATGCCGTCACTATCTATCGAGGCCAGGTAATCGAGAACAAAATGCAGGACATGGGCAGGACTATCGCTGCCGATCATTTCGGTCGGACTATCGAAGCCGTAAAAGCGGAGTTTAACTCGGTGCTCTGGATCGGCATTGAATGCCCTCATCCACTCCACGAGTTCTCGATTCGCGTCGAGGCGGCCGAAGCCGTGGCTAAATCCGAATTCCTGCACAGCCTCATACGATGCCGGGCCGCGACCGGCAATGTACTCATTCACCAAGCGCGCCCGGGGGAAACTGCTCTCGATGGCAATGGCGCTGTATTCATGTGTCTCCACCAGGTGCTGGAAGAGCCGGTTGCGGAGCATAAGAATCTCCTCGCCTCCGTGGAGTGCTTCTCCAAAGCCGAGCAGCTCCACAGAGTCGTCCAGTGAGGCGATGACCTTGTCAATGGAGGCGTTGAAGGTTTCGGACGAATCGAAGGATAGCGGAATCGCTTCGTGCAGAATCCAGTCGTCGTGGGTGGAATACTCCGGGCCGGAACTTCTCTCTGGAAATAGATCCTTTTTCATCTCTCATGACCTCTTAGCAATCGCATGATTTTTAAAATGATTTTAAACTCCGTCACGACTGGGGTTCGCATACCCTTCTGCCCTGCCGCAGAAAGTATCCGCTCATGAAACAGACGTCTTCGGCCGGCCCCAGCTGCTCGAACTGCTCGCAGGGCGTTCCCCGGTAGCAGGGCAGGTGGTGGATGGTGCATGTGGTCATGTTCGTGGCCCTGTCGTCCTCGATGGCAAGATGGGGGCACATCTGTTGAGCTGGTTTGAATATCATGGCCTCCGGGTCATCCGATCTGACGGTCCCGTCGGGAAGGATTGACCGGGGATTGATGATGAAAATGTCCAGATGAAAGCAGCATTGGCCGCAGCGCTTGCAAATCATGATTGGATTGATAGTTACGGGCGTCCATATTGATTATCATTGCGATTCATAGCTCCATTTGATTTGAAATTGGGATTCACCAAAATTCTCAGCAAGCCAGACGGAACAGCAATGGACTTAAGACAATAAGACCAATAATTTGCCAGGAAGATGATGTTAATATGAGCATGAGAATTCTGGTACCCCTGGCAGAGGGCTTCGAGGAGATCGAGGCCATCAATGTTATCGACATCTTGAGGCGCGCTGATATCGAGGTCGTGATCGCAGGGCTGAAGGACGGATTGGTGGAGGGCGCGCATAGTGTCCGAGTGATGCCGGATACCACTATGGATAAGATCGACGGCAAAGACTTCGACGGCCTGGTTCTGCCCGGCGGCGCTCCCGGTTTTGTCAACCTGGGAAACGACGAGCGCATCTTAGATATGGCACGGGAGATGGATCGCGTCGGAAAGTATGTAGCGGCGATATGCGCAGCGCCGTCAGTGCTCATCAAGGCCGGAGTCCTGCAGGGCCGCAGGGCAACGATCAGTCCCTCCGGCAGGGCCCAGGTGGAAGCCTGCGCAAAGTTCACTGAAGACCGGGTGGTAGTGGACAAAAACCTGATCACCAGCCGCTCTCCGGGAACAGCGCTGGAGTTTGCCTTGAAGCTGGTCGAGATCCTGGCGGGCAAGGAGAAAATGCTGCAGATCAAGGCCCAGACGCTGGCGATATGCCAGGGGGATTAGGGGAAAATCGGGAACCTGAGTTCAAGGGATAACAAAATCAGAGGATCCGGCTGCTGCCTGTAGACCGGGCAGAGGCCGGGCCAGCCAGTTGCATAGCCCTGCTGCCGGGATGGTAACGATACCCCTGGAGAGAAGAATAGATGAGTATAATAAACTTTAAAAAATTTAAGGCTAGTAGTATAAATTGTGATAGATTGAAATACTTGTGGCGATTTCACTCCCCTGAAGATTTTCAAATGGCCAAGGTCAAAGGCTTGGGGGGCGAAAGAAACAAGTGGAATCCCAGTTGAATGAAGCGGATACCTGCAGAAAATATGTAGAGCCCAGGCTTATCCAATCGGGCTGGGATAATGAGCCCCATTCTTTTACAGAGCAGCAGAATTTCACGGACGGGCGAATCATAATAGTAGGAGATAAGCCCAAGCGTCGAAAGAAAAAGCGTGCCGATTACCTGCTCCGCTTTGCTCGCGATTTCAAGATAGCCGTTGTCGAAGCCAAGCCAAGATACAAAAACCCTGGCGACGGACTGCAACAGGCCAAGGAGTATGCGGAATTTTTAGGTCTCAAATTCGCCTATGCCACCAATGGAGAAGGCATAGTGGAGTTTGATTTCTTCACAGGAAAAGAACGATTCCTATCGGCATTCCCAACGCCCGGTGAGTTGTGGAGCCGCTACTGCGAAGCATACAAAATCAAGGACGAGCAGATGAAAGAGCGCCTCCTCGCACCTTACTATCATTCTCCGGGAAAAGTTGCTCGCTACTATCAAGAAATCGCCATCAACAAGTCGATTGAGGCCATTTTGCAGGGAAAGAAACGCATCCTTTTGACCATGGCAACAGGCACGGGCAAGACCTTTGTGGCGTTCCAGATCTGCTGGAAGCTATGGGAATCGGGATGGAACTCGCGGGACGAGAAACGCAGGCCACGCATCCTCTACCTGGCAGACAGAAATATACTCATCGATGATCCCAAGGACAAGACCTTTACGCCCTTTGGAGATGCTCGCTGGACGATCGAAAACGGCCAGGCAATCAAAAGCCGGGAGATGTATTTTGCCATCTACCAGTCTCTGGCCAAGGACGAACGTCGGCCGGGGCTCTTCCGGGAGTACCAGCCGGATTTCTTCGACCTGATAATAGTTGACGAGTGCCACCGGGGCAGCGCCAGGGATGAGAGCAACTGGCGCGAAATTTTGGAATATTTCCAGCCCGCTTATCAGCTGGGAATGACTGCCACCCCGCTGAGAGATGACAACCGGAATACCTATGACTATTTTGGCGACCCGATTTACACCTACAGCCTGCGGCAGGGAATTGAAGACGGATTCCTGGCGCCTTACCGGGTGCATCGCATTGTCACGGATGTGGATGCTGCGGGCTGGAGGCCGACACAGGGCATGAAGGATCGCTTCGGCAACGAGATTCCGGATGGCGAGTACCAGACCAAGGATTTTGAGCGAGTCATCGCTCTGCGGGCACGCACGGAGGCCATCGCAGGCCATCTGGCGGAGTTCATGAGGAATACCGACCGCTATGCCAAGACCATCGTCTTTTGCGTAGACCAGGAGCACGCCGATGAGATGCGCCGCGCTCTTAACAACCTGAATGCTGATCTGGCAGCGCAGGATTCGGATTATGTCTGCCGGGTGACGTCGGATGAGGGAGACATCGGAATCGGACATTTAAGCCGGTTTCAGGAGCTGGAGACGAAGACGCCCGTGATCCTGACAACCTCCAAGCTGCTCTCCACGGGCGTGGATGCGCCCACCTGCAAGAATATAGTTCTGGCCAGGGTTATCGGCTCCATGACCGAGTTCAAGCAGATCATCGGCCGCGGAACGAGGGTACGGGACGATTATGGCAAGTTCTTCTTCAGCATCCTGGATTACACTGGCAGCGCCACGCAAATGTTTGCCGATCCGGCTTTTGATGGAGACCCCATTGGAATCGAGACTGAGACAGAAAGCCATCGCCATGGCGGAGGCGGGAAGGGAAAAGGCGAGGAAGGCGGCAGCCAGGAACAGGACGAGCCGGACGAAGATGCGCCGCGCAAGTATTACGTGGACGGCGGCCACTTTGAGATCGCCACGCATTATGTCTCGGAGCTGGACCCGGATGGACGACAGCTTCGCATAATCAAGTTCACCGACTATGCTGCAATGAAGGTAAGAACGCTCTACCCGACGGCTTCAGCTCTGCGGGCCAAGTGGGCCGACCTGGAGCAGAGGGCGGAGATCATCGCCGCTCTGGAGGAGCGCGGTATCGATTTCCAAAGCCTGGCCCGAGAAGCCCAGCAGCCGGAGGCCGATTCCTTCGACCTCCTGTGCCATCTGGCCTTCAATGCGCCCCTACAGACGCGCAAGCAGCGGGCGGAACAGCTCAAGAGGAAGAAGCCGGACTTCTTCGGGCAATACGGACCGGAGGCCAGGACCATCCTGGAAGAGCTCTTGGAGAAGTACTCAGAGCACGGGACGGCGCAGTTCGAGATGCCTGAGGTGCTGAAGGTGCCGCCCATTTCCGAGCATGGAAACGTGGGCGAGATCATCGGCATCTTTGGCGGAGCGGAAAGGTTAAAGGAAGCTGTGGACCAGTTGCAGGTGCTTTTGTACGCTGCTTGATGATAGGAGTAGTAATCCATGGCTCGAACTCGCAAACCCAATTCCTCTGAAGCCCAGCTCACCACCGCCCAGCAATTAGGCAGCATCGTCAAGTCCTGCCGGGACATCATGCGCAAGGACAAGGGCCTCTCCGGCGACCTGGACCGCCTGCCCATGCTGGTCTGGGTGATGTTCCTTAAATTCATCGACGACATGGAGACGCTCAGAGAATCGGAAGCCATTTTGAAGGGCGAGCGATTCCGTCCGGCAATCGAGGCTCCTTACCGCTGGCGGGATTGGGCCGCGAAAGAGGACGGCATCACTGGAGACTCTCTCATCGCCTTTATCAGCCAGGATAAGGCGGTGCGGACTGACGGCAGCGAGGGCCAGGGGCTCTTCGCCTACCTGCGCGGCCTGCAGAGTGCGAACGGAGGCGATCGGCGGGATGTGATTGCCGCTATCTTCCGGGGCACAGTCAACCGCATGATCAGCGGCTACCTGCTGCGGGATATGATAAACAAGATCAACGCCATCCACTTCAGCTCCTCTGAGGAGATCCATACCCTCAGCCTCCTTTACGAGTCGATGCTCAAGGAGATGAGGGATGCAGCTGGCGACTCCGGCGAGTTTTACACGCCCCGTCCAGTCATCCGCTTCATGGTGGCGGTAACAGATCCGAGGCTAGGCGAGACTGTCTTAGATCCGGCCTGCGGCACAGGCGGCTTTTTGGTGGAGTCCTACAAGCACCTGTATGAGCAGTGCAAGACGGTGGAAGACTTTGATGTGCTGCAGAAGGACATCATGGGCGGCGAGGCCAAGCCGCTGCCCTATATGCTCTGCCAGATGAACTTGCTTCTGCACGGCATGGATTACCCGAACATCGATCCGGAAAACAGCCTGCGAAATCCCCTGCGGGAGATAGGCGACGCTCAGCGAGTGGATATAATCCTCACCAATCCTCCTTTCGGCGGCGAGGAGGAGCGCGGGATCCTGGGGAATTTCCCGGAGGACAAGCAGACTTCAGAGACGACGCTCTTATTTCTGCAGCTAATCATGCGCAGGCTTCGGCGCACTCCTGCGCCTGGGCGCGCGGGCGTGGTCGTGCCCAACGGGGCGCTCTTCGGGGATGGAGTGGCGGCACGCATCAAAGAGGAGCTGCTCAAGGAGTTCAATCTGCATACGATCGTGCGAATGCCCAACGGGGTCTTTGCGCCCTACACCGGCATTCCCACCAACTTGCTTTTCTTCGACCGAAACGGGCCGACCAAAGAGGTCTGGTACTACGAGTTGCCGCTGCCCGAGGGACGCAAGAACTACACCAAGACCAAGCCCATGCAGTTAGAGGAGTTTGCGGACTGCATGGCCTGGTGGAAGGAGCGGGCCGAGGGCGAACGAGCTTGGAAGATTCCGGCAGAGCAGATTGCCAAGAATAATTACAATCTGGATATCAAGAATCCGAATGGGAAGAAGGATCTGGAGCAACTGCCGCCTGAGGAACTGATGGAGTCGATACTGGCCAAGGAAGAACGAATCGCAGAGATTATGGGCGAGATCAAAGGGCTGCTGGCGGAGAAGAGATGATCAAGAAAGATTTCGCAGACCATATCTGCGAAATTCCATTGGAAATGCAGGTCGATACTGACGGAAAGGATTGGCGATGAACACAAAATGGCCAACGGTGCCATTGAAAAAAGTTCTTAAACCAGTTAGTCGGCCTGAGTCTGTCGATCCAGGGAAAATGTATCATATTTTGGGCGCTCACTGGTATGCACAAGGATTATATACAAAATATGTAATGAAAGGTACTCAGATTCGAGCCTCAAAAATATATAGAATAGAAAAAGGCGATTTCGTTTATAATCGGCTCTTTGCCTGGAAAGGATCATTTGCGGTGGCGATTGATGAGAATGATGGCTGCTACGTTTCTAATGAATTTCCAAGTTTCGCCATTGATAATAATATATTAGATTCGAAATATCTTTGGAGAATCTTTAGTCTCGCTTCGATTTGGGATGATGCACTGGGATTGAGCACAGGAGGAACACCAACAAGCCGTAATCGGCTAAAACAAGAAAAGCTCCTTGCAATGAATATATCACTCCCTCCGCTAGACGAGCAGCGCCGCATCGTGGCCCGCATCGAGGAGCTCGCCGCCTGGATCGAGGAGGCACGGGAGCTGCGAAGGCGGGCGGCGGAGGAAACCGAGGCGTTGCTTAAATCTTCAAGAAACGCTATTGTTGAGGCACTCCGAAAGCACTATCCAGACACGAGACTAGGTAATGTATGCCAGAAAATTACTGATGGCCCTCATGTTTCTCCTTCTTACGTCTCTAAAGGGATACCATTTATTTCTGTCCGAAATATCAGTGAATCAGGATTAGACTTTTCCACCGCCAAATATGTTAGCGAAGCCGACCATAGAATTTTCTCTCAAAAAGCAAAGGTTGAACGTGGAGATGTTCTTTACACGAAAGGTGGAACCACCGGCGTGGCGCATCGTGTTGACACGGATAAGGAATTCAGTATCTGGGTTCATGTAGCGTTGCTGAAGTTGGACAAAGACAAAGTCCGTGATGGCTTTGTTGAGCATATGCTCAATGCTCCATCTAGCAAAGCACAGGCACTTGAATACACCCATGGCTCCTCAAATAAAGATCTTGGATTGACAAGAATGTGCAATATTTTATTTCCGGTTCCGCCAATCTCGGACCAAGGTCGCATTGTTGACTATTTAGATAGGTTACAGTCCAAACTCGACGCCCTCAAGCGCCACCAAGAGGAGACCGCCGCCGAGCTCTACGCGCTCCTGCCGGCTGTGCTGGAGCGGGCCTTTCGGGGCGAGCTCTGATGAAAAAGCTTACATCTAACATTTAGTGATACTATAACGAGGATGTTATGGCCGAAGGAATAACGCGAATCACTGTAAAAGGCTTCAAGTCAATAGCCGATGAGTGCTCCCTAGAAATTCGCCCCCTAACCATCTTAGCCGGTGCCAACAGCTCGGGCAAGTCGAGCATAATGCAGCCCATACTGATGATGAAGCAAACATTGGAAGCTCCGTATGATCCTGGTCCTCTTTTAATTGATGGCCCCAATGTCCGTTTTACCTCCGCAGAGCAGTTCCTCTCCCAGTTGGATGGCAAGGTCTTGGGCAAGTTCAGCATGGGGCTAGAAGTGAAAAGCTCGATATCATTCAATGAGACCTTCATCAACAAGCCACAAGCGGGAATGGAGATTGAGGAGATCTCCTACAAAAATGAAGAGGATGCTGCAATCCTATGGCCCGATATGAAACGGGAAGAGATAATAGCAGCTTATCCTCGGTGGAGGAGAATGAAAAATCTGGACGATGTGCTGAAAACAGAACGAAAAAGGTGTTTTTTAGAATTAAAAAATATTTTTAATGTTAATAGTGATGAGCCGTCATTTATTGTAACCGGCTTGAGTAGTACCTTTTCAAATGCCATTCTGAGCCTTATTCATGTGCCAGCACTGCGAGGCAATCCGGAAAGAAATTATAAAAAGACATCCGTGGGTCCCATGTTTCCAGGAACCTTTGAGATCTATGCAGCCAGTTTAATCAGCCACTGGCAAGCAACTGAGGACACACGCCTGAATGACCTGGGAACTGCTCTAGAGAAATTGGGCTTAACCTGGAAAGTTAGTTCAAAAAAGGTTGATGATGTCAGTGTGGAGGTAATGGTTGGCCGTTTCATTCACGGAACAAATGGCAACTCCAACGATTTGGTGAGCATTGCCGATGTGGGATTTGGCATTTCTCAAATCCTTCCCGTTATCGTTGCCCTGTTGACTGCTCAACCAGGCCAACTGGTCTATATCGAACAGCCTGAGATTCATCTCCACCCGAAGGCTCAGACTGCGATGGCTCAGATTCTTGCAGATGCCGCCAATCGAGGCGTAAAGGTAGTAGCTGAGACACACAGCTCTTTGCTGTTGCTGGGCATTCAATCTCTTGTTGCCGAAGGCAAGCTCTCCCCAGATAAGGTCAAGCTCCACTGGTTCAAGAGGCGGCCCGGGGACGGCGTTACAGAAGTATCCAGTGCCGACTTGGACAAAGCAGGTGCTTTTGGCGATTGGCCGGAAGATTTCTCCTCGGCAGAGATGGACGCCGATACTCGTTACATACATGCCGCTGAAGCAAGACTGGAGTCTGATTGATGTCATCCGCAGAATCAAAGCGTTTAGTCATTGATGCATCGGTTGCCACATCTACAGGCGAGAGAGGGGAGCGAGGAGAACGGTGCCAGGCCTTCTTAAGGGTCATGATTGATGAAACATACCATCGCTTGGTGATGACGCGAGAGATCGGAGCTGAATGGGATATACATTCTCATCAGTTTGCTCGCCGCTGGCGAAGGAGCATGAATGCTAAAAGAAGAGTAGACCGGCCGAACGTAGATCATGATGCAGCATTTTGCTTGAAGATTGAACGAGCAAGTCAAACCGAAAAGGCTCTCGTTGCTATGGAGAAGGACCTCCGTCTCATCGAAGCTGCAAGAATAACAGACAATCGTGTCATTTCTCTGGACGATACTGCCAGGAAGTTTTTTTCTGCAGTTTCAAGTCGGGTCGGAGAGCTGAGGGATATTTTGTGGGTAAATCCAGCTAATGAAGACGAGACACCAGTACAATGGCTAACGGACGGGGCTCCGACCGAGGAGCAGCGGCAATTGCGCCCATAACCGACGCCCTCAAGCGCCACCAGGCCAAAGACCGCCGCCTCGCTGGGGCAGCCGCAGGCGGTGCTGGAGCGGCAATAGCCAACGCAATGCGACCCCGAACCTACTTAACCGGTATGTATGCGCACCGGGATGCAGTCTTAGCTAGATGATAAACCTATTCTGACTCCAGATAAGCCCTCAGAAATCGTTCATTCTGCTCTGGAGTCCCTACTGTGACCCGGATGCAGTGGCCATCCAATCCTGGATATGATGAGCAGTCTCTGATAACTACGCCCTTGCTTAGAAGTCTCTCCATGACCAGATCCGACTTTTCACGGGTGTGAATGAATAGGAAGTTGCCCTGCGAGGGATTTGCGTTCTTCAGGCTGTCTAATAGTCTCTCCCGTTCAAGAATTATTTTTGAAACCGTTTGCCTCATATACTCCTGATCATTCAGGGAGACGACGCCTGCCGCCAGGGAAAGGCTGCTTATGCTGAACAACGGTGCAATACGCCGGTACTGTTCTGCTATCCATTCCGGTGCCACTGCATAACCCAGACGCAAACCGGCTAAGCCGAAGGCCTTGGAGAGAGTCCTTCCTACTACCAGGTTGTCGTAATCTTTGACCAACTTCAGCAGGCTCTTTTCGGCAAATTCAGCGTAGGCCTCGTCCAGGAAAATTATGCCTTCAGTTCTCTCGGCGATCGACCTTACTGTCTCTTCGGATACGAGGTTGCCGGTCGGATTATTGGGGGAGCAGAGGAAGATCATCTTCATGCCATCCGGAGTATTGGGGTCGACCGCAAAGCCGGGAAGGCGCGGCTGATGGACGGGAAGAGCCCCGCAGAACCTGGCGGCCAGGCCGTACACGTTGTATGTGGGAACGGAAATCAGGGCTCGATCTCCCTGTCCCAGGAAAAGCCTGGCAATAGTGATGATGATCTCATCCATTCCCGCTCCGATGATTATGTTTTCTTCCGGATATCCGGTGTACTTTGCTAAAGACTCCAAAAAGAGGCTGGAATCCGGATACCTGTGCAGAGGAACGTTTCGGAGGATCTCCCTAACCCGTGGACTCGGGCCGTAAGGGTTCTCATTGCGGCTCATCATTATCATGCTTTCAGGCGCAATGCCGTATCTTTGGCAAACCACGGCCAGATCCGGACCGGCCTCGTCAGGCTCCACCTCCGAGAGGTATGGCATAAGGTTACGGGAGTAGTCTCTCAAGGATGCTCACGGCTTTAAAGTAAGGCTGGATCATATAAAAGCTAGATACTGGCGTAATCACGAAACAAGATATACTCCTGCTACTATCAAGAGAATTGCTGCAATCTTAAGCGCAATCGTCTTTCTGCCCATCTCCTCAGGCATTATTCCAGGAACAAACAGGCCCAGGAGTACGACATAGAAAAGTGTGATGAAAGGCTGCAGAGCTGAGACGCTGGAGACGAGGGCTACAGATCCCAGGGAATAGGCAAATATGAAGGCGCTCCGTCCCAGGAAATCAAAGAGTTCGTCTGCTAAGAGGACTGAGAAAATGTATGGGCTGATGCGAAGATATTCTGAGACCTCTTTGCGGATCTCAAATTTTCCCAGCAGCGGCAAGACCATCATGAAGCCACCCAGCGATGTCCATAATATCAGATGCCATTCGTTCATAAAGGCAAGGAGATATTTGGCAGCCAGAGCAAAAGCTGCCGTGAAGACCCAGAAAACTGCCATGTACTTCAGAGCGGGAGAAAAAACCACATTCTCACCCTTTTTTGCCGGGCGATAAGATACCAGGAAGGCGCTCGATACCAGGAGAACGCCTCCTGCATAATCCTTTGCCGTTAAAGTCTCACCCAAGAATACGAACGCACCCAAGAAAACGAAGACGGGAAAGACATAAACTAGAGCTGCCACCCGGCTGGTCTCTTCAATTTGGAGAGCGCGCAAGTATGCGGCCCAGAGGATCACCTGGGCAAAGCCTGCCACCATAGCATAGATAGATTGGGGATAGACGAACCCCCATCCCGCATAAACAAGGATGGGCACGACAAAGACCTGCTGCAAGACCACCAGGGCAATAAGATAGACCAGAGGGTTTCGGACATACTTGCCCATAACGAACTTATCTATGACTCCGGTAACGGCCATAGATGCAGCCCCCACCAGAGACAGAAAGAACCAGTCCACAGATTAAGCCTGACTTTGGAGAAAGTTATAGCTTTCGCATTTGTCCGGGCTTCAAGCCAGCGACTTCATGAGGCCATACAGAGCCTCGTTTACAGGAACCTCTATGTCATGCTCTCTTGCCAATTGGATAATATAGCCGTTAATGGAATCGATCTCGGTCATCTTCTTCTTCTGCACATCCTGGAGCATGCTGGAGGTGTTGCGACATGTCGCTTTCGCCACATTGCGGACGACTGCCAGGACGCTCTCCTCATCCGTCTCCAGGCCTTCGCTTCGGGCCACGATTACGCATTCCCTGACTAAGTTTTGCACTGTGAGACTTAGTTGGTCGGAGAGCACTATCCCATTCTCCTGACCTATTAATGCGGTTATAGGGTTTATTACCGAGTTGACGAAGAGCTTATTCCATTGATGTTTCTTGAAATCGGGTATGAATTCTATCTCAAAGCCCGATTCCCTGAATCCATTTTCGAGGAACTGTCTTATTTTTTCATATATTTTCTTTTCACAGATTTTATCTTCAATAAGTGTCTTCCCCTTCGCTTTTAGCTCAATAAAACCGTCACCGGAGAATTTGGCACCAATTGTTGTGATCCCTTCCAGGACTCTGTCGGAAGCAAGACCCGTCTCCTTAACAAAAGTCTCTTTGTTGCCCATGCCGTTCATCAATAGAAGAAAACAGGCATTCCTCAATCTACCTTGCAGCAATCCCGACACATTCAGCTCAAAGCACACTCTTTGCAGGGAATAGGTTTTGACGCAAACTATTACCAATTCCGGATAAAAATCAGATTCTTTGAGGTCATCGAGATTTCTGAAGCAGTATTTAAATTGCAAAAGCTGTGCTCCCTCCGGAAACTCTATCCGTAGACCGGATTTGATGATCTTTTGCATATGGGGCGCCCTTCCCAATAGTGCCACAGCTTCTATTTTCCGGTCATCGGGCTCCGTTGGCTGACCGAGGAGATATCCGATCATTGAGCCGATCGCTCCTGCGCCGTAAATCAAGACTCTTGCCATTCATTAACCTCATTGCCCCTATGATTGCCCATATAAAAATCCTTTTCAGAGCGTTAAGCTGATTACGATAAAGTCAATAAAGTTGTTTTAACGACGTCGAGACGCCAAAAGTTGAGATGGATGAACTCTGGACGTTCGTTGGGAAAAAACGTTTCCCAGGAAAGATGAATTCGAAGACAACGGGACTTGGATCTGGATAAGCATGGCAACGGAATCCAGGTTGGTGCTTTCTCACGTTGTTAGAGAGCGATCACAGAAGGTAGCAGATCAACTCGTGACAAATACAGTGAAAAGGCTGAAATCAATACCACTATTTGTGACTGATGGTTTAAAATTATGTACAGTAGCTCTTCGAAAGCAATATGGAACGCTGAAACCGTTTTCGCCAACCGGTAAGCGAGGACGGCCTCGAAGTCCTAAATTAATATAGACGAACTGCTGAAGTATGCACAAGTTATTGAGATGAGGGCTGAGGTTAGGCTCAAAAAGGTGTTCAAGAGGATCATATTTGGTGAGAGTATAGACCCCAAGATGATATCTACGAGCTACATTGAACGTCAGGCTCCATGCAAACTCAGCTCAAAGAAATGAGCATTCCTGGAGAGCAGATTAAGAAGGAATTTTTCCCAGGATATGATTGAATTTTGGATCACGAAGTGATCTGCGCCGCATAACTTTTCCTATGATTTGTTAATTCATCTTATCAATTCTCAAAAGGTTTGATATCCATATTCGGGATATTTCGATTTTGAAATAGCATGATCTCAGCGATCGAGGATGGAATCATCGAGGGTAGGTAAATGAGAAAACTGATGCTGTTAAGCCTCATCATTCTATTGCTCGCTCTGAATTGCATGGCAATAGAAACCGTGCAGCTAGGTGGCGACAGTGGAAAAGCCATTTTGACGCAAGTAGCCAGCCTGAATGTGACAAACCAAACAACCAAAGCTTCACAGGGAGATCTCTGGAACTGGGGAAAAATTCCGATGAACTATGAGATAGACGAATCCGGAAAACCAATCGAAGAGGCGATCACAGATGATGATAATATCTGGCTGGAGGCCATTTCGAGTAACATACCGCTCCATACAAGTAAGTATGAATGAATAAAGAAAAACTTGATAGTATGCACGCCTTCGGCAGATAGATTCGAGCATAATCCATCTTTTTTTACAATTTTCTTTTGCTTTTTGGATTACAGCGTAAATTAGGTAACTGAGCTTATCCATATCGATTTTGATCAATACGATCGGCATGTCCTTCGTTTCTCTTTAGAAATGGCAGTTTCGACTGTATTCCCGAGCATTTGGGCCAACCTGAATCCTTAGGCAGATTGCTGATAGAACTCAGCGGATTGCACGGGGTTTCCAAGCCTGGTCAAAGGGCCTCCTCCAAAGTCATCCACCTTAGGGGTGGATGAGGACCTGGAGTGAACCCCTCCGAGTGGACAATGAGTTAAGCAACATCAACTCATGGAGGTAAGTACATGAAAAAGACAAGGCGGCGCTACGACAGAGCATTCAAGATATCAGTAGTAGCCGAACTTGAGAGTGGCAAACCTCTTGCTCAGATCGCCCGAGAGCATAACATCCATCCGGGCCTGCCCACTCGGTGGAGAGAAGAGCTGGCCGAGAATCCCGAAAAAGCGTTTAGCGGTAATGGAAATCTGTATAAGGAC
>CAIQHB010000079.1 GCA_903871465.1 uncultured Methanosarcinales archaeon
GGGTTATTTCGGCGTGAAGGCCAAGGGCGATGATTTTACCATGAAACGCAGGACCACCGATGCGCCTCTTGGAGAACTCGATAAAGAGCGAAATCGATTGATAAGCAAATTGAGATCCCCTGGAGAGAGGCCTCATGCGGTAATAAAACGAGTTTTTGGGGCGGGAAGAGTGTTGGTTACTACAGTCGAGAGAGTTCGTGTCAAAATGATGGCAACTGCCTTTGCTTTTAACCTGTATCAGCTCTGCACGCTGAAAAATGCCAGAGTTATCTAGCTTAGCGGTAGCTATCGAAGTATGACTAAAAAAGATGATAATAGAAGGAGAAATGGACGCGATGAGCGCGGAAAACGCACTATTCTCGGAAATTACTCCTCAAATGCAAGTAAATAGGAATTCTCATCTATCGCGTCCAAGAAGGGATGTAGCATAGAACCCACATTTCTCATTAACGGTTTGATGGCTCAATAATTTTTTACTATCGATTTTTTTAAGGGATCGATATGCTTCAACGCTTTGGAGTGTGTATTTCAAGTCGAGATAAGATTCATTATGGCAGCTGCTTTGCAAAAACAGCATGTTACGACAACAAAACATCCTGCACTGCAGCGAGATTCAACAGTACATAATCATGGAGTTCTAGCTACAAAATCATTGAGATATATTTCTTAAGCATCTCTTCGGTTTCAGATTTATTAAAATATTTCAACCTTGATTGCTGATTTTTTATAATTTTCGCTCTAAGTGTTTTATCACATATTAATATATTGACTAATTCGGCTATATCTTCATATGCTTTTTTATTTACCAAAATGCCAGCGTCATGTAATATTATAGGAATGGCCGTTGAATTATAGGCGACGATTGGTATATTGAAATACATGCTTTCAATCAACGGTACGCAGAATCCTTCGTGCTCACTCATAGAGATAAATATGTCGGCTAATCTGTAGTATGCTAGTAATTCCTTAAAATCCACATGTCCTGTAATGTATACATTTTTCAGCTTCAACCGTTCTATTAATTCGTTAAGTCTAACGTAATATTTATTCATGTTCATGTAAGTGCCGACCAAAAATAATCGGGATTTCGAATTGATATATTTATTAAAATAATAAAATATCCTTATGACGTCTTCCTGTCTTTTGTTCGGCACTATTCTGCCAACGAATAAAAAATTTATGTAATCGTCGGTAAATTCTCTCATAATCTTCTTATCCGGTTCCTGGGAATATTTATCAAGATCGACTATAAAAGGAAGCACACCAGTCCTTTCAAAACCTAGACTCTCCAACTCCTTTCGATTATATTCAGAGACACCAAGCGCAAGGTCGGCTATGCCCGCGAATTGTGCGAGTTCTTTCCTTCCGCGCGTGGCTAAATCGACAAATACATCGTTATACCCTACAAAAAATTCTGGTGGCGTAATGTTATGATAAATAATGATTTTTTTATCCGGAAGATTTCTAACAAATTCCGACATATCCGATCCTATTGAGAAATGAAATATTAAGATGTTATCTTTTGAGCTAATATCGCTATATTCTCTATAATCTCTGGCAAAATCCTTGCACTTAGAACTCATTTGGTTCGTATATATATATGATTTATATCCCCATAAATTTAAAATTTTGCATATCTCAAGTGTTTCATCACCTAATGCATCACCATTTGTCAGCGATGGTACCATCTGATGAATTTCTATCATTGTCACATCCGTTTTAAGGCTCTGCCAGGTAATAAAGTGACTAACTTTTAGAGGTGTGAGGCTAAAAATCGCATACAATCCGCGATTCAATCCCATATGATCTCACTGGAAATGCGCATTTCATCTCTCGACAGCTCCTATGTATAGGTTTATGCTCTGAGGCGTTCATCTTGTATCCTTTAACTCAAACTGCTATCTTATTACTTATTGGCCTTATGATCTATTTCTTCCCGATTACAGCATAGTCCTGAGCATCGAATATAATGCTATTCAACAGGTCTATATTAGAGTTATAAGTCTCTACAATCGTCTTTTCTGTTTCATTTGCGAATTTCGATTTAATTGGTATACTTTTGAGCCAATAATCTGATATGGGTGAGAAGAAGTTAACATTGATTTCTCTGAAGCAGGAAGATCTGAGCAGGAGCTTCAACGTTTCTGGATGCATTAGCATTTTATTATTGCCATCGTCGCAGGATTTAACAAAATGGAATACGGAGAGCGGATTTGCGGTTTCAATGATCAAATAATAGCCATGCTTGAGCTTTTTATAGCATAAATTTAGCATCTTGGCTAGGTATTCTGGGTTCACACCCTCGACGAAATGATCCATGAATATGCCTTCCTGGCTATTATCATCAGTTCGTTCTAGGTAATGTATGGGATCAATTCTCTCCACATCGAAACCTCTTTGTTTGCAGCATTTCGCTGAATCCTCATCCGTGCTCACGCCATGGGCTCTTATACCGTGTTCTTTGAAAGTATCAAGGAGATCCACTTGCCTGCAACCGATATCCACCAAATTCTGGAGACCGCTGAAACAGTGCAAATACATGTGCAGTTTTTGTTTTTTCAATGAAGGATTAGAGATTATCTGGTTTGCGTCGACCATCGTCTTAGTTTTGCTGGCTTGACCTTCCAGGTTTTCGATCTCGTTGTCTATCCGATCTATTCTTGCATCAAGTTTGCACAATATTTGAGCTATGCTTTTATTGAAGTCTCTTTGTATCTCTGTCATGGGGTCGATATAACGTTTGACCTCACCATGAATCAATTCTCTTCCCATTACCAGGGCTTTTCCTACAATAGGTCGATGAGAGCTTATGCAATAACTGCTGTTCCCTATATCCCAGGTCCACTTTATTTGTCTAAAATCATGCTGAATATCGGGTGTAGAAGGACAGTATAGGTCTAACACGTTTTCTGGAGAAAAACTGCTTTCCTTTCTCTTAATTTTGTTCACTCCTATCTTGCGTATTATCTCCTCAACTTCTTCGATTCCTTCGCCTTTTATCTCAAGTATGCTTCTACTCTTTTCTCTCATTCACTGAAACCTTCTTAATATTGCATCACTCATCTCTCACTAGTAACAATTCAGACTTCTTGGTCTCTGCAAGCACCCCGAAGTCTGCGATTGCTTCTTCATCACCATCGACCAGGGCTATTACTTCTTGTACCTCTCCACTCATACGATTGAGGGCATGAAAGCCCCTACGCCTTGGTCTATTGCGTTTCTCATCAGGAAGTATCTGTCGCCCACATTATGCACATTTGGGGCCAGTTATATTGATTTTAATCTTCGTGCTCTCCATGATTTGTGTTCGTCGGGGTATTTGGTTATTGTGGCCTCGTTTCCAGAATTGCCACCATCCCTTTCTCTTAATATCCTCTTCCCCGGGATTGAATGCAAATTGGCTGATGCTTTGGATGAGCTGCATCACATGACCGCAAAGGAAGCTAATATTCATGGACTCCTGTCCCTCATCTGTCATGAACTCCTTCCACAATCCTGATTCCTCTCCAATTCGATTAGGTGTTCGCGCAAAGAATCAGCCTTCATAACCCAGCTCATTGGCCTTGGCGAAGACTGAATTGGCATCGACCGTGCGACCGAGTGCGGAGTGCGTTTTTCCTTTGTTGACCTAGGCCAAAGCATTATTGGAATCTTACCGGATGGCTTCATCACAAGCTTGAAGTCCCTCGTTGTACTAACCTTGATCATCGAAAACAACGCCTTTGTTGCTCCAGGCACCCGCGTGCGAAGGTCGTGATTGTATGGCCTTCTCAAAGCATTGGAAGGCTTAATCTAATCTACCCATTTGAAATAGGGAGAAGCCCTTATAATTCCAAGCCTCTGCATCATTTGGGTTGAGCATAATTGTGTTGCTGTAACATTGCAAAGTTTCTTCGTAATCACCTCTTTCAAAAAATATATCACAGTCGTGAGGATTCTTAGGAGGAGACACTGCTGGATTTTTCCCTAGTTTGATTGGTTCCATATCAGTTGCCTGTATCTCAGTAGGCAGAAAAATACTACCAGTACGAGTGCAATCAGTGTCTTCATTAAATCTCTCCTTAATCTTCTTAGCTTGCATCCAAGATTGCCTCCTCAGCCTCTGTAAAATTACAGCGAACATGGCACGCTACCATTCTCGAAAACCTAAGCGGGAGCTAAACAAGTACAAAAAAAGGATTCGATCATGCGAGTTGCATGGCCTGTCCAATCTCAAAGTGATTAAATAGTGCGATAAATATTTTGCTGGGGATTATCATCCCCAGTGGCCTGCAACAGGCAGATCTCCAGTTGTTCCTAGCGTTACTGTCTTGTCGACTACACCATCTAGATTATTATCTAGATAGAACATATGGTTCGAGTCTCTGTATACCCCAACTCCTGCTTTGCCATCTCCATCCCAGTCACCTATGACTGGTTTGTCTCCCGTTATTCCTAGCGTCACTGTCTTGTCTGCGATTCCATCCAGGTTGTTGTCCAGGTAGAACCTATGGATCGAATTCCTCCAAACACCTACACCAGCTTTGCCGTCTCCGTCCCAGTCACCTGAGATGGGAGTATCACCCGTAGCTCCCAGCTGTAGAGTTATATCGGCTATTCCATCCAGATTGTTATCCAGGTAGAACCTTTGATTCGAATTCCTCCAAACACCTACACCAGCTTTGCCGTCTCCGTCCCAGTCACCTGAGGTGGGTGTATCGCCCGTAGCTCCTAGCTGTAGAGTTTTATCCGCTATTCCATCTAGATTGTTATCCAGGTAGAACCTTTGATTCGAATTCCTCCAAACGCCTACACCAGCCTTTTTATCTCCATCCCAATCGGCTGAGATGGGTTTGTCGCCAGTAGCTCCGAATACAACAGTTATGTCGACGATTCCGTCCAGGTTGTTGTCCAGGTAGAATCTTTGGTTCGAATTCCTCCAAACGCCTACACCATCCGCTATTGCGGCTGTTTTTACCACGTTGGATGCAACAGAGTCGGCTGACATAGTTGGGAAGCCGATAGATGGGGCCGCATATACTACAGTGTCACCGACCACGTTATTGGCTATGATCCGGTAGTAGTATGTTGTTCCCTTTACAACACTGTTGTCCGTGTAAGTCTTCACGTTCGGTCCAACTTTGAATGTCGTCAGGCCCGCTGTGAAACTGGCATTCGTAGCTCTCTGGATGGTGAATCCAGTTTCGCTGATTGAGTTGTCTTTCCATGTTAGGTTAACTGAATTGCCATTATTCGTTGCCGTGAGGTTAGATGGCGCTTCCGGTGCAACCGCAAACGCTTGCGCGTGCATCATGTCCATCTCTTCATGGCCCAGTAGGTGGCAGTGCAATACATACTCCCATCCGAAATTGACCAGGTGGTTGGTTACTGTGACACCGTTACCCGCCGGATCGAAGAATCCTCCCAGCGGCGGTCCTCTTAAGATCGCGCCTGCAGGCATCGTCGGGTCAATCAATCGGGTGCTGTTGGGAACCTTGAAGGGCAGCTTGGGAGCAACCGGCCTTAAAGCCACAATGGTTTGCTCCAGCGGGTCTACCCTGACAGTTTCCTTCCAGCCGAGTTCGTCCGCGTCTGGCGGCACCATGACTCCGTCCCAGCCGACACGGTTGACAAGCTGCACATTGTACAGGTGGAAGTGATAGGTATGAGAGTCCACACCGTTGTGCACTATCTTCCATAGCTGGGTACCGTCACCTGCGGCCGGCGGAGCCAGTGGAACCATGGAATCCTTTATGACCTCTACCGGCGGGCTGGCGTAGCCAAGCAGCATGAAGTTCTGGGTAAGAGTCGTGGCATTTGGCACTTCAAGTCCCAGCATGCTGCTCATTCTTCCGTAATCCTGCTCGTATGCTGCGCCCATCTCATCATGGATGGCCTTTGGTTCCAGCTTGATGGTCAAACTGGCGCCGGTGATGTTTTGGAATGTATGGGTTTGTTGGTAGAGCTGTACATACTCCTTGCTGATATTTGCCGTGAATGTCTTGTTGTAGGCAGAGTTGTATGCGGCCTGCGGCACGATGATCGTTGGCTGTGAAACCTCGAATACACCTCTCTTCGTCCCAGGACCCTTGGCAAACACTCGGGTCAAGTTGGTCAGATTGTAGGTACTGGCGATCGGTGTTGATTTCACATTGATCTGCATGATCGTTCTGGTGTTGGGGCCGTATCCGGGCTGAGTCGTTGGTGCTCCGCCTATGTCTGTCTGATCCGAGTCGCCGGTGTAATAGTCCCAGCGCGGATCGTAGTTCGGGAACGCTGCGGGAGCGTCGTTGTAGAGTATGAGTGTCTTGTTAGCGTATGCCGAGAAGTCGATTATGACGTCTGCCCTCTCAGCCGGTCCAAGTTCGAGTGCGTGTTTATCGACTATTCCGAACATGAACATCAAGAAGTCCCTGATCCAGGTGACAGGCTGGTTTTGTACCACCACAGGTGCCGGCAGGAAGCCTCCTTCAGTTCCGATCCGGATGAACGACGGTCCCATGAAAGCTGGGTCCGGCACTCCGCCATCTCTTCCGTCTGTCGGCCAGCCTGAGGGGAAACCAGATGTTGCAACCGCCGGGACCATGCCGACCTCTGTATTGCTCTTATAGACTCTAGCTACAGCCGTAGCTTTTGTGGTATTGGTTCCTATGATAGTGACAACCGGTGCTGTATAGTTGCTTCCTACCGTCAGGACATTGATGCCTGTGACGACACCATTTACCACGGTCGCAGCAGCAGTAGCGCCCCTTCCGTAACGATCGGTTATGGTTACGCTGGGGTTGGTATAGCCGGCGCCTCCTGCTGTAACATTGATGTTTCTGATGATTGGTGTTGACTGATACAGCTGGAGGTTGAAGTAGCGTTCACCAGCAGCATTCAGGATGAGGAACCTGTAAGCCTTCGGCTCCAAAGTCAGATTGGGGTAGATGGCTCCATTGACGACAGGTGTGTCCAGGAATGCTTCCATGGCCATCGATGGGTTAGGAGTCGCTGGCATGACTGGTGGCTCCCAGGGTGCTGCTGTGCCTGGACCTCCTGTATAATAGGGGTTGGCGATAGGCCCGTGAACCAGATCTCCCGCAGGCGGCCAGAACCATGGTGCATAATCCCATCTTCCAAAGGTATTTGCTCCGCTCAGGTCATAGGGGTTCTGGTTCGGCATGAAGACATGGGGTATCCATAGGTCTCCTGTCATTGCTTTTGTTATCTTTCCGGCGACTCTCGGTCCTGTTCCCCAGTTCCAGGTAGGATCCTGTCCATTTATTGTGGTGTTGTCAATGAATGCCTTGTCCTGGATGACCAGAGGGATCAATGAATCCGGGAGAACCTTCAATAGGCCTGGGTTTGCCCCTGTGACGTTGGTGCCGCTCATCAAATCCAGTTCTACCTGATCTATCAGAAGGTAGGGCGCGGCCGCTCCTGCATAGACGTTCAGACGGGTGATGCCGTAGGCATGGTCATGGTAGAACATCAGTCTGGCGCTCTGATTGTTGGTGTAGTAGAACGTCATAGTGCCTTGCGGCTCAATCCCGTTATCCATGTCCGGGACGGATCTCACGCTGACTCCCTTTGGATAGGCTGTGTGCTCTCCGGCAGGAGTGATCCACTGGTGAGGTGTTCCGTCGCTGATCCACACAGTGTCGCCGCCATGCAGATGAATTGTTGCGCGGTTCTCGGTGTAGTTCATGTCCGTTCCGGGAGGAACAGCCATACCCAGAGGACCCATTCCGGCACCCATAACGGTTTTATCCACAGGTATGAAGAGGTTGCCGTTGACGCCCGTGGGTAGATAGTCATGGAACTTCACGCGAACGGGTGTGCCTTTAATAGCGACGATTATTGGTCCCAGGTAGTGGGGATTATCGTAGGCGTACACATGCACCGGCGTGCCACTCGTTCTGTTCATAATAGCCGTGCCGTTGGGATACCTCATGAAGACGTTCTTCCCGCCCGGAACTCCGAAGGCCTTCTGGATCTGCACATATCCGCGCAGAGTCGTATTGGGGAGATCCCTATGCATCTTCTCTGAGTACTGCACGACTGCTATCTCGTAGTAATCGTAACCTGGATACGTCGTCTTATCTGCAATGGCTGCAGGAATGTACTGACCAAGGTCGTTTTTCTCTCCTTGCACCACGCTGGGGAGTGAATCGACGAATTTCCTGATTCCACCATTGAAGACGCCACCTATTGTTGCTTTGGCGTCAGCGCCAGTGGCAAAAGTGTTCGAATCATTGATGGTGACAACAGGGGCGGTATATCCCGCGCCTCCGCTCGTGAGCGTGATTTTGGTGATGACACCAGATACCACTGTTGCTGTGGCAACAGCTCTCGTCACACCCGTAATGTTGTAGGCATCCGTAATTGTGACCGTTGGAATAGTATAACCGCTGCCTCCGCTGAGAAGTGTAACATTGGCTATACTGCCCTTGGGCATCGGGCTATAAGCCCAGTTGGCGTATGGTCCGAAATAGTGGGGTATGCCGCCTGGATTGAACAATGGTGCAGCAGCAGTTGTCACATTCGCGATCCCCACTGCTGGGGCCTGAGCAGCCGCGCGTGCCATAGCTTCATTGTAATTCGCTTTGAAATTCTTTGCAGCGGCCTTTCTCATAGCAGTAGTCGTGAGATTCTTCAAGACGTCGCTGTACTGAATAACGGGCAAAACACCTGCATTCAGAGACAGGCCTTCAGGCATGACGGCGGCGGTGCTGTCCGGTGTCTGGACTTCAGATACGATAGCTGCGCTGCTGTCCTGATTCTGGTTGTCCGCGCTGACGGCGGCGCTGTCTAATGCATTGGGGGAAACGTTATCAACCGCATTTCCAGGGCTTGCAGGATTATCAGATACGCTGACGCCGTTGCCGTCTAATGCATTAGGGGAAGTGTTATCAATACCATTTCCAGGGCTGGCAGGATTGTCAAATACGCTGACGACTCCACTGTCCAATGCATCCGGGGAAGTATTATCAATAGCATTTCCCAAACCGGCAATACAACCACACAATGTCAATAGCAGAAGAAGCATACCGGCAGCATGCATTAATCCGGCAGATCCGAATCCGAAACATGCTGCATTCGTTGCTCTTTTTTTCAATCTTGGTGAGACATTCTTAATTTTCATATATTATCTTCAATAAAATTTTTTATCTAATTAGCGAGGCCATTCAGACACAATTCATTCTGCACTAGCATCTTGGACCCACATAGTTCGGATCATCTACCACCTCAATCAAATTTCATTCTAAATATTTTTCCTAATTAGTACCATCCAAGTTTCAACTATTTAATTGTTTGGTCGAATCGTTGCTGAGTTGTGATAGCAAAAGATTCAATTTTATGCCATCGACGCTATTGATTTGACAAAAAGGTGATCTTACCAAGGGGCAGAGCATGCCGTTCTTTGACACAAAATCGATCATGAATATAATGGGGGAGTAATCTATGCATGGCGCTATTAAACCGCATTTTGAATTGACATTCATTTTATAATTTTTTTATAAAATCTGCTTTGAGCTGCTTTCGTTAAAGACCAACAGGCTTGCTTCTCACTTGCTCGCAGCCCTCATCCGCTCATAATCCGCAAGCACTTCTTCCGTCTCTCCCAACGCCACCATCCCGCCATGGTTCATGAGCAAGCAGCGGCTGCATAGCTTGCTTACCGTGGCCAGGGAATGAGAGACCAGGAGGATGGTCTTGCCTGCTTTGCGAATCTCGTCGATCTTCTCACCGCACTTCTTCTGGAAAGACTCGTCACCCACGGAGAGCACCTCGTCTACCAGCATTACATCCGGATTGGTCTGAATGGCCGTGGCAAAGGCAAGTCGTACATACATTCCCGAAGAGAAGTTGCGCAGCTTCATGTTCTCAAAACGCTTCAGCTCCGAGAAGTCCATTATCTCATCATAACGCTGGTCCACGTCTTTGTGGGTCAGACCCATAATGGCTCCATAGAGGTAGACGTTGTCCCTGGCGGACAGCTCCGGCTGAAAGCCCACTCCCAATTCTAGAAACGGGGCAATCTTTCCATTGATCTTGACACTTCCTCTGTCCGGATAAAGAACACCTGCCAGGACCTTGAGCAATGTACTCTTGCCGCAGCCGTTGGGCCCGATCACCCCGAATGTCTCCCCGTGCTTCACGGTAAAACTGACGTCCTGCAGGGCTAAAAAATCATCGTACGAGGCGGCGCCACTCCCCAGCAGCCCAACCAGATGCTCGAATACTGTGAGCTTCTTTTCTTTGGGTATTCTGAACCTCTTGGAGATTCCCTCTACCACTATGGCATTACCGTTGGTATCGGTATTTCTGTACTTACCTCCCACCACCTGGTTCAATTTATCAAGGCCGATATTAACATCGGCGAATGGCAGGGGCACTTTAGATCTCCTCCGCAAACCTGCGTTCCAGCCTTTTGAAGACCAGTGTGCCTGCAGCCATGAGGATCAGCGCCGCCGCCAGTGTTAAGGCGACATCCGCCAGCGCAGGCGGCTGGTGATAGAGCAGCACATCCCGGTACATCTGCATCAACGCTGTGATTGGATTCAGCATGTAATACATCAGGTACTGCGGGGGCACTGTGGTGAGGGGATAGACGATTGGCGAGAGAAAGAACCCGATCTGAATCAGCACATCCCATATCTGGTTTAAGTCGCGGTAGTAAACGTATAGCGCTGCTAAAATGAGGCTTATGCCGTACACGATCATAAAATAGATTATGTGTATGAGCGGAAATATCAGAATGTAGGGAGAAACCCCGGCGCCAAGAATGATGAGCAGGGGGACCAGCACCAGGAACTCGAGAATCGAGCTTATGAAGCTGGAAAGAACAGTGCTCATCACCAGGACCTGGCGGGGGATGTAGATCTTCGTCACCAGGCTGGGTTTGCCGACGATAGCCATCATGGAGGCCGAGGTTCCAATAGACAGGAAGCGCCAGCTAATGATACCGATTAGGAGATACAGTGCAAAGTGATTCTGATTGTTCTTAAATACATTATTGAAGACGAGATAGAGGACCAGCATCATGAGAAGCGGATTGAGGAGCGACCACGCAAACCCCAGAACGGAGCTCTGATACTTTACCTTCAGGTCGCTGATAGTCAGTATCTTGATCAGCTCGCGGTATTCGACGATCCACATTCTACTGCCTCTTCATGCGGCTCCAGGTCTTCACAAACCTTCCGATCTCGGAGTCGTTTGTTCTGCGCACGACATCTCTGCGCTTTCTCAGCATCTTTGTAACGCCCTTCAGAGCATCCACCTTCGATTTAAGGATAACCCTGCCCTGGCCGCGCAGAGCATAGTACGGAATTAGTGCCAGATTCCTGGCTATGATAAAGGGCAGAGAGGTGATCAGAAGCCTCGTGGGAAAATCCTTAATCGCATACCAGATTACATTCCTATTGCCGTAATAGACCGAAAGATCCGATCCAACGCCTGCTGTTCCGCCGTGATGGTGGAAGACCTTTGCCTCCGGCACATAGATGCAATTCCAGCCAGCCAGGCGGGCACGGAAGGCCAGATCCACATCCTCCATGTAGAGAAAAAAATCCTCATCGAAAAGGCCGATCTCATCCAGCATCTCTTTTCGGTAGAGGGCTGCTCCGGCACAGGCTCCAAAGACCTCCTCCCGGGCATCGTACTGCCCTAGATCCGGCTCGAACATTCCTCGATCCCAGGCCGCGCCGCTTCGAGAGATGCAGATTCCCGCAGAATTGATGCGCCCATCAGCGAGCAGCATCTTGGAGGCACACATGCCCACGTCCGCGTGCGCGCGCATGGGCTCCACCAGGCATGCTAGAAATCGGCTATCGGCTCGCGTGTCGTTGTTCAGAGTCACGATAAACTCGCCGTTGGCCTGTCTAATTCCTGCATTAGTTCCGCCTGCAAAACCCAGGTTCTTCTTGTTTCTTACTACTCTGACCCAGGGATAATTCGCATCCAGATGCTCCACGCTCCCGTCGGTGGAGGCATTGTCTACTACAATTACCTCAAAATCCCTGTAGCTTTGTGCGGCGATGGACGTGAGACAGTCATCGAGGAATTGTTTCCCGTTGTAGTTTAGAACCACTATGCTGACAACATCCACCTTAGACCAATCCTCTGTAGACCTTCTCAATATCCTCAGCTACCCTTCTCCAGCTATACCTTTCCTCAACGAGCCTTCGCCCTGAGGTCCCCATCTTCTTGGCAAGATTCTCGTTTTCCAGAATACAGAGCATCGCCTCAGCCAGCTCAGCTTCATTTCCCCGGCTCACCATGAGACCTGCTTCACTCTTCTTTATCTCTTCAGCCATGCCTGCGATTTCCGTGGTGACTACAGGTTTTCCGCAGGCCATGGCTTCGAGTGGCACAATCCCGAATCCCTCTCGGGTTGGATCTGTGGAAGGAAGCACGAATAGCTTGCAGCCGTTATAGTAATCCTGGAGTCGTTTCGTAGGTATGAAGCCTGTGAACCTCACATTCTCATCGAGTCCCAGGGATTCCGTCAGGCTGCGGTAATAATCAACCAGGCTTCCACTGCCCCCCACCACCAGCCTAACATTAGGCATCTCTTGTTTCAATATCTTCAGGGCCCTTAAAAGATGCTCCAATCCTTTGTACCTGTGATACTCGTCCAAGACGCTCAGGAAGAATATGTCCCCTTGCCGCGGGCTCTCCCGCGGCTGGAAGGCTGCGACATCAATCCCCAAGGGTATAATGGAGATCTTTTCCATGCAACCTTCAAGAAGAGGCGACATATAGTTGCCCCTGGTCACAATAATCCTGTCTGCGGACTTTAGCAGCAACTTCAAGGCAGTTTTATTATACAGACATGCCACATAATTCGCAGCGCCCTCTCCAACGATGTCGTTATGATATGTCAGAACGAGGGGCCTCTTCTTTAGCCGAGATGCTAGAGCGCTCCAGTCGGCGCTCCAGGGTGTTGGAAGATGGGTATGCAAAATATCAAAGTCTTCTTTCAGAAAAGCTAGGGGCAGGGCGGGCGTAATGTTTGTATTTGCCACCTTCCCTACAGTTCTTAAAACCTTAGTATTGATGCGTCCATTGACCTCATTATCTCGTGGGGTGTCGGCGCAGATTACGCTGACCTCATGGCCCATGCTCAGGAGCTCATTGGAAAGGTTCCTAACATAGCTCTCTACTCCGCCCGTCGCGAAGAGCCGAGCTGGGGTCTGAAGTATCCTCATATTTTCTGCCTTACGCGATTCGTATCATCATCTCCCTGGCATCGTGATCGTATTTAATAGAGTATTGTCTTATTCGGCCTGAGCAATAAGATCAAGGTGCCAAGATAGTACCTGTCCCTTACGATATCTGATTATTTTTTGACTTTGCGGGCTTTCATAGTAAGATAAACCGAATGAATTTTATCAAATTTGGAGATAAAAGCAGCCATTGGACCAGGGAACGGATAGTACCCCACCCCAATCATCCGCTCCACTGTAAACCCATGGTACTTGAAAAGCTCCTTGAGGGCCTCTGGTGTGAAGATTCTCAGATGAACTTCTCCCTTGCTCGCGTGCCGCATTCCGCATTTGGGGTCAAGAGAGTTTCCCAGGATCACCTCGTTGCTCACATGGGCAGTGAACGGCTGTTTCCCTAAAACTAGAGAAAAAATATTGTGGAAACTGGCCAGGTTGGGTGTGGAGATAACAGCATATCCGCCAGGCTTTAGTATCCTGTGAACCTCTTTGACGAATTGGTCCGTTTCTGGCAGGTGCTCCAGAACCTGATTGGCGTGCACGACGTCGAAGCTCTCATTCTCAAAAGGGAGATTCTCGTTCAAATCTGCAAAGGAAACTTTGATTCCTCTGGCCTTGGCTCGCAGGCAAGCCTCCTCCAGAAACTCTGCACCATAGATATCTTCCGTTTCTGCCTTTTCTGCTATTTTCAGGGCAAACTCGCCATCTGCGCACCCTAGATCGATTATTTTTGCCTTCGCGTCCACCTCAATTAAGTCTAGTATGCTCTTGCGGTTCTCATGGTCTACATTGTGGTATAAAGAAAGCAGATTCATGGCTTTAGCACACTTCTCCCCAGACTCTCTCGGCTATCTCGCATATCGTATCAGCATCTCTCTGGCATGGTGATAGTATTTAATGGAGTATTGTCCTATTCTGCCTGAGCAATAGGACCAAGGTGCCAAGATGACTGAGCTGCTTGTTATAGGCGGGGGCCTTCTGGGGCGGGCCGTGGCGAAGGCTTCCAGAGAAAGCTTCAGGACTGCCTTGACCTACAACTCTCATCCACTGCAGATGGAAGGTTGTGCGACCTATCCGATGGATATAACAGGAAGAGTTGATCTTATCCGAAGCCTGAAGCCAGAGTACATAGTCCTGACCGCAGCCATGACCAACGTAGATGGTTGCGAAGAGGATCGCCAAGGTGCCTGGAAAGCCAACGCCCTGGGGCCTAAAAATGTTGCATCGGCGGCTAAGGATTTAGGCTCAAAGCTGATCTATGTCTCCACCGATTATGTCTTTGATGGCGAGCGTGGCATGTACAGAGAGGACGACCAAACCTCGCCCATCAACTACTATGGCGAGAGCAAGCTTGCAGCGGAGGGGTTCGTTCGAGAAATCTGCCAGGATTCTTTGATCGCCAGGACCTCCGTTCTCTATGGCTGGAATCCTGCAAAGCAGAACTTCGTCACATGGGCCATGGAAGAAATGAAGAAGGGAAACCGGATTAATATCGTAAATGACCAATTCACTTCACCAACCCTTTCCTCAAATCTGGCAGACATGATCCTTGCTATCAAGGACCAGACGGGTGTGTTTCACACTTGCGGCTCGGAGAGAATCAACCGCTATGACTTTTCCATCAAGATTGCCAAAGCTTTCTGCCTCGACGAATCTCTAATAAACCCCATCACCTCAAACCATTTGAGCTGGAAGGCGAGGCGTCCCATGGATTCTTCCCTGGATACCTCGAAGGTCTCCCGGTTCACAAAACCTTTAAATGTAGAAGAAGGGCTGAATGCCATGATAATGCAAGGAATGGTGGCAGAATGAAGGGTTTAGTGTTGTCGGGAGGCTATGGAACAAGGCTTCGCCCTCTGACATATTCTCAACAAAAGCAGCTCATACCGGTGGCTAATAAGCCCATCCTCTTTTATGCCATAGAAGATATTATTGCCGCCAACGTGCACGATATTGGCATAATCGTCGGACCCAATCGAGATCAAGTGGAGAAGACGGTCCAGAGCAGAGATTGGGATGCCAATATCGAGTTCATTTACCAGGATGCACCTCGGGGCCTGGCTCACACAGTGCTAATTTCTGAAAAGTTCTTGGATGGCGAGCCTTTTGTCATGTATCTGGGCGACAACCTCCTTTGCGACGGCATAGTCGATCATGCCAACCGCTTCAGAAGCTCGGGAGCTGACGCATCGATTCTGCTCACCGAGGTCAGCAATCCGGAAAGGTTCGGCGTAGCTGAGCTGAATGAGTGCGGTGAAGTCGTCCGGCTTGTGGAAAAACCTAAAGTTCCGCCATCCAACCTGGCCCTCGTGGGGGTCTATCTCTTCAAGCCAATCATATTCGATGCTGTGAAGAATATCAATCCTTCCTGGAGAAACGAGCTGGAGATAACTGATGCTATTCAGTGGCTGGTAGAGAATGGTTATCATGTTCAGGCATCTGTCGTGAAAGGCTGGTGGAAGGATACCGGTATGCCTGAGGATATATTGAGCGCAAACAATCTCATACTGGACGAGATTGAAGCATCATGCTCCGGAGCTGTCATGGATGAATCCGTGGTCCAGGGACGAGTTGAGATAGGGCAAGGGACAATTTTGGAAAATGGATCTGTGATCCGCGGACCGGCCATCATAGGCCGGGAATGCAAGATATCAAACTCCTACATCGGCCCCTATACGAGCATAGGAGATGGCTGCGAGATCCTTGACTCCGAGATTGAAGGCTCCATAGTAATGGACGGAACAAGGATCGACTTGAGGCGCAAGATTGTTGATAGCCTGATAGGCGCAAATGTCAGGATTTCTGAGAGCAGTAAGAAACCCCATGGATATCGATTTGTAATCGGCGACAGCTCGGAGGTTAAAGTATGATCGAGGGTGTGAGAACTAAGAATCTCAAGGTAGTTCCGGATGAGCGTGGCTGGCTTATGGAGATCCTGAGAAACGACGACGATGTTTTCCAAAATTTTGGTCAGGTTTACCTGACTACCGCTTATCCTGGTGTGGTGAAGGCCTGGCACTATCACAAAAAACAGACAGATAATTTCACCTGCATCCGAGGCATGATGAAGGTGGCCCTTTACGATGATCGTGCGGGCTCCTTGACATGCAGAGAGATCAACGAATTCTTTGTAGGCGACAGAAATCCCCTGCTCATCAGCGTTCCGCCGCTGGTTTACCACGGCTTTAAGGCAGTAGGCGAAAAGACAGCATACTTCCTGAGTATCCCGACCCTGGCTTACAACTACAAAGAACCCGATGAGTTCAGGCTGCCCCCAGATACAGACAAGATACCCTACGACTGGCTTCTGACTCCGGGAAAAAGGCATGGCTAACGGGGGAAAAGATGAGATTGCTGATTACGGGCGGTGCAGGATTCATAGGCTGCAACTTCGTGCGTCATATCCTTGAGGAGCATTCTGATTACGAGGTCGTCGTGCTGGACAAGCTGACCTACGCCGGCAGGATGGAGAACCTTGAAGAGATTATGGATAATATCACTTTTGTGCGCGGCGATATCTGCGATAAGAGCGACGTGGATAAAGCCTTGATGAACTGCGATGCGGTGGTGAACTTTGCAGCTGAGACGCATGTGGACAGGTCGATCACCGAAGCTGGCTCTTTCATCCGGACAAACGTTTTGGGCACTCACACTCTTCTGGAGGCCGCAAGAACCTCTGGTCTGGAGAAGTTCGTGCAGATAGGCACAGACGAAGTTTACGGAAGTGCTTCTTCGGGTTCCTTCTCCGAATCAGATCCCCTCAATCCGTCTTCACCCTATTCGGCATCCAAAGCAGGTGCTGATCTTCTGGCGCGAGCCTACTTCACGACATATAATCTACCTGTCTCTATAACCAGAAGCTCGAACAATTTTGGGCCATATCAATACCCAGAGAAGCTGATTCCCTTCTTTATCCTTCGGGCCATGATAGGCGAAAAGCTTCCGGTCTACGGATCGGGCGAGAATGTGCGCGATTGGCTCTATGTGCGAGATAATTGTGCGGCCATAGATATGGTCTTGCACAAGGGCAAGTCAGGAGAGATCTATAATATTGGCGGCAGCCATGAGCTAACAAACATGGCGATCACAAGGATGATCCTGTCTCATCTGAAGAAACCGGAGAGCACGATTGAGCACGTTGCCGATCGGCTTGGCCATGACTTTAGGTATTCAGTGGACTCTCGCAAGATTCGTGGCCTCGGGTGGAGGCCAAAGCGAAGTTTCGAGGATGCTTTGAGAGATACCTTACAATGGTATATGGAGAATGAAGAATGGTGGAGCGGCCTGCTATAGGCCCTTTCCGTTATCCCTTCGAAAAGAGACTTTTATAATTGCATCGATGCCTTTATCAAAGGGACTCTGGGCCTTGAAGCCAATCTCTCTTTCCGCTTTTGATATATCAGCCAGCGTGTGCATCACGTAGTTCTTAACAGGATTCTTAGCATATTTCGGTTTCACGGTCAGACCCAGCTTCTGATTCAGAATCTCGATCACATCATCAAAGCTGTAGGCTTTTCCCGTACCAACGTTCAATATTCCATGATAGTCTGACTCCATAGCGAGTTGCAGGGCCCGCACCACGTCTTTGACATAGGTGAAATCCCTTGTCTGTGATCCGTCTCCGAATATAACTGGCGTCTTCCCCGCTCTCATCTCCCAGAGGAACTGGGTGACCATGTTCGCATACTCCTTCTTAGCTTCCTCTTTCGGCCCATAAACGGAGAAGAACCTCATTCCCACCGAGGAGACCTCGAAGAGCCTCTTGTAGAGCTCTGCCATTCTCTCCATGGCCAACCGGGCCTCAGTATAGTAGTCGGCCACCTGAATGGCCATATCCTCATGATGAGGTGGCATGAGGCCATTGTAAAGGGATGACGAAGAAGCATAGATTACCCTGGCACCAGATCTTCTGGCCAGTTCATAGACCGCAGTAAAGCCATTGAGAGCTTCTCCTACTAGATAGGGATTCTTCTTGTACATGGGCGAGGATGAGGGTATGCCGAGATGGTAGATCTTCTCAGGATGAAGATCCATTCCTGGCAGATCGTTGCAGCTTGCATTGATCAGTTCAAAGCTGCCCTTCAAATCCTCCAGGTTGTTGGGGCTTCCTGTATGCATGTTGTCCAGAATCACAACATCTTCGCCGGCTCTCAATAGCTCCTCTACTAGATTGGAGCCAATAAATCCAGCGCCGCCTGTTACCAGTGTGCTCATGATTATCAGGTTCTTAAAATCCGGTATCCACTATATCCATCTGTCGCAATTGCAAAAGTGGTTGCGTAAATTATGTTGGGAGTCGTCTGGGCTAGACGCGAGACTGCCTAAAAGACTTATCGCCGGACGTATGGTTGTATCTTGTTTCGCAAACCTTCCGAGAATTATAATGGAGCCCGGGTTTTCTCAGTTCCATTAATCAGTAAAATTACGTCCCGACCGGGATTCGAACCCGGGTTGAAGGCTTACTGCGCAAAAGAATCGCTCCGCAGGCCTCCGGGATGTCCACTACCCCATCGGGACAAAACATCCCTCATGGCATGCTTCAGGTTATTAAGCTTGTTGGCTTGAGACTCTGGTCTGCGCGGTCCGGATGGCTCGCAGAAAGTCGATCTTACGAAATTCCGGCCAGTATGGAGCACAAAAGTACGCTGCGCATTCATTGCCGTTGGCCTGCCAGGGCAGAAAGTTGGAGGTGCGAAAATCCCCAGCAGTTCTGATGATCAGATCCACTTTGGGCACAGGAATACCATTCTGAGGATAGAGATGCTGAGCGATCATCTCCTCGTCTACCTCTTCGACCTTGATCTTTCCCTGCATAACCTGCTCTGCCAGCGCACGGGCCGCGTCAACAAGCTCTCGCTGGCCCCCATAGGCCAGGGCTACATTGAGATACATCTTATCGTAGTCTCGCGTGGCTGCCTCGGTTCGGATGATCTCACGTCGAAGGTCCTCGGGCAACATCTCGACTCTACCGATGGCTCTCACGCGAACTCTGTTAGCGTGAATCTTCTTGGATTGATTCAAATCTCTGAACTTCTTTTGGATCAGATCAAAGAGATAGCGCTTCTCGGCCTCGTCCCGGGAAAAGTTCTCTGTCGAAAAGGCATAGAGTGTGAGATGCTTGACACCCACCTCCAGGCACCAGTCTGAGACCTTCTCTGAGGTCTCGGCACCAAGGCTGTGACCAAGAAACTTGGATAAGCCTTTTTGCATGGCATACCTGCGATTTCCATCCTGAATTATAGCCACATGCTCCACAGGCTCTCCGGCAAGAATCCGGGCCGTAAGACGCCTTTCATAAAAGGAATAGGCTGGGTTTCTGAAGCGGAAACTCATTCGTTTTATTAACTTCGCGAATTAGTATTTAAATAATTCCTCTCTGCCAGTCGGAAAGCGGCCTTGAGAATTTCTTCCTGGGGCAAGATACTAATAGCTGATGACTTACTTCCTTACTCCGGGGGCCTGTGGTCTAGCTGGTTATGACATCGCCTTCACACGGCGGGGATCACGCGTTCGAATCGCGTCGGGCCCACTCACATTATTGATCGACACAAGCTTTAACTATTTAAGAGGCGTTTTTGACTGCGATGGCGCAGAAGGTTGCTTTGGTTGTCCGGGTCTGCATCCAAAGGGATGTCAAAACGGCTCCGATAATTCCATTAATCTGAGGTCCATAATTATTATTTGAGGTGATAAGCTGTATAATAGAGGTCGTGGAAGGGAGGAAGAAGGGGCCGTAATAACAAGGGTCCGCCTCCCTCGCAAACAGGATAGAGAGATATTCGGTCACGTTGAAAGCCTGCTTGGATCCAATCGCATAAGGGTCAGAGGCATCGACGGCGTAACCAGGATGGCCCGTATACCCGGCAAGATGAAGAAGAGAATATGGATCAGAGAAGGCGATGTGGTCATAATTATTCCCTGGGACTTCCAGAACGAGAAGGCGGATGTAGTCTGGAGATATACGGGTCCCCAGGTGGACTGGCTGCAGCGCAAAGGGTTCCTGAAGGGCACTTCTTAATCCGGGCATACCAAGCATGAGCAGGCGTACCAAAGATGAAGATTTCGACACCAGAATCGATGTTCTTCGCACCCGGATAAAGGACTCCGATGACCTGAATGTCCATGATGCCGTCTTCGATAAGCGCACCTTGATGGACCTCTACAGCTTGGCCAGCAAAGGCGTAATCGATGCTCTGGGCGGGTCCGTCTGCACAGGAAAAGAGGCGAATATCTTCAGGGCCATCGTGGGCGAAAAAGAGCTGGCTCTTAAGATTTATCGCGTATCCACAAGCAACTTCAATGCTATGCAGGACTATATGCATGGCGATCCGAGATTTGGAAGCGTGAAGGGTACCAAGAGCGCCATAGTCTCGGCTTGGACTCGCAAGGAATTTCGCAACCTTTCCAGGGCGGAAGAGATGGGTGTGCGCGTGCCTCATCCTATAGCTATGAAGAGCAACATTCTGGTTATGAGTCTCATAGGCCATGGCGAACACGTAGCCCCTCAGCTAAAAGATGTTGACCTGGAGCCCGGCGACGCCAAGCGCATTTATGAAAAAATTGTTGAATATATCTCCGTGCTCTATAATGGCGCGGGGCTCGTTCATGCCGATTTGAGCGAGTTCAATATACTTTATGATGAAGGCGAGCCAGTGCTAATTGATATGGGACAGTCGGTCACACTGGACCATCCCATGGCCCGAAAGTTCCTGGAGCGCGATATCGCCAACGTGATTCACTATTTCCAGAAAAAGTATGCAATAGGCTCGTCTGAGGAGATCTGGACCCGGGTTCGGAAGGATAGAGATGATGCCGCCCTGAATAAAGAAGCAGAGCAAATGAAAAAAGCAGATCAAAAGAAAGAAGCCGATCAAATCAAAAGAGCAGATCAAATAAAAGGAGACTGATCAATGGATATCAAGATTCCAGAGGAACGCATAGGTGTGCTGGTGGGTCCCGGCGGGTCCATAAAGCACTTCATCGAAGAGAAGACCAAGACCACTCTTGAGATAGACAGCGAGACCGGCACGGTCTCCATTGCATCTGCTGAAGATCCATTGCAGGGACTTAGAGTCATGGACCTGGTAAAAGCCATAGGCAGGGGCTTCTCACCGGAAAGGGCACTGGCCATTCTGGATGACGAGATGCTGATGCTCGATGTGCTCGATATTTCCAAGATGGCAAGCACCAAGAGCGATATGGAACGCATCAAGGGGCGAATCATAGGCAAGGACGGGAGGAGTCGCGAGATCATGGAGCGGCTCTCCGGCACTAAAGTTTCGGTATACGGCAAGACCGTAGCCGTCTTGGGTTATCCGGAGCAGGTCAGGGTCGCACGTACCGCCATTGAGATGCTGCTTGACGGTGCTCCGCATGGCAATGTCTATAGCTTCCTGGAGAAGAAGCACCAGGAGCTGGCTAAGGAAGAGCTGAAGGAGCAGGGCATCCTTTGAAGCTCTTTTTTTTTTTAAACATTTATTATTAATATGTATAGTTAATCTGTATTAGTATTCCTATCTATATTTATATATCTGAGAATATTTGTTGCAGCTATCCTATCGATCTAGCCCGGGTTGCTGCATAGATAAAAATGCAGATCGGCTTTGTCATACGACCCCGCCCGCTCAAGTCTGCAGCTTATCAGCTTATATAGATGGTATCCAGATTGATCTTACGAGGATAAAATTTGAATTTCCAGTTACAGCTTGATTTCTCGGATTGGCTGTTGATAGCCGCGGCACTGATAGGCCTGTATTCCATCATCCTTCTGCCACTGAGGGATAGCGAGAAATGGCGGAACCGGGGAATAACCGTTAGCGGCTTGTATGGCATTCCTCTGGCAGTCTTTCTGCGCACCACCAAGGGGTTGAACCTGTTAGACTGGTTGAGCCGTCCCAAACAGTTCTGGAGAATCGTAGCCTCTGCCGGCATTCCACTGGTGGTCTTATGCATGGGCTATTTTCTGGCTCTGGTTCTGCTCATGACTTACCTCATGATTCAGGCGCCACCCCAGCCCAGCAGCTATAACGCACCCCGAAATATCCTTCTCATTCCAGGCTTGAACGAGTACGTCCCCTTTGTCTGGGGTTGGATTGCCCTATTTGTGACTATGGTAGTACACGAGTTCGCACACGGCATTCTGAGCCGGGTGGAAGGTGTGCGCGTCAAGTCGATGGGCATCATCACCCTTTTTATTGCTCCGATAGCCGCTTTTGTGGAACCGGACGAAGAGGAGCTCTTCGGCACCAAGGACAAGCCGCCCCTGGTGAGCAAAGCAGCACGGATCAGGATTCTGTCGGCGGGTGTTATCGCCAATTTCCTGGTCGCGTTCGTGGCCATGGCCCTATTCTTCGGGCCGGTAATAGGCGCCATATCGCCCGTAGATCGGGTAATAGTAGTTGATGTACAGGACGGCTCTCCGGCTCAAGAGGCAGGTCTGGAAAGCGGCATGGCAATTCAGGATGTAAATGAAAATAAAACCGGAAGCCTCGATCAGTTTTATAGCCATCTAAGCAGTTCTCCGACAATGATCCGGGTCCTCTTCAACGACCGTCTGGAGAGCCTTCAGCTTTCCGGACAGCCGGCAAGAGGCATCATGGTGGCTTCAATCTTTGCAGGCTCGCCGGCTGAGAACGCTGGCATACCTGCCAAAAGCGTGATCTCCAAGATTGATGGCATGGAGATCGTCAACCTGGAAGGCTTTAGAAATCAGATGAATACTACCCGCCCCGGCCAGATCATCGCCATAACCACGGGCGAAGGCAAGACCTACCAGGTAAATCTCACATCTAATGAAGCGGCTGGAAAGCAAGACGGTGCAGGGTTCATCGGCATCGGCATCTCCGGCAACGTCGTCTATTCCGGCGGTGCAATCTTTCAGGAGGCTCCGGCCAAACAATTCTTGCAGGCGCTGAAGACCATTCCCAGAAGCGGCATGCAGGGTTTCACTTATATGCTGAGCCTGCCCTTTGCCGGAATTCCCGGGTTCACCCAGAAGGGTTTCCCGGGCTTCAGCGGCTGGCTGACCACCGTCTTTGAGCCCAGCGGATGGGCCGAGCCCCTGGGTGGCAAGCTCTTCTGGATAGCTAACCTGCTGCTCTGGATAGGCTGGATCAATCTTTATGCTGGCCTCTTCAACTGCCTCCCTGCGGTGCCATTGGACGGGGGGCATATCTTCAAAGATCTGGTGCAAACCGGCTTTGAGAGAGTGGTCCAGCCCGAAGAAGCTGAGAGGCTCACCAGGACCGCAGCCGCGCTTTTTACCTGGTTGGTATTGACGAGCTTGCTCATAACAATAATTGCACCATTCACTCATTGGATATCGATTTAGAGTATTATCTAGGGAGAGATATCATGCAAAAATTTATTGCTTGCTTTGTCTGCATTTTGGCGCTGCTGGCGGCAGCCACGCCCGTCATAATTGCGGAAGATAAACAGAATTCCACAGGGAACAACACGCGGAATCAGACACAAAACATCAGGGAAAACATCACCTTGAACGAGACCGGGAATGCTTCCAGGAATATTGCATTGGACGGAACCCTGAATGCTACACGGAGCATGACGGAGGGTGCCGGCCAAAACACTACTCAAATTGGTAGTGCGAGCCAGCACACCAAGGTGCTTCGCGCCGGTTTCGAGAAGACCAAGCCGCTAAACGACCTGGATGTATATGGCAACAAGTCCACCTACAACATACCGTCCAGTGGGGCAACTTCGGCATTCAACCTCAGCCAGCGCCTGGGAAATACATCCAAAATCACCTACAATACCAACAATACCAAGCCTACCTACAATGTGAGCCAATACTCAAGGACCAAGCCCACCTATGAGGTTCCAGGCACGCTCTCGTCCAAACCGGTTTACAGCATCTCAGGATATCCCGAGATCAAGTCCGCCAACAGCATACCGTGATTGGAAAGAATTAGCCTGAAAAATGTAAATAGAATGAAGGAGCATCCTCTGAGAATTTGGTCTTCAGAGGTACTTTTGAATTTTTCCTGTCAACGTGGTTTTGGGATAGGCGCCCACGAGTTTGTCGATTAGCTTGCCGTTCTTGAAGACCATCAATGTGGGAATTGCAGAGATCTTGTATTTGTTGGCAGTCTGCGGGTTTTCGTCAACATTCAGCTTGCCGAATACGACCTTTCCCTTCATCTCCCCTGCCAGCTCCTCGATGATCGGCCCGATCATGCGACAGGGACCGCACCACTCAGCCCAGCAATCCAGAATAAGGATTGGATATTGGTTGGCGGCTTTTTCGAGAGTTGCATCCGTAACTACAATGGGTTTGCCCGGCAGCTCTACGACGGGTTCAGTTGGTTTATTCAAATCAGTCATCATCTTCTCCATTTTCTTCTTTTTAATCTCTTCCAGCTCGTCCAAGATCAATCCTCCAAGCTTCTTTTAGCCTTTAACAGGAGTGATTTGAAGTGATTCAGGTCCACAGGCATCACCTCGAAGGGCAGGTTCGTGAAATCAAAGAATTCCAGAAGCTCAAGCTCTCGTGAGGGTGCGTCTTTCAATGTATCCATGTAGACGACCCCTCGAAATGAGCCCATATATAACCTGGCCTCTATCTGACCCCAGCCCAATTGCTCAAATATATTTCGCCACGCATCCAGCCAGCCCGGTGAGAGGTAGAAGAAAAGCCCACCATTTGCCTTCTTCTCCATAACCTTGCGAGTTATAAAGGCATCCACACAGCTCTGGCATTCGATGAGCGTGGCACGGTAGGGCTCGAGGATATCGTCCATTTTAGGATGGCACTGGCCGTAAGCCACAATTATGCCCTCGCAGCCATTTGCCTGGGCCTTCTCCAGCTCTGTGTGGAGTGCATTAGACAGATCATCGAAGTTGACATGCAGACCCGGCTCAAGATAATGTGCTTCAAAGGGAAATCCCAGATCGCTCTCCAGAGCTTCGATCTCTTTTTGGAAAATGCCACAAGCGATGATTGCGTTCATAGCTTCAGCATTATTAGACATCAATAGGATATATCTGTGATCCTTGATCCCCCGGCTCTTTCCATTATGAAGACCGGTCCAGAACCCTGACAATCCCCTGGTCGGCATCAACCTCGACCAGAATGCCGCTCTCGATCTGCAAGACCTCTTCCGGCACCCTATCCACCAGAGGGATGCCGCTGATAATGGCACCCACTGCCACAATGGGCTCTGAGCGGAGGTTGATCATAGCGAACGGAGCCCGTCCTCTCTTCTTGAGCTGATATATGACGTAGGAGCCCACGGTAGAGCCTTTGCCTCCCGGAAAGATGAGCACCTTTCCGGCAATGCTCTGGCCGAAGAGTTCATGAGCGGGATCGATTACCATGCCCGTTTCGGGATTGACATTGCCGAGAAACGAGATGGCCTCACGTGTCACCAGCGCAGGGCCAACTGCGTGGCCGGAAGCGACCTTATGGCACATAATCTCCATTTTTATCTCCGTCCCAGAGCTGCATCGATGCATTCTTCCGTACTCCCCAGGCCCGCCTGAACGCCACCCAGGCCCGGCAGGTAGACCAGCGCCTTGCCGGAGTTGACCATCATCTTTCGGAAGCCTTCCGTGGCAGGAGAGACGACCATACAGGTATCACAGAAGACCCGGGCGCCGCTCGCCTCGATCGTTGCCACCAGATCGGGGCATTTCTCTCGAATCTTGCGGGCAGTGCAGACCCACAGCTCTTTTTGGACCTTTTTGCCCTCCAGCAGCCGGGCAATGGCCAGCAGCTCCTCACGAGAACAGTGAGGACAGCCCAGGGCCACGATATCTGCGCCGCTTCCCGGGTATTTTTCATAGACTTCCTCGATCTCCTTTCTATTCAGGGTGATCGTCTGCCCTGGCTCCAGTCCTGATGGCGCTTTTGGAGTGACAGATCTATGAGAAAAATCTTCCACATAGTAGAGGGCAACCGTTCCACTGGCAGCCATGGCCGCGCCCAGAGCTTTCAGCTCGTCCTGGCTCGGCGTTGCCCTCAGCCGAAATTGAGGCACACCATCCTTGACGATTCCGCCCGCCAGAAATCCCAGTGCCCCAAAGTCCGAGCCTTGCAGATCTGCATCCACAACTATTGAATGGGTGGGCCCGCGATTTTCATCCAGATGGTAACCATAAAGAGCCGTCTTGCCCACCAGAGCCGCAGCCAGCGCGGAAGGCCCCCCTTCGCGATTGGTTCGAGCGCCGATTATGGAATTGGCATAGGAGACCGCCGAGGACTCGCTCCAGGCCAGGTGATCGCCCTGGCCGGCCAAGTCGTCATAGATCTGATAAGGAGTGCAGGTGCAATCAATGGTGACACCGAGTTTTCGATAGGCTTCGATGGTGGCCTGTTGCCGGGATGCGAACTCCTCGCTTATGCCCATCTCCATCCAGCGGCAAAGGTCCATCCCCGCCGGATTAAGGATGCTGGGCACCACCACCCGGCCCTGCAGGTCGGATATCCACTCCAGGCCGGCTTCACCTATGTTCTTGTAGGATACTCCTGCGATCTGTGCGGATCTTATGGGCACGAGCCTCTCGGCTCCATATATGTCTCCCAGGGCCACCAGGATCTCCATCATCCGGCGGAGAGTCTCGCCCTTATCGCCCCGGTAAATTTCTTCTTCCTCGCGAGACAGGTACATGCTTCTCCCTCTGGCTTGTTGGTATTAATTCTTTCCAGAATCCCCGTCTAGACCAACCGATTCAGAGGATGCCCCTCTCCCGGATGGATATCCAGGTCCCGCACTGCCTCGGCTACAAGAATGTCGGCCAATGCTGCTGCCGGAAATATGAAGTCACTGTTCTCGATAGGCCCGTAAAGCAGATAGTCGCCTGCCGATAGAAGCTGCATGGCAGCTGCCGCCGCATCGCAGCACTTTCTGATGCCTATTTCCTTTTTGCACAGCCACGGCCAGGCGCTCACTGCATTGTGAATGCCTGAACCTACGGGCAGACCGAGACGTGCTTTGGCAACGACGGAGAAGCGGAGACTGGCTCCAGCCCCGCTGCCCATTGGCACGACCCCTGGGTCTATAAGCAGATTAACGATTCCGAGCTCTCTGGCCAGAGGGATCAGGCCCTTCTCCAGGACCGAACCTCCTGTCTCCAAAATTCGCAGAGCTCCTTCCACTCCGGGCTCACCTGGATTGTAGGCCAGCAAGATGGCGCTATCAATCTCGCTTTCCGATACAGCCTGGGCCTCTGCCTCGCCCGTGGCCAGGCTTATGCTGTTATAGATGGCTCGATCCCCGTAACCCAGCTCTGAGACTGTGGATGCCGCTCTGGCGCGGGTGTCACTATCTGCCGAATCGATTATGAACGGCCCTCCCCAGACCTCTTCGGCAAAATCAAGATATCTCAGAAAAGCCTGATGAGTTCGAGCATAGATATGCAAGACGGCAGGGCAACCCGTATCCTCGGACAGCTCTGCCTGGCGGGCTACAAGCCTCTCGGCCGCGGCATGGTCGAAGAGGCCTATCTCCTCATTCTCCACGATCCTGTGTCCCTGATAAAAGATGGTGCCGCATAAGACCGTGGCCAACTCGCCGGGCTGGCCTCCGAACTTCACTCCAGCCACGTTCACTATAGATTGCCTGTTCTTGAATCTAAACAATTTGTAATCCCTCAACCAGTGATCGCGATCTGCCACGCCCGCGTATCCATGAAGACGTTTGCCCCAAAGAACAGATCGCCTTCTCCCATCAGGATCTCCTGCAATACGGCCTTTCTTCTGACAACCAAAAAAGGCTCTTCAGGATAAGGCTCCGCCAGGAGGTTGTACCTGGAGACAAGCCTCTCAATCTCCTCCATGTCTTCCAGGCCGATGCAGTCTATCAGCTCCACCTGACGCTGAAAGCGCCTGATGGCATCAGGCTGAAGATTCTGGATGAAAGGTATGGCCCCCTTTGATCCTATTATCCTGCCCTGCTCGTCGATGCCGTTCCTGTGCAATGCAAGCAGTGTATTGCCCGGAAGATGGCCCTTCGACTCCACGCCGGAGATGATGAGATATCTTATGTTGATGTTGGAGATCACATTGGCCACGATCTTCTCTACGCCCAGATTCTCAGTCTTGCACTGGCCATAGATGGCGGCTCCCATGTATGGAGGCAGATCAGATCCTGCTCTGACGAAAAGAGGGCTGGCGAGGGTAGCCACAGCTACACCGGCATTGGGGTTGCCTACCAGATAGTCGCCGCGCACGGGCGGCCAGGGGTCCTCATAGCCTCTTTTGAAGTTGCTGCCTTCCTGTGTCATATATCTCCTGCAGATGTCTGGAAAGACCGGTCAGCATTTATTTTTTTCTGATCCCGGGTCCGAGAAGCCGTCCAATGTAGGGGAATGAATATGAAAAATTGAAATATCAGAATGGCAAATAAGTAAACTTGATCAGGGAATGATAATAACTACTTACGAGATTGGTCTTGCCCAGAGATGGTGGCACTAAAATGGCCGCATACAAAGAAAGGATCCTGGAAGTTATAGGAGAATCAGAGGTAGGTCTTACTACGGTTGATGTAGCCAAGAAGGCAGGTGTCAGCAAGACCACGGTGATCAAGTACCTCTCCGTGCTCAGTTCCGAAGGGGAGGTTGAATTCGCGGAGATAGGCCCATCCAAGCTCTGGAGGACTAAGAGCGCGTGCTTAAGGCGTGCCGAAGAAAGAGAAGCCACAATGAACGTCGAGGCATTTCCTATGATGGATATAGACTTTCATAGTGGAGAAGACAAGACCGTCTATTTTTCATTTAGAGTCAATCCAGATCAGATATGCGCACTGATGAAGCGCGCCAAGAAATGCATCTGCAATGTTGCAGACACATGTTAATCCAGGAGTAAACAAATGCCAAGCGGTGCCGATATGTCCATACCAGGGGAGATTAGAGACTTCTTCCAGATTGAGAAAGGCCAGACGCTTCTCATCAAAGGCCTGCCAGGAACTGGCAAGACCACGCTAGCCCTGGAGATCATGAACAGCCTGTGCGAGGACCGAAATGGAATGTATATATCCACTCGGGTAGATCCTCGTCGGCTCTATGCCATCAATCCGTGGATAAAAGAGGTTCTCAGGCCCAAGAATGTGGTGAACGCGACTCAAACCAAGCTCCTGGAGAGCCTGAAGGGGATGGGTAAGGATCTCTCCAACTATTACGCTGTCCTGGACTTCTTTAAGGTCTTCTTCGACGAGACCGAGGAGATGGACAACCCCATGATCATCATTGATAGTTGGGACGCGGTCTTAAATTATACTGCTCACCTCATCGGAGAATCTCAGCACAGCTTCGAGCAGAACATCTGCGAGTTTGCACGCGATCTGGACACTCATGTCATCTTCGTCTCCGAGTTCGCCAATGTAATGCCCCTGGACTATATCGTGGACGGAGTGGTGACCATGGAGCAGTTCCGCCTGCCCGGCTACGCGAAAGGGAGCATGAGGACCCGTTATGTTCGCCAGATCAAGCTGGACAAGCTGAGGGGAGTGGAGATCGGGCAGAAGACCTACACGGTCACGTTGCATGAAGGTCGGTTCAGATTCTTTGAGCCTTACAGGGAGCACAAGGATGCCCTTATTGCCAGTGACGGGGTCAGGGTTCCAGACCTATCCAAAGATAGAATCTCTACAGGGATTCCGGACCTCGATACTGTCACGGGCGGCCTGAAGTATGGATCATGCAATGTGCTGGAGATAGACCATGGTGTGGGCAAGAGGTACTACCAGATCTTGACGGCCTTAGCGTCAAACGCCATTAAAAACGGTCGCGGCGTCTTTATCCTGCCCAGCCTCGGCTATCAGCTCAGCTCGCGCGACATCTTTGTGCCCACAAATGTCATCGTATCCCAGCCGGATGGAGAGGATCCTGTGGCCTGGGGAAAAGATCTGCTGCAGAAGTGGGATGTATTGAGGGAGAGTACGGGCCGGCCCATATTGAACATCATCGGCCTGGATGCCATCGAATTCGCCTTCGGCTACAAAGCCGTCCTCAACCTGACCAACCTGATGATACGCAAATGGAAGGAGACGAATGACATTAACGTGCTCGTGGTGAAGAGCGGCCAGGAGAGCATGAACATGGCCATCCATACGGCAGACACCTATATCCTCGTCAATGAGTTGAACGGAGGGCTCTTCTTATATGGAGTCATACCGAGGACCGAGCCCTACAACATGTTATTGGAAGATCGGAACAGAATCAGTCTGACGCCTATGGTCTAGCTTCATCTGTTCCTTTTTCCCAATTTTCAGGCTCTAGCCCGGGACCAGCGCAGTGCGGGCAATCCTGGCAGCCGCAGCTTTTCTCATCATTTCCATGAACTCCTCCTGGGTAGCAAAAGTCAGAGCACCGGCGGGACATGCACTTGCGCACGCCGGCTGGTCCAGATCCTTGCAGCGGTCGCACTTTACTGCCACCCGCGCTCCTGCCTGGCGGCCTATGACGCCGTAGGGGCAAATCATGGCGCACATCCAGCAGCCTATGCACTTTTCCCGATCTCGGTCGACTATTCCGGTGACGGAATCCTGGAACATTGCCCCGGTGCGGCAGACTGCGACACAGGGTGCATCTGTGCAGTGGCGGCAGACCAGTGGCACATTCTGACCCTCCGCAGTCTCCACATAAAGACGGCGTATGGGTAGAGGCTTTTCGGATATGGAGCCGAATAGGCTCTTAGAGGCCGAGTGCTCCACTCTGCAGGCAATCTCGCAGGACTTGCAGCCCAGGCATCGATCCAGACGTACGAATACTTCTTTCATCTCCATCACGCCAATCCCAGCTTTTTGCGCTGGCCGTCGATGTGATCGATCATGAGCTTTGCCGCTTTGAAGGGGTCCGGCTCCACCGCGAAGCATGCACCAACCACATCCCTGGCGCCTGAGGTGAGTAGTGTTGCCACTGCCGAACTTCCCAGGACGGGGGGCATGGTTCCCAGCACCGTGTACACTCCCGATCCCACAGCATAGGTGCCGATTGTTACAGCTTTTTCGCTCATCCATTCCGGCGCGGCTGCGGCAGCAGGCAGGTCGCTTATGTCCACGCCCAAAGCATTGGCAATGGCAGCAACAGCCACGAGAATACGGCTGATGTCGACGCAGGAGCCCATATGCAGCACGGGTGGAATGCCTAGTGCTTTGCAGACGCCCTTCAGACCAACTCCCGCTTTTTCCGCAGCCTCTGGCAGAAGCAGCCCGGCCTTGGCGCAGGCCTGAGCATTGCATCCCGTCGTGACAACGAGGACGTTGTTCTTAATGAGTTCCAATACCATATTGATATGGCCATAGTCCTGCGGAATCTTGGGATTATTGCAGCCGACGACGGCTCCGATGCCCCGCACGTTGCCCATCTTGATGGCTCCCAGAAGCGGATCGAGATTGCCGCCCAGGGCAGCGACGATCGATTCTATCGAAAAGCCCACCATACACCGGGACTTGATCTGGGGAATATGGACTTTGGAAGGATCCCGGTTTTGGTAATTCAGGACGGCCGTCCGGACGATCTCTTTAGCAGTCTCAAGAGCCGTCTCCTCATGGAACTCCATATGCACGGCTCCGGGAAACTTGGCTTTGGATGAAGTGGATATGAACTTGGTGTGGAAGCAGCCAGCGAGAGCACCAAGAGCCGGCATGATACACTGCACATCGACAACCATGGCATCCGCCACGCCCGTGGCTATCGCCAGCTCCTGGCTCAGGAAGTTGCCGGCCACGGGCACGCCCTGACGCATGAGCGCCTCATTTCCAGTGCAGCATAATCCTGCCACATTGATCCCTTCCGCTCCGATTTTTTTCGCCAGCTCGATCATCTCCGGGTCATTGGCTGCTGCCACTACCATCTCCGAGAGAAGAGGCTCGTGACCGTGCACAATGACATTGACCTGATCGGGCTCCAGAACACCCAGGTTGGCCTCTGAGAATACCGGCGCGGGCGTGCCGAATAAGACATCCTGCAATTCTGTAGCGATCATGGAGCCGCCCCAGCCATCAGCCAGGGCAGTGCGCAGGCCTTGCAGTATCAGGTTTACATAATCATTATCCACGCCCATGGTAGTTCTGTGCATGCACTCCACGATCTCGCGGTCGATGCCGCGAGGATCGATACCCAGCTTTTTCCAGAGCTCCAGCCGTTGGGGAGGTGCCCTTCTCGTGAACTGGATAGGGCCTTCCTGTTTGCCAAATTCCGCAAGAATGGCCATTGCCAGCGCAACCGGGCTGTCCACGCCGTATTCCTTCATCAGGCGTTCCAGCTTGGCCGGATCTTTAATGCTGTAGGATGGTGCTTTGCCCTCCACTACAAGCTGGAAGGTCCGGGCTACATCCCGAGCATGGTCGGAGTGGGCTGCCGCTCCTGCGGCAATGCTTCGCAGGAGGTTACGGGCAACTATGATATCCGAAGTGGCTCCGCAGACACCTTTGATGGAACCTTCTCCAAAGGGATCGATGCGACAGGGGCCCATGTTGCAGTTGCGACAGCATAAGCCCAGTTCTCCAAAACCGCATTGAGGTTGCTGTCTATCAAACCGATCCCATGCAGTCTCCAGGCCGGCCCTCTGGCAGACATCGAGCATCTCCTGGCTGGCAGGATCTATGGATCTATCGCGAACTTCATTAACCATATCCTTACCTCGATAATATCGACAGAACTATAAGACCAATAAGACCTGTACAAAATCCTGTCTGCAACTATTTAAATCAATAGCCGAAAATATGAATTGCGAGAACGAGTATGAACCTGTAATTGGGGGTCTTGACCTATGAAAACGATGCCAATCTGGTGGGAGACGGCCGAAGACCATCGCTATGCATTGGAAGTTTTGCAGCTCGGGCTGCGAAGAAAGATGCTTAAAGCCGTTCTGCGCAGTTGTACGAGCTCGAGCCAGATCGAGAGGGAGTTCGATCTCAGTCCAGCTCAAGCGGAGTATCACCTTCGCATGCTGGAAAAAGCCCTGGTTGTCGAGCAGACTGCGGGTGGCTGGATTGCCACGCCCACAGGAATTCTCTATCTCGAGAATGTAGAGACCAAACGCTGAATTCATCATGATTGGGGCGAATGCTATGATTCTTCGATTCATCGCTGTAGGCCGTCTCCGGGAAAGATACTGGCAGGAGGCAGCCGCAGACTTCACCCGCCGGCTACGCCCTTACGCTCGCCTGGAGATGGTGGAGATATCCGCCCACACAATGGAGACTTCAACTTCCGCCGAGGAGAAGAAAGCCATGGCAGAAGAGGGCCTGGCAATTCTGGAGAAGCTGAAGCGTCACTCGGGCCCCGTGGTTGTCCTGGATCGGGTGGGCAAGTCGTTTGATTCACCGGAGCTGGCGGCATGGCTGAATGAGCAGATACTGCAAGGAAGAACCGAGGTCGCCTTTGTGATAGGCGGCCCCCTGGGATTGGCACCGGCCGTCCTGCAAAGGGCGGATCTTGTGCTTTCCTTTTCCAGGATGACCTTTCCTCATCAGATGATGCGAATAATACTTCTGGAGCAGATCTATCGTGGCTTCCGGATAATGCACCATGAGCCCTATCACAAATAATAATATAAAAATATATATCAAAATAGTTTGGATGGCTTAAGAAGCCGATCTGCTGGCTGTGGCATTGCCGTCTTCCTCCAGCTTTTGGCTCTCATAAAGCTCGTAGTTTCCTTCCATCTTGTTGTTGACAAGAGCCAGATCCAGCTTATAGTCCTTCTTTTGCTTTACCAGCTTTACATCCAGGCTTACGGAGTCTTTCGTTATGGAACCTGTGGCAGTGGCCGGAATATCCGATCCGCCATCGACAAGAGTCCCATAACCTTGCAGTCTTTCACCGGTCTGAATGAGTATCAAATCAAGAGCGCTTCCGATGCTCTGCTCTGCGTTGGCCGCCTCCAGCCGAACGCTCCACTTTCCGCCCAGATCCAGGACCGGATCTTTCTTCACTACGGCTGCGACACTGGCTGGCTTCGAAATTGCACTGCTATTTTCCGTCTCTATGCTCTGTCTTGCCGTGCCGTCCGGATTCAAAGTAGCACTGGCGCCGGTGGAGGAGGCTACTGCCTGGTCGAAGAGCGGGTCGGTCAGAAAATCAGTATTGTCTCGAACTACCCATTTCCCGCAGCCCGCCCACGCCGGGCAGGCAAGAAGTGCCATGATTAAAACTGTGCATATTACCAGATGCGTCTTCAATGATATCCTCCTCCTCTTCGATTGATAATATTGTGAGCTTTTTATTCTGGACGTTCATGATCGCCCAGGTGAGTGGTCTTATTCTTTTTCGGCTCAATTTTTTATGCTAAAATTTTTGGCGGGTGGAGAACGCCCTATTTCCAGGCTTATGCCGAAAATCGGCTTGCTGTGGCATTTCCCGTTCCCGTCAGATCCTTGCCGGAATATATTTCATAGCTGCCTGAGATAACCTTGTCGGCCCGAACCAGATCAAGATTTATGCTCTTGTCGATCTTATTAACATATTTGTCCACTACTGTTTGTGCCTCAAGACTCATGGTACTGGCGGACACGGTGCCTTTAAAGGTCAAAGGAATCTTTGTGTTCTGCTCATTCAGATTGCCATAGCCTACAATGCTTCCACCGGTCTGAATCAGGAAGAGATCCACCGTACTGCCTGCATTAATGAGTTTCACTGTCCACTTGCCTTCCACTGCCATGGTCTTTGACTCTTCCGTTGCACTCCCGGTCTGCGCCTGGGTACCGGTTGCAGTCCCCACCGAGGTCTGACCTGTAGATTCAGGCGTCGGATTCGGCATGCTCATATTCGGCCCTGTGGTCAGGCCACCGGTGGAAGTTGTAAGTTGCCGAGGCTTCTCGTCGGGTGCAAATCTCGGCTTGCTATCCGTGCTCTCTCCGGTCTTCGATACGGGATGTCCATCCACTTCGGTGGTTGCTGCATTAGAACCCGCATTTGCGGCAACGCTTGCGGATGAGGACTTCTCTGCAGATACAACTGGAGTCATATCAACTGCAGCCGTCCCGCTATTTTGAGTTGCGGCCGATACTTTGAAGTTCTCTGTCATGCTGGCATCAAAGCCACTAGCTCCGGCGCGCATAACCCGGGCTTCGATCTGATTATCTCCTGCATCCGCATCTGTGGTGTTCCAGATCCAGGAGCTTTCCGAAGTCCAGCCAGTCTCATCCAGGAGCTTGCCACCCGTCGCGGGTCCTTGCAGGAGAAAATCGTAAAGCATCTTTTCATTATTGGGGTTGGCAGCCTCGACATTCCAGACGACTGCGGCACCCGCGACTTGCGGACTTAGCTTATCCGGAGTCAAGCTCCGAATTGTCGCTTTCAATGCAGCAGATGAGCCCAGGGCAACAGCTGCTTTTCCCGTGATTGACGCAGCGGGCGTTGACACATCGGATGTCGGCAAATTCTGATTTTTGCTTACATAAAAGTCGGTGTCGCCGGAAGTATCACCCAGCGGATTGGTTCCACACCCCGCTCCCGATGCCATATTTGTTAAGGCATAGAGTTGTGCCGTCAGGCAAAAGAGCATAGCTAGGGTGAGAAATAGTGTCTTTGACTTCATCTTTCCAGAACCTCCACCATTCTAATAGCGTTTCGGGTTCCAACGGTTTAAAGCTTACCCTTGGAACGTCATTCGACGAAGATCTGATCCGCGCCAGAGACGTTAGCCGCTTTCTGCATGAAAGTCTTCCATCTTTCAGGCATTCAAGAGGTCAATTGATCACACCGGCCAATTCCGTCGTTAGCTTTATCAATCATTAAAGATCTCAAAGCTAGAACGGCCAGAGGGGCCGAGGGTGATTGAGCATGAATGCGTGGGATCGCTTTATTTGGTAAGATACGATTTCTAGACACTACTTTGCGTGACGGAGAACAGACGCCAGGCGTATCTCTGGACACGGACGAGAAGCTCGCCATTGCCCAAGGGCTCGATGCCCTGGGCGTGCAGGTCATTGAAGCAGGATCCGCAATGACCTCTGAGGGAGAACGCCTGTCAATAAAAGCAGTTGCCGGTTTTGGTCTTAAAGCAGAGATTTGCAGCTATGTTCGGGCTTTGACCGCGGATGTTGATACGGCTCTGGGCTGCGATGTGGATTCCGTTCATCTCGTTGTACCGGTATCGGATCTTCATATTGAGGCCAAGCTCAAATCCGATCGAAAATCGGTGATACGGAAAGCCGTGGAAGTTACGGAGTATGCCAAAGATCATGGCCTCATCGTGGAGCTCTCCGGTGAGGACGCCAGTCGCGCCGATCAGGATTATCTGGCCAGCCTTTACATTGCCGGAATCGAGGCTGGAGCCGACAGGATTGCCTTCTGCGATACCGTAGGAGTACTCGTGCCTGAAATGGCGGAGGTGATCTTTTCTCGATTATCTCAATTGGGCGCGCCGATCAGTGTACATTGCCACAACGACTTCGGCATGGCTACCGCCAATACCATTGCCGCACTTCGCGCTGGGGCATCTCAAGCACATGTGACCGTAAATGGAATAGGCGAGCGAGCCGGGAATGCCAGTCTGGAAGAGGTGGTAATGACCCTGGAAGCCCTTTATAAGATCAATACCGGGATCAAATGCCAGGATATATACCAGCTCTCTCGCATGGTCGCGCGAATGACCGGCATTCCCCTGGCCTCTAACAAGGCGATTGTGGGGGAGAATGCCTTTACGCACGAAGCAGGCATCCATGTGCACGGACTTCTGGCGGATACCAAGACCTACGAGCCGATACAGCCGGAGACTGTGGGCAGAAAGAGGCGCATAGTGCTGGGCAAGCATGCCGGTAGAGCTTCAGTCGAACTGGCACTGCGTGAGTTTGGCTTATCGGCCACAGAGCTGCAATTGGCCCAGATTGTAACAAGAGTAAAAGAGCTGGGCGACAAGGGCAAACGCGTCTCGGATGCCGATCTGCAGACGATAGCTGATACTGTTCTCTCCATCCAGAAAGAGCCGAAGGTGTTGCTGGAAGAGGTAACAGTGGTCGCCGGCAACACCGTGACGCCCACGGCCTCCGTGAAGATCAGGCTCAACGGCGTTGAAAAGCTGGAAGCGGGCACGGGAGTTGGGCCGGTGGATGCGGCCATAAATGCCATAAGGCGAGCGATATCAGGCGTGGCTGATGTTCGCCTTGATGAATACCATGTAGATGCCATAACGGGCGGAACGAATGCACTGGTGGAAGTATGGGTGACAATGGCAATGGCAGATCGTAAGATAACTGCTAGCGGAGCTGGCGCTGATATAATCATGGCATCAGTCGAGGCCGTGCTGGAGGGCATCAACCGGCTTATGCGGCTAGAAGAGGAGGAGAAGGCTAAATGTCGCAAGGAATAGCCCGGACGGGTTCCGAAAACGGTCGGGATGTACCGCAAAAGATGACCGGAGCTCAGGCGGTATTGGAGAGCCTGAAAAGAGAGGGAGTAGATGTGGTATTCGGGCTTCCCGGCGGAGTACTGTTACCTCTATATGACGCCATCTATCAATCCGATCTTCGCCATATCCTGGTGCGCCATGAGCAGGGAGCAGCGCACATGGCGGACGGATATGCCAGAGCCACAGGCAAGGTGGGCGTCTGCATCGCCACATCCGGGCCGGGGGCGACGAACCTTGTCACCGGCATTGCCAACGCCTACATGGACTCCGTGCCCATGGTTGCCATTACCGGGCAGGTCAACACCTGGCTGATTGGAAAAGATGCCTTCCAGGAGGCAGATATAACCGGGATCACTTTGCCCATTACCAAGCACAATTACCTGCTCCGAAGTGCTAAGGATATCGCGCGCGTCTTCCGCGAGGCTTTCTATATTGCCCGCACCGGTCGACCCGGGCCGGTCTTGATAGATCTGCCGCGGGATGTGACGGTGGAAGAGGTCGAGTTCTCCTGGCCGGAGGTGAACCTGCCGGGATACCATCCCTCTTTCAAGGCGCATGAGATGCAGATCAAGAAAGCGGCCAAGGCTCTAATGGAGGCGGAAAGGCCCGTTATTTACGCGGGTGGCGGAGTGAAGTATGCCTCTGCGCATAAAGAGCTCTACGAGCTGGCTCAGAAGATCAACGCCCCTGTTACAACAACTCTCATGGGCGTGGGTTGCTTCCCTGAGGACCATCCTCTATCGCTCGGGATGCTGGGGATGCACGGCACAAAATATGCCAACTATGCCATTCAGGAGTCGGATCTGATTTTGGCCATAGGCGCGAGATTTGATGATCGTGTGACCGGCAAGATCTCCAGCTTTGCTCCGCTGGCCAAGATAGTTCATATCGATGTGGACCCGGCTGAGGTCGGCAAGAACGTAAGGGTTGACATTCCCGTGGTCGGAGATGCGCGCAATGCTCTGACGGGACTGCTAAGAGAGGTTTTGCCAAAGGACAGGGGACCGTGGAACGAGAAGGTTGAGACATGGAAGAGGGACTATCCTCTGCGCTACATTCCGGATATGAACATCATCAAGCCCCAGTATGTGATTGAGAAGCTTTGCGAACTGGCGCCTGAGGCCATCATCACAACGGAGGTTGGGCAAAACCAGATGTGGGCGGCTCAGTTCTTTGTGCATAAGGATCCTCAGAAGTTCATATCCTCAGGAGGCCTGGGAACTATGGGATACGGCTTCCCTGCGGCCATCGGAGCCAAGATGGGGCGGCCGGAGTGCGAAGTGATCGACATCGCTGGCGACGGCAGCTTCCTCATGAACAGCCAGGAGCTGGCAACTGCTGTCGTCAATGAAATTCCCGTGAAGGTGGCTATTTTGAACAACGGGTGCCTGGGCATGGTTCGCCAGTGGCAGGAGCTATTCTTTGAGAAGAGGTATTCGGCCACGATACTGGGACGCACCAGTCCCGATTTCGTGAAGCTGGCCGAGGCCTATGGAGCTGTGGGATTGCGGGCCACAAAGCCCTCTGAGGTTGAGGGCGTCATTCGTGCGGCTCTGGCCACAGACAGGCCCTGCCTCATGGACTTCATAGTCAATCCGGCAGAGAAGGTCTCTCCCATGGTGCCGGCTGGCGCTACCTTAAGCGAGATCCTAGAGCTGGAGTGGTGCGATGAGGTCCAATGCAAAAACCTGGAGAAGATCTATGCTGAAGCCAGGAAAGATGTTTTGGGGCTGGAGGGGTACTAGATGAAGCACAATATTGCGGTCATTGTCGAGAATAAGTCCGGAGTGCTGACGCGCATCGCAGGCCTCTTTAGCCGCAGGTCCTTCAACATCGACAGCCTCTCCGTGGGCGCGACGGATAACCCCGAGTACTCTCGCATGACCATCACAGTGCAGGGTGACAGGGACGTCCTGGAGCAGGTCATAAAGCAGCTCAGCAAACTGATCAATGTCATTCGCGTCAGCGAGCTGGATCACTCTGAATCCCTGGAGAGGGAGCTGGCCGTCATCAAGGTCAGCGTGGACCGGGAGAACAGAAGCGAGATCATGCAGATTGTGAACATCTTCCGGGCCAGGATCATCGATGTCTCGCAGAGGTCCATGATCATCGAGGTGACTGGAGACGAGGAGAAGGTCGATGCCATTGTTCAGCTGCTGCGCCAGTTCGGCATAAAGGAGCTGGCCCGCACGGGAAAGGTATCGATGCTGAGGGGCGCAAGGGTAATCAAGGCTTAAGGCGCACGGCTTAATGCTGCTTGATATGCCTGGTACAGCTTGATATAGCTTGATGCGCTTGATCAAGCTGGATCTGAGTCGGGAATAAGGGACAATTTTGCTCTCGACAATTTGTCCCTATCCGAGAGGCTCGGAGGCCTCTCGGGTCCGGTTTTTTGCAATTACTATAACTTGGGAAAAAGAGAAATTGGAGGAATAAAATTTGGTGAAGATATACCATGATAAGGATGCAGACTTGAAGGTGCTGAAAGACAAGACCATCGCCATAGTGGGATGGGGAAATCAGGGGCATGCCCAGGGCGAGAATCTGAAGGATTCCGGTCTGGACGTCATCGCTGCCGACCTGCCGGGCTCCAAAGCCTGGAAGAGGGCGGAGGCGGATGGCGTGAAGGTCATGACCGTCGCAGAAGCTGCCAAGAAGGCGGACTACATCCAGATCCTTCTGCCTGACGAGTACCAGGGCAAGATCTACCGGGAGCAGATAGCTCCGCACCTGGAAGAGGGCAAAATCCTGGGATTCAGCCACGGCTTCAACATTCGCTATTTCCAGATTGTGCCGCCCGAGAACGTGGATGTGGTCATGGTGGCACCGAAAGGCCCCGGCGATCTGGTGCGCAGAACCTACCAGGAGGGCAAGGGCGTCCCCTGTCTCGTGGCTGTGGAGCAGGATGCCTCCGGCGCCGCATTGAAGCGAGCGCTGGCCTATGCCAAGGGCATCGGCGGCACGCGTGCCGGAGTTATCGAGACCACCTTCACCGAGGAGACGGAGACCGATCTGTTCGGCGAGCAGGTGGATCTGTGCGGAGGCGTCACCGAGATGATCAAGGCGGCTTTCGAGACGCTTGTTGACGCGGGCTACCAGCCTGAGATCGCCTACTTCGAGGCCTGCCATGAGCTGAAGCTGATCGTGGACCTGATCTACGAGGGCGGCTTCATGCGCATGTGGAACAACGTCTCCAACACGGCTGAGTACGGCGGCATGACCCGCGGAAGCATGATAATCAATGATGAGTCCCGCGAAGCCATGAAGGAGATTCTCAACGACATTCAGAACGGCTCGTTCGCTCGTGAGTGGATTTTGGAGAGTCAGGCTGGCCTGCCTGTCAAGAAATCTCTGGAGAAGCTGGAGTCCGAGCACCTCATAGAGCAGGTGGGCGCCGAGCTCAGGGCCATGATGCCCTGGCTGCAGAAGAAGTAAGCTTTATATCATGGGAGGTAGTAGCAGATTGCGGACGAGTGTGGCTACACCTGCGCTCGTACGCGATGCCATGATACCATGGCCTCGTGATAAACAATTATTAAAAATCGTCAACGACTACATCACAGGAGGGAGGAGCAGTTTCAGAAGCGCGGCCCTCGGGCCGCCCTTCGGAAGCTGTAAATTTCGCAAGTTATTTTATATATATTTAAGTCCATGAACTATCTGCTTTTTATATATATTTTGTTGAGAAGTCTATTATTATACAATCAATGTTCTCATCTCCAGATGGAATAGCTGCAATTTCCTGTCGATACCGCAATGCGCCTACATTGGCGCGCGCGAGTGCTCAGACGCGGGCCGGAGGCAACTTGTGTAGCATGCAGAAACCCAATGATCTTGTCGAACTGGCCAAGGGTTTCCGCCGCAGAGGCTAGACTGTAGTGGAGGTCAGGATTATCGGAGCACTGGCGGAAGCTACTCCCGATAGAAGCATGCCAAAACTTGCTTGTTATTCATAGTGCATGATTCAACTATCCCAAAAAGGCCCAAACCTCTTCTGGCAAAATCTTGATTCCAGTTACTACGTGAATGATGATCAAGTAAAACTGAGATGCTGCTGTCCCCGGTCAATCCGACTTATAGAGATCGATTCCGGCGGTGCAGAATCCAGAGCGCACTATAGTGGAGTTGAGCAAGAAGATATCTCATAATAATATCCCGTGATTTAATTGGCATCGAAAAGAGAGATGATGGGTTGTGGATTATTCATACTACTGCAGTCTCCCTCCTTGAAGTGTCATGTTCCGGTATCAATTCTACTTGCAGATAGCGATACGAAAATGAATAGTGTAGTATACTAATAAATTATTAAAATAGTTGTGTAGATGAGACAAGCGAGAATCTCATCTCCCTGCACATAAAATCGGTAGCCTCAAATTTTCGCTCCTGGTTTTACTGGAGCAGCCTGCCTTGGCCTTATGTCTCTGCGTTTGTCTCCGACAATAGAATCTCTTTGAATGCTTCAAGACGACCTTCCAGACGTCTGAGATACGGTAAACCTGTGCCAATTCGGTTTCCTAATTGGTCAAATGTGATCTCTAAATTGCCTACATTTGTAGTATGTATTTTTATATTATCTTCGGATTTCATTAGGTGAGAAGCTATCCCGTTTCCAATATTTACAAATGGTTCAGGATCTATAAAATTTCTGTGCGTTGGTGGTAAAGTCCAACTAGTAATAATACTGTTTATTTTATCTATCTTCCTTGCGACGAGTAACGAACGAATAACGCCAACATCTGCTAATCGAAATCCACTTTCCTGCTCCAATTTGAAAACGTATTCATTAGGTGGATATATTGTCAAAAGATGTTCCAAATCTTCGATATTCGCAATATTTTCCGTTAATAGTTCGTTTATTATCTCTGATACATGCGTAGATGATGCATGAACCCTATCAGGAAAACGTCTTTTTAGAAAATCTGTAATATTATCATGATCGATATTCGTAAGCGGCATTATTTCTTCTCCTCCAAATTCTGCACTTCACTTGGTTTTTCGGATTCCAACCACAAGCTTAAATCTCTGAGGGCATCCTTGGCGTATTCTTTGTCTCCAGTGTCACGTAATTGCGCAATAAAATCTTCAATTTTTATTTCTCTTTGCTTCTTTTTATGCTCATATTCTTCTTGCATCGTTTGGAACTCCCGATCGGCAATGTCCAGTAAACCCGCGAGGGCAATGAACCTTCTCTTGATTAAGGTAGGGATTTCCACGGTGCTCTTGTATTGGATGTCATGCTCCATTTCTGCCCAAGCATGCTGCAATATTGTTCGTACTTGAATTTCAAGTATGAGGTCTTTAAAGGATTTATATTCGGGGAGATTTGCACGAGAATGATGCATTTTTACAAGGTAGTGGATGCTTTGATAACCAATTTTGCCCTCATCCACTAACTTTGCTGCTTTGTCGACCTTTTCCTTGACTTCAAAATTCTGTTCGATGAGTTTGCATACTTCTTCTACAGTTCGTGGCAGAAACGTGATCACTCGAACGCCTGCCATATCAGTAATATCGCTTAAAGGATTGGAATATTTTGGTTTCGTGGGATCCGAATCTAACGACTTCGCGGCTTTTTTACCGAATTCGTCTATCTCTTTGGCTCGCGCTTCAATCGATTGACATCTAATATGAGCACCACGTAGAATGACTGAGATCATTTCCTTCATGGTTTGGGCAAAATCCACGTAATTTGGACGGATTTTCGTGTATTCTGCTACGGCAGATTCCCTATGAGCATTGAAATCGAACATCGACGTTGCTTCCGACTTGTCTGCCATTTCATCAACTTCCTTTGTGTATTTGTGGAAACTAAATAAAAAGTTATGCATCGAGGCACAGGGTTACAAGTGAATAAAAATAACACGCGAGAATCTCATTCCCCCTGCGCGTAATCGTGCTTTCAGAATCAGCATCTAGCGGCCAATCCAGAGCGCACTAATAACATCCAGGCCCCCAAGCTTGGCCAGGGGCTTCCAGCACCGGGCCTCCGCAGACCAAAAAAAGACTTTGAGGAGGTTAAGCCAGGTAGCTCCAGGTCCTACCTCGTCCAGACCGATCCTGCAAAGCCTCCTGTCTTGGATACGGCGCTTATCCTGTTATTAGACTCGATGTTCAAATTCAATGTGCCATACTGCATGATGCTGCCTTTGGGGACATCGGTCCAGTCTGCACTTATCGTATTGCCGCTGATGGTGCCACGCATGACATTGGACCAGTCTGGAGTGTTGGGGTTATGCTCGCCATACCACCAGATAGTTGTTCCAAACTGACGAATATAATACATACCGCCGTCATCACAATTCCAGTCGCCTGTTAGATCTGTTGGGGGAGTAACCGGGGTTACATCTTTAACGCCAGAGGTACAGCAAGCAGCTGGATAGGCGGTCGGAATTCCATTCTTTAGCCAGCACCTGGCACTGGTACCCTGTACTCCGGGATTTACATAGGTAAAGGCCACGCAATTGGGGTCGCCATTACAGGCCTGTTCGCAGAGGCTCGGGTTGGCGCTGGGGAGATCAAAGTTGCTATAGTCCATGCCGGGACGATCCGTATTCGGTTCAAGGGCAAATGAGTCAACAAGAGCAATCGAGACAAAAAGAAGAACTGCGATCGCTGCCAGGGATATCATTTCTTTTTTCGATCTTTCGAGGATCATTTTGTAATTCCTCCACGATGTGTTCGCACTCATGTTATAGGATCACTTATACTTCAAATTATTGGTTTCTTTTTAAAGTATCCAGTACGCCTCGGCCGCATCTATAAAATGTCATATTTGAAAAGGATATTGACTGATATTTTCTACTTAAAATATCCCCAATTGTAGGACCTCAATGCTCAGGTCTTCTCATATGATATCGAAAAAAGAAGGCGTGGACGGCAGGTTGTATGCACTTAGGCGTCACTCTTTGCCACCCCTAAATTCGTCCAATATTTTGTTGTTCTCCATGAGGATTTGCTCTTATAAATCCGAACTAAATCGAGGTGTCTTCAAGTAAACGGGTCACTACATTTGAATATTGTGCATTCTCTCGTAATCAGTCCTTCTGCCGAGATATCTTAAAAAACTAACTTATTGCCAGCTGCGAGATACAGTTATTTTTATCGAAGACTTCGTTTGTTTGACAACCAATTAAGTTCATTTTATTTATAGTATGTCTATTGTGAAACTATCAGCAATGCCATCAATGATGCAATCAACACGATAAATATCTTTTCGACTAATTAATACGTATCTACTTTACGTATTGTAGTATCTAATCAAAAATCTGCATATGTTTGATGCATTACAGGCAAAGTTTTAAATATATGTACAGCAGATGTAATATACATAAAATAAGAGGTGATAAGCATGACTGGATTGTATAAAGAAGTTTTGCTTCCAGAGACTGGACAGATTGTAGGAACAGGATGGCTTCCACCCATGCCCGATATGCGGGATTACACCACCGACACACCGGAGATAGCCGCGATGGCAAGCGCCCTCAAAATAAAGGCTGGGTCGACGATTCCCGTATCTGTAGATCTTCGAGCGATGTTCTCTCCCGTGGAAAATCAGCTTAACCTTGGCTCATGCAGTGCTAACGCTGCGGTGGGCATGGTGGAGTATTGCGAGAGAAAAGCCTTTGGCAAATATATTGACGGCTCACGCCTCTTTGTTTACAAAACCACCAGGAATCTCATGGGCGTAACAGGAGACACAGGAGCATGGCTGAGGAATGCCATGGGCGCTCTGGTCTTGTGCGGCATCCCGCCGGAGAATTACTGGAAATATGTGGTTGCAGACTTCGACAAGGAGCCCTCCGCTTTCGTCTACGCAGTGGCAGATAACTATGAAAGCTTGAACTACTTCTGCTATGATCCAATCGGAGCAAATGTCCCCAAGGCCACATTGCTGAACAACATAAAGACGTGGATTGCTGCCGGGGTCCCATCCATGTTCGGATTCTACGGCTTCCCATCTTTCAACAATACAGATACTCTGGGAGGTATACCCTTCCCATGTAAGAGCGAGACAGCACAGTGGGGGCACGCCATCGTCGCTGCTGGCTATGACGACAACAAGAAGATTAAGAACACCAAGTGCAATACCATCACTACCGGTGCTCTGCTGATAAGGAATTCCTGGGGAACAGGATGGGGCGATAAGGGCTACGGATGGCTTCCTTATGACTACATCCTTGCCGGACTGGCCTCGGACTTCTGGTCGCTCCTCAGCATGGAATGGGTTGATACTGGCAAATTTGGGCTTTGATCAAGGCCTTTTTTCTTTTTTTCATTATCAGATATTCTAAACAGATCTCATGAATCCATAGCGCTGGGATGGGCTATTCACTCACCATCGACTTAACAATCTCCGGCCTCACGCTGTCAGCTCTTCCACCACAGCCTGCCTCTTGCTCCACGGGATTGGCCGTACATCATAGTCTGCTGCTGTCACATTCAACATTCCGTCCTATCTCGCCTAATAATTACGGCGATGCCTTGTTGTAGATCACTGGCATCTGCTCCTTCCACCTGTTCCATGTGAATTCGTCAGTGATCAGATCGGCCATGAAGTGGCCAACGTTGATTCGACTGGTCCTACCTGCATTGAAGATAGCGCTTCTTATCGGTGACGGATGTACCTCATATTCGGTGACCTTATCCTCATTAGTCAGAGTGTCCGGCCGGACCACAACCCACTCGATCATCTCGTCGTCTTGACCAAGATTGATTCGCAGATAGTCTGCATCGTTTTCGTTGTCCACATGGGGAGGAAGCAATATACGACTAAGTCCCGTGACAAATTTTTCTCCCAAAGATATTGGTTCGTTGAGGTCGCGGTTACTGTTGCCGGCCGTATTCATTAGCACAAACCTGGTCGGCTTTTCTGGCTTGTTTGCCTTGATGGCAATACACAATCGGCGAGTTGCATCGGTCACAAGCCTGCGCGGACGGCCGTAAATGCCCTTCAAGCTCAGGTTGTGTCCCAGGCACGAAGCCACCGCGGTGCACCCTTTGACGTATCGTACCATCTCAGCGTCGCCAAGGTCCGAAATGCTTGCTTGGATCACAGACAAGTGATCGTGATGCTTGAGAGTTTCGGGCAGCTTTTCGGGAAACCGCACAATTATCTTTACATTCTGCCCGCGGTCGAGTAAATGCTGCACCAGTAGGCGCCCTGTCGCCCCACTGGCGCCAACTACAAGGATCGTCATCTCTTATTTTTCCACCTAACGCTATTGTGGCGGTACGTCATCCGCTGGAACCGGTTGTTAGCTGGCCGTTTTTTGCCTCCTTGTCAGAATCCCTTTAAGACGTTTATGCTACGATCCGGCGAGGTCGAAGCGATCAAGGTTCATTACCTTGGTCCAGGCCGCTACAAAGTCATGCAGGAATTTCTCCTGCGCGTCCGCGCTTCCGTAGACCTCGGCCAGAGCCCGGAGCTGGGAGTTGGAACCGAAGATCAGATCGACCCGCGTGGCGGTCCATTTCAGTTCACCAGTCTTGCGATCACATCCTTCGAACATGTCCTTGGCGTCCGATACCGCCTTCCACTCCGTGCCCATGTCGAGCAGGTTCACGAAGAAGTCGTTGGTCAGAGCCTCCGGCCGCTTCGTGAAGACGCCGGCTTTGGTCTGTCCGAAGTTGGTATTCAGGACGCGCATTCCGCCAATGAGCACCGTCATCTCTGGGGCCGTCAACGTCAGCAATTGCGCCCGATCGACCAGTAACTCCTCGGCCGATACCGAGAATTTGGTTTTGATGTAGTTGCGGAACCCATCAGCGACCGGTTCGAGCACGGCGAAGGACTCCACATCGGTTTGCTCCTGCGAGGCGTCCATTCTTCCCGGCGTGAAGGGAACCGTCACATTCAGGCCTGCATTCTTCGCCGCTTGCTCGATGCCAACGCCTCCGGCAAGAATGATCAGGTCGGCGAGGGAGACTTTCTTCCCGCCAGAAGCCGCATTGTTAAACTCGCTCTGGATACCTTCGAGCGTGTTCAGCACTCTCGCCAACTGAGCCGGCTGATTGACAACCCAGTCCTTTTGCGGTGCCAGACGAATGCGGGCACCGTTCGCACCGCCGCGCTTGTCGGAGCCACGGAACGTGGAAGCCGACGCCCATGCCGTTGAAACCATTTCCGACAGAGATATGCCCGAAGCCAGAATCGTGCCCTCGAGGGAGGCAATGTCCTTTTCATCAATCAGTTTGTGATTGACAGCAGGAATGGGGTCTTGCCAGATGAGCTCCTCGCCGGGAACCTCAGGGCCGAGATAGCGTGCGCGCGGACCCATGTCGCGGTGTGTCAGCTTGAACCAGGCGCGTGCGAACGCGTCCGCAAACTGATCCGGATTTTCGTAGAAGCGCCTTGATATCTTTTCGTAAACGGGGTCGAACCGCAGGGCGAGGTCAGTGGTGAGCATGGAAGGCGCAATACGTTTTGTCGGGTCGTGTGCGGCTGGCACAGTGCCGGCACCAGCATTACCCTTCGGCTTCCACTGATGTGCACCGGCCGGGCTCTTCGTCAGCTCCCATTCAAAGCCGAACAAGATCCGGAGGAAGTTGTTGCTCCACTTCGTTGGCGTGTTAGTCCAGGTGACTTCCAGGCCGCTGGTGATCGCGTCAGCGCCAATGCCTGTGCCAAAGCTGCTCTTCCAGCCGAGACCCTGCTCCTCGATACCGGCTGCTTCGGGCTCAGGCCCCACATGTTTCGCATCTCCGGCTCCATGGGTCTTGCCGAAGGAATGGCCGCCCGCAATGAGCGCAACCGTCTCTTCGTCATTCATTGACATGCGAGCGAAGGTCTCGCGGATATCCCGCGCTGCAGCGATCGGATCCGGATTGCCGTTCGGACCTTCCGGATTGACGTAAATCAGGCCCATCTGCACGGCAGCGAGCGGATTTTCGAGATTCCGGTCGCCGGAGTAGCGCTTGTCACCCAGCCATTTATCTTCAGAGCCCCAATAAATGTCCTGGTCCGGTTCCCAGATGTCCTCACGCCCGCCGGCGAAACCGAACGTTTTGAATCCCATCGATTCCAGAGCGACATTGCCTGCGAGGATCATCAGGTCGGCCCATGAAATCTTCCGGCCGTACTTCTGCTTGATCGTCCAAAGCAATCTTCGCGCCTTGTCAAGGTTGACATTGTCGGGCCAACTGTTGAGAGGAGCAAAGCGCTGATTGCCGCCCCCTGCGCCGCCGCGACCATCGCCTTTGCGGTATGTTCCGGCGCTGTGCCAGGACATGCGGATGAACAGGGGTCCGTAGTGTCCATAGTCTGCCGGCCACCAGTCCTGCGAGTCGGTCATCAGCGCCAGAAGATCGTTCTTCACAGCTGCCAGATCGAGACTCTTGAACTCTCTGGCATAGTTGAAATCCTCGTCCATGGGATTGGACTTGGTGGAATGCTGGTGCAGAATATCGAGCCGCAACTGGTTCGGCCACCAGTACCGGTTCGACGTGCCTCTGCCGGGTATGCTATCTCCATTCATAATTTTTGCTCCTTTCATTATCTGAAATATTGAATAGCGCTAATAGAATAACCGTATTTCGCTGCCCATTTAGCTAACCTGGATTTCCACGGGATTGGCTGCAATTGTTAGCTTTGCAGAACATACATAACGGACTGGCGAAACCGCCTGATTCGCATCATTCAATAGGGCGTAAGCTCTTGACCAGCCCATCCACTTCCAGGCCCAGGATGTTTTTGCAGCCTTCGAAGACATCTTTTGCAATGCAGGCGCAGCCCTTTGCCGCAGAGCATCTCCCGAGAGTGCCCACATCTCTGCCCAGAAGTTCAGTCACGCGTTCTTTGATCAAAGGAGCCGGGCTGCCCGCCAAAAATAGATGCGGATCGGGCTCGCCCAGGTCCCGAGAAAGGACCATCAGAGCATTGATCTCCATGGCTGCGAAAAGGGCTAACGATTCGAGGGCCATCTTCCTCTCCACCGGGCTGCATTCTTCCAGTGTTGCTCTCTTCATCTTCACAAGAATGCCTCCGCTGGCGAAAGCCTGATTGGCGGTCATCTTTCCCGCGTCCACGTCCCTAATCGCTTCCACGTCCAGAGGGCCCTGCATCAGGCCAGGGGCAAAGATGGGTGCGTCGATGGCTCCAATGATCTTTCCGTCAATGACGCAAAAGCTTACGGTATTGGAGCTGGCGTCGCAAACGATGAAACTGATGATACCCGTTTTGAAGACGCCGTAAGCCAGCCCCACCTTCTCCGGGCTCATGCCGTGACTGAAGACCTTCAGCCTGGGATCGATATCGCTGGAGCGGTGAATGCCGGGCAAAAGTATGGCAGGCCAGCCAGATGCGCTTATGGCTTCAAAGACCCTGGTGCCGCCTCCCTGGTGAAGGCCGGCCCCATCCAGGCTGACCAGGCCCCGGTGGGGGGCGTCATCCAGGCGGACGATACGGGTTAAGCCGTCTCCCATAGAATAAGTCAGGGCCACTAGGTCCACGTGGTCGAGCTGAAGGTTTTGCGAAACCCGGGTTATTATCTCAGTCTCAGAGAGCCGGCTTGCCTCACGCCTGGGAAGCTCCCAGCAGCGTCCTTCCGGGGTGGCAAACCTTATGGCGGTAGTGCCGTGATCGATGCCTAAGAACATTCAATCATATCCAGCAAGCCTATCGCCACCGCCAGACTCTCATTTTTCGTCCTCATAAGCGTTTTCATCCGCTTGCACTCGCCGCGATAGTCGCTCTTTCTGTCAACCACGAAAAGGTCGATATGGCCCAGCAAAGTTGCGATGCCTTCATCACTGGCAGGAACGCCCCGGGCTTCCATGAGCTTGGCTGCCGGGCCGCTGACCGGCCGATTTCCGACAAGAGGGCTCACTGCCACTACTTTCTTGTCTCTGAGGCGTTCTCGAACACCGGGCAGAGCCAGGATGGGGCCGATGCTCGTGACGGGATTGCTGGGGCCTATGAGAACCGTATCCTCTTTCTCCAGCAGGGCCAGGAATCCCTGGCTGGGAAGAGCCTCCTCCATTCCCGTGAACACAACAGAGCGAACATCCGGCTCACCATGCCGGCTTACCCAGAAGTCCTGAAAGTGCATCACTCCTTCAGATGTGGCGACAACCGTAGAAACGATATCATCCGTCATGGGGACCACCTTCTGCTCTACCCCCAGTGCCCCGGCCAGGGCTTCTGTGGCCAGGCTCAGTTTGACACCACGACGGAGCAGATTAGAGCGAAAGATATGTACGGCTCGATCTTTATCCCCCACATTTAGCTTTTCATCCACGCCAAGGGTTAACAGAAAGTCGTGGGTGAGGGTTTTGTCGCCTTTTATGCCCCACCACTTTTTCTCGTCTATTAAATCTGCCAGCGTATAAAGCACCGAATCAATATCTGGAGATATATAGTTCCCAGAGATCCAGAGATCCTCAGCCGTGTTTACGACGACGGTGAGGTCAGAGGCTGGGAGAATTTCTTTCAGGCCTCGCAGAAGCTTGGGGGTTCCCGTGCCGCCGCTTAAGACCAGCATTTCTAGTCGCCCAACAGTATAATGCCGGTCTTGAGGCGGGCTATATCCACCTCAGTCAGCGGGGATTTTACAGCCTTTTCTGAATCGATGGCGCTGTTTCCCAGGGGGTCCTCAAGAATGATGGTCATTGGGAACTCTCCCCTGCGAGCAAGTTCAATCTGCACCAGGATCTCTTCGCCCTTCGCCGTGCTCTCCAGGTTTTCCGCCTCTCGCGCCGAGCGCGTGGCAAAGCAGACTATGCCCTCAATCCTGTCCAGGACACCCTCTACATTGGATATGTACGACTCTGATGCAAATCCCGGTTCGATATCAACGCCAAGCTCAGGAACTCTTATGGTGCCGCTGGAGGAGCGAATCACCCTGGCGTCCAGGTCATCAATTGTTTCCAGGGCCATTGTGTAACGTACTGGCTCCTTCTGAGTCAGAAGAATGGTATCGCTGTGGCGAAAACCGCAGTTGCAGATGCCTGCGATGATCATGGCCTCTCCAAAATGCGGGATGTCCTGTGTCTCCCAGCAAAACTGCATCTCCGCAGAGCATAACGGGCAGCTGGCATTTGTAACTAGATTCAATCTTTTCCTCCGACAACCTTTTCGCGGTCTATCTTTATGCCGCTTGGCACCAAAACGATCAAATCGTCGCCAATTCCTGCAATGTCACCGGAGACATCTTCAACAGCCTTTTTAAGCTCACCTATAGCCCGATCCAGGGCAGCCTTATCCCGCTTCAGACCGGCGATATCCACCAGGACAATATTCCCGGCGTAAATCTCCTGCTTTATCTCCGGCAGCACCTCGATTCGACCCAGCTCAGCGACTCGCAAGACGGTCACGTGGGAGCCGCTCGACTCCTCGAACTGACCCAGATCCACCTCAGAGTAATCCTGTTCTCCGGACTTTCCTATGAGCTTGAGCTTTTCCAAAAATCCAGCCATCTAAAATCCCTCCAGGGAAAATGTGTATTATTATATTTATATTTAACGTAGCTACATATCCACGAGTTTCAATCCCATAAAGCCCATGGCCACCACGAAGAGCAAGACAATCAATGCAAAGCTCGGAGATCTCAGCCCTACTGGAAGGGCCAATTCCGCCACTAAAATAAGGACGATCATAAGGAACACGAGGCCCGTGCTCATGCCTATCTCAAGCCAATTCTTCTTCACAAGCTTATTCACCACCCTGCCTTAGAAGATATACTTTTTCGCCCGAAGGCCGTCATCGCCCGCCAGTGACGCCGCGAGCGCCCGGGTCCTTTCGCCATGCCACCCCCTCTCGACAAATTGCGGGTAGACCGGCAGTCGTTCTTTCAAGTCATAACCTGAAAGGCGGATTTGCAGCTCCTCTTCCCTCGGCCAGTCTCTTTCGGGATTTATCCCGTCGGGTGTCACCGGGCTGATACCGCCAAGATCAGAGGCGCCAGCTCTCACCAGCGGCAAGGGGTCCGCGAGGTTGGGTGGAACCTGGATCGCTATGTCAGAAGGCAGAACCTCGCGGGCTGTCTTCACCAGCCGGCAAAGATCGTCCATCTCGGGACGGGGTGAATTTGCCAGGGCCGTTCCAGGCTTCGGATCAAATGGCTGGATTATAACCTCCTGAATATGGCCGAAGGCTCTATGCAGATCGGCGATGGCCTGCAGGGACTCGATCCGGTCCTGCCAGCTCTCGCCGATGCCGACCAGTATGCCGGTGGTGAAGGGGATTTGCAGCCTGCCCGCCCGGGCGATGTGATCCAGTCTCAAATCAGGTCTCTTTCCCGGCGACAGGGCATGGGCCGGCAAAAAGGCAAGGCTCTCCAGCATGAGTCCCATGGAGGCGTTATAAGGCTGCAGACGAATCAGATCCTCCTCTGTCAGAAGGCCGGCATTGGTGTGGGGCAATAGACCATGATCGAGTGCAAGCTCGCACAGCTCGATAATGTAATCGAGGAGATCCGCGGCCCCTGCCAGACGAAGCATCCTCTGGAAACCCGGAACCAGGCCGGGGCTCTCGCCCAGGGTAAAGAGTGCCTCGCTGCAACCCGCTTCTCGGCCTTGATCCATCAGCTGCAGTGCCTCGGATCTATGAATCAAATGGGCCCTGTCCGGTTCCTTTCGAAAAGAGCAGTAACCGCAGCGGTTCCGGCAGAGGTCCGTCACTGGAATAAAAATATTTCGAGAAAAGGTGATGGTATTCATCTAGCGGCGAAACTCCACCAGCTTCAAGACATTTCCGCGCGGACAGTCCTCAGGAGCTTCGCCTGCTACTTCCACAATGGTGCATCTTTCGCCATCTTTCAATCCCGATGGGTGGCACATATCATACATGCTGCATTCTGGATCGTCGCACTTCGCAGCTTCAAAAACGATCTTGGATCCGGGGAATGCCTTTCTGGCGTCGAAAGCGGCAATTATGGGGCTTTCTGCAACCTCCACGGCTCGAACTCCTGCCTCATGTATGGGGCAGTCATGAACCAGCTCTCCGCGCGTTCCCAGAACTCTGTAGAGCCTTTTCGGCTCCAGATTGATGCAGGTATTCCTGAGCTTGCAGGATTCGCATTCCGGAGTCGAGCCCACGAAGGTGAACTCCATGCCAATGCTGGCGAGTTTCGTTCCAATCAGCGTAATTTGTGTAGATGCTTCGGACATAGTTCAGTCTCCTTTTATCATCATAATTTGATAATTATTATCCTCTTAAATTATGCCTGTAACTTCCGCCGCTCTGACTGCAGCAATTCGATTCAGGCCTGTGTCCAGGATGGTATAGCGTTCAGGCCGGATCTCATGGGCGTTGATCATGGCCTCGATCACGTTCTCCGCCTCCAGGCCTGCCTCTGCGGCGGTGGTAGGGGCTCCCACCTGCAGTAATGCGCTTTTTATCATCTTCCAGTCCCCGCCATGCAGGTACATCATCATTATGGTACCAAGACCGCACAGCTCGCCATGCAGCGCCCTTCCTGGAGCGATGCGGTTCATGGCATGGGCAAACTTGTGCTCCGAGCCGCTGGCCGGCCTTGAAGATCCGGCTATGCTCATGGCCACGCCGCTGGAGATCAGGGCTTTAACCACAATCTTTGCCGATTCCTCCAGACCCGGCCGAATGTCGCTAGCAAGCTCGACGATCATGCGGGCAGTCATGCCGGAGAGGGCTGAGGCATATTCGCTGAACTCCTCATTTCTGAGCCTGTGGGCCAGCTGCCAGTCCAGGATGGCAGTATAGTTGGAGATAATGTCACCGCAGCCCGCGGCCAGAAGCCTGGCTGGCGCCTGAGATATTATTTTTGTATCGGCCACAATGGCCAGGGGCGACTGGGCCGGAAGGGAAGTGGTCTCGCCATTGACCGTCAAGGATGCCTGGGAGGAACAGATGCCGTCGTGCGAAGCTGCGGTGGGAACAGACAGGAAGGGAATATTCAATCTCAGAGAGGCGAGTTTGGCAATATCTATCGATCTGCCGCCTCCTGCACCGATCAGGAATCCGGCACCGATCTCCTGCCCCAGCCTTTCTGCGCGATCCACCTCTTCCAGTTTGGAGGCGCTGCAGATTAGTGTCTCCGGCTGAAAGCCCGCATCCTCCAGAAGCTCAAATATGGCTTTTCCCACTACGTCCTCAGTGCGGGGACCGGTGATGATAAGGCCGCGCCTCTTGAGCAACAGGTCGGCGCATATCTCCGGCAGCTCCAGTATCACTCCACTACCTACCGCTACTATGCGCGGAAGCTCCATCCACCTAGATCCGACCAACTGCCTCACCAACGAAAAACAGGCTGATATATAAGTTATCTATTCGATATAAAACCATATCCTTAACAGGTCAGCATCTCAGAGCGAAGGTCACAGAGTATGCGATCCCTTATCTGATTTACCTCGGAACTGGTTCTGCTTCTGGGCCTGGGGATCGGAATCTCGATGACGTCCTTGATTCTTCCCGGGCGGGCAGACATGATCACAATGGTATCCGCCAGGTAGATGGCCTCATCAACGCTGTGAGTGACGAAGATCACTGTCTTCTTCTCCTCTTCCCAGATGCGCAGCAGTTCGGACTGCATGATGTTGCGCGTCTGGGCATCCAGTGCTCCGAAGGGCTCATCCATAAGAATGGCCCTGGGATTGTTGACAAGAGCTCGGGCGATGGCCACTCGCTGTTTCATGCCGCCGGAGAGCTCATGGGGATAGCGCGTCTCAAAGCTCTCCAGGCCGACCATCTTCAGATACTGCCTTCCGAGCCTCTTCTGTTCATCGAGTGGAACTTTCTTCAATTCCAGGCCGAAGACGATATTGTCCAGGACTGTTCGCCAGGGGAATAGAGAATACTCCTGGAATACCATGCCCCTCTCCGGAGACGGACCCTTTATGGGAATGCCGTCGAGGGTAACGGTGCCGGATGTGGGATCCTCCAGTCCCGCCACTATGCGAAGCAGAGTTGTTTTCCCGCAGCCAGAGGGGCCGATGAAGCAGACGAACTCGTTCTCTCTGATGCCCAGGTTGATGTCGTGCAGGGCCTCCATCTCTTTGCCATCTGCAAAAAATTGCTTGTATACACCCTTAATCTCCAGCAGAGCCATACGAAGATGGGCAACGCATAAGAATGCTAAAACTCTTTCTATACGGGATTTTTGCGCTTCTGTAAAGAAATGGGGTGAATCAGGAAGGCTGCCCTTCCTTTGCCCAGAAGCGAGTAGGGCCGGGCAGCAAACTTCCTTTATAGCGAGATGATGGCGCGTTCGCTATTTAGCCATTGACCGCGCAGAACGAAAGTATTTCTGCCTAAATCCTCTCTGTCTGAATCTTCTCCGGCTTTTCCAGAAGCCTGGTCTTCAACATAGTCTCTCCTGTGCGGGCGTGAGGCTTGCGGGAGACGGTATCGTTGGCCTTCTCCAGTTCTCTGGATTCGTCTGCCAGCCGCGCTGCCGCGCGCATGACCTCGTGGCCCGCAGCCGCGGCCAGGGCGATCTGCTCCAGCTCCTTGAGACGGAAGCAGGCCTGGGCGTCAATGCCAGCGACGGTCTGGGCCATATGCAGGGCACCGATGGCTTTGGCCCTGGCGTAGGGATTCTGGAAGTTCATGCGCTCTGCGCACTTCTCCGGAGTGGCCAAAATTGCCGGTAGATGGGTCTCGCCCCTGGCGATTGTGCTCATGCACTGGTCCAGCTCTTCCGAGACCAGTCTGATGGCCCCGCAGGCTGCCAGGACCTTGAGCGCGTCGGAGTTAAAGAGCGCCATCTCCGCCGGGTCGAGGAACTCTCGCTTGGCACCGATGAGCGGGTCCACAGGCAGTATGATGTAGCCGAAGCCATCCGCGGCCAGCAGGTCGCGTGCCTCCTTCTTGGTCGGACCATCTGAGACTATGATGGTGGGGAGACCCCGGAAGAGTTCGCGTGCCGCGGTTGGACCGGCGGTCGCGGCATTGGGGCTGGTGATTACCACAAGTTCGGGACCCCAGGACTTCAGTTCCATTGCTGCTTCGCCCTCTTTTTTGGTCATCTTGGGGCCGAAGCTGACGATTTTGAACTCGATATCTGTTCTTTCCGCGATCTCATCCAGGGAAAGATCGATGACCGTTGAGGTAGCGATGTTTCCCAGCTTGACAAAGCCGATCTTGAACATGCTTTGCTAAAGCCGGGAGAAAAGATAAAAGGATTCCGTTATACGTGCCTTAAGCCTGCGTCTTTGGAGAGATACAATCAAGGTATGGTGGACGATACCCGGTTCAGCACATCGGACAGCTCGCCCATTTTCACGGGCTTGGTGATGTAGTCGTCCATCCCGGCGCGTAAGCACTTATCCCGATCGCCTTCCAGAGCATGGGCTGTGATCGCTATCACTTTCGGTCCATTGACTGGCCAGCGCTGGCGGATAGTTCGTGTAGCTTCCAGCCCATCCATCTCAGGCATCCGCACATCCATGAGCACAATGTCGTAATTCTGGCGTTCCAGTGCCTGGCACGCCTCAATTCCATTAGCAACCACGTCCGCCCTGTGGCCCAGTCGTTTGAGCATTTGCAGGATTACTTTTTGGCTGGATGCATTGTCCTCGGCCAGAAGTATGCTCACGGAGCTATCCTGAGTATTCTTATTACTATTGCTGGCCCGGGTTGACTCGTGAGCCGGTCGTTTGTATATGATCTTGGTCAGCATTTTATGAAGCTGGGACTGTTTGATGGGCTTGGTCAGGTGCATGGCGTTCTCGGCAGGAACATGCTGTCCTATGGAGGTCAGCATAACCATTGGTAATGTCAGGTTGTACTTTCTGATCTCCTTGGCCAGCGTCAAGCCGTTCATGTTAGACATATCCATATCCAGAATGGCCACGTCAAAAGTATCTCCTCTCCGAATCCAGTCAAGAGCGTCTTGGCTCGTTGATGCGACAAAGGTCACCATCCCCCAGGAATAGGCATAAGCTCCCAGTATGCGGCGATTGGTCCTGTTGTCCTCAACTATGAGCACGTGTCTGCCCATCAGATGAGGCTGAACTTTTTTCAAATGGGCAGCCTGCTCACCTGGAACGGTTTCCGCAAGAATAGTAAAATGGAAGGTCGAGCCCTCTTTCGGCTTGCTTTCGACCCAGATCCTGCCGCCCATCAGCTCCACGAGCTTCTTACTTATGACCAGGCCCAGGCCCGTTCCGCTTTCCGAACAGTAGGATGAGGGCCCTATCTGGCTGAAGGATTGGAAGAGCAGGTCCTGCTTATCAAAGGGAATGCCTATTCCCGTATCCTGAATCGCAAAGTGAATCTCTCGAATCTCATCGCGGCTTCGGGACACGGATAGCTTGACCTCACCCTGATCCGTAAACTTTATGGCGTTACTCAGCAGATTGCCCAGAATCTGACGAAGCCTGGAAGGGTCGGATATGATTGTTTCTGGAACACTTGCGTCAATGGTATAAGCCAGGTTTAGACCCTTCTCTACAGCTTTGATGTTCACCAGTTCGAGGGCTTCTTCGATTGTGGCTCGAAGGTCGAAAGGCTGCTCCTCCAGCGCCACCTTGTTGCTTTCCATCTTGGAGAAGTCCAGGATGTCGTTGATGACGCTCAACAGAGCATCTCCGCTGAGCCTGATAGTCTCGATGAAGTCCTTTTGCTCTGCTGTTAGACCTCCATCGTCCAGGAGAATTGAAGTCATGCCTATGACGGCGTTCATGGGCGTACGAAGCTCGTGACTCATGCTGGCCATGAAATCTGATTTGGCCTCGACTGCGACCTCTGCTGCCTCTTTGGCCTTCATTAGATCCCAGTTGGTTCTCTCAAGATCTGCCGTTCTCTCCTGAACCCTGATCTCCAAATCGTTCTTCAACTGTCTGAGAGCCTTTTCTGCCAGCTTTTTCTCGGTTATATCGATAACGGCGATTCGGCACTCTCTAGGCTTCGCACGATTGCGGCTCCGCGAGAATTCTTCTGTGGCCGTGCCCTCAATGCGAACATAGACGGGAACCCCATCTTTTTTTAGAAGTGACAATTCACACGTTTGCTTGTCGGAGGTCTCAAATGCTTTTTTGCAGAAATCATCAAAAGTCGGACGGTCTTTAGGCGTAACAAAACGCTGGAAACTCCTTTTTAACAGATAGCGCCTCTCCACGTCAAGGATAGTGGAACCCACTAGATTGGATTCCAGGATCCGACCCTGCTCATCCAGAGTGAACAAACCGATGGGCGCAAAGTCGTAGAGGTCGGAGTACTTCGCCAAAGCATCTTCCGCCTCCAGTCTGGCGCGCTTCATCTCCTCGTTCTGCATCTCCAGTTCGATCTGGTGGACCTGCAGCTCATGAAGCAGAGCCAGAGTGTTTGCGCTCTCCTCTGCGATCGCGTTCGCAAAATCGCTTCCTCTCTCCTTCAGGCGCTCCTGTGCCGATCGGCGCTGGTCATTCTTCCACTCCTGCTCAGTTATTTCCTTATTCACGACCAACCTTGCCGGTAATTTGGGATTTTTCTTTGTTATTCGTGATGTCTTCTATGGCGAGGAGGATAAGCTCCCTATGTGAATTCACCCAGACAATGCGTCGTGCATTGAGGAGCATTCTTCTCTTGCCGATGATTGGGAACTCATGCTCCATCAGGAACCCCTCGATTTTAGTGTTTTTGGGGAGCAGTTCCTCAAGAAGCTGCCTCAAGGCAGGAATGTCCCACTGCCCGTTTCCCAGGTCATAAAGGGTCTGTCCCTCGGTCTCTTGGGGCGTTATGTGGAACGTCCGGTAGAATGAGGGATTGGCCGACACAATTTTCAGCCCGCCGTTCAGCACTACCAGCGATTCCCGAACCGTGCGGATGATGCTTTCTGCGTAC
>CAIQHB010000080.1 GCA_903871465.1 uncultured Methanosarcinales archaeon
GGTAATGGTAAAGAAATTCAAGAGTTTTTCGGTATCATTGACAGATTTGCCGCTATAATTAGTCGGCATGATATCGAGCCGCTTTACAGAAGCGATACCGGGTCCATAACTCCAATTGCCATAGCCGTTTTTCTTGAATTTTGAAATCTCATAAGGAAGAACCGTCTCCGAACCGGAAGGTATTGAGTCGGGCACGACCGTCCTCTGGAGCGTCGTAAAAACATCGGTCGCAATCGGGTATCCTTCGAGCTGGCTCTTATTTTGGGCGACCTCTTTTGAGCTCCCCAATGATGAGAAGATCAGCATGCCCATTAGTAAGACTAAACATATTTTCTTGTATTCATAAAATGGTTTCACAAAATTCCTCCTTTATCAATCATCCAGGTAGTTAGCCGAATCTTCTGTAGACATAAATTCACCTGGACCTTTATCCTTTCTTACGTCAATCTAATAAGATTAAGTAAGTTTCTAAGGAATATATGTCTTTTGGCCCCTCTGCTTACGGGCAGACTGGTAAAATATGTATATTATGTTAGAGAAAAAAGAGGTTGATATCTTAGATCGATTTCCTGGGTTCCATATATTGCCATATGTAATCTATTTGACCGCCTTCGCGCCTGCAAATATATTTTCATAGCAACATTCATATTCACGATTTCGATGGAGATGGCGATGCCGACAGACCGAACTCGCTCAAGGAGTCCCTGATCTCCTCGAAAGATAGGAAGAGCTCGTCAATTTGACGGTCAACCTGTGCCAGCCTCGGCTCGGCAGAGAGCCATATCTGGAACACGTCACCGCGAACCATCTTGATGCTGGCCAGCATATCTGCCTGGGAGAGCCTGTAGACGATGTGGCTCCCAGTAGGAGTGTACCAATTGGAATGGGTGGCTTTTAGATGCTCCACATATTCATCCCATTCAAGCTCGCTGGAAATATTCCTGCTATCCGATTTCACGGGCTGCAGGAAAATGGAGAGATTCAAATGAGCCCTATCTCCAGAGATCTTTTGTTCTATACTCACCATCACCTCATGATAAAGAGGGCTATTTTTATTCACTTCCAGTCTCTGGCCCTGGAATACATCTTTTGCAACATCCGAAAAGAAGGGCGCGAGCCTTATTCTCTCTGTAAGCGGTGTGGCCAGGGATATTCCGATGAAGGAGATGGCGCTGAGAGACAGTCCTACCAGCACTCCATGCTCTGTAAGGTAAGGCGAGACGGTATCCAGTGACTGATGCAGCCAGAATATTTCATAACATATAAGCAGGATTTGAGTGCCTCCTCCCATGATCAGGGCCGCCAATGCTCCCCACTTGGTGGCACGCTTCCAGTAGAGGCCTCCGATTATGGGAAAGAAGTAGGAAGTGGTGCCTATGACCGTGGCGATTATGACCGCCTCCAGGATGCTGTCCATCTTCAAAGCGATGATGGCCGAGGTGGCTATCATGATTACGACCAGGACTCTGTTTATGGTCAGCATCTCTTTCATGGTGGCTTCCGGCTTGATATGCCTCTGTATCAGGTCTCTGGAGATGCAGGAAGCTCCAGATGTGGCAAAGGTGGATGTGCAGGACATGCATGCGGCAAGGAATCCAATCGTGAGCAGCGCCAAAACCAGAGGGGATACATTGTTGCTGATGAACGTTGGATAGAGCATCTCTGCCTCCGCCTCGCTCGTCGGCATGGGATATAGTGCTCGGAGTCCGATGGATGTCAAGAAGCAGCATAAATAGATCAGCGCCATAAGCCCTGCTCCCAGGATGAGACCCCTCTTGGCTGATCTTTCATCTCGAGCGGCCCAGATCTTCTGCCAGGGGTCCTGCTCTGCTACCCATCCCGGCAGGAGGGCCAGCTGGAGCACCAGTGCACCCAATACCCCTCCCATGACAAAGGGATTCCACCAATCAGGGCCAAAAGCAATGGCCGTTGCAGTAATAGATAAGCCTTTTTGGACCGGAAGCCATAGAGCCATTGCTGCCACAGAGGCCGCCAGCCCCGCCAGCAATGCGTATTTCGGCACGTCGGCCCAGACGACGGCTCGAAAGCCGCCTATGCTGACATATAATGCAGCAGCCACTGCCATTATCAGGATGGCATAGATGGGTTCAATTCCGTAAAACGATCCCAGCACCAGCTTGAATCCTATAAAATCGGAAACCGAGAAGAGAACCATCATGATCGTAACAGCCAGGGCGACGGGAGCCCGGATCAGTGGGTCGTACCTTATTTCCATGAGCTCGGGCTGAGTCAGTGCGGGAATGTTCTTGATCCTTCCAGAGATCGCTGCTATTATGATAAGGGCGGCGATATTGGGAAAGACCCAAAGCCAGATTGAGCCTATGCCTATGAGAAGGAACATGCCGGTCGCTAAGAGAAGTCCGCTCGCATTGATCCATGAGGCTGCTGTGGACAAACCTATGATTCCGGCACCCAATTCACTTCCGGCAAGCCAGAAGTCAGTGACCGATTTCTGTCTGCGAGAGGTGAGAAGGCTTATGCCCACCAGCATCGCTATGAAAAGCACGAAAAATATCAGAAATAGATAATACGACTCCATCAGATCGCCCCAGATGGCAATGCCTGTGCATATGATTTATTCGTGATCTCCAACCGCGTCACCGCGCTCGTATAGAGAGACTTATTATTTAAGATTATGTAGAAAATTAGATTTACTGAAAGAAAAGCAAACTTGATTTATGGTCAGACTCAGGACGAGGGCCGTCAGAAGCCTCGAAGAGCTATGCTCTGGAGGCTTCTTCTTTTCTGTCGATTTGTCTATTCGGAGTCTCTAGCTTACTGTCACCACATTGCTCTGGCCAAGGAGCTGGTAAGCCCCTTGACCGGCCTCGGTGATAGCAGATTGGAACATCCTGAAGTCATAGGTGCCGGGATCTGCAGGGAGCCGCCAGGTAATTCTGCCACAATTATTGCTGCCTACCGACCTCGTTTCCAAGGGGAACTTATCAGGCCTGTTCACGCCGTACATGCCGATAACACCCGTTCCTTCCGGAGGGGCTCCCCAGTAGCTTACTGTGACTTTGCCACCGGGCGCAACATGCGATGGTGAGGCTATGACTTTGTTGCCCTTAAATATTTTGACTTCTATACTGCTGCTGGTGGCCAGCCGAATATAGCTATCGTTCTCGAAGATCCTGAAGTCATACATGCCCGGATCGGGAGCATCCAGGATCACAGTGCCGTTCTCTTTTCCATTCAGATACTGGCGGGAAGTGAAGCTGGTGTCAGGTGATCCGGATCTGTACATAGCTATCCAGTCATTCTCATAACCCGGAGCCCCTGCATAGTTAACAGTGATCTCCTCGCAGGTGTTCACCGAGGCCGGAGTTGCAGTGATGGTCGGAACCATAACAATGAAATTCAGAGAGTCCATCTCCTCTCCATTGGTGTTATACATGCGAAGACTGTAGGATCCATTGTCGGCAGGAGCCTTCAGCTTCAGTGTACCTGATGAGCCTTTCAGGTTCTGAGAAGACAGAGCCTTATCCCGGCTGGCTTTTCCTCTGGTCTGATCCGTCTTCATAATTCCCACCCAGCCGGAGAAGTTTCCGGGAGCCACATAAAACGCATTGACATCTCGTCCGGGCATGTAGGTTCTGTGGTCCAGCTTCAGCACTGAGCCCATCAATCCCCTGGACTTGTAACTGAGTATGGCGTCGATAGACGCTTTCGGCAGATTGTCCACGTTATGCCCTCCAAGAATGCCATAGCCGCTGTCGCAGATCCCGTCTCTGTTGCGGTCATTGCAGCCCTGCTCCCGGGCATCGTAGTTGCTGTAGTGGTTGCCTGCCTTGCCGTTGTCCCACTGGTTGTAACCGTCGTCGAAGGCATTCTGAACGTTGTTCTGTAGGTTATTCTGGTAGAGAACGTTGGCGCCGATTGTTGAGGAGTTCGTGCTGTTCTGTCCGATGTTGTAGGTCTTCGCCTGGCTGCCGGAGACGTATGCTATGGAGACTCCCTTACCTTTTGTTGTGATGCTTTCGCTTATGTTAATGTTCGAGATGTTTATGCCCATCTTGTTCCGGGTTAAGTTGTTGGACATGATGTTGTTGCCTCTGGATGTTTCTATGGTGATACCATTCCAATTCATGCCGGCATAGTTGCCCCATATCTGGTTGTTGTTGGAATGAATCAGCAGGATTCCGCCTTTTTTGTTTTCCGTCACCATGTTTAAAAAAACGGCATTTTTGTCGGCGTAGTAAAGGATAATTCCGTAGTTACCATTTTTGACGACTGTATTGTTTTTGATTATGTTCCCGTGGGAGAGCACTCTTATGCCCGCGTCTTTGGCATCCGAACCGGATCCTGTAACCGAAAATCCCATAAGGGTTGAACCGTTGGCCGCGATGGTTACTGCGCTTCCCTTGCCGCCGGCGTCAATAACCGGCTTGCCCATGCCCTTGAGGGTAAGCGTTTTGGTTACGTTGACCCTCTCGTGGAAGGTGCCGTTCTGCACCTCAATGATTTGGCCCGGATTAGCGGCATCTATGACCGACTGGATACTATACCCCGGTTTGACATAGTATGTGGCGTTCGCTAAACCGGAAAGAATCAGTACCGTGATCGCCAGAACCGTGATCACTAGAATTACCAATGTGGATTTATCAATCCAGGGGCTCAACCCGTTCTCCATGCTGACTAGAATGCAGAAGCAGTATAAGATAGTGATCGTTAAGGAAAATGCCAAATTCTCGATTCCAGCGAAGCATAAATAAGCACGAATGGGCTAGAAACCATTTCAATGAGCGATATGAGATGCTTGATACTGATATTGTTCTCGTTGGTAGTGATGGCTGCTATAACCAGCAGTCAAATGCCCGTCAGACTGAATGGCTCTGCAGGTTTGACCTTACTGAACAGCCTGACCGAAGGACCTCTGAATCAGACCAATGATTCTCTGAATGCAACCAACAACTCAACAAACCTGAATGGGTTAAAAGATACCTTCCCCGACTTCCGGTCCTGGGGAACTGAGCCTAAAAACTATCCTCTATTTGTCTCCGGCACCGGGACCGACTATCTTAACGACACAAGCATTTAGCTTGTCGGGTTAGGAGGGATGAGCGGGAAATCGCTGGACGCATGCCCCTCAAAAGGAGTCTCCATCAGCTATCATGCATCCATGATGCCTCAGGTGCTGGTGTATCCATAAGGATAATTCGGATCATATCCGGGATAATTATTCCAGGGATCATAGGAGGATTTTTCATTGGAAAGAAGGCTGGATATATCATATCCTGGAAGGTATCCGGTAGTAAATCCCGTGGAATAATGGCTTAAATTTTGGAGATTATTCTGCCCAGAAGGAGAGACGCGATTATTGTATCCAAGATTAAAACGAGAGGTGTAGTAATCCAGAGGATACTTAAGTGTCCCGTTGGAAGAGGAAAATCCTCTTGGGGTTCCTCCCCAGCCCCAGATATTGCCATCTGTCCCGGATGAGCTGTTAGTAGCCTCTGCATTGGTTTGGGCTTTTGAAGCTAATGCGGCGGGCGAGAGAGAGATCTGGCTCAGCTGAGATTCTGAGCTGGAGTTATCCTCATATTGCCACACAACGGCGAATACAGGCAGACATGAAACCATGACTGCCGCGAACAATGCCGATAAAATCCTGTATTTGCACATTTTTGCAACTCGCATATTATGTCTCTGCCCCCAATGTCTTGATCTCCTGGCATAAATATATGTGGTAAAAATATGGGCATATTCGGCCAAAATCCGTTCAATGGCGTTGAAATCGATTCCTGAATGTATATGCTTATCTAAGTTGGGATATAAGAGGTATTATCATGGCATTAATGAAAGCAATTCAAGTAAGTTCCCCAGGGAATGACTTTGAGTTGGTTCATAAAGAAGTTCCCAAACCAAGAGAAAACGAAGTGCTCATCAAAGTGGAAGCTTGCGGGGTCTGTCATGGAGACGCTATCGTCAAGGAAGGTCTATTTCCCGGGCTGCAATATCCCAGAACTCCCGGCCATGAAGTCGTTGGGATAATAGATCAGCTCGGGTCCAAAACAAAGTATTGGAAGGTGGGACAGAGAGTAGGCGTGGGATGGCTCGGAGGACATTGCTTCCACTGTCCAGCATGCCGAAGTGGCGAGTTCGGAGCCTGCGAGGAATCGTTGACGACGGGCATCACAACCGATGGAGGCTACGCCGAGTTCATGGTTGCCCGCATGGAGGCTCTGAATTCCATTCCCGACAATCTTGACCCGGTAGACGCCGCGCCTCTCCTATGCGCGGGAAGGACGACCTTTGGAGCCCTGCAAAAAAGCCGTGCAAAAGGCGGCGACCTGGTGGCAATCCACGGTCTTGGGGGGCTCGGACATCTGGGCTTACAGTTCGCCATCAAGCTCGGCTTCGAGACTGCGGTCTTATCACGTGGCAGGGGAAAGGAGACATTGGCTCGCAAGCTTGGCGCCCACCACTTCATTGACACCGATACATCCGATGCAGCAAAAGAGTTGATGGATCTGGGGGGTGCAAAGGTGATCCTCTGTACGGCACCAAGCGGCAAGGCCATCTCCGAGCTTGTCTCCGGTCTGGGCCAGAATGGGCAGATGATCATAGTCACCTTTGTAAATGAAGCGATGCAGATTTTCCCAGGCAATCTGATGCGAGGCGGCCGGTCCATCTGCGGCTGGGTAGGAGGCAATCCACAGGACGCATTGCGCTTCAGCGTGCTCACTGGAGTCAGACCAATGGTCGAGGTGTTTCCATTGGAGCAGGCAGCCTTTGCTTATGAGAGAATGATGTCTGCAAAGGTTCATTTCCGTGCAGTCCTTAAAATGGGAGGGCGTTAACTATGAGCGAAATTCTCAGAATCATCCAGGACAGGCATTCGTCCAGGGCACCTTTTGACCGGGAACATCAGCCATCGAAACAGGACTTAATGCAGATACTTGAGGCAGCACGCTGGGCACCCACCGCCCACAACATGCAGAACTTTGAGATAATCGTCGTTGATGATAAGAAACGGCTGGAGGAACTGGGAGAGATCAAATCCCGGATTTCCGAGGATTTCCTCAGGGAGAACTATCAACAGCTCTCACACTCGGAAGAGGAATTGCTGCAAAAGAAGGTTGGAATCCTGGGCGCCATGTTTCCTCCATCCTGGAGGACGCCTGGTGATTGGCGCCGGGTTGCGCGTGAAAGTGAGCCATCTGTTCTTGATCAAACCATTAAGGGCAGTCCGGTGCTATTGATCGTGACCTATGACACCAGGAAGAGGGCTCCGGCTTCTGTTGGTGATACTTTGGGCTTCATAAGCCTTGGCTGTGTTATGGAGAACATGTGGCTGATGGCAGAAGAGCTGGGAATCGGTTTCCAAATAATGAGCGTCTTTGGCGGAGACGAAGTTGAATCAGAGGTGAAGAAGATTCTCGGTATTCCCGAATATCTGAAGATAGCCTATGCCATCCGTCTGGGATATCCTATATCGAAATCGTCCCAATCGCCGAGAGTGCGCCGGGATATAGCTGGATTTGCCCACCATAATCGGTTTGAGTCATGAGCGAATACGTACACGGCTACTCGGGCCGCGAGTCGGAGAGGCTCTCAGATCAGGCCAGGACACTTGAAGGCCTTCTTCATCATGACACATCCTACCCGGCCGGCGCAAGAGTCCTGGAGGCAGGATGCGGTGTGGGAGCCCAGACAGCCATCCTGGCGAAAAAGAGCCCGGAGGCACGAATCATCTCCGTGGACATTTCCCAGGGTTCGATAGATCAGGCAAGGCGCCTGGTGAAGGACGAAGGCGTCTTTAATGTTCAGTTCCAGAGGGCGGATATCTTTCAACTGCCTTTCCAGGAAGATTGTTTCGATCATATTTTTCTCTGCTTTGTGCTGGAGCATCTTTCCGACCCCTTAAGGGCCATGCAGGAGCTGAAGAAGATTCTGCGGCCCGGCGGCACATTGACGGTGATTGAGGGCGATCATGGTTCCTGCTATTTCCATCCCGAGACCCGGGAGGCTCTGACCTGCTGGCGCTCTCTGAATGCCGTGCAGGCGGAATTGGGCGGGAACTCGCATATCGGCAGAGAGCTTTATCCGCTCTTATGCCGGGCGGGTTTTCGAGAGGTCAGAGTCTCGCCACGCATGGTTTACAGCGACCGAAGCCGGCCGGAGATGAGGACAGGTTTTGTAGAAAATACTATCATCCCCATGGTGGAAGGCGTTAAGGCGCAGGCTCTGCAGATGGGACTCGTGGATAGTGACGACTGGATAAAGGGAATAAAAGATCTCCACAGCACCGCTGGACAGGATGGGACATTTTGCTACACTTTTTTCAAGGCAATCGGGGTTAAGTGAATTGTTTAGGTTACAGTCGCTAAATGAGATCGATTTAACCGAATAGAAAAAAAGCTGACATTTATCCGGTTTTGTTCAATCTCTTGCTGTTTTTAATATCGTCTTATCGCGATATGTTTATATCTGAATACGTTTTAGATATGTCCTATCATGACTCAAAAATCTGTCTCGGATCTGCGCGTCAAGATCCTTGATGCGCTCTCAGACCCCACCCGTCTGGAGCTGCTGGAATTCCTCGCCCAGGGAGAGCGTTGCGTCTGCGAGATTCTGCCTGCCTTTCAGAGGTCTCAGTCCACCATATCCAAACATCTCAACATCCTCCATGAAGCCGGCATCCTGGAAAGGAAGATAGATGGCAAGAGAACCCTTTACAGAATAAAAGACCCACTGGTATTCGATCTGATCCGGATGGTGGATGCTCTGGCTCTGAGACAGATATCGCTGCTTACTGATGCAGGAAAGATTCTGCAAAAGTCACTCCACAATTCTCAATTCGGGGCAGAAGCTAATAGGTGTTGATCTCAGATGGTTGAATATACGATTACTATTATGGCGGCAATGCAAGCAGGGCTCACAACATTGCTGGGATATCTCTCGGCGCACGTCTTGACCTGTCTGATACCAGCATTCTTCATTGCCGGTGCCATAGCCGCGCTCCTCAAGACGGAAATGGTGTTGAAGTACTTTGGAAAAGATGCTCCCAAGTGGTTATGCTATAGCGTGGCAGCTACATCCGGAACAATACTGGCGGTCTGTAGCTGTACCATTCTGCCCATGTTCGCAGGAATAGAAAAGAAGGGTGCAGGAATAGGTCCTGCAACCGCTTTCCTTTTCTCGGGCCCTGCCATAAATCTCCTGGCCATAGTTCTTACTGCCAGAGTTCTGGGTTTGGATCTGGGAATTGCCAGAGCGATTGCCGCAGTATCTATGGCGGTCGTCATCGGCCTGATCATGGCTGCCATATTCGAGAGAAGCTCCCAGAAGTGCGAGACTTCACCAGTCAGTGCACCGGTTCAAGCGGCCCAGGCGTTGACCGAGCCTCCAAAAAGTGGTCAGACTGAACGCATCGCGGTCTTATTCATTGCGCTCCTAATTGGAGTGTTGCTATCAGCCACCTCGCAACTGGAGTTCGTTACGAAATGGACAATTGTCGCTGCATTCATAGTGGCTTCTGCGTATGTGCTGACAAAATATTTCTCCTCCGAAGAGAAGACCGCCTTCTTCAGCGAGACCTGGTCTCTGACCAAAAAGATCTTTCCCCTGCTGGTGGTTGGAACCTTCATAACGGGCGTTATTGGCTACTTTATGCCAACAGAGCTGCTCAGGACCTATTTAGGCTCGAACAGCTTCCCCTCGTGCTTTATTGCTTCTGTCGTGGGCGCTCTACTCTACATGCCAACCCTGCTGGAGATACCCATAGTGGGCACGCTCTTCGGTTACAGCACCGGAATAACGGCCCCAGGTCCGGCGCTATCTCTGCTCCTGGCCGGGCCGTCGCTGAGCCTGCCGAGCATGATAGTGATCACGAGAGTCATCGGCCTAAAGAAAGGTGGTGTCTACATCAGCCTGGTCGTGATAGTCTCCACTCTCGTGGGCATGCTCTACGGAGCGATTGTCTCATAATCTAAGAAGAAATAGAGGTGAATTGGTTTGAAATTGGGCATAACATGGCCGGAAAGAACCTTCATCCGGCTGTCTCCCAATTTGCAGCTTTAATTACCATGATATATCTATCCGGGAAGACTGGAATCGGTAAGACTGGAATGCAGAGAGTGAGATATTGCAGAGCAATTCTGTTGATAGTAGTATTGCTCATGGTTCTATCACCAGCCTTAGCCAGTAGTGACTTACAGACCGCAGTAATTACCCCTCCGGCATGCGCTACCGGAAATGCTCTCAAAGATCTTACCATATCGTCTGCCGTTACCGTCTTTGCAGCCGGCCTTTTTGCGGGCTTCAATCCGTGTCTTCTGGCTGTATTAGCCTTTCTGGCAAGCTCAATGCTGGCAAGCTCGGGCCGCAGAAGAGATATCTTGACAATGGTTGTCTTCTTTTCCCTGGGTACATTCGCGGTCTACATTATTTTTGGAGTGGGTCTATTCAGCGTTCTACAGGAGAAGTCCACTGCCGCTGTGTTTCGCAGTGTTCTGGCAGCTGTCCTGCTGTTTCTGGGGCTAATGCAGATGGAGGACGCGAGAAGGCTGCATAGCGGAGGCCTATCCCTCTTCCGCACAGATTGGACCAAGAAGTACGTCCATGGTGTCATTGCCAGCCGGAGTATCACCTCCTATTTCCTCTTAGGAGCTCTCTTCTCGCTGGTAAGGGCACCCTGTGTGGGTGGGATGTACATCGCCATTATCGGCATGATCTCCAGCCATGGATATGCCTCGTTTGGGCTAATTTATCTGTTGATTTATAACCTGGGAATAGCACTTCCAGTGCTGCTCCTGGGTGGAATCATCGCATTAGGTATGAGTCCAGTGCAAGTGGATAATTTCCGGAACAAACATAGAGTTGCCATCAGGTTGATAACGGGAATTACGCTATTGTCTCTGGCCCCCCTCATCTACTGGCAACTGATTTAGGCTTTAGAAATAGGCTTATGTTTATTGCGTTAATTGGCAAATCAAACTCTAGCGGTGAATTAAAATGGTGAAGATAGAAGTTTTGGGAACGGGCTGCGCCAAGTGCAAGAGCCTGTTGAAGAACGTGGAGAAGGCAGTCTCTGAGTCAGGCATTCAGGCGGAGATCGTCAAAATAGACAGCATACAGGAGATCATGGACCGCGGAGTGATGATGACTCCGGCGCTCTTCATCGACGGCGAGTCCAAAATGATGGGTAAGACCGGCACCGTGGAAGAGATCAAGAAGATGCTCAAGAAATGAGGATTAATTCATGGAAGAGAAAAAGAAATGTTTGTGCAGCTCCTCGGATGTACGCGTCGTAGCCTGTTCCGGGGCCTCAAATGTGGGCCAAATCGCAAACCAAGCGGCAATTGATCTGGCAAAGCAGAAGGTAGCAGGATTCTTCTGCCTGGCGGGAGTTGGCGGTCATATCAAAGGAATGGTTAAATCGGCCAAGGAGGCAGGTCTGATGATAGCCATTGACGGATGTCCTGTGCAGTGTGCCGCCAAGACTTTGCAGCATGCCGAGATCGAGCCTGCCATACAGATAATTGTAACGGAATTTGGGATCGAGAAGTCTCATGATATAGCTATTGATGAAAAGACATGCTCAAGGGTAGTAGAGAAGGTAAAAGAAGAGCTTGCGGCCTAAAATTCGGTGAAATGGAATGAGTTTGCCAAAATCAAAGCTGATGCTGATTTCCATAATCTGCATTGCCTCATTAGCGGTCGCTGCCTTATTAATCCTTGAGGATAAGGATGCCATTAATACTGTTGAAGCTTCAAAGACTTCTCAGAATGCAGCTCCTGCAGACCAAGAAGGAATTCTAAGGATCGATGAGGCTAAATCGATTCTCATGCCATTGGATGCGGTCACAAATGCGGATATTCTGCTGGATGTTAGCGAGAATTCCAAATCGCATATTGCAGGCTCAGTTGTCATTCCTTACACCGACTTTGAGGTGCAAGCAGGAGTACTGAAGCCCTGGCCCGAAATCTCCAAGATCCTTGGGGACGCTGGAATCTCTCGTGAGGATTCCGTTGTGATCTACGGCGAATGCCTGCCCTGCGGCAGTGGTCCGTCTGTAGCGACTTACGTCTACTGGATTATGATGAGTCTGGGTCATGAGAATGTGATGGTTCTTAATGGAACGGCTGAAGATTGGGCGGCAATGGGACGGACCACCACGAAAGACGCCCAGATACTCTCCGGCAAAATCTACACTCCCACAGAAACGGCAAACTACACTGCGACCTACGACTTCGTCAAGAGCGGCCAGGCGCAAATTGTTGACTCCAGGACCTTACAGGAGTTTATGTCCGGCAGCATACCGGGATCGATCAGCATACCCTATACGAGCGTGCTGAACGGAAGAAAGATCAAGGACGAGGACCAGCTGAATAAGGAATTCATGATGCTGGATAAAAACAGGCCTGTGGTAGTCTTCACCAACACGGGTATGAAGGCTTCTGTGGTCTGGTTCGCTCTGAAGATGATGGGCTATGATGCCAGACTCTACAGTTACCAGGATTGGATGGCAAATCAGCCTTCTAAAGGCTATTTGGGATAGTGTGGAGAAAAGAATGATATTAATTAAATCAGATTCATGCCGAGCGGATCGCAAGGGATTCTCGGCCATAGCGAAGTCGATGCTCATTTACGGGATCATTTCCATCCTTCTGCACGGCCTGGTCTTGAGTACGCCCGTCTTTGCGGGCGCGGAAACTGTGACGACTCTGAAGACGCAGAATGTGGGACCTGTATCGATTTCTGCACCGCTACCTGCGGTCAGCGATCCCATTCCGAGCAACACCTCAAAGAAGCGAACAGGCAGGTTTGCCGAGGCACTTGCATCTCCGACGGAGATCGCTCCGGACGACGTTCTGCTGGACATCAGCCCGAGCTCGACCAAATACATCGAAGGCGCTGTCAATATCAACTACGAGGGCTTTACGGGCGAAGGCGGTCAGCTCAAGTCCGTCTCAGAGATAGCAAAGCTGCTGGGAGATGCAGGCATATCTCGAAACGACTCCCTGGTGATTACAGGCGAGTGTCTTCCATGTGGTGGCGGCCCATCTCCGGCAGTCTTCGCCTATTGGCTGCTCAAATACATGGGACACGAAAATGTAAGAGTTCTGGACGGCAGCATCGATGACTGGACGGCAGCCGGTCTGAATACCAGCAATAAGTCTGCAACAAGGCCGAAGACGATCTACACTCCCCTGCTTATGCCTGAGCTTCTCGCTACCTATGACTATGTAGTTCACGGCGGGGCCCAGATCGTAGACGCCAGGCCTGCCGTAGACTTCGGCATGGGCTCGATTCCTGGAGCCGTAAACATTCCCTACGAAAATGTGGTAGAGAAGGAGAGAATAAAGCCTGAAGAGGATCTGCAGAAGGTTTTCACGAGGCTGGAGAAGGATCGGCCTGTCGTGGTTTATACGAATGTGGGCGTCGAGGCCTCGCTGGTCTGGTTCGCACTGACCCTCTCCGGCTACGATGCCAGGCTATACTCCTGGCACGACTGGACCGAAAATCAGCCTAAGTTCAACTACGATCTGGCAGATGTCGGGGCCAAGCCCAACCCAGTGCAGTCTGGCTCGACCACGACCATAACGGCATCTTTCCGGGAGTTGCAGACTAAGGCTGCAGAGAATTCATCGCAGAACGGCGAGACCCGTCTCACAGTTAAGGGATGCTCTACCTGCGGGTTTGAGGGATTCGCTCTCGGCACCTCAGGCGCCTCCGGGGCCTCCGGGAACAAATCTGGGATGGTTCAGCTGAGTTCATCCGGCAAGACATCGCAGACGGGCGGGGTGCAGGCTGTGGACAGCGCCCTGCGCTGCACAGCCATCATAAAAGGCCCTGATGGCTCCGAGGCTGCAAGGACGAGCCTGCTGCGCACCTCCGGATACAAATATATGGGTCTCTGGAATGCCAATGTAGCCCCCGGGGTTTACAAAGTGAGCATAGCGGCTACTGCCTCTGGCGATGGCGAGACCTTTGCAGATGTCCTGGAGATAGAAGTGAAGGCTTAGGATTACGAGATCCCTAATCCACCTCTATTTTTATTTTCATTGATCTGAGTCGTACTGTAACAAGTCGCAGTTTAACCACCATCTGTGATCTGTTCATTACCCGCCACAAATTTGGCCTCATCCGATACCAAATAGAGTAAGTAGTAGGCAATATCGTTCTGCTTGTCGATGTGGCCTATAGGATGCTTGGAGTCGAGATGCTTTTTCAGTTCCTCACAGCTCAGCTCCGATTTACCGCATTGGTCCTTGTGAAAGTTCTCTACCATTGGCATCCAGATTAATCCGGGATGGCCGGAGCTGACACGGATATTATCTTTAGCGCAAAGCAAAGCATTGGTCTTGGCCATACGCCGGTTAGCGGCCTTGATAGTATGATAGGCGGGAAGATCGGGAGCGCCGATGATTTCGTATACGGCTTTGGTTACTACACCTACATTTTAGCAGACTTGTTCATATGAGATGAAAACATGCTTGGCTCCCAATCCTGGAATGAGACTATGACAATCAGGGGCAAATTTCAAGGATTTCGAAAACATTAAACTATTTCGATTTTACTGTCTTCACGATTGATTACCTTGCAAACAGGATAGCAGGAGGACTTACCACACCTCCTGCGTCTTGAAGATGGCCATGCTGTCTGATTGGTGTGAATGGGGGACTAATTGACCGAGAACATCGTTGCCATACGACTTTCATTCAGTTCCAGGGAACAGAATGAGGGCTCCTCGTTGAATCCGCAGCAGAGCAGTTCCTTCACTGCTTCAGGACTTCGTGAATTGGTGGTATTGGTGGCAAAGTCAGATTCTTTGACTATCATGTTGTTCATGAGCATAGTGGGCGAGCCGGTTATCTTGAATTTGTTGGCAAGATCGAAGTCTTTCTGGGCATAGAGCACTCCGCGACTGGTGTCATTGGTGCATGAATCCAGCTTATCGACATCCAGTGAGACAGATTTCTGGCAATCTGCAGATTTGCCTTCTCTCATGTAGCAGCGCACATAATCCCAGTACTTTCCAGACTGCTCCTCACGAATGCAGATCTGACGAAGGTTCTCCTGGGCCTCCTCAACGCCATGCATGGATTTTATGGTGTTATTGTCTATGTCCACAGATCCGATGTACATCACCTTCAGGTACTTTTTCATCTCACTGGACTGATCTATAACATTGGCCATGATTCTTTGCATTTGTAGTCCGAAGGGGCATTTGGATACCACGAAAGCCTGCAGGAGAGGTTTTTCGGATTTGGTCAGATTCGTGCAGGCCTGCTCGGGTGTCAGCTTGGGTTTGGCTGCGGCCTGGGATTGGGGTGCGGATCTGGGCTGTGTTAGATTGACATTACTGGTGTCGAGATCAGGATAATATTTCTTGAGCTCAGAAACACGTACGGATTTGCCCTTATCTCCTATGAGCTTGTCCTGGAGTTCTCCGTTTTTGAATATGAGTAGGGTGGGATAGGAGGTGATGTTGTACTTGGCCTTGGTGGCCTTGTTCTTATCAATATCAATCAGTCCGAAGGCCACTTGGCCCTGCAGCTCTGAGGAAAGCTGTTTGACCGTGACGTTGGAGGGTTTGCAGTGTACGCACCAGGTGGTAAATCCATCTATCACAAGAAAGGGATATTTCTTGACCGCCGAGTCGATGTCGCTATCGGTGATCAGCATGGGATTTGTCGGTTTGGCTTCACCCAGTTTGGCCAGAGCAATGTCGCTCGATGCCGGGGCGGCAGCCGGCTGGAGCATCACTTTGCTGGTATCCAGGCCGGGCTTGAGATCTTTGAGCTCGGCAAGAAGATCTGATTTGCTGGTATTGCCCTTCATTCTATTGACCAGAACGCCTTCATCGAAGAAGAGCAGGGTGGGATAAGCTGAAATCTTGTATTTCTTGACCATTTGGCCGTTCTCTTTCTCTCGGACGTTCATCCTGCCAAACCCGATCTGGCCGTGAAGCTCGTTTGATAGTTGCGAGGTAGTGTTGTTCATGAATTTGCAGGGACCACATCCAGGATAGTAGAAGTCAAGAACAAAGAATGAGCTGTTGTTTAAGGCTGATGCAACACTATCGTCCGTCAATTCCAGAGGACTATTGAGCCGATTTAGAGCGGATACCGAATTCGATGGATTCGATGAATTTGTGATACACCCCATCATGGTTACAGATGCAATTAAAATTACAGTCAATGCTATTATCGCGCCTTGCACCTTTTTGGAGAATCGCAAGCCTATATTGATACAATGTTTATCATTAGAGGATCTCAATCCGAAAGTATCCTGTGTGTAATCCCTCATTCCATTTCACCTATTATAATTGTTAACGAAGGTTTTATTTAAGCTTTTTTTTGATATGAAAATGATTTGTGGAGTCCCAAATGTCTTGACTTTGTATACTCCGCTCTTGATGTTATATTCTTTCTTGATCACGCAGTTTAAGAACAAGTTTCGAATGATGATAATCCTTCAAAAGCTAGAATGGGATTATCAGAACTGAATGGATCTGCATTGGGCTGGATCTAGTCAGCCCATTTCATATCTGTTAGAAAATAATCCTAGATCTAATCATTTCAAAGTCTTTCAGCCTGGCGGTAATAGTAATAGACCAGATCTATGCAGCAAGGAATTTTAGATTCATGCCAAAGCTGAAATCTCCTTTTCAATTTCAACGGAAGGTTTTCAAGTTCTAGCTTTTTTGGCACAATGGTATAAAGGCAGTAGGTACCGAGCAAAGAGCAATAGCGAAAGATATTAATCATATTTGATGACTCTTTGTAAAAAAGATTCAGAATTAAGTGCATAAGTTCCATTCTGAGCTCCACAAGTTTTCTTTTTGGCCAGATCTTCCATGGATGACAGGTCGGTGCGTAAGGACTCACAAAGGCTTCGAAATCGCTTAAACTGCAGGGAATTCGGTTCAAAAAAATGAATGGTGGTTTCCTGGCAATCGCCTTTAGTCCGCCCGCTTTTTGCCACTCACCACATCTTGAATCCCAGGTACCTCACAGCATAAACGAGGCCGATCACGATTACCGCGAGGCCGAAGACCCGGGTCACATACTTTCCTGCTGAGATGTACTTCTCACCGATCTGCCCGCCCACAGCCCTGGAAAACGTCGCTATGGGAATCACAGGCACGCCGTGGCCCACTCCGAAGACGAAGAGCATCATGCCCCCTGCCAAGGGCGTTACATTCTGAGAGATGAGCCAGATAAGCACCGGGAAGACCAGCGATACGGCGCAGGGTGCCCAGCCCAGGGCGAAGAAGACGCCTAAGGTGAAAGCCCCAATGAAGGCAGAATACTGGAAAAGGCCCATGGAGAAGTGAACCAATCTCTCCATTATGCTCTTCTTTTGCACCTGAGAGTCGCCTGGATCGGATTTCCGAAAGGAAAGGCGCGACGTAACCGGCTCTAAGATTCCGCCGACTGGCTTGATGATATTTATGCCCAGGATTACCATCAGGAGCCCTGCTGCCAGATCGAAGAAGCGAGCCTGGCGGATGAAGACGCCGATATCCGATAGGAAGAGCCCTACCACGAAGAAGACCACGGCCATTCCCAGGGTAAAGGCCACACCGATCATGAAGCCCTCTTTCGAGGCCGAGGCTGACTTCTTCAGGTACTCCTCTTTCCGGCGGGCGGTCATGACATAGGAGAACATAGCCAGCAGCAGCGCCACAGAGCAGGGCGAAAGCGAAGTTACGATTCCCAGGCCGAACATGCCCAGGTAATTTATACCCTGGCTGGACGTCACCCCTTTGAACCCGGAAGCATTGCCTTGATCTATGCTTTTCAGATCCTTATAAAGAGAATCAGCACTCTGAATGCCGTCGATTTCGCCCTTGCCTAGCTGGTAGACGTGGTAGAGGCCCGCAATATTTCCCTCTTTATCGATCAGAATCAAAGTGGGATTGGCAAAGCCGCCCTCCAGCGTAGTGTAGTCGATGTACTTCCCGGTGAGTGGATAAGGCTCAAAGTCCTCAATCCAGGGCCATGTTACGTTGATGTTCCACCAGGCGCCAACCAAATCCCGACCGTTCATGGAATAGGGGTTTTTCCGGACGTTGAGGGTTATGATATTAATTCCCGGGTCCTTCTGCTTTAAAAGTGAAAGCTCGCGGGTCTGGGCGTTGAGGGCATTTTCGCACTCCCGGCAGAGAGGGTCTTCGATATTGGTGATGTGCAGAAGGACGACCTCGCCCCGGTAGTCGCTCAGAGAGACATTTTTTCCATCGAGGTCCACCGCCTGAAAATTAGGTGCTTTTGCCTCCTGTGCCAGGCCTGTTGACAAGTTTAAGAAGAAGAGTGAAGTCAAGATGACAAAAAGGGTGATTGGCCCTGAGATCAGGGATTTCGTAGACTTTAAAGACATGACTGTTATCCCTTTATCCAGGCCAGACTTCACTTATTCCAGTTAACGGAGTTCTCGTTATAGTAGACTGATGCGTCCTCGATATATTTTCGGGTCCAGTCATAACCCGTAACCATATCAGTGCTGTGCCATACCGGCACGACCTTTCCCTCGGAGTTGGGGGCCAGAGTTACAATGACTGTCAGTGGCACATACATACTGCCGCCGTTGGGATCGTATGCCCGCAGGGCTTCCTCTGACCTGGCATCACTTCCGTCCGCAGATAAATTGAAGTACGTAAATTTATTTCCCATCTCACTTTCTATCTTTCCCATGGCTTCTGTCTGAGGTGCACAGTAGCTGCAGCCTTTGTGAGCGTAGACAACCACAGGCTTGCTTTTCAGAGCGTCCAAAACCCAGGCAGGATGGTTGACCTCGCCGCCTGCCCCTGTTGATTGCTCCGGATATGTTGTCCACCAGCTGTCATTTCCCGATCCCACGGAATATTCAGCACCCATGACATTAACGCTGGATGCCAGAATGAAGACCGCAATTAAAGATGCTACGCAAACGGTTTTCTTGATTATGTCCATGATACACTCTCCTTCTAGCTTCATTTTTATCTTGACGAAATCCTATTATGAGGTATTAAGTCGCAAATTGTCCCCGATAATAGCTCTCGCTTCATGCTTTCAAGTCGCCTTAACTGGGTTCTATTCAGATCCGATCATCTGAATTGCCCGTTAACAGGGCAAGCCTGAAATTGCATATCGACATTATTGGATATAAGTCTTTCGACTTTGTAGTCTTAATAGCCGTACATATGAAAAATTCTTGCTAGAATCCCTTCCATCTAACAGCATTTCGGCAAACATGCGTATTATCAATTGTTAATTTATGCTCTCTTGTTACGTAATTATAAAGATAAAATTTATTATATATATTTAAAGACAGATGTCGTACTTGGATTTAACTATATGGCGGGAAAATCTTATATATCGAAATAACTGGATATGGATATACGGTTTGCTCTGTGGTTGGGGCGTACCGGTACGTTAAATCAGAAGATAATACTGCAGCTAGGTCTAAAGAGAAGGCGTAAAAGGGTGAAGGCCAAATGAGCACTGTGAAATGCGAAATATGCAATAAGGAAGCCGAGTCCCTTTTCATCGTAAGTCACAAAAAGAGGGGCAGAATAAGAATATGCGGCGATTGTCTGAAGCAAGAGGGGCCAAAACTTCTAACTCAAAAAACCTGCAGTTGCTGCTGAAGAGGTTGCTGCAAAAGTGAGGATGCATTCCATGGCATGTGTTCCAAAAGAAGCTGTTAACAGGATGACACGGCTGATCGGCGATGCAGATAAAGCAGAATGCAAAGTCGACAAGATCCGTTCCATAATGGATAAGATAGACGAATTGGAGATCGAGGAGGAGGCTGAGATATTCCAGGCTATGGCCGATCCCTGCCGCCTCAAGATCCTCAAGCTCTTGAGGGAAGGTGAGTTATGTGTCTGCGAGATCATGATCGGTCTCGATAGGCCCCAATCCAGCACATCTCATCACCTCTCTATCCTCAAGGATGCAGGGCTCATCAAAGAGCGCAAAGACGGGAGATGGTCCAGATACAGGCTGTCCGAAGGCGCTGTGATTGAGATGCTCAATATGGTGTTGCTTATGAAAGACGCTAAAATATGAGAGAGTAAAGAACAAATGACCAAATTTGATATTATTCACGGTGATATGATCAGCTCCACTCTTGACAGAAAGAATGCAGGCTCCGGAGGGTTCTATGTTCTGGGAATTCTGATAATTTCCTTGATAGCTTTTTCACCCGCGGTTGACGCGGGCTGCAGTTGCAGTGTTGGCAACTGGGACCCCAGTGGTTTCTTGAACGATGATTCTGTCACGGGTCAGAGCGTTCAGCCTGGTGGCTCACAGGGCAGCGCGCCAGAAAATTCGGGGAACAGCACGCCGAATTCCGGCATAGGCACAAAGAAGCCGTTAGATAGGGTGGCATCCTTCCCTAATGGTGAGATTCTTAAGTCCCTTAAGAGCGTTTCCAGCTCAGATGTCGTAGTGGATGTATCCAATGGCGACAGCTATGCGAAGTCTCATATCGAGAACGCCATTCATATTCCTACCAAAGACTTCCTTGATGGCAACGGCAACCTAAAAGCAGATGAGGAGCTGGCCAGTATCCTTGGCGCTGCAGGCGTCTCCCAAAACGACTCCATAGTCCTATACGGAAATCTAGAGAGCTCTGGAGAAGCCGAATTCGCCTTCCTGGTGCTGCAACACCTGGGACAAAAGGACGTAAAACTCCTGGATGGAAGCCTGACAGACTGGAAGGCTGCGGGCCTGCCCGAGGTGGCTTTGGAGAATATAAAGCCCGGCGTTGATTATAATCCTGCAGTCAAGCCTGAGGTAATAGCTGAATTCGAAGATGTTAAGTCCAACCAGGCCCAGATCGTGGATGTCCGGCCCTTTGTGGAGTTTGGCAAGGGCCGCATACCAGGCTCTGTTGCTCTGGACCCGGCCAATATAATCAAAGGAAATCTGATCAAGAACGAAGGAGATCTTAGTACCGTTTTCGATAGGTTGAGCAAAAACCAGCCGATCGTGGTCTATTCCAGTGACTACAGCCGGTCGTCTTTAGTCTGGTATGCTCTGCAGCTCATGGGATACAATGCCAGCGTCTACACCTGGGAAGACTGGAAGGCGCATGATGCCGCAGACATAAAGGCCGGTGCGACGGCATCATCTGGAGGCAAAGCTGCAGGCTCGAAATATACAAAGCTTGGCAGTACTTGATCAAGAAATTTTGTCCAATGGAGGGAGGAGCTAAATGTCAAATGGAGTCAGCAAAAGCCTGGATTTCTTATCCCGTTACCTTACTATCTGGATATTTGTAGCCATGTTCCTGGGAATAGGAATAGGAAACTATGCGCCGGGCATAACCCGGAACATCCTGAGCCTGCAGATCGGTACAACATCGATACCTATCGCCATCGGCCTGATTCTGATGATGTATCCGCCCCTGGCCAAGGTGAAGTATGAAGAGCTGGGGAAAGTCTTCCAGGATAAAAAAGTCCTCGGCCTCTCCCTGGTGCAGAACTGGATCGTGGGTCCCATTCTGATGTTTGTGCTGGCGGTGCTCTTCCTGCGAGACTATCCTCACCTCATGTACGGTATAATCCTCATCGGTCTTGCCCGTTGCATCGCCATGGTCATCGTCTGGAACGAGCTGGCCTGCGGCTGCACTGAGTACTGCGCCGCCCTGGTTGGGCTGAATTCCATCTTTCAGGTCTTGTTCTATTCTGTCTACGCTTATGTTTTCATCACAGTGCTGCCTGCAGCCCTGGGAATCGCTGCCGGAACGCTCGTCAATGTGACCATTGCCCAGATTGCACAAAGCGTTTTCATCTACCTGGGAATACCTTTTCTGGCAGGCATAATCACCAGGTTCAGCCTGATCAAGGCCAGAGGAAGAGGCTGGTATGAGAGAGACTTCATGCCTAAAATCTCGCCCCTGACCCTCATCGCCTTGCTCTTCACCATAGTTGTGATGTTCTCACTGAAAGGCGACTATATCGTACAGCTTCCCCTGGATGTGGTGAGAGTGGCCATACCTCTAGCCATATACTTCCTGCTTATGTTCTTTGTCAGCTTCTTCATGGCCTACAAACTGGGAGTAAACTACGAGAACACGGCAGCTCTTTCTTTCACCGCTGCCAGCAACAACTTCGAGCTGGCAATCGCCGTAGCTGTGGGAGTCTTCGGCATCGCCTCCCAGGAGGCCTTTGCCGCAGTGATCGGGCCGCTCATAGAGGTTCCGGTGCTGATCGGACTGGTGAATGTGGCCCTGAAGCTGAAGGAGAGGTATTTTGCGAAGGACAAGGCAGTTTGCGGTGATAGTTCTTAGCCATTTGGTCATAACCAGTGGCGAGCGAAGCATCAACCGCAGAGCCGGAGAGACACAGAGCACGTAGAATTACAAAGTACATAAAGAGCGAGATAGCAATCTATAACTCTTTGCAGAGAGAATAAGGATTGGTGAAATAAAAATGAAAGAAGAAGTTTTCTTCGGCGAAGGGATGGCCAAGACAAAGAAAGAATATCCTGAGCTGTACAATGCCATTGTGACCATGAACGAGGCCGTCTATAACGGCAAATCCTTAGACTACAAGACCCAGAAGCTTATTGCCCTGGGAATCAATGCCGCATCTTCCGACGACCGGGCCACAAAGAAACAGATGATGAGCGCCATGAAGGAGTTCGGCATCACCAAGGATGAGATAGTCGATGTATTGAGGGTCGTTCTCTTGACATCGGGAATGCCTCCCTTCACCAAGAGCATGAAGATATTGTATGATTTAGTTGAGAAATAAAAATTTTTGTTTTTTAGATAATTATGGGGACTTGGATAGCCGGTCCTTTATTCCGTTTTTCGCTGCATTCTTACGCTCAAATACCGCGTAGAGACGATAGCAGCATCCACTGATCAGATCAAGCAGAATGTTGATAGGATAATGATCATCGATCTTGGTCCGGCTGAAGGAAACATAATGCGAAAAGTTGCGGCCTAATTGAAAAGCCGCGAGTCGGCCTGAAGGCCTCGGGGCACGGGAGCGCACCCTGCGGGATGCAACGATGAAGTTGCAGATATCCAATAAAAGCCTTACCGATAGGCAAATATATTGCTTGTGGAGGAGAATAAATTGAGCTTCTCGCGATCTGTTGGCAAATTCAACTCTGATTCTTTCCTAAACTTTCGGCGGTCTCTGCAGGGCCTGGGCGGGCCTGCAGATTTTTGGAGGACTGACGAAGAAAAGGGCCAGTGCAGGCTGTTGGCAAGAACGAGGTCTTGGGTCTCACGCACGCCCTTTTTGCCCACACGCCACCCCAAGGCCACGCGGGCGGGCGTGAGGTAAGATGGCAGGAGTTCTTTAGCAGAAGGGAAACGGACGAGCGAAAACGGGCAGCTCGACGCCTTCTGCTATCATTTGGTCATAAAGGACTTTAGAAAGGCCGCCTTCCTCAGTTGGCGGCCAGGGCTCGATGTATTTGGGCGGCGGTTCGAGTCTCTGCAACTGTTTTTAAAGAGGTGAGAATACAAGCCTCTAATGCAAAATGACCCAGATCAACGGAATCGCAAATTCATCCCGCATTCGCGAAAACTTTGGTCGACTTCTTCGGTGAGGCCAAGTGACCGCCGGTGGCAAACATGTAATGCATTTCACTGATTGATTTTGCTCGCTATTTCATTGATGCATAATTCCTGTAAGTATGCGTAACTTTTTTTAGTCTCATCTCTCAGACCGCTATGTTGCGACTTCAGGCATGCGATTCAGGCAGCACAACATTCTGAGAAATATTTGTTTCATCTTCAATTTATTTGCTCTTTTTGAAATTATTTAGGTAATTTAGCGGCTAAACATATAAATATCATGGAATCTACTAAATCTATTGTCAGGTTTTGACTGGCAAAATAGATATACTCAGATTTGATGATTGTATCAATTAGGATAAATCTTTGGAGGATAAATCATGAAAATGAATACGATGTTATCGGCCCTATTGGCATTCATAATATTGGCATGTTTGTCAGGGGTCCAGGGACAAAATGTGGTGCCATTGAGCGGCTATTCAGGCACCATACCGGGAGCTACTCCCACTTTCGATTACAGTCAATATTATGGCGCGATTTCAGGATCCGCCCCAATCTCACATGTAACACCACCCGTGCAATTTAATCTCACGAGCACACCAGCAAGCGTCTACTTCGGCGTTCAGATGCAGCAAGTTCCCTACACTACATATCAACCGGCTGCATCAGGCAATGCCCTATGGATACAGGGATCAAAAGACTGGTCACAGTATGCTGTAGTTCCACAGGGATCGATGGTATCTCTGCTAGCAATATCTCCTAAAGAAGGCAGCGGCGACTTTATCTTGTACGATGCAAGTGGACAGAAGGTTGACTTCAGCTACTTCATCTATCCCATCAGCAAACTCGGCTTCTATGCAGATGCTCCTGGACGGCATACATTGTCCTATGTTGTAGGCGGGGTAGCAAGCAATTCAGTGATAATAGATGTATCAGGCACAGTAACTGCGACCTACTCGCCAGCAGGTGCCAGTTACTCCCAACCTCTGGCCAGCAGTTCGGCAGACTCTTTGGGAAATTACTATTATGGGAACTACTACCCTCGCGTAAGCTATGGTCCTCAAGCCTCACTGGATAATGCCAACACAAATAAAGAATATCAGAGACGTTATGGCAGCGGCTACAACTATTACAGTACAGACAATCCCTTTGCCTGGGACTATGCGATGCAACAATGGCTGACATCTCCTTAGTGCCGGATAAATAAAGGGAGACAGCAATTTTTTTCATTTTTTTCACGCACTTCTTCAGGCTATCTGCTAAGCATTGATCCATTCGTTATCAGAATCGCACATTTCTCCTTGCCGCAACATGGCTTGACTCTCATCCGAGCATGTAGCTCTTCCCGGCCTTTGCAGCCACGACTTCAGCCCCGAATTCTTGTTTTATCATCTGTGAAAGTGCCTCAACTGCATTGGGCTCGCCGTGGTTCAGGAAAACGGTTTCGGGGAATCTCTTGAAAGCATGCAGCCACTGCAAATTCTCGCTACGGCCAGCATGGGCCGAAAATGATTCCAGTGACTCAATTTTGGCCTGCACATCCATCTGACGGCCCAATACCTGGACACTCTTAGATCCACTCACCAGCCGCTGCCCCAGAGTTCCTTCCGCCTGATAGCCGACGAAGAGTATGGTGCTATCCTTGCGCCCCAGGTTCTGGATCAGGTGGTGCAGAATTCTGCCTCCTGTGCACATTCCGCTGGCCGAAATAATGATATGCGGCTCTTTTTGATCGTTAATGGCCTTCGAATCGGTCGCAGATCTGGTGCAACTCAATCCGGGGAACTCAAATGGGCTGTCACCCCGCTTCAGCAGGGAGAGCGTCTCGGAGTCGAAGCACTCCGGATGGCGGCTATAGATCTCACCTGCTGAAATTGCCATGGGGCTGTCCACGTAGCATTTCACCCCTTTCAGCGCGCCCTTTTCTGCATAGGGATTGAGTTCATAGAGTATCTCCTGGGTACGCCCCACGGCAAAGGCCGGGATGACAACATTGCCGCCTCGCTCCAGTGTCCCCTGTACTATTTCCAGAAGCTTCTTTCCCCGGGAGCCCATATTTTCATGGTCCTTATTGCCGTAGGTGGATTCGAGCACCAAATAGTCGGCTTCGTCTATCTTCTCAGGGTCTTTCAGAATGGGAACTCCCGGCCTTCCCAGGTCGCCGCTGAAGACAATCTTCTTGCCGCCTACGCTGAGTTCAATCATCGCCGAGCCGAGTATATGGCCGGAGTCCCTGAAATTGATGGTGATTCCTGCCAGATCGAACTTTTTTTCATAATCCACAGGCTGGAATCGCTTCATGGCCGACAAGACATCACTTTCTGTGTACAGTGGTGGTCGAGGTGGATTTTGTTTGGGATCAGGATGGCGGTTCTCGTGATCATTTGCCTCGGCCATGAGGTGGGCGGAGTCTTTCAGCATTATCTCACAGAGGTCTTTTGTAGCCGAGGTGGAGTAGACCGATCCAGGAAAACCTTCCTTAACAAGCAGCGGTATCCTGCCACAGTGGTCGATATGAGCATGAGTGAGCAGCAGCGCCTTCAGAGAACCCGGCATATATCCGAATCCGGAACGGTTCTTCACTCCTTCACTGCCCTGATAAAGCCCTGCATCTATGCCGATTCGTGAATCATTGGCCTCCAGGATCGTATGCGATCCAGTCACGCCGCCCGCTGCTCCGTGAAACTCCAGCTTCATGCAGAAATATAGGACTGGAAAAGAGATTAACCTTCCGGCAAAAAATTCTGATACCATAGTTCCCACGAGGATATCCTGCCGGGCCATGCAGTTGCGCAAAAGGCTAAAGCAGAAGCAAACTGCCATAAAGCCCGTCTGCATGCATCCCTGGTGTTAGATGTGGTGTGGCGTAAGCGAGCTCTGTCGAGGAGTCCGCTACCTCAAGATGAAAGGACCGCCCGAGCCACCGCATGCCCAGCATCCCATGTGCGCGGGGAGACTGCGGGCGGCAGCACGGCTTTGTCCATTTTACTCTGCAGATTCAGCATATCCCGGATCAATAAAATTGGGGCTGTTTCTTCATAAGCTGTCCGAAGGCCAATCCGACCAGAAGCCCTACGATGTGGGCCATGTGGGCGATGTTGTCTGAGGATCCAAATGATACGAAATCGATCAAGGCGTATAGCACGACTGCTGCCCGAATGCTCAGAGGTATGACGAAGAAGAGCAGCACTCTTATCTCGGGAGCAATTATGGCCAGACACCCCATGACTCCATAAATAGCGCCGCTCGCTCCTACCATGGAACCGCCCGCGATCATCATCTGGCCCAGAGCCGCCACTATCCCTGAGAAAAAATAAATCTCCAGGAATTTTGTCCCACCCACACGCTTTTCCAGCTCCATGCCAAAGAAGAAGAGGACGAGCATGTTCCAGAAGAGATGGTCGAAGTTGGCATGCACGAACATGTACGTCAGGAGAGTCCAGGGCCTCTGCATTACATAATCCGTATTGAGGGCCAGGTAAGTGCTTACGAAGCCGGGGGCGATGATGTCCAGGAAAGATACAGCTACGCAAATTAATAATATAAGAGCCCAATAAGGCACAGGCAGCCCGGAAGTTATGCGACTTTTCCAACTGTTGTCGCGGATGACCGGGTCTCCCCATTCATTCCTCTGCCTGTAGTCCTCCCTGCGACCTGCCATTGCATTGAGCGGACCCAACCGGCTGCATTTTTCCCAGGCATAAGCTCTGAAGCCTTCCAAACCAAGAAAGGATTGACTTGACAGCAGATTCAATTCGACCTCAAAATCATTCCGTTACATATTGGCCGTCGCGGAGCACTATTACATAATCGGCTGAGTTCCTGAGGGCCACTGAAAACCCTGGCTCCGCCCCAAAGATGATGGTCTCCTTGCCGTGCTCCATGGCCTTCATGAGCACCGGTTTAAGGTCCGCATCCCTGGTGACGAGGGCCAGAGTGTCGATGACAGGGTTGTAGATCATATCCACTCCCTCCACTGCCATCCTTACGTCCACATCACTGGTGCAGATCACCGGCTCAAACCCCTGATTTTCCACCGCTTCGACCAGCTTCTCTGATGCATACTGATTCAAGAAGACCTTACCCATCTTGATGTCGCCATAATCCTTTAGGATGTCCCTGATCTCCTCCAGGTCCATCTGAAACTCTTTTCTGAGCATATTGGGCCCATCAACGAGGAGGCCGATCTGCTTTCGCCCTTTTTCCTTTCTGGAGCCCAAATACCTCATGATGTGCTCGAATTGTATTGGTATCCGATTCATGTTGACCCTTTCTTGATAATTGGATTTCGAAATTCTTTTCCGGTTATCAAGACATTTCAACGGATGTTATAAATTCGTTTGGTATTCTCTGCGGTCTTCTCGGCAACTTCTTCCGGCTCTATGCCTCTGATCTTGGCAATGAGCCGGACTGAATCCAGGATGAATGAGGGCTCATTTCTGCCTCTGCGGGGGCTTAGGAAAGGGCTATCGGTTTCCACCAGGAGACGGTCCAGTGGTACGTTCCTGGCCAGGATCTGATGGTGACTGGATCGGCAGATATTGGTGGCCAAAGATATGTAAAATCCTCTATCAACGGCCTCTTTCATGGTGACTAAAGTCCCGCTGTAGCAGTGGAATATGACCTTGTCAAGGTGCTTGACCATCTCCAGGGCAGGCTGTTCCGCATCACGGGAATGAATGACCAGCGGCAAGTTCAGGGATTTTGCCAGATCGATGACCTTTCGGAAGACCTCTGCCTGATGCTCTCTTGAGCCGGCATCTTTGCAGTGGTAATAATCAAGCCCCGCTTCGCCGATGCCTAATGCCTGTCCTGCATTCTCCTCTATCTGTTCCAATCGTCTCTTTATCTCAGGCTCGTTTTGTCCTTCTATTGTGTTGGGACTTAGCCCCAGGGTGGCGTCGATAAAATCATATTTCCGGGCCAGCTCCAGGGACTTTTGATTGGTGGAATAGTCCACGCCCGAATTGATCATCCGAACTACGCCGGACTTTCGGGCATCTTCCATTACAATTTCTCTATCTTTATTAAACTGTTTGAAGTCAAGGTGGCAATGCGAATCGATGATTCCTTGCACAGATTCATTCAACAATAGGTTCCTCCAGAAGCATCAATCGGTTTATGGCGCTGACCAGGGCCTCCACTGAGGCCATGACGATATCTTCGCGGGCAGAGCGGGCACTGACCTTGCGGCCCCGTTCGTCTTCAACTCCTATAACCACTTCCGCCAGGGCATCAGCACCACCGGTTATGGCTTCAATGCGGAAATCGCAGAGGTGAATGGAGGTCTCGCCTTTCAGAAGACCCTGCACGGCGTTCACGGCGGCGTCTACCGGCCCCACGCCGGTATTGGCCAGGACCATCTCTTTTCCCCGTACCATGGCTCGCACGGTTGCCGTGGGTGTGATGATATTCCCGGTCATGACCGAGACCTCTTTCAGCACCACTGCCTGGCTGCCCTTGGCCACCTCTCCGATCACAACATCGGCTATGGTTTGAAGATCTATATTGCCGATCTGCTTTCCTTTATCGCCCAGCTCTTTGACCCTCTCCAGGATTTCTTGAAGCTGATCTTCTGTGGGCCGGTAGCCCGCTTCCTCCAGAACTTTGGCCACAGCATGCCGTCCGGTATGCTTGCCGAGCACTATGCGTCTCTTGTGGCCCACCATCTCCGGGGTCATGATGCCGGGCTCAAAGGTCTTGCTGTTTTCGATTATTCCATGACTGTGAATGCCGGACTCATGTGAGAAGGCGTTGTCTCCTACAATGGGTGCAGTTATGGATATCTTAACTTTGGTCAGCCTCTCTATGAGCCGGGCTGTCTCCACCAGATATTCCGTCTTGATGTCGGTCCGGGCTCTATAGATGGAGTGCAGGCTCATTACCGTCTCGGCCAGGTTGGCGTTGCCGGCCCTTTCACCAAGGCCGTTTACGCAGACCTGAATCTCTCTGGCTCCAGCCTCGAATGCAGCCAGGCTGTTGGCCACAGCCAGGCCAAAGTCGTTATGGCAGTGGACGTCGACCACCATATCGACATCATCACAGATGTCCTTGACAAAACGATAGAAGCTGGATGGAATTGCCACTCCAACGGTGTCAGGGATATTGATGATATCGCAATGCACCTCCTCTACTGCCTTGAAGATGCGGTGCAAGAACTCCGGAGAGGTGCGGGTGGCATCCATTGCCGAGAAGAGGCAAATTCTTCCGTGGTCCTTCACAAACTGCACCGTTTCCATGGCCCCTTCTACGATCTCATCGTGGCTCTTCTTGATGGTATGAGCGATCTGGATGTCTGAAGTGGGAACGAATACGTGCACCATACCCACATCGGCATCAAGACAGGCCTCGGCATCTTTCTTGACGATACGGGACAGCCCGCAGACCTGAGCCGTCAAGCCTGCTCTTGCGATCTGGCGGACTCCGTCAAACTCGCCCTTCGAGGAGATGGGAAACCCGGCTTCGATAACATTCACACCGAGTTTATCAAGCTGCCAGGCGATTTTGAGCTTCTCCTCCTGGGTAAGTGATACCCCCGGAGTCTGCTCTCCATCGCGAAGAGTGGTATCAAAAATGCGAACCTTTTCATCAACAAGCGAGCGAACGTCGTAGAAGACGATTCCCCACAGAGGTTTGGTGTGTCATGAATCAGAGTTAACATGCCTGCCCTATAAAACCTTTGCCGGCAGGAAGAAGAATGCCAGGCCCAATATGCCATAGACTGCCAGCAGCATTGCTCCTTCCAGCCAGTTGGATTCCCCATCCAGGGCAACCAGGGCCGAGATAAATGTAGCTGCGGCGAGAGCTATCAGCTCCAGCTGATTGAACTCCAGGGTAAGAGGATTTCCCATAATGAGGGAGACGAAGACCAGCACCGGTGTCACGAAGAGAGCGATCTGCAGGCTGGACCCCAAGGCGATAGAGAGGGATAGGTCCATCTTATTCTGCCGCGCAGCCTGTACGGAAACCAGATGCTCGGCTACATTGCCTATAATGGGGACGATTATTATTCCTACGAAGAACGGCGTTAAGCCAAGGACAGTGGTCGCAGTCTCTACAGACCCCACCAGGAACTCGCTCATCAGAGCGATTCCGGCCATGGAGAACGCCATCATGGCTAACGCCTTACGTGTGCTCCAGTGATGGACGGGCAAGGCCTCTATTCCAGTTACAACATCGCATTTTTCCGAATCGCAGCTTTTCAGGGTGTAGACTATGAAGAGAATATAGAGGATCAGAATTGTTCCCGCCGTAGTCAGGCTCAGCTCCACGACGCGCAGCTTATCCGGTTCTATGTAATGGCTGAAGAGAGAGGGCACACTCATGGCGATCAACGCCAGGATGGTCATGGTGGCATCCGTACCTACATGGCGGCGGTCAAATGTCTGCAGGCCGTTCTTAAGACCTCCTGCAAGCATGGCAAATCCCAGGACGAAAAGCAAATTACCCAAGATTGAGCCTGTGATGGAGGCCCTGACCAGCTCCATTTGGCCGGCCTGGATAGCCACCAAGGTGATAATCAACTCCGCTGCATTGCCAAAGGTTGCGTTTAAGAGCCCGCCCATGCGCGAACCCGTCTTCAGAGCCAGAGCCTCGGTGGCCTCTCCCAGGAATCCAGCCAGGGGTACGATAGCCAGAGCCGAGGCTGCAAAGACCAGCATCCCACCAATATGTCCTAGCTCCGCCAGAATTGCGACCGGCAAAAAAAGCAGCAGCCATTGTATTACTCGCATTGGGTCGTCCTCTTTTCCCAGAGATAGCTCTTAAGATATCCCTTCCGATAAGATTTGATCTAAACTACAAAAAGCCGTCTCTTCGAGCCGTAGAGCACAGAAGGCATGATAATGTTGTGCTATGATAGAGATTATTAGGAGAATCGACACAGTACATACTAAAATGGGTCCAATCCTATCGGCATGGATTCTTCCTGTACTGATTTTGTCAAATTGCTGTCCATCGCTGGCATTCTCATGACGCTCCAGGAGATCTACTTAACGTGATACCTCTCCAGAACCCTCGCCAGCTCTTCTACTCTCATAGGCTTGCTGATATAGTCGTCCATACCGGCATTGAGACACCTCTCCCTGTCGTCCTGCAGAGCAAGGGCGGTGATGGCGATTATTTTCGGGCCACGGTGTGGCCATCGCTGCCGGATGATCCGGGTGGCTTCCAGCCCGTCCATCTCGGGCATACGGACATCCATGAGAACGAGATCATAGGTCTGGCGTTCCAGAGACTGGCATACCTCAATGCCATTTGCCGCCACATCGGCCCTGTAGCCCAGACGCTTGAGCATCTGCAAGGCTACTTTTTGGCTTGATACATTGTCCTCAGCCAAAAGTATCTTCATTGGATTGATCTCTCCTTTGCCATTGATTTTACGTATCCTGTCCGATTCCCGGGTTCTCTTAAGGAAGATAATCTCAGTCAGAACCTTCTGCAATTGAGAGGGCTTGATGGGCTTGAACAAGTAGGCATCAAATAGATTAGATTCGACACGCTGACCCAGAGAGGTTAAAACGACCAACGGCATTGTCTTGTCATATTTTCGGATATTTCTTGCCAGAGTCAAAGCATCCATTTCAGGCGTATTCATATCCAGAATAGCAATATCAAATGTGTCTCCCCTTTGAATCCAATCAAGAGCATCCTTGCCGGATGATGCAATCAGAGGCAACATGCCCCAGGAATAAGCGTAGCCTCCCAGGATGTGGCGGTTGGTCCTGTTATCCTCTACGATCAGCACGGTTTTGCCCACCAGCACGGGCTGGAATCCAATCAATTTTTTTCCCCTATGTGGTACTGCTTCTGCTTTGATTGTGAAATGGATGGAGGAGCCGATGCCTTCCAGGCTTTCCGCCCAAATCCTGCCACCCATCAGCTCCACAAGTTTGCGGCTTATGGCCAGGCCCAGGCCTATTCCTCCATATTTGCAGGTCACGGTCTCATCCACCTGGGCAAAGGGCTGGAATAGACGATCCATCAGCTGCGGTTTAATCCCAATGCCTGTATCCTGAACGACGAATTGGATCTCGTGAGTGCCATTGAGTTCCTGGGTCGATACTGTCAGCTTGATCTCACCCTGTTTGGTAAATTTCACCGCGTTATTTAGCAGATTGCCAAGAATCTGGCGCAAACGGGTCGGATCCCCGATGATGAATTCAGGAACATTATTCTCAATAGTATATGCCAGGTTTAGGCCCTTTTTGGTTGCACCTGTAGATACCAGGTCAAGCGCTTCCTCAACATTGCATCGCAACTCAAAGGACTGCTCCTCCAGCAGGGCATTTTCTCGTCCCATCTTCGAGAAGTCGAGGATATCGCTGATGATGACCATCAGTGCATCTCCGTTGATCCTGATGGTCTCTATGAAATCCCTTTGCGCAGGGTTTAGATCCTCATCGTCCAAGAGTAGAGAGGTCATGCCGATAACAGCGTTCATGGGTGTGCGGATCTCGTGGCTCATATTAGCCATGAAATCGGATTTTGCCTGGGTGGCAGCTTCAGCCGCTTCTTTTGCCCTTAGCAGCTCCTGCTCGACGCGCTTGCTCTCGGTGATGTCCCGGCCAACCCCTATGATGGCAACGACATGTTTTTGATTGTCAAGCACCGACTTGTCCGCCCAGGCGAGCCACCTCCAGCCGTCTTTTGTCATGGCCCTTTGCTCAACATAACAGGTGTAGGGCGGCCTGTAGAGCTTTTCCATCTCTCGTGCCGTCATTTCTTTATCTTCTTCACAAACGAGAGGCATGAACTTCCGGCCCAGCAGCTCCTCTTCCGTCTTGCCGAAGATGTCGCAGTAAGTCGGACTGACAAAAAGGAGCCTACCCTCAGTATCTACTTTGACCACCAGATCTGTTTGGCCTTCTACCAGGAGCCTGTACTTCTCCTCACTCTCTCTGAGATCATCTTCAATGCGCTTACGCTCAGTGATGTCCAGAATAACCCCCACCAGCCCGGAAACCTCACCCTCCGCATTAGTGTAGGTTGACTTGTTGAAGATGACATCATGCCGTGTTCCATTCGCATATCTTACAGAAGACTCATAGACCTGAACTCCGGGGTTATCGAATAGTGCTCGATCCATCTCTCTGTACTTATCCGCCAGATCAGGGGGGGAGATATCATACACCGATTTTCCGATTATCTCATCATTCCTTAAGCCCAAATACTTCTCGAAGGCCGAATTGCAGCCCCGGTAGATGCCGTCAATATCTTTGTAGAAAATCGGACTGGGAATTGCATTGATCAAATGCTGAAGGAAACGCACGTTCTCATGGAGGGCCATTTCTGCCTTCTTGCGTTCAGTAATATCGAGAATAACTCCCACCAGCCCGGAAACCTCATCCTTCGCATTAGTGTAGGTTGACTTGTTGAATACGACATCATGCCGTGTTCCATCCGCATAACTTATGGAAGATTCATAGATCTGAACACCAGGCTCTTTGAATAGCGCTTGATCCATCTCTCTGTACTTATCAGCCAGATCAGTTGGAAAAACATCATGTACCGATTTTCCGACAATCTCATCTTTGCTCTTGCCTAAGTACTTCTCGAAGGCCGAATTGCAGCCCCGGTAGATGCCGTCAATATCTTTGTAGAAAATCGGACTGGGGATGGCATTGATCAAATGCTGAAGGAAACGCAAGTTTTCATGGAGGGCCATTTCTGCCATCTTGTGTTCTGTAACATCACGTATCGATTCTATAGCTCCTGCCAGATTGCCATCTGTATCATAGATGGGCGAGGCCTTACCCCAGAGATAGGTTCCGCCCGGCTTGAAGGTGGGTATGTAAATCTCAGCGACAATGGCCTCGCCGTCTCTCTGAAATGTGTAGTATGACTTTATGTCCTCGTTGGCCGGCTCCATGACCAGATCGATCAACAGCGGCCTTCTAATACCATAAAACGGTAAGGCGTATTCGTGATCGCCTTTGCCCAGGATCTCTTCGGCCTTGACTCCAGTCAAGACCTCCATTGCGCGATTCCAGGAGATGACCAGGCCTTCTTTATCTATAACAAAGGTTGCATCAGGAAAGAAGTCGATTATATCAGCTAGACGCTGTTCAGAGTTCTTGACAACCTGTCCCTTTGCTTTTACCAACACTTACGACTCCACCTTATCCCAGTTAATAATTTGAATATCTAATGAAAAAGCTTTGGCCCTAAACGGTATATTAGCATTATTAATAAGTATTAATTATAAGTATTAATGATAAGTTGAAATAAGAATCATAAATACGTATTAGAAATTAATATTAGAATGTTATTGACTGCTCCCACGTTTTCATTTCTTCATTTTTATCTCATTCGTACTTTCTATTATGTAAAAATGGTTTGTTGATATTGTTATTTCAATGTCGCTTGAAGAAGCTCATCGTCCTCTCTTCAGGCTGCATTCACCTCGGCTAAATGGCCATTATCGAGATCTTTGGCCTTAATCTCCTCATCCATCCTGCACTTGTGCACCTCTTTCACGCCATGGGCATCCAGCGCCAGTTGCTCCTCCTCATGATAGGCCCGCAAGCGCTGCATGAGTAGATCAAAGTTCACTTTATGCCCGTCGAACTCCGGCCCATCTACGCAGGCAAGCAACATAACACCCTCCACTTCCACTCTGCAACTGCCGCACATGCCGGTGCCGTCGATCATGATGGGATTCAGACTGACTATGGTCTTGATGTTGCGAGGCCGGGTGATCTCACTGACTCGCTTCATCATAGGCACGGGCCCTATGGCTACCACAATTCCCGGAGTCTCTCTCTTCAAAACCTCCTCCAGGAGATCTGTGACCAGAGCATTGCGCCCAAAGGAGCCATTGTCAGTGCATATCAACAATTCATCTGAGACGGCATTCATCTCCTCCTGCAGAATGATGAGCTCCTCAGTGCGCGCGCCAATAATGCTCACGACCCTACTGCCCAGCCTCTTCAGCTTCTTGGCAATGGGATAGAGGACTGCAACGCCGGTTCCTCCGCCAACGCATATCGCCGTGCCCACCATTTCCACCTCGGTAGGCCGCCCCAGCGGTCCCACAACATTCTGATAAGAGTCCCCCACCTGGAGCGTCTTGAATAGGGCAGTGGATCGGCCCGCCACGGAAAATATGACGGTTATGGTCCCCTTCTCCTGGTCGGTATCCGCTATCGTCATTGGCACACGTTCTCCTTTTTCGTTGGCTCTGAGAATCACGAACTGCCCTGGCTGGGCCACGCGGGCAATTATCGGCGCCTCTATCTCATTGAGGACCATCTTCCCGCCTGCCATCTCCTGGCGCTTTACTATCCTTTTCATACTGCCTCATCTAACAAAATGCTGTTCCAATTAAAAAAACTATCGAGAAAAAATTATCATTGAGATGAATATCAAAATCCGTCATTCTCGAAAAGAAAGCGAGAACGGCGTTAAGCCGTCTTCATTCCGGCCGCTTCTTCCAGACCCAGTTCTTTGATGGACTCATCTCTCATCTTGTACTTCTGTATCTTTCCGCTTACCGTCATGGGAAATTCATCGACGAACTTTATATATCTCGGAACCTTGAAGTGCGCGATTTTTCCTTTGCAGAAGGCCTTTATCTCTTCAGGGGAGGCCTTTGCATCCTTCTTCAGCTTTATCCATGCCATGAGTTCCTCGCCATACTTTTTATCAGGAACGCCGATGACCTGAACGTCACTTATGGATGGGTGAGTGTAGAGGAACTCCTCGATCTCTCGCGGATAGATATTCTCTCCGCCTCGAATCACCATGTCTTTGAGCCGGCCGGTGATCTTGCAGTAATCATTCTCGTCCAGGATGCCCAGGTCACCGCTGTGCAGCCAGCCTTCTTTGTCGACACACTGGTCTGTCGCCACTGGATTATTGTAGTAGCAGCGCATGATCATGTAGCCCCGGGCGCAAATCTCGCCTGTCTCGCCCTTGCAGACCATTTTGCCGGTCTTGGGGTCAACGATCTTCATCTCTGTATGCGGCATCGGCCGTCCAACCGTCGAGACCCTTAAATCCAGCGAATCATCCGTAGAGGACATGGTGATGCCTGGAGAGGCTTCGGTTTGACCATAGGTTATCACCACCTCTTTCATGTTCATCAAGGTGCTCACTTTCTTCATGAACTCGATGGGACAGGGTGATCCGGCCATGATCCCGGTGCGCAAGCTACTGAAGTCGTATTTGTTGAAGTCGGGGTGCTCAAGCTCTGCGACGAACATGGTGGGAACGCCATGCACTGCTGTGCAGCGCTCCTTTTCAATGGCTGCCATGACTGATACTGGATCAAAGTACTCGGCAGGAAGCACCATTGCTGCGCCGTGGGTCATGCTGGCCAAATTGGAGAGGACCATGCCGAAGCAATGATAAAAGGGAACCGGTATACATAGCCGGTCTTTTTCCGTAAACTTCATGCATTCGCCGATGAAAAAGCCATTGTTCAGGATGTTGTGATGCGTTAGAACCACGCCTTTGGGAAATCCGGTCGTTCCTGATGTGTATTGAATGTTGATGGGATCGTCGAAATCCAGGCTCGCCTGTCTTTCTTGCAGTATCTCATCCGGCACATCTTCACCCATCGATAGGACTTCGTCCCAAGACCACATGCTAGGTTGGTTATCGCCGCGAATCAAGACTGCCGTTCTCAGGAATGGCAGCTTTTCGGAGTGGATCTGCCCGGGCTTGCTTGTCTTAGCCTCAGGGCAGACCTCGTAGAACATTTTGATATAATCAGAGCTCTTAAAACGGTCCATTAGCAAGAGGGTCTGCGCTTCGGATTGGCGCAGGGCATACTCCAGCTCATGTGTTCTGTATGCCGGATTGATGTTCACCATGATGATACCGGCTTTGGCCGTGGCGAACTGAGTAATGATCCATTCGGCGATGTTCGTTGCCCAGATAGCCAGGCGATCGCCCTTCTTCAGGCCGAGTGCAATGAACCCTTTCGCTGCACGGTTAAGCTCCCTTTGCAGCTCTCTATATGTGTATCGTTTTCCCTGATGGATCGAGACAATTGCATCATTATCGGGGTATGCTTCTGCTATTTCATCGAACATATCGCCGATGGTCTTTCCAATAAGCGGCTTCTCTGAGCCGCGAAATGCATAACTATGGGAGACTTTGCCGGGCATATAGTTGCATTTCAATCCTTAAGAGAATATAACATTATCTTATATCAAGTTTAGGGGATGTCAACGACGCATTTCCATAATATTGTTGAGGTCGCGGCACTTAGAGCTGAGTGACGCAAATTTGGCCCGTTAAGTGATCGTGCTGTTCATAATGACGATAAGACATGCCAGAAGGAGACTGAGATGGAAAATTTCAATAAACAAAGCGTCACTCATATCTATCAGGGATGCCTGGAGTCTTCTTGGTGTGATGATTGAACTTTGATCTGGGCGGCCGGTGCTCGGGGCACAAATTCATAGTGATCCTAGTCCTGGCTGCAATGCTAATGATTGTCTATTTCTTCTATCCGTTTCTGGACGGCATCATCCTGGGCACGGTCTTTGCCTATGTTGGCAGACCCATCCGGGATAAATTTAGCCAGCACAAACGGCTTGGATCTTTGGCGGCCGTTATTTGCATCATCGTTCCCATATTTCTGATCCTTGGATTGGGAACTCTGCAGGTTGTCAACCAGATAGCAATTCTGGCCCGCAATCAAGAGGCATTGAGATCAGGGATCAGCACTCTGATGGCAGAGACAGGAGCCGATCTTCCGCTGGGGGTTAAGGATCTATTTACCCAAAGTATCGAGAATGTCGCAGGCATAATTGCGCCTATTGCCGCATCTATCCCCCTGCTTCATATTGGAAGAGTGGTTTCATTAGGTATAATCAATTTCCTCATCTCTATCCCCATCTGCTACTTTGTGCTGATGGACGGCGATGGCTTCAAGGAGTCGATAATTTCTCTGCTACCACAAGGAGAGATGAAAATCTATAGAAAATACATAGATCGCATCGATCGGATTTTAAGTGGGATCTATATCGGCACAATTTATACTTCAATCCTGGGCAGCTTAATCGCCGCTCTAATATTCTATGTCTTTGGCCTGCCCAGGCCCTTTGCCCTGGCGAGCATCGTCTTCGTGGCCGGAATGGTACCTTTCCTCACCTCCTGGGCAGTCATCATCCCCGTGGCAGTTTACAGGTATTTCACTTTGGGATTAGAGGGGGCAGTGATCTTCTTTGTGCTGGCCTCCTCTTTGATCTACCTCCCGTCGGAGTTGCTCATCAGGCCGTATCTCGTCTCTGCCAAATCCTCTTTGCATCCCTTGCTTGTGATGCTCTCCTTTTTAGGAGGGGCTCTGGTGGCGGGTATAGGCGGCTTCTTCCTGGCCCCTGCGATCATGGGAGCAATCGTTGGAATCTATCAGGTGAGAAGGGAAGAGATGGTGGAGCCTTGTGATGTGGGCAGAACAGCGAAGAGCTGCAACGATCCTTAAGCCATGAAGTTCTATATTGAGACTTACGGCTGCACCGCCAACTTCGGGAACTCGCAGGATATGGCCGAGGCCCTGCAAAAGTTGGGCCATATTCCGTCTCCTCTGGATGAGGCGGATATTGTAATAGTGAATACCTGCATAGTAACGGAAAAGACGGAGCGAAAGATTCTGCAAAGGCTCAAATTGCTGCAGGGCGAAAGATTGGTGGTAGCTGGATGCCTGCCGGCCGCACTCCCGGAATCGATCCGCAACATTGTATGCGAACGGCTGGGCCTCTTGAGCAGATCTGCGGCGGTAAGTGTCTCGGATCTCTTTGGGAATTCGCTCTCCCGCACTTATGAGACCGGGAAAAACATTGCGCTTTCTCCTGAAATCGAGGATCTCTGCGGCATTGTCAATGTAGCGGAAGGATGCAATGGAGTCTGCAGCTACTGCATAGTTCGTATGGCCCGGGGCAGGCTTGTCAGCCGCAAATCCGATGATGTAGCGGGCGTTGTGGAAAAGCTGGCGGCCAGAGGACTTGTGGAAATACAGGTCTCTGCCCAGGACACCGCAGCATACGGATCTGACCAGGGAACGAATCTGGCGGAATTGTTGGAGAGGTTGATTCAAGTACCTGGAGACTTCAAGCTCCGGGTGGGCATGATGAATCCCAATAGCGCTTTACGCATCCAGGAGGAGCTGATAAGGGCATTTCATAGCCCAAAGATATACCAATTTTTGCACATACCGGTTCAATCAGGATCAGACAGGATTCTCCAGAGCATGGGCAGGATATATTCGGCAAAAGATTTTATGAATATAGTGGACGCTTTTCGATCGGATCATCCAAATATCACAATAATCACAGATGTCATCGTGGGATTCCCGGGTGAAACGGACCTGGATTTTGTTGCAACCATGGATCTCATAGAGACCCTGAAGCCGGATAAGGTCAATGTCACCAAATTCTCCCGGCGTCCAGGCACCGTGGCTGCCCGTCTTTATGATATGCCGGACCGCATCAAGAAGGATAGATCGAGAGAGATAACCCGTCTCTGGCAGAAGATAGCCGCCCAAAGGAACCGCCGCTATCAGGGCGAGGTTCTGGATGCAGTGGTCACAGAGTGCGGCAGGAGAGGTACCATGAAGGCTCGGGCCGGCAACTATCTGGGAATAGTTGTCAAAGGCGTCCCGCTGCTTGGATCGCATATTCGAATAGAGGTGACGGAAACCAATCCCTTCTTTGTTTACGGGCGGGAGGTGGATTAATATCTGATAAAGTATAAACCTAGTATTGATGATTATGATAAACTCTCTTCAAACACTTCTTGAGCGCTTGAAAATGGACAAAGCCGCAAGTGAACCGGAGATTTGTTTTTGCGATTCTCGTTCGGCTGCGACCGAACCTGGGCGCGAATCGTGAAGATCTTAACAAGCACATCTATCTCTACGAGTGATTTCTTCACTTATCCTGAATTGCGGGAACCCATGTTGTCCAAAATCGCTATTGCAGATGAGAAAATAGACCTATCGAAATGCAGCATCATATTCCCATAGTTCGCAATGTCTTTTATCATTGATTTATAAAACATGCCATTTTTGCATGAGCTTTTTCATACATAATAATGATTATATTTATCTTTGGATGAGGCCCTTTCGACAACTTTATAAACGAAAGAATATTATCATCATCGATCACACATGTTTCCGGAAAGCTCTCGTTTTCGGTATGGTGGAATGGATAAGAGACGTTCCGGATGGCTTTCCTGAGGCCGTGGAAAACATTTCGGGCAGATAGGAGAGAAATCGGGAATTGTGGGATTTAAAGGAGGTTACAAAATTGGCTGAGCTAAAAGCAACCGCAAAGACTTCAGTGCTATACGAAGAAACCAGATTATTCGAGCCGAGCAAGGAACTCGTGGAGAACTCCAACGTCATGAAATGGATGAAGGAGAAGGGTTTCAAGACAGAGAGGGAGCTGCGTCTCTGGTGCTCTGCTAACTACATTCAGTTCTGGGGCGAGATGGCCAAGACCTATGCCGATTGGTTTGAGCCCTGGTCCTCGACACTGGAATGGATACCGCCCTATGCCAAGTGGTTCGTGGGCGGCAAGTGCAATGTGACCTACAATGCCGTGGATAGGCATGCGCTGGGCGCGAAGAAGGACAAGGTAGCTTACATATTCGTCCCTGAGCCCACCGAGCAGCCCACCCAGAAGATCACTTATCTACAGCTCTACAAGGAGGTCAACAAGTTCGCAAACGGCCTGAAGAGCCTGGGCGTGGGTAAGGGAGACAGAGTCATGTTGTACATGCCCATGATCCCCCAACTGCCCATTGCCATGCTCGCCATCGCCAAGATCGGTGCTATTCACTGCATTGTTTTCTCCGGATTTTCTTCGGGCGGCCTCAACAGCAGAATCATGGATGCCGAGGCCAAAGCGGTGATAACCTCAGATGGTTTATACCGGCGTGGCAAGCCCCTCCCCCTCAAGCCTAATGTGGACGAGGCCACAGCCAATACCCCAACGGTGAAAAATGTAATAGTGGTCAAGAGGACTGGACTCGAAGTGCCCATGAAGCAGGGCAGAGACATCTACTGGGACGACCTGGTGGCTGGAAAGTCCGAGGAATGCGAGTGCGAGAAGATGGACTCTGAGGATCGGCTGTTCATCCTTTACACCTCCGGCACTACCGGCAAACCCAAGGGTATCGAGCACGTTCACGGTGGATACTGCGTGGGACCGGCTCAGACTTTGCATTGGGTCTTCGATATCAAGGATAGCGATGTCTGGTGGTGCACAGCAGATATCGGATGGATCACAGGCCACTCCTACATAGTTTATGGACCACTCGTTTTGGGTGCAACAAGCATGATGTATGAGGGCGCCCCTGACTACCCGGACTTTGGTCGGTTTTTCAAGATCATCCAGGACAACAAGGTCTCCGTCTTCTACACCGCACCTACGGCCATCAGGATGTTCATGAAGGCCGGCGAGAAATGGGCTAAGGATTATGATATCTCCAGCTTGAGGCTGCTGGGATCGGTGGGCGAGCCCATTAATCCTGAGGCCTGGATGTGGTATAGAGAGCACTTCGGTGCTGGCAAATGCCAGATCATGGATACCTGGTGGCAGACTGAGACCGGCACCTTCCTGGTGTCTCCTCTGCCCATCACGCCCTTGAAGCCAGGCTCTGCGACTTTCCCGTTGCCCGGGTTCAACATCGATATCCTGGACGAGGATGCCAACCCTGTGCCAGCCGGCTCCGGCGGCAATATAGTGAGCACCACGCCATGGCCGTCCATGCTCAGGGCCTTCTACAAAGACACGGTCAGGTACCAGAAGGAGTATTGGTCCACCTACTGGGAGATCAGACCCGGCACATACCTGGCTGGCGATAAGGCCACCAAGGACAAGGATGGGTACTTCACCATCCAGGGCAGAATCGATGATGTGCTGAAGGTAGCAGGCCACAGAATCTCCAACGCTGAGGTCGAGTCCGCTTTCGTCTCTCATCCCAAGGTTGGCGAGGCTGCTGTCATCGGCAAGCCCGACCAAGTCAAGGGTGAGGTCATCGTGGCCTTCGTTTCCCTCAGAGGAGGAATCGAGGGGAGCGATGAGCTGAAGAAGGAGTTGGTTAAGCATGTGAGGACCGCCCTGGGACCATTAGCCAGTCCAGAGGCGATTTACTTCGTCAAGGACGTTCCCAAGACCCGGTCCGGCAAGATCATGCGTCGCGTCATCAAGGCCAAAGCAATGGGCCTTCCCACGGGTGACGTCTCCGCCCTGGCCAACCCAGATGCAGTAGATGCTATTCCGCTCATCACTTGAGCGGGCCCTAACCTTTTTTAGATTCTTTTTTATTCTCAAATCGCCTTTCTCGACAGTCCTTATGCTTGGTCTCTCTAACTTAGTCTCTCTAAACACCGACCCCTCTCTAGATGAACAATTGTGTAGAAAACTCACTAACAATAATTGTAATAAGATAATAGATTAATTTTATAAATCAAGATCGCTACGAAATCTTTCAGTTCCGCTCCTCTTCCGATCCCAAGTTCCTGAATTAATCAATGTTTTAGAACAAATAGTAATAAATCATTATAATAAACAATAATGAAGATATTTATCGCGACAACTTTATAAATGATCAAGTAGATTTCGATTCGATGTTCCCTGCGCCCCAAAGCGATTAGAAGATGTATAGTCAGGCCAAATAGAGCGGATCTGAGAACTGCTCTTCAGGATATGCCTGACTATATCTGGAGCCAGGAACGCTAGATCTAGATCAAAGGAGGTATGAAATTGGCTGACACAGCAAAAACGGCTTCTCTGCAGGAAGAGACCAGGATTTTCAACACCCCGCAGAAGATCATTGAGCATTCCAATGCGTATCAGTGGATGAAGAAGAAGGGTTTCAAGACTGAGACCGAGATGCGCAAGTGGTGCTCGGATAATTACATTGAGTTCTGGGATGAGATGGCTAAGACCTATGCTGACTGGTCCAAGCCCTACACCAAGGTCCTCGACGACTCTGCCAAGCCTTACTACAAGTGGTTCACCGGCGGCAAGATCAATGTAGTCTACAACGCCGTGGACAGACATGCCAAGGGCGCCAAGAAGGACAAGATTGCCTACCACTTCATAGGCGAGCCAGTCGGCGATAACAGGGATATCACCTACGGCGAGCTCTACACAGAGGTCAATAAGATGGCCAATGCGCTCAAGAGCGTAGGCGTCGTAAAGGGAGACAGAGTAGTCGCATACCTGCCCATGATCCCCGAGCTGCCCATCACCATGCTCGCATGCGCCAAGATTGGAGCCATTCACACTATAGTCTTCTCCGGATTTTCCTCCGGTGGACTGAACAGCAGGGTCAACGATGCCGAGGCCAAGGTTGTCGTCACAGCCGATGGATTCTTCAGGCGCGGCAAGCCACTGCCACTCAAGCCCAACGTAGATGAAGCCATGAAGACTGCACCCTCCGTCAAGAAGGTAGTAGTCGTCAAGAGAACCGGCGTCTCCGTCCCCATGCAAGAAGGACGCGATGTCTATTACGATGACTTCGTAAATGGCCAGTCCGCTGAGTGCGAGACCGTTATGCTCGACCCAGAGGACAGGCTGTTCATTCTGTACACCTCCGGCACAACCGGCAAGCCCAAGGGTATTGAGCACGTTCACGGCGGCTACGCTGTCACTCCGGCTCAGACCGCCGCATGGGTACTTGATGTCCATGCCGACGATGTCTTCTGGTGCACCGCAGACTGCGGCTGGATCACAGGCCACAGCTACGTAGTATACGGCCCACTCTGCCTCGGCACCAGCATCATACTGTACGAGGGATCTCCGGATTTCCCCGACCTCGGCCGCTGGTGGTCCATAATTGAGAAGTATAAGGTATCTATCCTATACACCGCACCCACAGCCATCAGGATGTTCATGAAGACCGGCGAGGCCTTTGTGAAGAAGTACAACCTGTCCTCAATCAGGATCCTGGCCTCAGTCGGCGAGCCGCTGAACCCAGAAGCCTACATGTGGTACCGCAACAACATCGGCGCAGGCCAGGCACCCATCATAGACACCTGGTGGCAGACTGAGACCGGATGCCACGTTATTGCCCCAATGGTAATGACACCCGAGAAGCCCGGCTCCGTATGCTTCCCACTGCCCGGATTCAATGTCGACATATTCGATGAAGATGCCAACTCCGTGCCACTCGGCTACGGCGGCAACATCGTTCAGAAGACTCCCTGGCCAAGCATGCTCCGTGCCTTCTTCAGAGATGAAGTCAGGTACAAGAAGGAGTACTGGGACATGTACTGGCAGGTCAAGCCCGGCACATACCTCGCTGGCGACAAGGCCACCCGCGACAAGGATGGCTACTGGTGGATCCAGGGCCGCATCGACGATGTGCTGAAGGTAGCCGGACACAGAATCTCCAACGCTGAGGTCGAGTCCGCCGCCGTTTCTCACCCCAAGGTCGCAGAGGCAGCCGTTATCGGCCAGCCCGATGAGGTCAAGGGCGAGAAGATCGTCGCATTCGTCATACTCAGGGATGGCGTTGCTGAGTCTCCCGAGCTCGCGAAAGAGATCTCCACCCACGTCCGCAAGGTACTGGGTCCCGTCGCTTACCCCGACAAGGTCTACTTCGTGAAGGATGTCCCCAAGACCAGGTCCGGCAAGATCATGCGCCGTGTCATCAAGGCCAAGGCCCTGGGCAAGGAGACCGGAGATCTATCTGCTCTGGCCAATCCAGAGTCTGTAGACAGCATCCCACGCATTGATCTGTAAGTGGGATATCACCCTCCCTTTTTTTAAATTGTCAAGGATTAAATCGGTTTCATTTGACTGTACTCTCCAAGTTTTTCGCCTTGACCGTTACTTTATAAATTGAATTTCGTTTTGGCTTACTCAATCTATGCTAGTAATCCACTAATGTCAATATTTCATATTTTGATAACACGATATCTACCACATCGTCTCACTTTATATGCAAAATCAAAAACTTGGAAACTACAGAAAAGTTGGAAAGTACAGTACGAGAAGATCGTAGCCTTCATCATATACAGAGATGGCGTTGCTGAGTCTTCCGATCTCGCGAAAGAATTCTCCACCCACGTCCGCAAGGTACTGGGTCCCGTCGCTTACCCCGACAAGGTCTACTTCGTGAAGGATGTCCGCAAGACCTGTGTCCGGCAAGATCATGCTCGTGCCATTATGGCCAAGGCCCAGGGGCTTGGAGACCGGAGATCTATCTGCTCCGGCCAATCCAGAGTCTGTAGACAGCATCCCACGCATTGATCTGTAAGTGGGATATCACCCTCCCTTTTTTAACAGACCCCCACTAAGACATTTTTGGACCGGAAATTCCAGATGAACTAGTTTTACAGCACCAAATGACTAAGAACTGCGATTTTCTTGGCGGGGATCAGTTCACACATTGAGATATTCGATTTAGCTTGTTGGAAAAGGTATCGTGGCCAGAGATATTACTAGCTAAGTTTTTTATATGGCATTGACTAATTGTCTGAATGGTTAACTAAGTGTGGAGGACCCATCACGTAAAGTAATCAGGAGGGTGGCAGATGACAAGAATATTGCCAGGTGTAGAGATACAGGTAATAAAAGAAATCGTGCCTCAGCAGCTCAATCCATCGGGAGTTGTAGCGATGATAGGCACTACCGAACGAGGAGAAATCCTGACGCCGACCCATGTAAGCAGCTTCAGGGAGTTCGCCGATAAATTTGGGTCGGCCAAGCAGTACTCTGGTGCAGGCGTAAAACAGGATTATACCATTTTAGGTGATATAAAACAGGCCTTTCAGAATGGCGTTTTTGAAGTTGTCGTGACGGCAATTTCTGGCAGCGGAGGCACAAATGCAAACCTGGTTCTGAAAGATAATGATAATGATGATACCGTCAAGCTGATTTCGAGAAAGCATGGCGAAGAGGGTAATTCCATAGCGATCAAAATTGATACGGGATCGGATGCTGAATTTGTAAGCTTGCAGATTGATGACGGGGATGTCATTGAGATGTTCGACAATCTCGTGATGAAACCCTCGGACCCAGCATATCTCGTGGATCGCATAAACAAAGCCTCAAAGCTGCTGTCGGCTGAGGATCTGCACTCTAACGCCCAAAAAAACAATCCTGCAAACATCCAAAAAACAAATCTAACTCATGGTACCATGGGCACTATTTCCAAAGAGGATTATGAAGCCGCTCTGGAAAAACTCGAATCCGATGCAGACGTGGACATAGTCGTTGCATGTGAGATTACCTCTCCCGAGATTCATTCTCTTATCGAAGCTCATTGCGCAAAAATGAGCTCTAACGCCAAAAACCGTATTGGTCTGGGAACTGTGGCGAAGGATGAGAGCATCAAGGATATCTGTGGCAGGACTAACGTAATGGCGAGCGATAGATTTGTCCTTGTAGCCCCCTACGGAAACCTCGGAGCCGTAGCAGGACTCATCAGCAGGCTGAACTACTTCGAATCGCCCACCTTCAAACCGCTTAGCGGGATCTCGGAACTTGAAAAAAATTATACCCCCTCAGAACAAATGGAGCTTCTGAAAAGCGGTGTGATACCGCTCGAAGCCCAACGGGGAAGAGGCATCATAGTAGTCAAGGGCATCTCAACGAGCAAAGAGCAGATTAGCGTTACAAGAATCGCAGATCACTCTGTTCGCGGCGTCAAGAATATCGCTGATTTATTCATTGGCACCCTGAACAGTTCCAGCGGCAGGATAGCACTAAAGGGCAAGATCACAGAGTTCCTGATGAGAATGGAGAGAGAGGGCTCCATAGTACCCAGCACGGATGGAAAAGAGCCTGCATACCTTCTAGATGTCTACAGCTCTGAAATGGACTTTGCTCAGGGAATAGTCAGAGTAGATATGGCAGTGAGACCTGTCAGAGCTATGGATTACATCTATGCCACCATCAAGGTGGAAGCGTGAGGGAGATGATTTGAATGGCAATAACAGTTTGGTCTGCAACAGAGAGCAAAGTGATGGTCGATCAAACGGTAATAGAAGGCCTTCAATCTATTGAATATAAGGTGAGCAGAAGTAGAGCGGATATACTTGCCATCGGACAGCCGCTGAGGCAGGGCGTAGAGTACGGAGTCAAGGTCGTAAATGGCAAACTGAGCGTTAAGTCGTGCTGCCCTCCGCTGGACGAGAAACTCTCCAAAGCGAGCATGGCGGAAGCCAAGTTTACTCTCCAGGCTCAGCTCAAAAAGGGCGATCAACAGAAGACAGCGACGTTCCAGGAATGCTATCTGGATGATAGAGATTTCACCATGGACGTCAATGGGGTAGGCATAGCCACTTATACATTTACAGCTACGGATTTGCAGGAATCTTAGGGAGCCCCAATTGCAATGAAGAAGCTCACAAAGGAAGACATTCTCATAGGCAAGAAATACAGCGAGACCCTTCACATCAACAGCTATGACGCTGATGTGGTCATTCGCCCACTCACGGATGGAGAATTGAGCGAGGTTCTTGCGGTTCTAGGCAGTGTACCTCTGAAGGACGATGGGACGCCGGATACAGGGAAGGTCGATGTTACGAAGAACTTCAGGGCACTCAGGCTTGCAGCGTCCCTGGGCCTAACGGATCCAAAGCTGACCTTAGATGAAGTGGCTGATATGAAGTTCGGGGTTCCAGAGCTTATAGGCACCAAAGTTCTGGAGATAAGTGGGGTAACCTCAGCAGCTAATGCAAAAAAAAAAAGCTGAACTAGAGAGGTTTGTAGAATCTTTGGAGGGGCAAGAGCTAGCTGCTCTCTGCCTCGATTACGGATATAAACTAGAAGATTCGCCAATTGATCTGACCCGACTTCAGATCAATTTTCTCATGGCCGCTCTTGCCAACCGGATAGAGAAGATAGCGATAGCTAGGGCAGGAAAATCAGGAGTGACGAAGTTCATCTTTACAGAAGATGAGTGATTCTTCCCAAAGAAGCGATTGGAGGAGATGCTTGGACTCTATTGCCGTGCTAGCAAAGGAAATGGGGAGATTTAGGAGCACAGATCGGAAAGGTCTCGGATTCGCATTTAGAAAGATAGCTGGCGCCCTGGCAGCTATACATACACTATTGGCCATAGCCACAGATCTTCAGAAACAGATATCCAGCATGGCTGCTGTACAGATCGAGATTGCTCTGTCGGTGGATGATAAAGACGACATAAAAGCCGAAGCTTCCGGTTGCCAAGCTGCTCTCGATCTTACAACGAATATCAGCCAAATGAACATCTTTCCGATAAGTGATGTGCTGAGATCTCCATGTTTTGCGACATATAAGACTGCCAACGTTTTGCTTTCTGAATTCAATAAAAAGATATCGGAGGCTCAGGAGGCAGCAAGCATATTCCAATGGACAGAGATGCCATTTACAGGCCTGCCACTTGCCGCCTTAACTGAAGATGACAAAACCTGGACCGAGAATGTCCAGATAATGCCCTCAAGTGAGGCTTCAACACAGGACTCTGAAAGAGATGCAGTTCGCACTTCTCGCGATTTCTCGACCATCCTTAAAGTGCCCCATGTGGCAAGTTCCTTGCTGTTTGACGCACCGTTTATATCAAATGCGCTGGAGATGGCCTCGAACCAAATCAGAGTGACCTTCGACTTAGAACGCGAGATGGTGAAGTCGATGGGCCTGAGCGAAAACCACGACGTTAAAACCGATATAACAGACTCGCCTTTTATTCGATCATCGACCAAAGGCGCGTTAAGCGATACTATCAAACCAGAATGGCCCCAGTCCACGGTGGAAAATATAGCTGTTAACGCGGCAATGCTCTCAAGTCAGGCTTCAACTCAGGGCCCCGAAATAGATTCAGTTCACACTTCTCGCGACTTCTCGCCCATCCTTACAGTGCTCCATGCGGCAAGTTCGTTTCTGTTTGACGCGCCGATTATATCTAATGCGCTGGAGAATGCCTCGGACCAAATCTTAGTGACCTTCGACTTAGAGCGTGAGATGGCGAAGTCGATGAGCCAGAACGAATACGAAGCCGGCAAAACCGACATAACAGGCCCACCTTTTATTCTATCATCGGCCAAAGGCGCATTACGCGATACTATCAAACCAGAAAGGACTCATCAAAGGGTGATCGAGATCCCCGTCTTTATGCCTAATTCAAAGGCCCAGTCTCTGGCAGAAGATATAGCTGTTAACGCGGCAATGCTCTCAAGTCAGGCTTCAACTCAGGGCCCCGAAATGGATTCAGTTCGCACTTCTCGCGATTTCTCAAGTATCCTTGCAGCGCCCCATGCGGCAAGTTCCTTGTTGTTTGGCGCGCCGCTTATATCGAGTGCGTTGGAGAATGCCTCGGATCAAATCTTAGTGACCTTCGACTTAGAGCGTGAGATGGTGAAGTCGATGAGCCAGAACGAATACGAAGCTGGCAAAACCGACATAACAATTCGATCATCGACAGGAAGCGCATTGATCGGTACGATCCTTCCGGAAGGAATCACTCTTGAAGGAGGAATGGAAGCGTTGCCGGAAAGGGATGGCCCCGGTATCATATCTATCCTCAAAAATATCTCCGCAAAGGGGTGGAAGGATTTGGCGATGGAAGATCTGGCAAATAACATCGACTTCAGCCTGGCTATTGCCGCAGCCATGCAAAAAGATGGACATTCGGCTGTGAAAGATCTGGCCATGACCTTGCCATCTTACAGCGAGGACCTTTACGAGATGGCCGTCACTCCAGCGCCGCATGTGATGCCTTCTCTGCGACAGGACGTATCGCTGCTCAAAGATGCGGCAACTGAGACTCAGATAGGGGGCAATGTGGCACATTTCCATAATACTTTTAATATTGTTGTCAATGTCAAAGGGAGAACGGAGACTGAGATCAAAGAGCTGGGAAAGAAGATAGGGCTCATCCTTTCCGATGAAATGAGGCAATATGGAGGAATCAGTTGAATATAGAACTGGATGGCATCGCGCTCATTTGGACGGATCAGGACCCAGCGGGAGGTATAACTGAGGTCAGGAACGTATCAAACATCACAACCAACGATAAGCGGAGCATAGTAGAGCATGAGGTGCCTGGCATGGAGGGAAACACCTTCCAAGATCAGGGGAGATCGCCTGTAAAAATCTCTTTCGCGGGAAGCCTCCAGGGAAAGACAGCAAAGAGCATGATCGAGGTCATAAGGTCAAAATTCAAGCTGGGTGCGCCTTTGCCGTTTAACTCGGATATCACCGGGTCAACTGATGTCACAAAGGTCCTAATTGAGGAGTTAAATGTAGAGGATATCGCGGGAGGGGCGAACAGATACAAGTACTCCATAGTGCTCCGAGAGTACAAGGAACCACCACCAGAGCCGGTAACGCCGCCCACTCAGGATAAAGAGGCTGAACAATGGGCGGATGAGGCTGCCAAGGAGGCAACAGAGTCAATCAACTGCCTCACGGGAAAAGTGCTGGACAGCGAAGGAAATCCCAGGGCCGGAATTGGGGTGATTGCATCTTCCGATGATGGTGAGTTCAAAGGAGAGACCGACGAAGAAGGCGTTTATCGTTTGGAGGATTTGCCTTCAGGTAAGTACAGGGTCACGGTCGACTCTCAGGAGTACGAAGGGATAGAGGAGATCGTGTTCATCGGAAGCGAAGAGGAAACTCCAGCCGGTCAGGAATCAGAGGAGACTCCCGTCGAACAGGAATCCGAGGAAACTTCAGACAGTCAGGAATCCGAGGAGACGCCAGCCGAGCAGAGTGTAGAGGAGTCCCCCACTGGAGAAGAAGCCCGGCCTGAAGAGAACTCCGATCAGCCCCAGGAGGGCGCAGAGGGAGCAAGTGAGGAGCCTGCGCAAGGAGAAGATACCTAGCTTATGGGAAAGCCCGCCTATAAGGTCAAGATCGGATCGGCGACCTTCGACTCGTCTTTAGATCAAGAGATAATCAGCATCAGAGTAGATTTAGATATGGATGTTCCTTCCGACAGCTTTGAGATCGCATTTAAGCCGTCCACAAAAGCCGGATCAATTAGGGTTGAAGATCCGACGGTCATCAAGCTTGGATATGACGGCGAGCTCACCCGGGTGCTCACGGGATCGATTGATGTCGTGGAGGCGAGCATATCTCAGGTGACGATCAGTGGGCTCAGTCGCATCTCTTCACTCACCAGGCTGAGGATCAACCAGGTCTACGAGAAACAGAGTGCAGGCTTCATAGTAAAAGATCTTGCCGGCAGGGCAGGGGTCTCCATCGGAGTTGCAGAAGAGGGCTTGAGCTTTCCCATGTACGTAGTTGAGGACGCAAAGGATGTTTACACGCATATGAAGGAACTGGCTCTCAGGTGCGGCTTCGACCTTTTTCTATGCGCAGACGGCAAGCTGGCCTTCAAGAAATATGCCCGCCAATCAGCAAAGATCTTCAAGTACGGGTTGAATGCGATGGAAGCAGATGCGCATGAGACGATACCGGCTGCGGCCTGCGTGAGGGTCTTTGGAGAGAGCCCGTCCAGCTTCAAGGGCGCCGATACCGCCCATTGGCTATCCAAGAGGGTGGTGCAGGGCGTGGCTGGAGGGGGCAGTCCGACAGTGATCGTGGAAGATCCCACCGTGAGGGATACAGATACCGCGGAAAGGGTGGCTGCCGCCCTGCTCGAATCCCTTTCAATGACTCTGTCAGGAACTGTGAAATCCTTTGGCAATGCCGGCATCGCACTGGGAAATACCATTGAGGTAAAGGATATGCCTGACAGCCGTATGAACGGAGAGTTCCAGGCCACGAGCGTGAGCCACAGCTTTAACAAGGCAGAGGGGTTTGTGTCGGTTATAGGGTGGAGGAAGAGAGGATCAGCATCTCAAACCTGAGCGAGATTATTATGAGTCCCTGACATCAAGCCTGCCGGCAATTCAGCATCCAGTTTTCCCGTAGAAATGTTACCAGGAAAATATCGCACCGCCAATTTTGTCCACTGATTTCTTAAGCATCCCATCCCGAATACCATCTTTCGGAAAATTTGGATTTTCAATAGGGTCCCTAGAGCACATAATGTCGAATGGAGGTGACGGATTTTTTCCTACAGACAGGTGCCAGTTCATCCCTGCTGCATGTCCTACCTCATGTATTAGCGTCGCCCAGTCCGTTCGATTTGGGCATTTTGCGTCCAGCATTATGAAGTTTCGACTAACATCTGGCGAGTCGGGTAGCTGCGGGTACTCTTGAAATTTTCCGTTCCATTTTTCTGCATCTTTACGATTAGGGGGGTCGAGATCTCTACAGACTACAATGACTATCGGAATAATAGTGCCATCGGTAGGGATTAAAGGCATTAGGCTCCATCGAAGGTCTATGCCCCACCGGATCTCTTCTACATCGATACGGTAATCGTCGATGTTATTGATATTAACGAGACGGTCGAAATCAATTGGGGCATCGTCCACACTCATTGCAAATCCTAAATTGTGTTTGCTAAGGATGGCTTTTGCAGTCCTTCCGTAGTTTGAGCAAAGTTCGTTGAGACTATCTTGCGATATGTTTTTTGCATAAAGGATACGACAATGAACTATCTTTTTTGCTCCGTTACTTTTTTTAGGGTATTTATAACCCCAGACGTCACTTTGACTCTGTTCCATTGGGTTAGGGACCTCACCACTATGATCATCGGATTGGACGTAAGTGACTTGGGTTCCACATTCGGATATGTCCTCTTGATCCTTCGTTTCTGCAATCCGTTCTGCTAAGAATATCTTGGCTTGGTTTGCCTGGCCTCGATTTACAGTTAGCCCTTGATCGAGAAATTCAGACGTCACAGTGTGATATTGTGCTCCTTTTATCAGTTCTTCTTTCGTCTGGTAATGCCTATACCACTCGCCCACCATCTCTCTGTTCAAGGCATCTGCAGTGTCGGGCCCCACCAGCCCATCGACCTTGAGGGCATTGCCGTCCCAGTCCTTGTGCTCCTCTTGAAACTGCTTTACTGCATTTTCTGTAGAATCCCCAAAATTCCCGTCAACGCCGTCGCCTTCCGGACCAGAGGTGCCCAAATCATGCCCCAACTCCTTAAGCATCATCTGAGCGATCTCTACCAGCCTTTTTTTATCCCCGCCCTGGTAGTACATCTTCCCGGTCTTCTCATTGCCCAGAGCTCCTTTGCCCAAGACGGGATTGCCCCCCCCAGAGACATTGCACAGATCCCGTGCAGGCAATTGGTTTGATTCGTTTCCTTCATCGGGAAGATCGCTCATTTCAAGCCAATCATTCGATAAATCTTATCTATCTTGTGGTCCGTGGAGAAAATAGCGACCGAGCTTAACGCAGCAAAGCAGAGCTTTAAAATCTTAGCAGAGCTTTGACTGTTTCAAACGGGCAAAGAACCCAACAGAGATAAGAGTGATGTTTATGGTTCCAACGCCAGAGGGGTCTGAGGGGAATGGGAAGAAGATGTACATGGTCAAGGATATCTCCCCGGCAGGAGATTTTATCATAGATATCCTGGACCTCGAGCATAATCCTATAAAAGATACTGAGTTTCGTGTGGCAATAGATAATGGAGCGGCAAAAAATAAGAGAACTGATGGGAACGGATTGATCCGGATTCCAAGCCCAAAGACTAAATTTGATCTTTATCTCTCAGGAAAAAGTGGATCGGCAGCCACCTCCAATGAAGAAGGATCTGAAGCGATTGCAGGCGAGAGTACATCTGAAGAGGACCCTGCTGAGCAATTTGTCGTGAAGATCGTTGATCTGGAGCATAACCCGATAAGTGATGTGGAGTTTCGTGTGGCTGTAGATAATGGAGAGGCAAAGAATAAGAAAACTGATGACGAAGGCATATTCAAGATCATAAAGCCTGAAACCAAGTTTGACATCTCCTTTGCCGGTCGAGAGGGATCGTCAGAGGTGGAGTCATCAAAACCAACACAAGAAGATGGCGGAGCGGACAGAGTTCTGAGACCTATTCCCCAGGTTTAGCTAATACAATCCCTTAATATTTACTAATGTTCATATAGCCTGTGAAATACAACCTGGCCTGTAAGGGGCTTATTATCTCTTGGCATGTCGTTTTTAGATGCAACCTCTATGAAGGATCTGAATACTGCGTCGAAGTCATCTGGATTATCTGGAGCGCCGGAACCCAGATGCTCTCTAATAAGAGCGCTGCGAAGTGCTAATGCATGAGGCCGTCCATGCACGAGCATTGCTATCTCACTCGATCCTTGTGCTCCTGCGCTGCTACCCTTCCCGCCCATGCCCATCCTGTCCAGGTTGGCTGAGCCTACTATCGCCCATTCATCATCCACTATCGCAATCTTAGCATGAACATAAATCGGGACTGTTTTTAAGACAGAGTCTCTCTGGATATTGGTAGCTAGAGAATAGACAGTCATCTTCGCTTTCGAGTAGTCCTTTGATCCCTTCGGCAAGCTTGCATTGATGAGCTCTTTTAGGTTCTTATCGATATCCGCATTGTACGAACTGTCAGTCATAAATGGCGCGACTACGATGACCTTCAGCTTATCACTTCGCTCCAGTGCGTCCTTCATAACTTCGAAACAGCCATAGTCGTCTGAGAACCCATAACCGGTACCCATAATGCCATAATTCCTATCTTCGAAAGCATACTGGTTCTCAATGTAAATGCTCTTTCTAGCTCTGGACAGGAGATTCCTGTAGGCATCCCATATGCCGTAGTCATCCAATGGATAATAACTTCTCAGTGCCTGAGCCCAAACCTTTTCAGAAGAATAAGATTCGTTTGAGTTCAGCAGATCTGAAGAGCCTGAGCCTTCATCAACTAACCTGGCATAATTATCCCTGAACCACAGGAAATCGCTCTCCTTATTTGTATCGGCTTTCTCCAAATAGTTGGGGTCATCCTCAGAGAGGTGTCTTTCATCACAGTCGGCACGTGAGTATCTTTCAACAAAATTATCTGCAAGCTCGGCAGCCTCAGGCCCGACTATTTTTGCGTGAACGTCATGCCAGAATACTGCGCCACCCTTTTTAGCATATTCATTTTCAGTCTCATCCCATTCTCCAAGAATTATGCTCGGGTCGATCCACCCCATCTGAGGTGGAATCTTGAAAGGCTCTTCTACAGTTCCGACATCTATAGGATCCGCTAGGCTATGACTTGGAAGAGCCCATCTGGCATAAGCAAAATCTACGCCTCCAGTGAACCCAATGATTTTATCATCGATTCCTACTATCGCCAATTTTTGGTGATGACCCCCCATCTCATGTCCCTCATACGACATGCCCCACATTGCAGGCTGAAGATCTATCTTTTCTGACCACTCTCGGACAATCTTACAGGCCTCCTCAGAGCCAAAAGAGCCAGCACCAAATTGCTGTGCAGCATCAGGGCGAAAAAGCACTATCCTGACCTTTATCTCTTCAGCCCTTACGGCCAAGAGGCTTATTAAAGGCACCTGGTGCTCAGAGACGCCTTTGGATCTGTTCAGTCTTTCGACCTTTTCGATAACTTCCGGGTATCTTGTCTTTATCGTCGCAAAATCTGCACCTCTGGCTATATTTATGCCTGGACTGAAGTAGGCGTCTATAATCCAGATGAAGGTAGCTCTGCAAAATACGTCGCACATCTCAAACATGGCCTTAGAGCCGTCTACGAGCCATTGAACATAGTTGCCGTCCTTCTCTTTGTACTTCACACAATAGCCAGTGACTTTGCAATCCTTATCGTTCTCATCTCTTACCGCCCACATGTACTGATCGACATAATCCGGTGGTGTTTTGTCATCGGGAGGTTTCTTGTCGTCTGGCGGCTTTCTTTTCTGGGGTACTGGAGTTGTTAAAACGATCCGTCCGCTCGTTTCATTATCTATTTTTATCTCAACAGGGACCTTCAGGGCACTTGATGTAGCGGTTAGAAGCGCACGCTCAAAGGTCAACTCTATCGGCGTCTGGTAATGCTCATACCACTTGTCCACCATCTCCCTGTTCAAGGCATCTGCAGTGTCAGGCCCCACCAGCCCATCGACCTTGAGGGGGTTGTCATCCCAATCATTATGCTCCTGCTGAAACTGCTTCACTGCCTTTTCGGTAGAATCCCCAAAATTCCCGTCAACACCGTCGCCTTCCGGACCTGAGGTGCCCAGGTCATACTTCTCCAGCCTCTTGAGCATCCTCTGGACGATCTCTACCAGCCTTTTTTTATCCCCGCCCAGGTAGTACATCTTCCCGGCCTTCTCATTGCCCAGAGCTCCTTTGCCCAAGACGGGATTTCCCTCCCCAGAGACATTGCATAGATCCCGTGCAGGCAATTGGTTTGATTCGTTTCCTTTATCGGGTAGCGGCTGGTTTGATTGGTCCTCTTCATCTGGAAGATTGCTCATTTCAAGCCCCATCATTCGATAAATCTTATCTATCTTACGGTCTGTTCTCAAAATAGCGACCGAGCTTAACGTAGCAAAGCAGAGCGATAAAATCTTAGCGGAGTTTTGACTGGTTCAAACGGGAAAGAACCCAAAAGAGATGTGGAGTTTCGTGTGGCTGTAGACGATGGAGAGGCAAAGAATAAGAGAACTGATGACGAAGGCACATTCAAAATAGTAAAGCCTGAAAACAAGTTTGACATCTCATTTGCCGGTTAGGAAGCCCAATCTCTTAGGGCAGGTATGAAGTCATTGATGCAACCACTCAGATGATCAAGTCAATTTTCGTATATGGAGATCGATCTAATGCATAGAGGTCGAAGACGCAATTGCGCAATTCATCAGGCCCGGGAAACGTCTCCCTATAACCGATATTGCCAAATGCGTTCGACCCCTGTATGATGTTGCCCTCCAGAGCGCGACCATTCGGTATCCCCTCGTCCAAACCGGTTCGATCGCAGGAGAGCAAAAAGTCCGCTAGGGCACTCATTCCCATGGAAGAGGATCTGATAGGATTATATAGATGGTTATTTTCCGATTTGGCAATTGCTAAGGCCTACGACCTGAATCCCTTGGGCCCTTTGCCACGATGTTAAAGTAAAGGGATGAACTAAGGTCGGGGGAGGTGCTCGAACGTCTGGCATTATAGAAAAATGATTCGGCACTTTGTGGCACGTCAACGTTATGATCCGGATAGCCAGGTCTAGGTCGACGCCTCAATTCCTTTCCATTCCAATGCTTAATACTAGGCTTGAGGAAATACTCGATGTGATCCCTTGGCATTGGCCGTGGCGGAAGAGCAGTTCCCAGAATCGCTGCCGATACCCAAGCTTGCGTCCTCGAAGCAATCTCGGCGCATAAGTAGTCGTCACTGCCAACGAAGCAGTTCATGAGCCATATATATTCAACTCTTCCATCGAGCTGATTCCATAGATCAAGGTTCCTTTGGTTGAATCCCAGGCCGAGACTGATATCAGCTCCTGCAATTCCCATACTGCCATGAGCATTTATGACGAGATGGTTGATGTGTCCATTCTGCAGCACCAGGTTTATGATATTCTGCTGCGACATAGTAGCTGGAATGGTACTTTGCTTCTGAAAATCGTATGGCCTCACGTTGTGAGCATTTAACGCGAACGAGTCTCCCATCAACTTTATGAACACGAAGTTGTCTGGATAATCACGGACCCATACCTGCAACAGGACACGTCCCGGCTTGCCATTTTGCCAGACCTCGAGAAGTGCGCACTGGTCCGTCCTTTGTGCAGCTGGATCGATAGGTATGGACCTGCCATAAAAGAATATGGTTCGAGGGCTGCTTGATGCATCTTGGTGGACCCAGACTGCGGAGTCATTTGGTACGGCGTTAAAAGGATTATTCGAACGAATATCCAAGCCTGGAGCATTGATAAAGCGAACTGCAGTGTGTGAACCTCGAAGAATATCCAACTTCCAGAGCGATGTTCTTGTATCTCTGCAAACCTCAGCGGGCGCCCACACCCCAGTCTCCTGGTAGAGTTCCACGCGGATCGCTGGCGCAGTTGTTGCAGTTGGGGCTTTCTTGCCCTGGTCGGAAGGGTCAACATCGTCTTCCCTGGCCTCTTCATGGAGCAATCGAGAGTTGCTTCCATTCGTTATAGCCCCACCTTTATGAGGCTTTGGACCACCGTCGTGCCAAGCACGAACCTCTGCTGCGACATCCGATTCCATACCCGTTTCTTCGCGACCCATTTCTTGCTGATACGAACGGATCTGGTCTGACAGTTCGGCTTGAAGGTAGCCCAGGTTGCTAAGTCGTTGCTTTGTGTCTTTCGTTTCCCTGGGCGGAAAAAGAACCTCACGCTCAACAGACAATTTGCTTTCTCCATTGCCCGAAGACAGTTCCCATTTCACGTGGCAATGCTTTGCCTGATCTGACACATTAAAGGTAGCGATCCCGTCGTCGTCCGTAGTAGTTCTTTGCACAGATTCACCAGCGCGGATCTCGCAGCTAGTACCCTTAACCGGCTCAAGGTCAAAGCCAAGCACTCGCACAGTGCAAGTCACTTCTATTGATGGTATGAGTCCAACTAAAAACACCTTGCTTCTTTTTGCCCCACCGGTCTCAACCGATAGACCATTGCTGAGAAATTCTGAAGTTACCGCGTGATGTGGCACCCCCTTCACCAGCTTCTCGTGAGTCTGGTAATGGTCATACCATTTTCCCACCATCTCCCTGTTCAAGGCATCTGCAGTGTCAGGCCCCACCAGCCCGTCGACCTTGAGGGCATTGCTGTCCCAGTCCTTATGATCTTCCTGAAACTGTTTCACTGCGTTTTCGGTAGAATCCCCAAAATTTCCGTCAACGCCGTCGCCTTCCGGACCAGCGGTGCCCAGGTCATACTTCTCCAGCCTCTTGAGCATCCTCTGGACGACCTCTACCAGTTTTTTTTTATCCCCTCCCTGGTAGTACATCTTCCCGGTATTCTCGTTTCCCAGAGCACCTTTGCCTTTGATCGGATTGGGATTATTGTATTTATTGCATAATTTCTCTGCGGGCAGTGGTCCCGGGTTCTCAGGGTACTCGCTCATTTAATATTGCATATTTAATGAACCTTATTTGTCTTTCGGTCTGTGGCGGAAAATTCCAATGGCTCTCAAACAATTGAATGCATGAGCAATTGGAGCTGTGATGGAAAAGTTCAAGAGGTTATATCGCTCTTTGAGGAGAAAAGATGATGCTGGACTCGCCGCTCGATTCAAAAGAAGGGTGGGGGCCAGAACACCAGTCCTGGTGGCTGGAAAAGAGTTTAGGGCGTTGGGAGGGGACAAAGAGTGAAGGCAGTCGAGGTCATAAAGAAGGTTGCTGAGAGTGAGGTCAGGAAGCTTCATACCCTGGAAATGGGAACCGTGACCTCCACCTTTCCCCATTCCAGTGCCGGAGACAAGGACAACTACGAATGCAATGTGTTGCTGAAGAATCGCGACATCGAGCTACAAAGAGTGCCCATTGCCACCCAGCAGATGGGACTTGTCAATTTGCCCAACGTCGGAGACCTGGTGCTTCTATCCTTCCTTCGCGGAGACATCAACGCACCCGTTGTGATGGGCAGGCTGTACAACGACGAGCTCCGGCCTCCCCTCAATAATTCTGGAGAGATGATATTCGAATCGCCTGACCCAAAAAAAGAGGGAGTACGGCGCATGCACCTGAAGTTTCCCAGCGGCATAGTCCTCACTGTGACGGACGACGAGCTTCGGGCAGAGGTGGGAAAGTCGGTGGTCACCATCAAGACCGATGGTGATATTACCATTGAATCCAATGCCAGCATGGAAATCAAGGCAAAGGGAGACATCTCGCTCTCTGCTCAAAATGTTAAGATCGAAAGCCAGCAGGCCCTTGAGATTAAGGCCGCCACAGCCAAAGTGGAGGCATCGGCAACCCTCGACCTGAAAGGCGGCATGGTCAATATCAACTAGAGGAATAAAATGGGACAACCAGCAGCCAAACAAGGCGATACGGTAATGGGAACGGATATTCATATCATAATGATACCGTCACCTGGTGGACCCGTCCCCACGCCTCTTCCCCACCCCTTCAGCGGCACAATCGACGGAAACCTCAGCTCGAATGTGAAGATAATGGGAATGCCCGCTGCAACCGTGGGCTCGACTGCCACAAACCTCCCACCCCACATACCTCAGGGAGGGCCATTCCAGATGCTTCCTTCCAACAAAGCCACCATACAGATGGGAAGCTTGAGCGTAAGAATAAATGGGAAGATGGCCGCCAGGAACGGAGATGCTGCTACTACCTGCAATGATCCAGTAGAGCTTCCTGCAGGCACCGTGGTGGCGGTAAGCACGGTAATGATAGGATAGTCAAAGATAGAGGGAGAGGGCAGCAAAATGGAAGAACTCTACGGAACCGATCTCAAACTGCTTTTTGAGCCCAGAACTGACTATGCGGGTCTCGGAGCGGATTTGTCTGTGAATACAAAAGGAGATCTGCAGACAGCCAGAGGCCGGGAGAACCTGGGCCAGGCGATCCTCCATCGCATCTTAACCCGCAAAGGAGAGCTTGGCGACATTGGGCACCCAGACTATGGTTCCAGGCTCCACGAACTCATTGGGGAGCCCAACAATGAGAGGACGAGGGAGCTCCTGCGCATGTACGTAAAGGAATGCATATCCCAGGAACCGAGGGTCAAGGATACAGTAAGCATACAGATCAGTGTGCTGAAGGATAATCCACATGCAGTCCTCTTAGATGTCTCAGTTCTGCCTATCAAGAGCACAGTGCCGATGAACCTGGTTCTTCCCTTTTTCCTGGAGGTGGCATGATGTCTTTCGTTAGGAAGTCCTACAGCGAGATAACCGAGTCGATTCTCTCTCATGTAACAAAGGGATTGATCGAGGAGAGACATGACTTTGCCGCTAACCGGACGAAGTACAGGCTAGACCAGCCCAGTGTGCTGGATATCTACCGAATCGATGGCACCGCAAAAGGATCACCCTACACGTTTGGCAAAGATAAGGATTATAGGTTAACCGGCAACATGGTAGAGTGGCTCTCAGGAGGTGAACAGCCTGATGATAACACGCCTTTTTTCGTCAGCTACAGGCTGAATGCACCCCAGGAGATCACCGATGTGAACCCCGGCAGCGTCATCAGGACGATAGTCGAATCCATGGCTCTTGAGATGGATTTCCTCTACGCCCAGATGAACCAGATATATAATTCCGCGTTCATAGATTCAGCTACGGGCAAATCACTAGATCTGGTCGTCTCTTTATTGGGGATCTCCCGCAAAGCTGCAGGCTTCGCTACAGGCAATGTGACAATGGGGAGAAACAGTGAACCAGGAGAGATCGAGGTACTGCATGAGATTCATGTCTTTGAGGGTTTGGATCGCTATGAACTCAAGAACTCCTTGGCAAAGAGCATCAAGAAAATAGATGGTGCTTCTAATGGGTCCCAAACTGTGTTTGTAGAGGGAAAGGATTACAATTTCACTGGGGAAGCCATTGTTTGGATTGACGGCGGCAATCTGCCTGAAAAACGTTCTGTTTTTTATGTAGACTACTCAGCCTATGAGCGAATCTCGATTCCTGTGGACAAAAGGGTATCCACTTACTCTCGGCGGCCGGAAAACGTCAAAGCGTTCAGGACGACGCAGGGGGCAGTTCTCGCAAAAACCGCCGAGGGTAGGTGGGAGGTTGAAGTCCCAGTAGTTGCGTTATCTCAGGGAAAGGAAGGCAATGTATTTGCGGGCGCTATCAACCTGATTCCTAAACCCATCATGGGGATAGATTTTGTCGTAAATAAGATGGATATCCTTAGCGGAACGGAGATCGAGAGCGACTCGGAGCTGAGGGAGAGGGCCAAGCGCGCCCTGGAGATGGCAGGCAAAGCCACAATTACTTCTTTGAAATCCGTAGTTGAGAGCGTTCCTGGTGTGGTGGGCGAAGTCAAAATAGTGGATCAACCTGATGGCGTTCCCGGCATTGTGCAGATTATCGCCAGCGGTGGGGACGCGGAAGAGATCGAGAAGGTGATAAACGAGACCAGATCTGCGGGCATAAAGGTTGAGTTCATGCCTCCAAAGCTACTCTACCTAGACGTTCAGCTTTGCGCGGTCACCGTTATGGGCATTGATCACGAAAAGGCCAGGACAGAGGTGGACAGCGCTGTTCGGAAATACCTTGGGGGTTTGAGTATTGATGAGGACGTATTAGTAAGCCGCATTGTCATGTCTGCTCTGAGCGTGCAGGGCTTGAAGGATGTTCGGAATGTTACCGTCAACGGGGCAAAGGAGAACATCATTGTGAAGCCTGACGAGAAGGGGGAGCTGCATACTTTAGAAGTATTCGTGGAGGAGTAAAAGATTTGACCAGATCGGAAAACATCTCCAAGAGGCTCCCACATTTCTACAGGCAATGGGACCCGGAATCACAAATATCGGTTCTCACTTCTTCGATTGGACAATGCATGGATGAGACTGAGAAAGAGCTGATCTCCATCCTTTATGCCCACTGGGTAGACAAAGCCAGTAGGTATGACCTTGACAAGCTTGGTGCACTATTTCGCATTCAGAGAAGAGAGGGTGAAGCGGATTTGGATTGTAGGAACCGCATCAAGACGGCCATACTCAGATATCAGGGCGGCGGTACAATTGCAGCGATTCAGGCATCGGTGAGAATTGCGCTCGGGCTTCCCTGGGATCATCCTGTGGAGATAAACGAAAACCCGGAGGTGAGTTGTAAGAGAACTTATAAGGTTCGGTCTGGCACCGAGTGGCAAGAGGATGCTCGGAGCATTAACGACTCAACTCTGGACATTACTTTAGTGGTTGATACAGAGAACGCAAAGATAACCGATCCGACTCTCAAAAACATCACCACGGGCGAGTCCTTAACTTTCCAGGGGGATCTATCCTATGGAGAAGTTCTGGAGATCCGAGGCGGCAAAGCGATCCTAAATGGAGTGGATCAGACGCCCAGGCTTTCAATTTCAGGCAGCCTAAGGCTTCCTAGAGGAAGATCGAAATGGCAGTATGCAGAGTTTGTTGGAGGGAACCTGGGGGCCTTTGATCTCACTCATTTTGACAAATCTGTCTTCGTGGTGGACATAACATCATCAATAACCTTCGAATGGACGGCCAGCCAGCCAGCAACATTTGAGCTTTGTCTCTCCAAAGAGACCCTGACAAAAGCAGGTGTTAGGGCAAAGGAGGTGCAGGAGATCCTGGACTCCGTAAAAGCCTGCGGCGTAAAAGCAGAGCTTAGGCTAATATAATATTTGCAGCATGTCTTCTGTCTCATCTATCTGCGAGGAATTTAAATGGTTATCGAACGGAAATACAAGAGCCCGGGAGATCTAATCAGGTCTGAAGAATGGAATCAAATTCTTGACGAGCTAATCGACTTGAGGAAGCATATCGATGAAATGAGCATTCGCGGTACCCTGACCGGTCTTGAAAGCCCCACAGGCACATCATGCGGCCTAGGCAAAGACGCTCCCCAGGATTTAAATTATGAGACTGAAGTGATGGGACTGATCACAAAACAGTACTACGTGGGAGAAGCCGAGGTCGGCGAGATCTGTACTTTCGGGATAAATAACTTTGCAGATCTCATTTACTACTGGTCCGCAGCCACTGTTGGAGGAGATGACGTCTTGAGGATGACGCTGGAATACACTGATGGGTCCACTTACACCTCAGACAAGCTCTTCATTCACCAATGGTCTGAACTCAAGCACAAAGGGGACAAGAATCCATATGTCGAGTACCTGCTTTCGCCTAACAGGAGAGTCTGGTATAAGTATGCTATACAGAATCCTCATCCAGATAATGAGATACGCTCAATCACTTTCGAAGACGTCAGCCCCAATAGTGGTGCCAGGATAGCCAATGTGGTTCAGTACGTGACCAGAGTGATGCCCTTGCAGGCGGCGACAAAAGGAAAGCTGGACTTGTCGAAATGATAGAAAACGTGAGCAGAGCACTTTTGGAATCCCTGAGAAAGGGATTATCCGGGATAGTTCCGCCAGAAAGCATAACTCAAGAAGAGATTGATACTGCAACGGAAAGGTGTATATCTCTGACGAATACCGATTTTGTCGTAGAGGAGGTTGGAATCGGAGGCGCCGGAGGGATTAAGAGTGAAGAAATGGTCGAGAAGATGGAGCCAGACGGGGTATGCAGGGATTTCCTTCTATCTGGCAGGCCGGTTCTGTCCATCATCAATGTAGAGAGCCCGGCGGGAAATTCTATGGTGGAGCCGGATGACTACAAATTTGACCGTTCTGCAAATACGATCTCGTTTAGAGTACCTCCTACGAAGGGAAAATCCATCCTGATTAGGTACAATTTGGCTCGATCCATAGCTGAGATCAAGACCCTGAAGTTTGTTCTCATCTATTCCATGACTATTTGGGCTAAAGACCCGATTGAGAGAGATAAGATTGCTATGGAGACCATTAAAGCCGTTTATAGCCAAATCAGTTCATTCGATAAGCAAGGCATCAGCCTTATAAAGCCGACCAAAGGCATACTGGCAAGCTTGCCTGGAGATCAGATCAAGAAGGTAAGAGTAATTGATTACTTAGTCGAGACTGAAATTCAAATCGAGCTCACAATGCCTTCCATAGAGCGGATTGAGATAGGCAAAATGGAGATATGATAAGGGGAAGGCCACAGATCTGGCTTCTCTCCCCTTTTTCTATCAGGACGCACCCAGATGCTATTTGAACCTCCAACATTACTGCGATTGTTTGGCTCCGCACTTATCGCAGAACTTGGCGGACAACGGTAAGACCGAGTTGCAGGCCCCACACTGCATGGTATCAACCCCTGAAGGCGGAATCTTTCCACACTTCGGGCATTTGTCCACTTCCATTTCCATGGGAGTGCCACACCACATGCAGTGCCTCTTTTCCGTTTCAGCAAAGATGATCTTCGCTTCTCCCTTGAGCTGCCCGGATGTTGCTGTGACTGTAGCCGTGCCGCTTCTGTCTCCGGCAGTCAATGTAGCGGTTCCTACTAAGGTACGGGGCGGGATTTTAACTGGGCTGGTTATCTCGCCATGTGTTGTCTCCAGTATGATCGTCCTCTCGGTCTGAGACATTATATGGACACCCTCGGCGCACTTTACCATGATGGAGACCGTTGACTGGGATTTCCCGTCTGCCGGTATCTCTGCCTTATCGATCTCCAGGTCCAGACCAACTTCATTGGCCGCAAATTCAATAGGAACCTTGACTTCCTGTCCGTCTGAGCGAGCGGTAACCGTCACTGGTCCACATTCGTTGGAGGAGGCAAGCTGTACTTCCGCAGAGGATTTCCCAGCAGGCACCACAGCTTTGTCTATCTTTCCGGAGGTTGCCTCCATCTGAACCTCTCGGTCGCTCCCCTGCGTTTTAAGCTTTCCAAAGCCATTGACGAACTGAACTTTTATAGGGAGTGTCGACTTTCCGTCGCCTGGAAGGCTTTTATCTTTCGGCAGCACCTGCAGATTGTTTCTGGTCCAGAGAAATACTCCCGCTCCTGCCAATATGAGGACCAGGAGAATGGCGACCAGCACAATCCATGATACGGGCAATGAAGAAGCAGTTTCAACTCCTGGTGGATGGCTGAGGGGAATGAGAATAACCTTCACCGGAGTGGTAGCTCCACCGTTGACGGTCACCATGACACTCTGGTTCTGATAACCGGTGAGCCTGTATTCCACGTCGTGTCGGCCTGTTTTTAGCTTGGTAATATTCAATGGAGCAGTACCCTTTGATGATCCATCTACCAGCACCTCAGCGCCATTCGGGTCTGAGGTTGCATATATTGCCCCAAGCTGACGAAGCACTCTTCCAGCTGCTTCGAGATCAGCCGCAGAGATTGCAGTCGCCCTATTATTCAGATTTGCCTCGGCCGCAACTACTCTATTTTTACTAAGACTTGAGGCTGCATACGTCACTCCTTGATCAGCATTCACGACATTCAAGATAATTGGCCCAAAAAATATTAATAAAATCAAAAGAATTTTAAGTTTTGAATTCAGCATAATTTCCCTCCTTGATGGCGTTAAGCTCCTGCAATACTATATGGACTTTCTGCCATTCTGATTATATATTTTTTCAAATTTTATCGATATGCACTTCCAATCACAAGAATGGAAAATGCATATCATAGGGCTCAGTCCAAAGGTAGCTATGACCTCCGTCTCCTGTCTCTCATATATCCTGCCATTGCTGTGATTATGGAGACGGCAAATATCGATGTGATTGAGGGGTTGTATCCAGCAGGTCTGGTCGGCTCAATAGGCGCAGACGTAGGTTCGGGCGCGGATGCAGATGATGAGACATCGATGGTTATCTCTTTGGAGATCTCGCTCATAGCTGCAGTCTTTGCTACCGCTTTGACCACATATTTTCCCTTCGAACTGGCTGTGAAGTTAGATGAGAAACGGCCCTGATTATCGGTCATCCCTTCGCTCATAATCTCTTTGGATATGATCTTTGCCTCCATGAAGGATGATAAAGGAGAATGGCCAAAGATCAGGCATCCTTCTCCTTCTTATCCTGACGCATCTGGGTGCTATCAACACTCCAGCATTATTGCGATTGCTTAGCTCCACACTTATCGCAGAACCTGGCTGACAGCGGCAAGACGGAGTTGCAGGCTCCGCACTGCTTGGTATCAACCCCGGAAGGCGGAATCTTTCCACACTTCGGACATTTGTCCGCTTCCATCTCCATAGGGGTTCCACACCACATGCAGTGCCTTTTTTCTGTTTCAGCAAAGACGATCTTCGCTTCTCCTTTGAGCGGCCCGGAGGTCGCTGTGATGACAGCCGTGCCGCTCCTGTCTCCGGCGGTCAAGGTGGCAGTTCCGGCCATGGTTCTGGGCGGGATCTTAACCGGGCTGGTTATCTCACCGCGTGTCGTCTCCAAAAGAATGGTCCTTTCGCTCTGAGACAATATATGGACCCCATCTGCGCACTTCACCATGATGGAGACGATCGCCTGGGATTTCCCATCAGCCGGTATCTCTGCCTTATCGATCTCCAGGTCCAGACCTACTTCATTGGCAGCGAATTCGATGGGAACCTTGACCTCCTGTCCGTCTGAGCGAGCGGTAACCGTCACAGGACCACTTTCGTTGGAAGAGGTGAGAAGTACCTCTGCAAAGGCTCTCCCTGCAGGCACCACCGCGTTACCTATCTTTCCGGAGGTCGTCTCCATCTGAACCTCTCTGTCGCTGCCCTGTGGTTTGAGCTTTCCAAAGCCGTTGACGAACTGGATCTTTATGGGTAGAGTAGACATTCCGTCGCATGGAAGGCTCTTGTCTTTCGGCAGCACCTGCAGATTGTTCCTGGTCCAGAGAAATGCCCCTGCCCCCGCTAATATGAGAACTATGAGTATGAAGGCTATGAAGAGCCAGAATAGAGGTAATGCTTGGGCAGTCGAGAATTGGTATGAAACGGATATATCTCTATTGTTGATATTCATCAGAGTTCTGCATTCGTTATTTCTCAAAGTAATTGGCAGATCTCTGTTGTCCATGGTGATGGTCATTGCATTCGGATCGGTGCTCTCTATCGAGAGCTCGCCGATCCTTTCACCGGCTCCAATCGAAATCGGCGTATCGGAAATCTGGAAGATACCATCTACTATGGCCATATTCTGATCAGCGCCGCGGGATGCGGTCTTAAAGTGAACCATGATGGTTACAAGCTTCTTCTGATTGCCTACTTGCTGATTCTTGTAATAGTAGGTTTTATCGAGATCGGTTGCGTCGTCCTTGTTTGGGGATACGGCCTTGCTATCTACTACATCGCCATTTTTGGAGAGCTCCAGGTAAACCTTGTTGCCTATTTCATCGATGGATTTAAGGTCAAGCTGATATCCCTCTTCTAGCTGCAAAGGAACATTGGTGGAGATCTCCGTTTCGTTATCTGAATCCCGCAGAACCTTGCAGAGCGAATTCCTATCCAAAAAATTTATTTCATCTACTTCTCCTGGTGGAATAAATCCTGCCAGATAGGGCTCTCCGAGAACGCCAATCACTTTATAAGATGAGAATGGTTTGAATGCAAAGCTCTTGACCCCGGCCCTTGTTTGGTAAACGACGCCCCGGTTGCCATTTTGATCTGGCTCGTTGCTTAGAGTAGCAGTGAGCTTACTCGGATCAATATTGGACGGTCTGAATTCCAGGCTCTCCGTGCATATATTCTGGTCCGAATCGCGATAGAAGCCTGCAAAGTTTTGACAGGTCAATCTTGTGGTATGGCTGATATCAATGCATTCCCCGGATGCAGATGCAACTGCCCCTGTTGTTAATGCCAGGGCCAGCAGTATCCTAATTAGCGAGATCGAAGAAAAGCTCTTCATCAGGAAAATCCCTCCATTTGCAGACACTAATGAGAAATTAACCTTAATAAATATGATGGTACTTATGACAAAAAGAGGCCTTGATTATCTGTCTTCCCTTCGCACTTATCAAACGATCCACCAGTGTCGGAGGAGAGCGCCACATCCGTTTGAGATCGTAGAGACCCGTCCGCTCCTGTTACGCTGATGACGATCTTTGCATCCTGGTTGGGCTTGATCCTAGCTGGCTAAGCCAACATACTTATCGTTGCAGTTTCCAGTGGAACCAAGGCGCAGGGCACTGGAGTGGTTATGCCAGCTTGCACGGTTACATCTTCCTGCACCGCAGTCTGAACTGGCCAGGCAGATTCTCAAAGATCCTTACAACTTTGATTTCCTGACTCTGGGCAAGGAGGCGCAAGAGCGCGATTTGGAGGCGGCCCTGCTCTTTCATATGCGGGAGTTCTAGCTGGAGCTTGGCGTGGGGTTTGCCTTTGTGGGAAGCCAGTATCACCTGGAGGTTGGAGACCAAGACTTTTATATCGATCTTCTATTTTACCACCTGAATCTGCGCTGCTATGTGATAATCGACCTGAAGATCTCTGAGTTTCGGCCCGAGTTTGCGGGGAAGATGAACATCTATCTCTCGGCGGTGGACGACCTGTTGAAGCATGCAGAGGACGGGCCATCGATTGGGATTATGCTCTGCAAGGAGAAGAACCGGAATATTGTGTAGTATGCATTGAAAGACACCAACAAACCCATAGGAGTGGCAGACTACCAGCTTTCAACAACGCTGCCGGAGAATCTCAAGGAAAGCCTGCCTTCTGTCGAAGAGCTGGAAGCGGAGCTGGATGGGGCGAGAGGAAAATGAGATGAAACGAAATATCATGCGAGGACTATTTGGGCTGATGAGAAACGCTGATTGCTGCTTTGTCCTGGGCTCTCCAAATCTTTGACCTTCTGGCCAGTATCAGACAGATAATTGCGATTAGCATTGAATTGGCTTTTCATAAAGAAAAAAGATATAGAGCGACAAATTTGACCAAAAATATAACTTCAAAGACCATTAAGGATGATTCAGTTCAAAAGCAAATATATCATCATAAATAGGACACAACAAATTTATATCTATAGAAAAAGACTGGAATAAAGTGTCAAAAAGGCATTCAAATATCCATCACAATTTTATATGAAAAAATAAGAATTATCTTGGATATAAATGCCGTTTAGCTTGTAAATAGTGCAAGGCGATTTGAAATGGTTGATAAAAATTCGGAAAAATCTGTTCAGACCCCAGAAGTTGGTCTTTATTATCCGCCTAAGGAACTTGTCGAGAACTCCAATGTCATGCAATGGATGAATAAAAAGGGCATGAAATCGGAGAGCGAGATGAGGGCCTGGTGCTCCAAAAACTACATCCAGTTCTGGGATGAGATGGCCCGCACCTATGCAGACTGGTTCGAGCCCTACAAGCAAACTCTGCAATGGAATGCGCCCAATGCCTCATGGTTCATGGGCGGCAAGATCAATGTGGCCTACAACGCCGTGGACAGGCATGCCAGCTCCTGGCGACGAAACAAGCTGGCCTACATCTTCGTTGGTGAGCCCGTCGGAGACGTTCGCAAGATCACTTACTTCGAGCTCAACCGGGAGGTCAACAGGTTTGCCAATGCCCTCAAGAGCATGGGCGTCAAGAAAGGCGACCGTGTGGGCATGTATCTGCCAATGATTCCAGAGCTGCCTATATCCATGCTCGCTTGTGCAAAATTGGGCGCCATACATGTAGTAGTATTCTCCGGATTTTCTGCAGGGGCGGTGCGAGACCGTTTGCAGGAGAGCGAGCCAAAGGTTCTGGTGACCTGCGACGGCTCTTACCGGAGAGGAAAGCCATTGGCGACCAAGCCCCAGGCGGATGAGGCCATAAAGGGCTTGGACTGCATCCAGAAGGTAGTAGTGGTAAAGAGGAACGGCCAGGAGACGGCCATGCAAGAGGGCCGCGATGTCTGGTGGGATGAGTTCGTGGCCGGGCAGCCCGGCACATGCGAGACGGTTCCCATGGAATCCGCGGACCCGCTCTTTATCCTCTATACCGCAGGCGCGGGCGGCAAGCCGCGCGGGATAGTGCATACTCATGCCGGCACGTGCGTTGGACCGGCCTTTACCACATCGTGGGTGTTTGATATCAAGGATACGGATGTCTACTGGTGCACAGCTGATATCGGATGGATCACCGGGCACAGCTACATCGCCTATGGGCCACTCTGCGTGGGAGCGACTAGCATCATGTACGAGGGCTCACCCGACTATCCCGACTTCGGCAGGTGGTTTTCGATCATCGAGGAGTATGGAGTCTCAGTGATCTATACCGCACCGACAGCCATCAGGATGTTCATGAACGAGGGGCCAGAGTGGCCTCAGAAGTACGACCTCTCAACCGTCCGGCTCATGGGCTCTGTTGGTGAAGCCATGAACCCAGATGCCTTTATCTGGTGGAGAAAGTATGTGGGCGGCGGATCTGCTCCGATCATGGATACCTGGTTCCAGAGCGAGACCTGCGCTCAGGTTATCGCGCCCCTTCCCATAACCCCGCTCAAGCCCGGATCGCCTTCCTTCCCCTTGCCCGGATACAATGTGGAGGTAGTGGATGACAAAGGTCTGCCCTCAGCCGTTGGCATTACCGGAGACATCATCATAACCGAGCCCTGGCCATCCATGCTCAGGGAGATCTATCATGATCCGGACCAGTACATCGAGACTTACTGGTCCACCTTCCCGGGCAAGTATTTCTCCGGAGATAAGGCCCGCGTGGACCAGGACGGCTACATCTGGGCACTGGGACGGGGAGACGACGTTCTCAAGGTGGCAGGCCACAGAATCTCCAATGCCGAGGTAGAGGCTTCGGCTGAGAAGCACCCTGCAATATCTGCCGCGGCAGTCGTGGGCAAGCCAGATAAGGTGAAGGGCGAGAGCATAGTAGTATTCGCCGTTCTGAAGCCCGATGTCCAGGGTGACGCCAACTTGCAGAAGGATATCAAGAACTTCGTGCGCAAGACGCTGGGGCCGATCGCCATACCCTCGGATGTCATCTTCGTAGGCGACATTCCCCGGAATAAGGCAGGAAAACCGGTGCGCCCCCTTATCAAGGCCAAGGCGCTCGGACAGCCTTTGGGAGACATATCTGCTGTCGTCAACCCCCAGGCACTCGACCAGATCCCGCTCGTGAAGTAGAGCCGGGTCTAACCCCCTTTTTTCTCGCGGCCTGCGCTGTGCGGTCGCGCCCGCACGCATTAAAGCTCATCTAAGGCAATCGAGATATATCCGCTTCGCCAAAACTCTTGTCCATGAAGATCGGAATCGTGGTCTCCGACCCGAAGGATTGGACCGCCCAGGTCCTGCTGGCCTCATTCTCCAGAAAAGGCATAGACGCATTTTTCCTTGATTTCTCAGATCTTGTCGCCTCCATCGGCGATGATCTCGTTCTTCAGAGCTGCGGCATAGATCTCCTGGATCTGGACTGCCTGGTAGTCCGGGATCTGGGTAGAAGAGGTGCAATAGACGTATCATTTCGCTTTGAGGTTTTGTCGGCGCTGGTGCAAAAGGGCATTCTCGTCATCAATCCGCCCGAGGCCATCGCCCGGGCGGCGAATAAGTTCGCCACCTCCAGAGTGCTACACGACTGGGGAGTCCCTACTCCCAAGACGATCGTAACTACCAGTCCGGAGGAGGCCGAAGGGGCTCTGCATCGTTTTGGAGAGGCCGTCTCCAAACCCCTCTTCGGCTACAAGGGCCGGGACATTCTTCTCTTAAAGAGTGGCGACCCGTCGGACCTGGTTCGGCTGAGGAGCATTGTGCAGGATCAGGGGCTGGTTTATCTGCAGGAGTTCGTTGCAACTGAAACCGATTCCGCTCGCGACATCCGGGCCTTTGTTGTGGATGGCAAGACCTTGGGCGCCATATTTCGCGTTGCTCCGCCAGGGCAGTGGATCAGCAATCTGGCCCGCGGCGGCCGGGCCGAGACCTGTCCTCTAACTAGTGAGCTGGAAGGCCTGGCGGCAGAAGCTGCCCGGGCCGTAGGCGCGACATACTGTGGTGTGGATCTGCTGGAAACCCGTCATGGTCTATCGGTCATTGAGGTGAACGGAACGCCTTCGGGAAAAGGAATCTTTGATGCCCTGGGGATTGATGTAACTGAAGCGATAGCAGATCACGTAATCGGGCTTCTGGATTCAAGACGGTAACAGAAAAGCATCAAAATTGTTATCTACGAGGCCGTCAAGCCAAGAGCCATGTTTACGATACTCACCGGTGCACAGTTTGGTGATGAGGGTAAGGGCAAGGTAATCGATCTTCTTGCAGAGAATTACGACATCGTTGTTCGCTTCCAGGGTGGCGACAACGCAGGCCATACCGTGGTCGTGGGTGGCAAGAAGTATAAGCTTCATCTGGTCCCCAGCGGCGCCATCTTCGGCCGCAGACTGCTGATTGGTCCCGGGGTGGTGTTGAATCCCAGAGTCCTGTGGAATGAGATTCAGGCACTCGAATCAGAGGGTATAAAGCTTGATTTAGGCATCGATGCCAAGACTACGATCATCATGCCCTATCACATAGAGCTGGACAACCTCCGGGAGAAGGCGAGGTCAGTGAAGATAGGCACTACCAACCGAGGCATTGGATTTGCCTATGTGGACAAAATCGCTCGCGAAGAGGTTCAGATGGGAGACCTCATAGATCCGGCCCTGCTGGAGACCAAGCTTGATGAGATCGCGCCGGCCAAGGAGAAGGCCATCGCAGACATGGGCGGTGACCCCACGATTGTCAGGTATGCACCCTATATCGATGAGTATCTGGAGATAGGGAAGCGTTTGAAGGATAGAGTAACGGATGTTTCGCGAGAGATCAACATCGCCCTGATCGAAGAGAAAAGCGTCCTCGCAGAAGGCGCTCAAGGTGCATTCCTGGATGTAATCCACGGCACCCAGAAGTTCGTGACCTCCAGCTTCACCACAGCCGGAAGCGCATGTGCAAACCTTGGCGTCGGCCCGGTTATGGTTGATAACGTTGTAGGCGTGATCAAGGCCTACATCACACGCGTAGGTGAGGGTCCCATGCCGACCGAACTGACAGACGATCTGGGCGCAATGATGCGAGAGAAGGGCGCAGAGTACGGCACAACTACAGGAAGGCCGCGCAGATGCGGCTGGTTCGATGCTGTCCTGGGCCTGAAGTCCGTCTATCTGAACGGCTACACCGAAATGGCTCTGACCAAACTGGATGTGCTGACCGGCATAAATCCCATAAAAATCTGCGTGGGCTATGAGCTGGATGGCGAGACCATAGGCTATCCGCCGGAGAGCACACGAGAGCTAGCCCGCTGCAAGCCCATGTATGAGGATATGCCTGGCTGGACCGAGGATATCACAGAAGTAAAAGAGTATGACGATCTGCCCAAGAATGCCCGGGATTATGTCGAGCGGCTGGAGGATCTGCTCGGCGTGGATGTTTCAGCCGTATCAGTAGGAGCTGGACGTGAGCAGACAATCTTCCGCGATGAGATGGAAGAGTGATGCATAAGGCTTTGATAAACTGGACTCTGATAAACTGGACTCTCAAATGGGTGAATAAATGATCCCATTTAAAGGGTCCCGGGTTTGAAGAAAGCTTGTCGCGATATCTTAAATTTTTTTAGCCATTCTGAACTTATGCCTGCTTATAGGCACGCGAAGCTTTAAATCCTTTTAAATTATAAAGGATAAATGGCGATTTTGATCAAAAAAATATTTATTCTCAGGGAACGCTATCAAGATCATATCTCTACTGGAATATCACTACATAAATGGGGGTTTGAAGTTAATGAAAAAATTTGTTATTTTGATGATTCTGATCATGCTGACCGGCTTATCCTTCGCAATACCCGAAAATAAGCTCGGCAATCAGGCTGTTAGCAGTTTAGGTAATGCCAAGCTCAATCAGATTGTGAATCCGTCCAGCTCAGCCTACACGGTGAATATCAAGAGCCAGTCATTTCAACCATCCACACTGAGCGTGCCTGCCGGGACAACCGTAACCTGGCATAACCAGGACAATATGCAGCATACCGTCACCAGCGATGCACAAGGCCTATTCGATTCGGGTACGATCGCTACCGGAAAGAAGTTCACCTACACCTTCACAGCTCCCGGCAGCTACAGCTACCATTGCAGCATTCACCCGGGAATGAAAGGAACGATAGTAGTAACAGGAACTTCTGGTCTGCAGTCAACCCAGTCCACAGTCACAAGAACTCTCTTGTCGTCTTCCGCCATCCAGGGAATCAATCCGGGCTCGGTCCAGGGAAATTCTGGAAATGGTGGGTCTCCATCATGGAGCGAAAAGCAACTTAGCGGTCAGACGACCGCAGTGAGTGGAGGGACAGAGGGCTCTATGCAGAGCAAGAGCCTTCAGCTAAATCTCAATATACCGGCCGGCCAGAGCGCAGGTCAGTCATCCACGAAGAGCGTGGCCACGGCTTCCGGCCTGACATCCACCCAGAGCAGCGCTCTCCAGCAATTCTCCCAATACTATCGTTCTACATCCGAGGCTCCTAAGGACCAACTCACCACACCTACTAAAATCGATTTGAAGGGAATTGAGCCCGCCACGATCTACTTCGGATCGACTCAAAAGGCAGTGCCCTACTCGCAGTATAAGACCTATGCTCTGACCACCGGCGCGAACTCCCTATGGATTCAGGGGGCTTCCAGCTGGACTCAGTACGCAATGGTTCCTCAAGGCTCTATGCTTACTATGATCACAATGTCGCCAACGGGTGGCCAGGGCTATCTTTACGAGGTTTATCCTGACGGCACCCTTGACAAGAACGGCTACTACTTCTATCCCTACAATCAGGTAGGATTTTATGCCGATCAGGTGGGAGAACACCAGCTGTTCTTCAATATAGACGGCCAGCCCAGCAACGTGATTGTTATCGATGTAATTGCATACCAGCCGCCAGCTCCGCCTGTTTATAGTTTTGCCAGCGTTACTATCAGTTCAAGCTGGCTGCGGGGGTATAATGTCTACGTTGACGGCAGCATTCAGGCCACAGAAGGAACGACAGGAGAGCCCGATGGCACAGTGACCGTCAATGTGCCGGGAAACCAGTATCACAACATAGCCATTGATGGTTCCGGGTTCACGTTCTCGGATTACAAATACTTCAATGCCGGCTACGCCTACACTCTCAATGTGTAGGCTACCTTTTTGTTTTATGATACAAAATCCTTCACGATTTATTTAGATATTTCTCTACTGGCCTGCCAGTTAATTGGTCCAATTCTTTTTTCTGCATGATTCAGTAAGACATATATAGAGAAACAACGGATACGACAAATGCCGTGATTTATGGTCTGAAAGAACGGTAACAACCAACTCAATATAATAAATTAGTCAGTCTGCCTTTGTTGGAAAACTAAGGAGGTTAGTGAAATATGAAACTATCAATCAAAGCTCTGATACTGGTGGCCTCAGTGGCTCTTTGCCTCATGGTCGTGCCAGCGTTCTCGGTACCGTCGGATGGCCAAAATTCCAGCGCAGGAGTCAAGATTCCCGCCTGCATGGGGGCTGTTGGCAAGATAGGTATTGGAGATAGTGGCAGTTGTTCGGGATACAACACAGATAATGAATCCATGAAGAGATCTGCCTTGCTCATCATGCCGGTTTGTTACTCTGGTGACGGTTTTGCCATGAGCGGCAGCCAAGACAGCCAGTACCACATCCTGAAAATGAGTATCGCAAGCTTAGTCATTTTCGACTCGGCTAAAATCGATAAGCTTATTTCGGATAACAAGACTCTTGGACAGATCAAGTCGGACATAAAGACTGAGCTGTATTCCGAGATGGATGCCGCACCAGCTAATGGGAGCCTGAAGCTTGGAAATAGCTTTTACATGCTGTCCAATGTCAAGTCCAAGACCATAAGCGATGACAATTCCACCGTAGATGCGGATATTGTCGGCCCGGTGACTTTTGCTGGTGATAGCAACGCTTCAAAGGTTGCAGGTCACATCTCCATGGCAATCGCCAACCATGAGGGCAGCGCCATAGGAAAGGGCAAACTGACCATGAACAGCGGCAATTACAGTGGTGAATATGATGCCCTTATTAAGATAGAATCAGAAAGAAGAGAATCGGAAAGGTTTGAAATGAGAAAGCCCGGACCGGATAGAAGAAACTGATTTATTATGTCATCCGTATCGATGAACTGGGCCTAACTTTTTTTTGCAAAGATATCCTCTTGAGCTAGGCAATTGCCTTCATGCCAAAATTATTGCTAGTGAATGTAAATTAGTGGCATCAAGCATATCTATTCTTCAAGGCCCAAAGTTTTGGATTTGCTTCGCGATCCAGGGCGACCGAGTATACCGTCTTATCCTGTTGCCAAAAAAGTTGACCTGGACCCAATAGGATCATGACATAATGAAATGAATTGATCGGATCAGTCAGTTCTCAAAGACGGATCTAGAAGGTTATCCCGCGGTGGAACAACGGTTAGTGAAAGCTAAACTTGAATCCCTGGAAAGCGAGCTTTTATATACAGTTGCCAGGCATGTAGCAAACATTGAGAAAAATATAGCCAGGATGAAGATAAGTAATGAATCATCAACCGATGGAAGTAACTACTTTGAAGGCGAATAGGGTGAGACAATGATTGTACCACAGATTATAAATTCATGGAACTACAAGTTTCAAAGGCAAATGCAGTGCTAGCTGAAGGGTAAGATAATGTGGACAAATCATAAAATTGGTAAATCCGTCTCTACGATGGAGTTGTTACTGTTGAAGGAATGGGGCTGGTTTGAATCGAGCCATTCGCACCAAAATGATGTGAACTCCCAATATAATCTGGATTGTAGAATGCTGGATGGATTGCCACATTTATCAAATAAGAGGATGCCAGATACTGCAGATGGCCTGAAACAGTGGCTAAACAATTGTTGCATTGATGGATTTTAAAATACGCGATAAACTCTGTATCGACCATATTTATCTCCCCCCGGAGTGCAAAATTTTCATCGTCTCCCGCTTCTCCAAAGTGGCCTTGTTCTGGACCGATATTGGCGCATTGAATACCATTCCAGCGTATGTTAGGATTTTCCGCGTCAATTTCAAACGGCAATACCGTCCTTAGATGACGGTCCCTCCATGCAACGCCAAAAACTACCGCTATTTCGAAAAAGCTTATAATGTAATAGTAATTATATTTCATCCAATGCTGAACATCATGGAGCTATGCGACAGGCAACTTTACGTGGAGAGTGACCGCTGGCAATGCAGCTTTGGCTATGGCAGTCCTGTGAAGCTCGGACTGGTCCTGGAGGCCATAGATCTTGATGAGGGGGGAGAAGGCTATTCTTTCGTCATCGACGCCTGCCTCCTCCCTCAGCCGGAATGCATGGACGAGGATATCCTGGAGGAAGCGAGGTTGGATGGATCAAGTTCCGAGGTCTCAGATACAAGAGCGGAGCAGATTCGCTACGCGTATGAATGCTATGGCGGAGTGCCTTTGAACATAGATGCTGTTCAGCCTCCCAAGAATTCATGTGGAGCCTCCAGCTTCCTGGCAAAGAGCAACATAAAAACCATGATTGCTGGGACTGGTGAAGAGATGGAGACTCGCCACTTTCAGGATCTGCAAGAGGCCATGTCCTTCGCTCGCGACTTTTATGCCGTTTATGCTCCTGCCATCTTCGGCTTCATCGATGTGGTGCTGGATCACCCTCTCCGGGTCGGAGGAACGGGCTGGGACAAGATCAGGCAGATGGCAAGAAAATAAAATTGTGATTTTATTTTAAAACGCAATTACCCGCAGCTTGCTCTGCGTGGGTGCTCCGCTGCAGTTTCACTTATTTGACATTCGTCACGAGCGATTCAGTAAAAATGGAGTCGATCCGGACGTTGCCATGGTCGTTGCTATAAATGTACCATCTCCTTATATACGTTTAACGTCGAATACGGCGTAGTCAGAAACCGAAGTACTCTGGCCATTGCAGCCAATTTCCGGGCACTTTGGATAACGAGGATTTAGTGATGCAGTACTTTCATGTAATGCATGGGCTCCCATTCATGGGAATTGGAATGATCTTAATCTGGCTGGTATCTGTGGCCATAGCCTACCTGGTCTACAAGGACGCAGAGAAAAGAGGCATGAATGGACTTCTCTGGGGTTTACCGATCGTGATACCCTGGATAGGCGTACTGTTCTTGATACTTTATCTGATCTTGCGAGACTCGGGGCACCACGCGGCCTTCAGCGTAAATGCCAAAACGAGTCCCGAAGCGATCCTGGACGAGAGATATGCTAAGGGAGAGATAACCAGAGAGCTATACGTGCAGATGAAAGAGGACCTAAAAAAGCCCACCGGCGGCGTTAAGATGGAGCAATAGAACGATAATGTGAAGTGGCTGCTTTGAGACAATCAAGGCGCACCAATGCCAATACTAATTTTTTCTTGACACATTATCCAGGTATAGGCAGCCTGAGACAAGAGACTGCGAGGCTGAGGTATGGAATCATTTCCAATTGCCTGACTCTATCTCGTTCAAGTTCTCAATAAGATATGCAGCTACGATAAGGGTCAGCCTGTATCGCCTGCATATAGCCAGCACACGATGAAGTTCGTCCCTTTCCATCGAGGCCGTATGCTGTGCGACATGCAGCATTGCGCCCTGGTACCCCTCCTCCAGGATAACCTTTTTTACTCCCAGCAGTGTTAAGTCGCTGATATGTATCCCTGTGGCCCCGATCTTTTTCATCGCTTTTGCAGTATCTTCATCAAATTCCATATCAGGCGTGCTGAGTGTGGATGGCCTGGCGGACTCCTGTACAAAATCTAAAGCCTTTTTGGAGACGCCGTTCAGTATCAACTCAGACGCCAACTTCTTCAAGGTCTTTCCCTGCAGGATAGCCTCGGCTTCCAGAGATCGGTAGGCATCCGACGTTATTTCAATTCTGGTATATCTGACGCTGGGCATTGCTGGTGACGCCTCTTTATTTCTGTTTGATGCACTTTCAGTTGCTGGCATGTTTATGCGCAGATTACATATTAAAAGACTACGATTTTGTTGAGCGCTTTTGAGCAGATAGATTGGTTCAAAGGTGAATGGATTTAAACCAGTGACTCTATTTGCCTTGAATGGCGTGAATTCCTCCGCCCTTGAGGACAGAACCTCAAACAAGGATCAAAAAGGAGATCGAATATGTCTGCAAAATTAATGGAATACTTCAACAAACAGCCGAGGCTGAGCGTCCTGAGCACTTCGAGCAAAAACGGAATTGTCGATGTGGCAGTGATGGGCTCGCCCCAAATGGTCGATGAGAAGACGATTATAGCAGCATTTGCCAGAGGCCGCACCTTTGCCAACCTTCAAGAGAATCCAAATGCGGCGTTCATTATAATGGAGCCGGGATCGGGGATTCTTGATTGGAAAGGAATCCGTGTTTACCTCAAGATGAAGGAATATGTAACAACAGGCCCGCAGCTAGATACTTACAAGATTGGGATGGCAAAGATTATCGGCGAGCAAGCGGCAGAGATGATTAAGGTGCTGGTTACGTTCGAGGTCACTGAAGTCCGGCCTCTGATTGACTTTGGGCAGGGCTGGGAGAGATCCGTTTAGATAACCAATGGTGCAAAGCTCTCGGGTCAGATTGCCTTGCTAACACCGATTGTGCTCGATCCATCGTTTTTCACATTCGCCCCCCACGCACCTCGTCCTTATCACCCTGCTGCTCGTAATTAGAATCGCGGGAAGATGCTGGCTGCATCAGTGCATTGCGGGAGAGGTGTGGCGCGGATGTGGATTTTTGATTCTTACTATAAAGGCTGCGTGGAACTGTGGGGCAGAGAAAACGGCCTGATCAAGGCCAGCGCAATCTCTTTGCCATCATTCTACATGCACCTGAAAGATCCGCATGCCCATCGGGAAATGATTGAGGCTCTGGAGGATCTCTACAGGGTCGAGGAATGCAGTTTCAGAACCATCTTCGGCGCCTTCCAGGGCTACAGAGTCTTTGCCGGCCGCAAGGTTGCGGAGAAGATCGAGATACAGACTCGCTATTCTGCCGAACTCTACAATGTTGATGTCCGACAAGATCAGAGGTACATGGCCGAGCACGACATCTTCCCCTGCGGAGGCCGGGACGAGTCCAGGTTCTCTCCTGATTTCGAGGTACCGATAAACGGCATGGAAGTGGAGGTGTCAGGAGACCCTTCCAGGCCCGGCGACTTCTCCTGCATACAGGTCCTCAACGGCAAGAAGAGAAGGCTGGAGGGATCAGAGAGAACAGTCGTCTCCGATTTCCTGGAGCTGATCAAGTCCTACAATCCCGACCTGATACTTCTTCCCTATGCCGATACCTGGGTTCCGCTAATGGTCCGCAAGGCGAGGAGGTACGGCCTTGATCCCACCATCAGCCGCAGCGGCTGGTTCAAACCGATGGCCTCCAAATCTTATTGGAGCTATGGAAAGGTCAACCACAAGGACGGGGCTCTGATCCCAGAGGGACGGGTGCTCATTGACACCGCCAAGAGCTTTGTTTATCAAGAGAGCGGGCTGAAAGGGGTGCTGATGGCCTCAAGGCTCTCCGGCCTCTCCCCGAACCTCGCTTCCCGCTTCACGCCCGGGACGCTCATCTCCAGCTATGAGGTCTTTGAGGCCTTACGGAGAGGCGTGGCCGTGCCCTTCAGGAAGCGAGATGCAGAAAGCGCGAGAACCATCTCGGAGCTAAGACGCTGTGACAAGGGCGGCATGATGTTTCAGCCGGAGCCGGGGGTGTACGAAAAGGTTCACCAGATCGACTTCACTTCTCTATACCCGTCGATCATTGTGAAGTACAACCTCTCTCCGGAAACCCTGGAGCATCCCAAGATCGATGGCTTTCTCAGCACAGTGCTCTCCTCCTTGCTCAACCTGCGTATTGAGACCAAGAGGCTGAAGAAGGCCAACCCGGAGTACAAAGGAATCGACTCGGTCCTGAAGTGGATGCTCGTCACCTGCTTTGGCTACACCGGCTATCGGAATGCCAAGTTCGGTCAGATCCAGGTCCATGAGAGGATCACAGCCATTTCCAGAGAGCTTCTCATGCAGATCAAGGAGCTGGCCGAGAACATGAACTTCACAGTATTGCATGGCATTGTGGATTGTCTGTGGGTTATGGGCGAGCCCATATCGAAGTACAAAGAAGCTGTGGAGCAAGAGACGGGCATTCTCACAGAGGTTGACACCTTTGACTGGATCGCCTTCCTGCCTATGTGCGACGGCTCAGGGTCATACAACCGCTACTTTGGCAGACAGGACACGGGCGAGATGAAAATTCGAGGAGTAGCGGCCCGCAAGGGAGACACGCCCGTGTATGTCGAGAGAATGCAGACGGAATTGTTCGCGGTCCTGGCCGGGGCAAGGAGCCGGGAGGAGCTCTCAATGGTGAAACCAAACGCGCTAGAAGTTCGCGCAAAGTACATGCGGGAGCTTGAGGATGCCGACATCAATGTCCGGGAGCTGGCCATTCACCGTCGCGTAGGCAGGCTCAGCTACTCTCGCAGGTGTGCGGAGGCATCAGCTGTGCAGTCTTATGAGGAGCAGGGGCTAAACCCGGCTCCCGGCATGAAGATCGGCTATGTGGTAAAAGACGCTGGTCGCTGGGAAGTGGAGACGGAAGAGATGGCATCGGAGTTTGATGCTGCTTATTACAGAAAGCTGCTGGAGAAGGCCTGGGAGGAGGTGGCCTTCGTGTTTAAACCGGCTGGCAAATAGGGTTGTTGAAGCAGGCATTGCCAAAGTTGCGTTCAATGGCAGCGCTAAGCAGATTTATCGTCACAGGTTTGATGATGAAGTCGTCTGCCCCGGCATTAAAGCACATCTCACGGCAGAACTCCGGATTGAACGAGGTGATGACTATTATCTTCGGACCCTGCGGCCAGCGCTCACGGATGATCTTGGTGGCTTCAATTCCGTCCATCTCCGGCATCTGGACGTCCATCAGCACCAGATCATAGGCGTGTTCCTCCAGAGCCGTCAAGACCTCCTGGCCGTTGTTGGCCAAATCCGCCCGGTAGCCGAGCTTCTTGAGTATGATCAAAGCTACCTTCTGGTTCACCGGATTATCCTCTGCAACAAGAATGTTCAAAGTGGGTCTGACCTGCATAATGCTCACCATTCGTATCGCGCTCTTCATATAAGAATTTTTCTTTTGTAATTAATTCTGCGAAAGTGTTCTCAGATTATTCATATGATATCCATCGGTTCATTCTATACTGACTACTAATTCTGCGCTGGAGTGGAAAACTTCATAACTTAAACTTAATTTAAATATTAGAATTATTTGCTGACAAACATTCTATTGATGTAATTCCTGCGGTTTGTCCAAACTGGTATCCTGCGCACCTGTACTCTCTTTTGGGCCCATCAATTTCTATACGGTGTGCGCAGGACGCGATCCAAATTTGCTAAGATTTATGGCGGGGGTCCTCAATTGATCGCAGCCCCATTTTGTTGCTGTTTAGCCCGGGGTTTTGTGATTATCCTCAGCAGCATCTGTCGAGCTAAGATAAGACGACAATCAGGAAAATCTGGTACATCGCGTCTGAGCCTCAGCCGGAAACGAACCTGAGAAGAGCCTGAGGCAAACGTTTTTCGCCTAAAGATTACTAAGCTGTAGTCTATGAAAGAGCCTGCCGAACAAAAGCAAACCGGCCAAATCGGGCATACCGTCCCCACAGCATCCGGGTCGTCCGGGAAGGAGATGATTATTGAGAGCTTCTTTTCGACCCCCACCTTCCAGGCACTGACTATAGGCGTTCCCTTCTGCATCTTCAAACTGCTCTTCGGATTGCTCGCGATTCGGGCCGCTGCAGAGCCAGGCTCCGCCGCCCTTACGGCCTTCGGCTGGCTGATCATAGTCTGGGCGGCGACGGATCTTTCCATGAACATGGCCCGGGTCCTCTTTCACTTATCCGGCAGAGCTTCGCCTATCGAATACTGCACAATCGCCCAGGCGGGAAGGCTCTTTGGGAGGGCCCGGCTTTTTCTGGCTATCGACACTCTGATCTCCTTCTCCATCATCTGCTTCGTTCTCTGGTCCGGCTGGATAGCGCAGCTAGGCCGGGTGGAATCCTACCTCTGGTACGCAGCCACTACCCTGAACCTGATCAGCATCTCTGTGGTCAGCATCTGGATCGAGTTTGGGAGAGGTGCTTGAGTATAGAAATGGCCCGATCCAGGATAGAGTTCTTTGATGGAATGCATATGGAACATCAACCGCAGACAGGACTTCGTAGATCCAGGCAAGGGCAGCTTTCGCTCTTTCTTCCGGGGTTCCGCGAGTCGGCCTGCGGGCCTCCCGCGCTGGGGGGCACGGGGCACCTCTCCAGGCCGAGGCCGGCCAAGCGACGACGGCGGTTAAGTTGCAGACTTATTGATTGATGATATCCTCCCGGATGGGAAAAGGGTTTAAGCGGATGGACTTTCCTGATTATAGGTGATATTATAGAGCCAATTAAAGCCATCAAATTGGCGATCTTGGGTGCGATCGCCTTAGGACTGATTATCTTCAACGTCACAGCCCAGTGTAGTGTTGTAGATACCAACGATACGGTTGCAGTTCCGGCTGAATCCAGCTCCGGCATCTATGAGAACTCCACCTATGGATTCAGCATGAGCTATCCGGCGGGTTGGATCGTCGAAGAGGCAGAGCCAAATTCCTTAGGCATGGTAGTTGGTTTCCTGGCGCCTGGTGGGGATATCAATAATCCCACGAACTATGTAACAGCGCAGATTGAGGACCTACCCGCCAGCCAAAAGATTGCTCTGAATGCATACACCAGTGCCGTCATTAGCAGCCTGAAGAGCTCCTACAAGGACTTCAAGCTCCTTGCCACGAAGGATATAACTCTCGGGGACCTACCTGGAAAGGAGTTGCTCTATACAATCGACAAAGAAGGAACGCCTTATAAGATCCTTCTGCAGTACACGATAAAGGACAACAAGGCCTACGTCCTCACCTACTATGCTCAAGAGTATAGCTATGCTCAAATCGAGGAAGGTGCGAGGGAGATCCTCTCCTCCTTTGGATTCAACGACGCCAAATCAGCAACAGACGGTAGCGGGCCTCTACTGACTCCTCTACCCTTTTCACGGAGCTAAATAGACGATTGTGGTTGCAGGGCAGAGGTGTTAGCACTTAAACCCTGCAGAACCTCATTTATCCGGCAAGCTGCATCGTGATCACTTTCTCGCCGGCAAAATTGGCGGTCAGGCTCCTCTCTTGGTAATGCTGCTCCATTTGCGAGAGCTTTCCCGTGGAGTCGTAGGCGAAATCCTCCTTGAAATCCACCTGGTTCGTCCTCTCCAGGATCAATCCATCTTCGCCGCTCCTCACCACGCTTATCTGCATTCCCGTATCCGGGTCTGTATCCACTACTCTGGGACTCACAGATAGTGCATTTAGGGGAACAAAATCCCCCATGAGTCGGGATGCACCACAAACAGCATTGAAGTAGATTGCAGTCGCGCCATTCAGGGAATAGGGGTCCTCCCTTATCTCGGCAAATTTTTTGTGAACCGCCTGTACGGTCACCTTCGAGGCCAAAGCAGATATCATGGGTTGAGTACCCTGAAACTGCTGCATAGACTGGCCCTGATAGCTCCAGGTCTGTCCCTGAGCCAACCATGAGGGCAGATTCCCATCCCTCCATGGGATTTCCAGGCGCCGGAGGTTGCGAAGCTGTAACTTGGCATGGTTGCCGCTATTCTTGACAACTCCCGTATTCCATTCTCCCTCCGAGGCATAATCAACCGTATGGTAGAACAGGAGCCCCGAGTCCAGGTCGTAGACCATGGCCATCTCAAAGGTCCCTGTCTTGAAATCGAACCTGATGGCCTGGAAATCCTTGCCCTCAATAGTGAAAGGGATTCTTTGTACCATCAGGTCATCGCTTACCTTTACGGGAATCTTTTGCAGGACTAGTGGATTGCACCAGAAATCACCGATCCCGGCAGGGACCACTGAGCCGTAGCTATTTACCTTGCGCATCCCTCCATAAAGATCGGGGGCATAGGCCTCAGTGTATGTTGCAGCCATGCCATTTTCCATGGCCACTACATCTATCTGAATCAGGCCGTTGCCTGTAGAGCCTGACCCCACGTCTTTGTTCTCATTTATCCCTCCCTCAGATTCCGATGTGCTGGCGAGCATGTAATAGGTCGCTCTCAGACCTTCAGTCACCCACTCGGGGGCTGTGGCCTTATTCAGCTCAGGATATCTTATGGGCATGGGATTCTCACTACCGCTGGGCAGAGTCGCTGCACCAGAGGCCGTAAGGATCATGGCAAAACAGATCAATGCAACATATAGACCATATAGACCATATTTTGCAGTCATGTGCCCCTTGTTTGCCCTTAGATGGTTAAATTTGTAGTCCTTCTCTGTCGACTTTCTGTCTCACGGAATCCCGGATCGCAAGGGATTAATCAGATGCCGAAAGTTTCCATTTGAGGCGGAAAAAGTGCGACCTATGAGACTAGTCTCCTGGAATGTGAACGGCCTGAGAGCCGTTTATAAAAAAGGTTTTGTGGATTGGCTTATGAGCGATCTGCCGGATGTGCTCTGTCTTCAGGAGACGAAGGTGGCAGTTGATCAGATTCCGGCCAGGCTCAAGAATCTGCCAGGCTACACTTCCTATTTCGGCACAGGGGATAGAAAAGGCCGCGACGGAGTGGCCCTCTTCTCCAAAACAGAGCCCGTCAGCGTGCAGTACTCTTTAGGATTCGAGGGATTTGATGATGAGCATCGGGCAATCGTGGCCGACTTTGGGGACTTTATGCTCTTCAATGTCTACTTCCCCAATGGCAAAGCCTCAAAAGAGCGGCTGGATTACAAGCTCGAGTTCTATGATCGCTTCCTGGACCACATGGACCAGCTTTTGAAAGCGGGCCGAAATATTGTCGTCTGCGGGGATGTCAATACCGCTCACAAGGAGATGGATCTGGCCCGGCCCAAGGCTAATGAGAAGATCTCCGGATTCCTGCCGGTGGAGAGAGCCTGGATAGACCGGCTGGTGGAGCACGGGTTTCTGGACACCTTCCGCGTCTTTCACCCGGAGGGCGGAAACTATTCCTTTTGGGATTTGAAGACGGGAGCGCGCGAGCGCAACGTGGGCTGGAGGATCGACTACTTCTTCGTCAGCGAAAGCCTGCGGGATCGCATCCAATCGGCGTTCATCCTCAAGGATGTCACGGGAGCCGACCACTGTCCGGTGGGGATAGAGATCGGGATTGAGGTGAAGGGCAATGAGTAAACGAGAATTAGATTCTATATTTTTACTATAGAATTATTATATTATTGACAAATTCAATTTGACAAAAAGAAATTCAGAAGGCTCAGAAAATTAGAAAAGCCTCCTGTATCACCAAGATTCAAATGATCTGTAAATGCAGAACCTTAGTTCATCGCTGTTAGCGGTTTTTATGCGGAAGTCGCCCATCAATGGAATGTCTAGGTTTTTGCTGAGGGTTATGGAGTTGTCCTTGTTGTCCATGGTGATGGTACCAGCATTGGCATCAATGGTTCTAATGGTCATCTTATCAAAGATTGTATTTGGATTTACATTGATAAGATATTCAGAGATCTGGAAAACACCATCTACAATGCAGGATTTTCCCTGGGTGCAATTTGTCTCTGCCACGTGCAGTGCCAGCTCCGCGATATCATCAACATCTGCAAGGCTTTTTCTGTAGAGATATGTGCCTGGCACGCTGAGGTAGTTTCTATCCACAAATGTGCTATTCCTGTAAAGTTCAACCAGAGTCTTGTTGCAAGATTTATCGATATAGAACTTGGCCTCAAATCCATCCTCCAAAGACAGAGTGCCTCCGTCCTGGATTTTCTGTCGTTCTCCGCTATCGATCAAGACTCTTCCGAGCTGTGAATTGCTCAGTAAATTGGCATCCTTTTGAGCGTGCTGCAGAGGACTATCGTTCACATAGTTCACGAAAAAGCTCTTGCCTAGAAAACCAATAATATTATAATGTCCCCAGTCTTCGTACTCGAACTTTTTATTTTGAGATACGGTTGTGTAAGTGATGCCATAGGGCGAATCGCCACTGAGCCTGTTATTCTCAGAGAGAACGAACTTGAGGTTCTCGTCGCCTATATCATTCTTCATATCGTAGTAGAAGCCTGCGAAAATCTGCGGATTCCATGCAAAGGAGTTATCAACCAGATTGCTTTGGCCGTCGACCTTGCCAGCAACTGCACCTCGGATCACTGAATCATTTTTAGAGGCATTCTTATAGAGGTATAATCTGGTGTTGAAAACAGAATCTGCTGAATTGACTGACTTCAGACCGAAGCCATCCATTAACTCATGATCAGGCTCCTTTGATAGGTCGAAATCCTCGATATTCTTCAACACCAAGCCGTTGCCGTCGCTCGAAACGACTTTCATTATACCATATTCAGCTCCCAGGTCGAACGTGGTTGGTTTTTCGGAGATTTGAAATAGTCCCTTTATAGTGTAGTAGCTTTTTGGTTCTGCTTTTACGTTTGCCTTGATACACACCGCCAAGAGTGTAACGTTCTCATTGCCTACTGAGGCTGAATAGACATAATCGACAGGAGGGGTCATGACCTTCGAGTCAACAACATTGTTGCCTCTATAAAGACTGAGCTTTACTCCCTCAACTGCATCTGATAGTTTCAGACTATATCCCTCTTTTAGAGGTAACGCTTCATCATTGGCTATCGTCTTCGTTTCGTCGGTATCGATAAGCACTTGGCTAAGAATCTTGCCGTTTTCTAAAGAATTCCAAGCCTTTGCAATCAGACAATTGTCGGGATATCCGGCAAAATACTTCTGTCCCAAGAAGCACAGTACCAGGTAATTGCCCCAGATGTCATGCTCAAACTTGGTTGGTTCGGGGTATGTTTTGTATTCAATAGCTCCTGTTTCGACATTTTTGTTGCTTAGATTTAGCTGGAGGGATTCCGTTGACAGATCCTTGTCAAGGTCGAAATAGAAGCCCGCGAAGTTCTGCGGGCCCCAGGTGAAAGAGTTGTCGGCGAGGTTGCTCTGGCCATTGACAATGCCAGCCACAGCTCCATGGATCTCTACGGCATCGATGGCATAAGCCGGTGATGAGGCAAAAATGGATAATAATGTGAGGAGTAGCAAAAATGCTGCTGATCTCATTTGCTCACCCCGGTTGGCACTATTTTGACCGTCTTATACAAGTAAAACCTGAGGGAGTCGTTGTCTGCGGTCTTGATGCCGAGATCCCCCGCTAGAACCACATCCTTGTTCTTGCTAAGGGTTATGGAGTTATCTTTGTTATCCATAGTAATGATACCGGCACTGGCATCAACTGATCTTATGGTCATCTTGTCGTACTGAGTGTCGACCTTGATCTCCTTTGTCTTCTCTGATAGTTGCCAGAGCCCATCTACCTTGCAGTAGCTCTTGTCGTCGAGGATGATCGGCTCTTGAAAGTGAGCTGCAGTAACAGGAACACCTGTTGTATTAGCTGCTTTAGAAATATAGACGTACGATCCAGGCAGGATCAACGCCTCACGATCGACTACTTTTCCATCGTGGAGCAGTTCAACCAAGATACCTTTCTTATCAGTTCCTAGAGTGGGCTTGAGTGCATAACCTTCTGCCAAAACAATCGTCGAACCCAGATCAATTACCTTCTCATGACCATCGTCGATCAGGACTTTGGTCACTTGACCCGATTCGAGGAGATTCGTTCTATTAGCTTCGTCTAGTAATTCAGAACTTGTGCCACTCTGACTGTAGCTTGCGAAGTATTCGTTGGCACCGAATCCGATTACGTTATAGTATCCCCAGTCTTCGTATTCGAACATCTTATTCTGGGCTGTTGTTGTGTAGGTAACTCCGTAGGGCTCATCGCCGCTGAGCTTGTTGTCGCCGGTGAGAACGAGCTTCATTGTCTCCGTGCCCAAGTCCTTCCCCATATCATAGAAAAAGCCTGCGAAGTTCTGCGGATTCCAGGTAAAAGTGTTGTCAGCAAGGTTGCTTTCGCCGTTCACTGTGCCAGCCACTGCCCCTCTTATCTCATGGTCTCCTGATTCATTTATCATTTTATATATGCTGAACCGGAGGGTACCGCTATCTGCGGTCCGGATGCTGATGCCAGGCATGAGAGATATGCTATTGTTTCGACTAAGGGTTATGGCGTTGTCCTTGTTGTCCATGGTGATTGTGCCAGCGGTGGCATCAACTGTCCTAATCGTCATCTTGTCGTATGTGTTATCTGCCCTGACATCCGTGGGTGTATCGGATATCTGCCAGATTCCATCGATGGTTGCAAGATTCTGATTAGCAGCATGAATAGCATTCTTGAAGTGAACGCCGATGGTCACAAGCTTCATCTGCTCGCCTACATGCGGGTTCTTGTAGTAGTAGGTTTTATCGTATTCCGTTGCATAGTATTTCGAAGGGGTTACAACCTTTGAATCAACAACTTTGCCGTCCTTGCTTAGCTCAAGGTAAACCTTATTATCGTCTATATTGATGGATTTGATGGCCAGCTCGTAGCCCTCTTGCAGCTTCAAGGGTGTGCCGGAAGCAACGGTTATCTCATCCTTTCCATCTAACAGAATCTTTTCGAGCTGCTCACTGGAGAGAGAGTTCTTATCGGTAGATTCTGCATAGAATATATTTGAGCCATCATCTTCAGTGTAGCCTTGGTTGTATCCCGCGAAGTATCTCTCTGCCTGGAAGCCGATGATTTTGTAGGATCCCCAGAGCGCACGCTCGTAGTCCTTGTTTTGGGCAGTGGTTGTGTAGGTAACGCCGTATGGACTGTCGCCACTCAGCCTATTGTCATCAGTGAGAACAAACTTGAGGTTCTCTGTGCCCAGGTCCTTCTTTATATCGTAGAAGAAGCCCGCGAAGTTCTGCGGGTTCCAGGTGAAGGAGTTGTCGGCAAGGTTGCTTGCGCCGTTCACTGTGCCAGCAACAGCTCCACGGACTTCTAGGAAGTCAGCGGCGGAACACAACGTCGGTGCAAGATTCAATAATATTATCATAATGAAAATGACGGATTTAATATGTCTCAGTATTATTCCTCCTGAAGTAGCTTTACATGATGTGTGAAATAACTTTTGGCATAAAAAACCCATGTTTGATGAGAAGGCCTACGGTTATCTAAGATCGGAATTTATAGATGTCAAGTTTAGGTTCTCAAAATGGGCATAGTAAGTTGCAGAGAGAGGAGCCGAAAGAGGCGGATAGGGACAGGAGGAGAACTTGGCAGTGCAGTGGAGATGCTGGCAAATGAGAGGCAAATCCGGAGCGCGGGCCTCGGTCTTCCGGGCCATCAAGCAACCTTTGGATTTGGACCAGCTTAGTGGTCCTTGTCCTGCCCTTTTTTGCCGCAGCTATGAAGACGTTAGTGTCCAGCAAAAATCTTGTATTTCTCTCGTGCAACCTGGTTGCCCTCTTTCTCGACATCACGCTCAAGCTTATCGAGATCCACCTTTTGCGCCTCTTTTATGACTCCTTCGAATATCGCACGCAAATTGATCTTCTTGAGAAAGATTGAATCGCTTGTGGCTCCGCCTATGACGAACTCATCACCTGGTTTCATGTTGAGCTTGGCTCTCAGATCGGCCGGGGGCAGAATTAGGCCCTGATCGTCAAGCTTTATTGTGGGCATCGGGCTACATTCACCTTAGTTTTATCTGGGATTAATAGTATTAAAAAATTGGTATCGTCCTTCTGTTATTGCTATTGAGTCAATTTGGAGGACGTTAATGCTACATGGATTTGCCGGCCATTATCAGCTGCTCGAAGATAGCTCCCCTGGATTCCAGCGCGTGTGGTCCCTCCCGAGAGGCCGCGTTCCCGCCTGCCCGCGCGCGGGAGCCCGGTATAGCGGCCATCCTTCCTATTCCGTAAACGAAATCGTCAAGGCGAGTCCTGAAAATTATGGACATCTGTCAGTTCTGAACAAAAAAAATTAAACAGACTAACCGCAGAGCCCCCGCAGATCTGTATTCTGTTCGAGGAAAAGAGTTTTATCGATATATTGAGAACCAACTTTCAGGCTTAGTTGCAGGAGGATAAAGAAACTTGAGGCTGGCCTGGCCACCGCCCATGAATCTGATTGCGTCTGCTCTGATCTCCCTATTAGCTCTCGCTTTGGCCAATCTATCCCCTGAATCCGTTCAGGAGACAGCTTCGTTCCTGGCCCTCGGTCTGGTTATCCTCGTCCCAGGCTATCTCATCGTCCTCTTTCGGTTTCCGGCTAATAGAGACCTCGAATTGAGTAAGCGCATCATCCTCTGCCTGGGACTTTCCGCGCTCCTGGCGGGTTTAGTCAGCCTCGTTCTGATGCTTACCCCCAGAGGACTGCAGCCTGCCTCCCTGGCGACAATTCTCTCTCTCCTGGCCATATTCCTGAATGCCATCTCCTACATCCGCTTCTCAACAGAGCCCCGCAAAAGGGGATCTGTCTCCCGGTCAAGAAGAGGCAATCCACTCACAAAGATCTTTTCCGGCATTCCTGGAGTTCGCATCCGGGGCCGCCGTCGGCGCACAGCTTTTCTTCCTTTGGCCCTCATAGCGATCTTATTCGTCGCCGCCATCGCATTTGCCGTAATCCTGAACCACGGTTCATCCGGCGAAGGAGCCACGTCGCTGGAGGTCTTCTGGCCAAGAGAAGCATTGAATTCACAATCTGAGCCGCTTAAGACGGGGAGCGATTTAGAGGCTATAGCCAAGATAATAAACGGTGAAAAAAGTTCCACCAATTATACATTGAAACTGTTGCTCAACAATTCCACTATTTTCACAAAGAACCTGAATCTGGGCCATAATGAGACCTGGCAAGGACGGTTAGGCTTCACCCTGAGCGAAAGTCCGGGTTTGCAGAGGCTCGACCTGCAGCTTTTCAAAGAAGGGGATTTTTCAAAACCTTATAGAGAGGAGCACCTAGGGGTTAATTTACTCGCAGATGCTTCTTCGAATTTGTCTCAAAATACATACCAAAATAATTCCGATGAATCGAGCAACCGGACTTCTGTCACCAATTCCGCAAAGATCAATGTCACAGAGAATTCGTCTCCCGTAATCTTAGAGGAGAAGAGCAAGGTAACAGTTCTCAGTGTAGGCGAAACACGCTCGAGCAGCGCTTCCGGTTCTACCGCAGGTACAAAATCACAGTCACAATCAACTCCGTCTGCATCGTCAAGCCAGAGCACAGCACAATCCGCAAAGGTGAGCAGCAGCGTCGGCAGCAGTGCCGGTAGCGCCAGCAGCATAAGCGAGACCGTCACCAAACCTGAGAGTGAGACTTTATCTGCAGCAAAAGATACGACAATTTCTGGAAACCAATCTGCGGATATTGGAGTTCAGAATCCGGGATTGCAGGGGAATAATTCCACTAATGAATCGACAAAGTTGTCCTCTGCACCAACTTTATCAAATGCGACATTTTTTGCTAAATCGGCAACATCTACGGAATTGATCAAGTCCCCCGAATCGAGTAAGCCGCCAGAATCAACCGGATCTCTGGATTCCTCAACACCAAGCGCCAGCACACAAAATGTCTCAGACAAGTCCCAGCTCTCTGATCAATCCCGCGCTGACGGGATCGAGAGGCCTCTGGAGAATCCGAGCCCCAATCTGCCGCCAAAGCTAGGAGGACTTGTTGCCGATAAAACCTATCCGGTGCTGGGCAGCATAGTGCAGTGGACTGCCAACGCTACAGACCCCGACATCGACACGATATACTACAAATTCCTGGAAAACGGCAGTGCAGTGACCGATTGGGCGCTATCCAATTCCTGGATCTGGAATACGTCCGCGGCGAGACCTGGCGACCATAAGATCACAGTCCTGGCAAGAGATGGGAAACACTCGGCTGTTGACTCTTTTGACGACTCCATGAATGCCTCCATTACTATCACGGCACTTAACCAGCCGCCAGCTCTCAAAAGCCTCCTGCCCGACAAACAGGGCCCCCAGGAAAAGGGGACTACGGTCTTCTGGAAGGCAGTGGCTTTGGACCCGGATAATGATAGGATCCTCTACAGGTTCCTGGTCAACGACAAAGAGGCGAGGAAATGGTCTAAGTCCAATAGCTGGAGCTGGGCAACTCAGAATTTGCAGGCAGGAGACTACCAAATCACTGTTCTGGCAAGAGATGGCCGCCACGCATCAGAGGATTCATTCGATAGCATGTTGAACGCGACCTTAATCCTGCTGGACCCCAACCATGCACCGGTGCTGAATGACCTCAAAGCGGACATGGATAGCCCGCGAGCCCGGGGAGCCGTCATAACCTGGACCGCCCGTGGCACTGACCCGGATGGAGACAGGGTCTACTACAAATTCCTGGTCAATGACAAAGAGGTGACCGACTGGTCGCCATCTAATTCCTGGACCTGGAACACGTCCGCGTCTGGCCCAGGCGACTATAAGATCAGTGTTCAGGCCAGAGACGGCCGCCATGCCGGTGCTACATCGTCCGACAGCGAAGTAGTCAGGGCATTCACCATTACATCTCCCAATCCGATCCCCAATCAGATCCCACTTGTGCAAGAGCTAAAACCGGATATGATCAGCCCCCAGACGACGGGAGTTGTCATAACCTGGACCGCAAAGGCCACAGATCCAGGTGGGGACAAGATATACTACAGATTCCTGGCCAATGACAAGGAAGTGACAGGCTGGTCGCCATCCAATTCCTGGATCTGGAACACGTCCGGGGCTGGCCCGGGCGACTACAAAATCGGAGTTCAGGCCAGAGACGGCCGCCATGCATCAGAGGATTCATTCGACAGCTCCAAGAATGCGACCTTCGCCCTCCAGGCCTCCAATCAGCCACCAATCCTGAAAAGCCTGAAGGCCGATAATTCCAGTCCCCAGGTTCAGGGGGCAGTAGTTCTCTGGAAGGCCGTGGCTCTGGACTCTGATGGCGACCCCGTCCTCTACAAATTTCAGGTCAACGGCAGGGACATGAATAGATGGTCCGAATCAGATAGCTGGAGATGGTCCACCAAAGATCTGCCTGCGGGAGATTACAAGATCCGCGTCCTGGCAAGGGATGGCCGCCACGCACCAGAGGATTCGTTCGACAGTGCCCTTGAAACCGTCTTTGCCCTCACAACGGAAATAGACCTGCAGATAGACCTGCTGTTGAAACAGAGGGGAACGAAGTCCTCAGCGGAAAAAGACTATCATTCTTCTGACATTCAGGTAGCTGTAGCCAACGATACAAATTCTAAAGCAATCCTTGGAAAAAGCGGCGGAGACATTGGTTTAGAAAAGACTGACACACCACGAAAGCTGGGCTAGAGAGCCCAAGGCACTTGTAATATAACTTGCTGCCTCATATACTGCTCCTCCAGAATGGGTGGGCGAAATCTTTTCCTCGCGATCTTGGAAAACGTAATAGATCGATATGGTCATAACAGAAACATATTTAATAAGTTCAAACGTATGGTTCTACTGGAAGAATGCATCCTTCAGGAGAATTTATGAGGCTTATGGGATTTATGCACCTGGCGACTATCTTGATGTTTCTTGTGAGTGGGGTCTATGCAACAGAGCCATCTCATGTTTTGGAGACGCCGACCGATCGCGCCAACATGAGTGGATTGGACTTGACCCGAATGGAGTTTGTCGGAATGCACCTGAACCAGTCCGATCTACGAGGGTCAAATTTGAGGAACGCTAATTTGAGTGATGTCTATTTGAAATCCGCCTGGTTGACTGGCGCTAATCTATCCAGAGCAATTCTGATAAAGGCGGACCTGACCGGCGCAATTTTAAATAATGTTGATCTCAGAGAGTCTGATTTAACAGAATCTACCTTGAATAGCGCCAAGATTTCGAAATCCAGGCTGAATAATGCCCGCCTTGTTAAGGCCGACCTCACAGATGCAGACCTATCAGATTCTGATCTATCGGAAGCTGACCTGACCGATGCCAGACTTTTTCGAACGGACCTAAGCGGCGCAACTCTTCATAATATGTACCTGTATAATGCCAACCTGGTGGGAGCGCATATAAGCTGGGCAGATTTAAGCGAGTCCATTCTCACCCGGGCACAGCTATCCCGGGCAGAACTCTACAGCACCAACCTCAGCGGCGTAGATATGTCTAATGCGGATTTTACTCGAGCCTATCTCATGAGATCAGATCTCAATGGCGCAAATTTGGGTTCCGCCAGCTTTGCTTATGCTGATTTAACAGAGGCCAATCTTCAAGGCGCAAGCCTGGTACGCACAGGATTGCAATATGCAGACTTAACCCGAGCCGATCTGTCAAATGCAGATTGCTCTGATGCCAATATGGACTCTGTTCGATTAGTAGGCACAAAGATGATTAACACAAAGCTCGACCGCGTAAGGTTGCATCAGATCGACCTCCGGGGCCTGGATATGAGGGGATCATCCCTTAGAAAGGCGAGCCTTAACGTTGTCTATCTGACCAATGCAAATATGAGCCATGCGGACCTCCAAGACGCAAGCCTCGATCAGGTTGAATTAACTGGAGCAGATCTGAGGGGCGCCAATTTGCTGGATATAAGCTACGATCAATTCACGCTTTATTCTCTGGCAAGGGCAAAACTGAATGGGACTATTATGTCCGATAAACTTAAAACAGATCTTATAGCCCTGACTGGTAAAACCTCAAAGGCAATCGAAGGAGAAGAGAACCTTACCCAAGTTCGCTAATCTGAAATGAAACGAGCATCGAACTCGCATAGAATGCTGGACTTAAGGTATCTTGCTATCAGATATCTGCAAAAGCTATTTCTAATCTCCACAGTCTCTTTCTGAAGTCGCTGAAAAAAGGTTACCCTGCAGGCCATTTGCGGCCTGCAAGCCTATTTGTTTCATTTTAACGTCTTTAATTTCCGGCCAGGATATGTCCTATTATCCTGCCGTAAGCTGGCCTCGCTATCGCTGTGCCCAGGATCACACCAACGATGATGATGAGTGCGAATCCGGTAAGCGCTCCAAAGCCCATATAGAGCAAAGGCAGCATGGCCACAGCCGTTGTCGCAGCAGCACCGATGATGATGGTGAATGCCCGAGACAGACGGCCCAAATAGACCTTGCTGCTGGCAGCGACAGCTTTTCCGACGCCAGACTTCTCCGCCGCTTCCGCTGCCCTCTCTTTGATGCTGCGATCCGATGCAGCTGGCACTGCCTCACCACCGCGAATCAGCTCGTCTGTGATGATAACGAGCTGATCTACGCCCGTTCCTATCACCATGATGATGCCGGCCAGGCTTGCCAGATCAAGCTGCCAGCCAAACCAGATGCCGCCCAATGACCAGATGCCCAGCATCATCACAACTTCGCTGAAGGACGTCGCTACCATAGGCAGTACAATCCTCCTTTCCCGGTAGCGGTAGAATACCATAGCCGCAACCGCCAGGAGAGCAATCAAACCTGCAATAACCATCTGGATTTTGAACTGCTTGCCCAGAGCTGCAGACACCTGGCCGGATCCTACAATCGCAACGTTGACCGGCAAGGCACCTTCTCGCAAATGTATATACAGCTCTTTGGCTTTCGTAGAGCCTGCATCTCCAGATCCCACGCGCGCCTCCAGGGTTCGCACCGGAACTTTTGACAGGCTGCCTGCCAGCTCTGCTGCCAGAGGTGCGCTGAAAACCTCGTCCTTATCCAGATACATGGATATGGGGTGAGCATCGGGGTTCTTGACGGCGCCCGCATCGATCGAAGCCTTCTGGAAGACCGCCGCTCCTTCTTCTGAGAGAGTGAAAGGCACACCCCATCCGCCGCTCCGATCTCCTTGGGGTATATCCACAGATGCTACTGCATCCCCATAGAGCACATGTATGGTCTGGTTGTTATCGGCCTGGATTCGTATCTCGAACTTGCCCGGCTTGCCAACCACATCTTGAGCAGTGGCCACATCCATTCCCGCCAGGTCAATGAGGATGTACTTATTGTCTACGACTCTGACCCTTATGTCCTGCATGCCCAGCCGGTTGAGCTTGGAGTCGAGCACCTTCTTGGTCTCGTCCACTGTTTCTACTGTTAATCCCTCAACAAAGGCATTCTCGCCTGTGGAAACCTTTCCACCCACAGGAGCCAAGATAGCGTTAAGAGATTCCCTTGTCACATTGGTTCTGATCTCATACTGAACAGGGGCAACTCCCACAATCTTGACATCCGCATCCATACTCTTCTTGAGGTAGTTAGTTATGATATCCGTATCAATAGCCGTTATTGTGATCTTGGTGATATTGTTTTGCTCCACCATCTTCGACCCTGAGTATCCCAGGTCGTCTGGAAGCGTCGCTTTGACTTTGCCGGGTACCATAACAACATAGGCATTTCCAAGCTTTTGCACGGAACTGGCATTAAACTGCACCTCTAGAATCTTCTCTGGGGTGACATCGACCTGCGCAACAGCACCTTCCAGCTGTAGCTGCAGATATGATCCACCCTGCAGGTCCAGGCCAAACTTAAGGCCCAGAGTGCCTATTAAGATTATTGCCAGCGCCAGGACAACCGCGTATAATACTACCCTCCGGTCCTTGGATAGATCCTCTAGCAGGCTCATCTTTTCAGCCCCCTCGCCGATTTCCGCGGCCTATTCATGTACCATCTCAACCCTTGAGCATTTGTAACCCAGGTGTTGAAGATATCCGCAGCCAGGCCGAAGATGAGTACTGTCGTCATGTCGGCTATGATATCCATTCTGGTGAAGGATGGTATTATGAGATAAAGGAAGTTGGAAACTATGATAAGCGAAAATACGGCGGCAATTGTAGTTCCTGTCATCATGAAGCCTGTTCCCATTGCCCCTACGATCTTCTCTTCCGTCGTGCCTTTACGCTTCAAAACTCTCATGGAGAGCAGAATATCTGTATCAACGGAATAGCCGATGAGCATGAGAAGCGCAGCCACAGTTCCGAGTGAGAGCTGAACTCCAGTTACGTTCATGGAAGCCGCTGCCGTCAGGATATCAGCCAGTGCGCTGATCACAACCAGCAGAGAAACCATTAATTCCCTGAATACAACAAATACCACTGCAGCCATAAGTAGGAACGACAGTGGAAGATACCTCACAACCTGCGCCTGAAGCTCCTTGCTGTATATGGGTCCCATATGCCTGATCTCGGCATTAGTGCCGTACTTTGAGACGGTTTGCTTGGCGAGATCAGAATATTCCGAATCACTCATGGGGCCAAACTGAACCATGTATCGATTGCCGATGTTTCTTACATCTACCAGAGGATACTTGTCATACTCTGCTGACACTGCATCTTCTGATTCTGTAGCGGGCACTGTCACGAGAGTGCCTCCAGTAAACTCCACTCCCAGCTTTACAGGCGAGCCTGTGTTGAGATAGGTTACCCCCAAGCTGATCAATGCCAAGACTATGATGACTACTGGAATCAGCATTATCTGCTTGGGTGGGTACTTGGAAACGATATCCTCCAATTCCATATAATTCTCCTCGAATCCCTCTAATATTAACCCATAGATTAGTATCCGCTTATGCGAATGTGTTGCCTGATACTTATGCGCCTTCTTAAGAATATTTCAATCTATTTACGGCTTGTCGTCAAACCTTCTCCCATTTTTTAAGGTTTGCCACCTGAGAGAGCGTCTTTCCACGCCGAATTTCCTCATAGAGCCTGCTTTCCATCTTCTCGACCTCTTTCGCTCTTCTCGCGATCTCGTAGGCTCTCTCCTTGGGTATGACCACGACCCCGCTGTCATCCCCGACGATGTAGTCGCCGGGCCGAACCAATTGACCGCCGCAGGTTATCTCGGCATTGATCTCGCCCATGCCTTTGGGGTCCCCGGCGTTGGGGGTTATTCCGGATGAGAAGATAGGGTAGTTCAAAGCTCTGATCTCGTCCACATCCCTCACCGCACCATCCACGACTACGCCTTCGATGCCCCTATTCTTGCAGCTCAACGTGGCGAGACCCCCCCAGGGAGCGATGTTATTGCTGCCGTTGTAGATCACCAGGACGTTGCCGGGACCCGCCAGGTCGATCGCTTCCACAGGTTTTGCCCAGTCACCGGCAAAGGTCTGCACCGTGATTGCTCTGCCCACGATTTTTGTACCTAGGTTTATGGGATGAATATCGCGCATAGCTCCTTTGCGGTGCATGGCGTCAGAGATATTGGGCGAGGAGACGATCCGCAGGATGGATACCAGCTCCTCCTCCTGGCTCATTTGGGGAGAAATACTGATAGTAGCATGGTCTATCGCTTCGCGAATCTTTTGAGCCGAAGCCATAACATTCGCACTGCGTACAATGCTTCCGCCGACGATTACGATGGCAGCGCCGTTGGCTATGGCCTCGGCACCGGTGACGGCATCTATGCCGCCTGCGGCAGCCACCGGAGTCTTTACCTCTTTTACGATCTGCTTCAGGAAGTCGACGGTGTCGCGACCTGTCATCTGCTGGTCTATTCCCACATGAACGCAGATGTAGTCCACACCAAGCTGGTCGAGCTCACGGGAGCGCTTCACGGGATCGGGAACAGTCAGCAGATCCATCATGATCTGCACGCCATATTTGCGCGCCGCCCTCAAGGCATCCTCGACTGTGGAGTTGTCGGAGCTGGCAAGCATAGCCACTATATCCGCACCGGCCTTGGCCGCCATCTCCACTTCCATTGCCCCGGTATCGACGGTCTTCATATCGGCTACGATCTTCGTTCCTGGAAGGGCTTTTTTCATCTCGCGCACGGAGTCCATACCCTCGCTCTTAATAAGAGGAGTTCCGGCCTCAATCCAGTCTGCGCCACCTGAGACTGCCTCTTTGGCTATCTGAATAGATCTGTCGAGCTCCAGAAGATCCAGTGCCACCTGTAGAATGGGTTTAATATCACATCACCACCACAACAGCACAAGCCTTAGCAAACGGATACATGGTATATAAAATGAAGCTGGCAGACATTTCTGAGATAGAGCTTGACGACGATCCCTTTCGCCCTCATAGCTTTGCTTTCACCAAACTGCATGGAAATGGGAATGACTTTATCCTGATAGATGAGATCGCTCGGGAGCAGGTGGCTGAGACTGCGAAGAGAAAATTTGCGGTTGTCTGCTGCCGCCGCAGCTTTGGAATAGGGGCAGATGGCGTCCTCTTTCTCGTGAACAGTCCGCGAGCCGACCTCGGGATGAGGCTTTTTCAGCCGGACGGCTCAGAGGCAGAGATGTGCGGCAACGGCATCCGCTGTCTGGCCAAGTATGCATGGGAGACAGGCTACGTTGGCCAGTCCTTCGATGTGGAGACGCTGGCTGGCATAATTCCGGTTCAGGTTCGAGAAATGGAGGGCAGCTTCTGGGCCAGGGTGGATATGGGTGCACCCAAGTTCGACCGAATTGCCATTCCTGCCTACGGTTCAGGCGAGTTCATAAATGAGGAGCTCGAGGGTGCCCGGGTCACGGCAGTCAACACCGGGGTTCCCCATGCGGTTATCTTCGTGGAGGACCTGGATTTCGATATCCAGGAAATAGCTCCGCGGATAAGAAATAGCAGCATCTTTCCGGAAGGCGTAAATGTGAACTTCGTCAAGCTAGGTCAGACGCTTGAGATCAGGACCTTTGAGAGAGGCGTGGAAGGGGAGACATTCTCCTGCGGCACGGGGGCGGTGGCCTGTGCGAGCGTAGCGCGACGCCAGGGGAAGGCCGGAGATGAAGTCCTGGTAGAAACGAAAGGCGGCCCATTGATCATAACCTTCGAAGGAGATAAAGCCTTCATGGAGGGGCCAGCAGTAGCGGTTTACTCCGGCGAATTGAATGAAGAGTACTGGTGGAGTCTTTCTGGGGATCTGTAAGAGAAAATTATTGGCAAAAAGCATCGCGGTTGCGGGTCTCTCGGGACTTATGGTTCTATTCGTCCTTTTGACTCCCGTTGTTGCGGAGCACTATGTAATGGAGCTTGGCAGCAAGAGTAATCCCAATGCACATCTGTTCTCCTACGACCAGAAGTTTCGCGAGAGTACCAACCTGCACAACTATCCCATGAAAATGAGCGCGTCCAAGGAGTTCACAGATGCCACGCGTCTCTCCACGAAGATGGAATTGAAGGCGCTGCCCAATCTCACCGAGATGGTGATAGATGCGGACTTCATCGGCATTGGCCGCATCGGCTATCTGGTGCTGAATCCTGATAGGTTGGATCCTGAAATTGGGAGCATAAAGGATGAGCAGGCACGCGTCAACCATATGTTTGTGGGCAACTTCAGCATCGAAGAACAGATAATCGTGGCCAAAGATCATATGTGCGAGAGCGGATACCTGCCCTGCGCCTGATTGGCTACAGAACTCTTCGAAGAACGCTTTTTTTGTGGATCTGCCAAGGTCTTAAGTTCCGCTCAGATTTTGGCGAGAAAGCTGCTCGCCAACAACATTATCCATCAGTTCCAGGAATTCCAATTTTGCATGCGCCGGTATGGTCGCGCCTGCCGCGACGTTGTGGCCTCCGCCAACGCCCCCCACGGCCTTGGCCGAACGCGACAATGCATCAGCCAGGTCCAGCCCCGATCTGACCAGATCGTGAGTTCCCCGGGCCGATACTTTGAGATCCCCTTCTTGAGTTCGGGCAAAGGCCAGGATTGGCATGGAGCGATCCGCCATCTGGAAGCTCATGCCGGCCACGATTCCAACGATTGTGTCGAGAATTGCGTCTCCTGCATCAAAGTACTGGATGTTCTTCAGGGGAGTGATTCCGGTCTGGCTGACAAACTTCAGGCCATTGACCAGATTCTGGCGGTGCTGGCCGAGGAGGGTGTGTGCTTCATCGAAGGCTTTCTCCCTGTCTCCCATGCAGACCCGGAGGCCAATGTCCGCGTGGCCGTAGCGGGCCGTGGCATTCAGGAGAGTCGAATACTCGCTGGCGTCCCGTGGCTCCGTCCCCTCCTGCTCCTTTAGCAAGACATAAACCTCTCCAATCAGGCGTTCCAGTTTTATATTCGAGACGCCGCTGCGTAAACCCTTGCGAAGGATGGCTGTAACCATGCAGGATTTCTCTTCCTGGCTGAGATCTATCCAGCGCCTCCACTTTTCGCCACCCAACCGTATTCCAAGATCTTTGAGAAAGGCGATGCACGCGTCTTCTTTTCCCGAGAGTCCTGGTAGGTAAGGATCCTGGGAGTACTCCAGCATTTTATAGACGGGTCGGGTCTGCCTGCCGAAGAGCTTGATATCCCTGGAAAAAGAGACAACTCCCGCAACAGATCCGATCTCCAGAATTCGACGGTTGAGCCCTTGAAGACGGCCGCTGGCCATATCCTGCAGGTCCCCCACAGCTCCCACAACCGCCAGAGCAGCCAGATCATCATTGCTGCCCGAGACAGAGGCCAGAGCCCTTGCCAGAAGAAAAGAGGTGCCGCTGCCGCTGAGCTCTGTCGCTCCGTCTGCCCCCACCAGATGGGGATTGATATGGGCCAGAGGACGGGCCTGGCAAGCCGTGGGCTTATGATGATCCGCCACAACCGCCTGAAGATCTCTATCGCAGATCTCCTGGATCATTCCGCTGCCAAGGTCCGTGAATATAACCAGATCGGCTCCAAGATCTGCAACCTCATCCAGCGCACTCCCGTCGAGCTGCCGGAAGAATAGAGGCTTGTAGTCTTTGTTCAACCTCTCCAGAGCCGTGCAGATAATGGCAGAGGCCGTGAGCCCATCGGCATCCACGTGAGAGACAACGAGGAGATTTTGCTGCCGGAGGATATCCTCGGCTGCATTCTGGCAGAGCCCCGAGAGCGTGTCGAACTTCAGAGAGATATCCGGGGCATCTTGCATATCTGACACAATTCAGAGGATTATTTTATAAATCTTTGCTGCAGGACGAGACTAAATTTCTTCACTGAACCATTTTAGCACATTTTCCAATCCGCCTCAATCGGATGCCTGGGAACTCATTATCCTACTGCATTGAGAGATTTATCTTTCCCGCCCAAATCGTTCCCAGCAGACGTAAGTTTCCTGAAGTATTATTCAGTGAAGGATAGTCGCGAATGGTTATTTCTTTGTAGACCGGAGATTTTGTGAAAAGGAATTGGTCCTGGATGGTGATGTTTCCTGAATTGTTGCTCTGAAAGACATATTTATCCGTGACGTCACCGGTTCCATGCACCTCTCCAGTAGCCACAGTGCTCTCAGAAGACCCCATCTTGAAGTCCGTCATAACCGTCCCGGTACCTACTAAGTTATGGCTGTAGTCGATATCCACATATGACAATGCAGCATTTACCCCGACCGCAATTATCAATAGAGCAATTACTGTGGCCATCACAGGGCCGGAGAGGCCGTCTATTTTCTTCATATTCCCGTGTCTTGCTGGTTTCTTTCCTTATTTAAGCCTGCGGAAGATCGATTGACTGCTTATGAGTCAATACCGATGGCTGTGAACCAAACAACGAGAGTGAACCGACCAAAAAGGATTATTATATGGGCAAGCGAAAGATGTCTTTGGATTCCAATGGCTTCTCACAATTCGATAAGGCACTTCAGCCAGATTGATATAGCGCCTACTGTCGCCCGAACCCTGGGCTTTGTCCTTCCCCGCACAGATGGCCAGCCAATCGATCTAGTGGAAAGCTGGGGCTGCAAAAATGCAGCTATCATCATTATTGACAGCCTGGGCTATGATCTATTCATGTGGCTGCGGCCGAGCATGGAGAACATGTCTCACTTCGCCGATGACGGGCTGCTGCTCAGGGCAAAGGCCGTCTCCAATCATACAACTCCAGCTATTGCCAGCATCTTGAGCGGCCTCATACCTATGCACCATGGAATTTTCGACAAAGCAGGAGCAAAGACATCGAGCACACCCAGCCTGCCGGAGATGGCCAGCGCCGCCGGTCTGAAGGCCGCGGTCGTAATGGAGAAGAATGGAGCCGAGGTCTATCAGGGCTTGATTGAGATCGTTGAAGGGATACCGGACAGCATCCCCCCGGAGGACTTTGACCGGGAGGCTTGTCGCAAAACTGTTCAGGCCATCTTGCAGAGGCCCAGGCTTCTTGTCTCCTACTTCATAGGAATCGATAAGAGCGTTCACCGGGGATTGGGCCTGGAAGGGATCAGAAAGGCAGCTCTAAACATTGATCGCTGCATAGGTGAAGTCGTAGGGAGCGCAGATGAAGAGACCTTATTTATCCTCTGTGGGGACCATCCCATACACGCCGGGCTCTTAAAGAGGACTAAAGAGCCTTATTGCGTGGCTCTAATACTGGTAAGAGGGAGACGGCAAAGTTAGGATTCAATTGAGCTTTCGATAGGTTTAAATGTCGCAAGAAGATAATCAGACTTCAATGGATGAAGATCTCTCCGAGGTTTTTCAATTAATTGCCGAAGACGAACGCAGGCGCAGATATCTTAAGGAGGTCGGCGACTGGCTTATAGAAGAATACTTTGAGCTCCACCAAGCGTCTTAAAAATCCTTACCAATTTCTTGGTTTACTTTGTTGATCAAGACTCTGTTTTTATGATGGGAGCAATTCAATCATGCCGGATCATTTTGGCACTTCACTGTCCGGACCACTTTTGTAACTATGATACTTAATCCTGGTTATAATGCGCGATCGTATATTCGTCCAACCGAAAAATCGTAAACCACATTCAACTGCAAATAATGCAGCACTTAGGTCGCAGTATAACGTTTATAGAAGCTCCGCCAATCAGATACACGATCCTGATGCGGCAGGATAACCGACATCATTTCGAGCATTTTAAGTGATGTGTCGCGCGCATAGCAACACAATTCTTTTTGTGGTTGTGGCGAATTTCCCGGCCGTTTTCTAATATTTTCGATATTGGTAGCCTCATGTGAAATGGTTTCACAGAACATTCCCCTGGCGCGCACAACCACGAGCATTACTGATCGTTATTTTCATAGTAGTAACCGCCTGAATTTTCTTTTCACAATACATCGTAACGCGATTTCTGGGTCTTATACCACACTTGTGAAATACTATTCTGAATACTATTAGGGCTCTATTTCCGAAAATATTGGCAAATAGAAGTTTTAAGCCATTAACCACAACTATCGACTATTGGAAAGTTTTATATACCCAAAATGCCAGGTTAATATTGTGCTAAGACGGCCAGGCAACCTGTCTGAACACATCAAGACGGGATGAGAAAGAAGGGATTATTCGTCTGAGGGGATGGATGAACCTTCATAACATATCCGCGAAGTAGGTAGCGTATCGTGTGAACATATCGGAGATATGGGCGATATTCATTCCACATATAAATTGTGGCGGAGTATTGTTCGGTCCCTAGAAAAGTTCACCACAGTGTAAGCAAAAAAAAGACACTAAAAAGGGATGGCACAAGGGAGTTAGCAATGAAGGGGGATGCGTTTCAAATTCGGATATGATCGTCTGTCTAGAGACTGTTCACAGTCGGAAAGGGACGGCTGTGCACAGATTCATACGACGATTTCCATGCCTCTGCCAATATTACAATCCCATTGTCGGAAAGGGACGGCAATGAGAGTCGTTTGGGGGATGCCACGGATCCAGGATTTGAGATACGCTAATAGCGAACAGGCTGTGAAAAGCAGGGGAAAGCCAGGGAATTAAGGGGCCCGGGTTTGAATTGTCTTTCACGACCTGTATAGAAAGAAGGGATGGCACGAGTTGGGAAATATCGATCGGATCGGCAGGAAGGGGTAATACTTGCTGATCCGATCCGAAGGGATAGCAGATGTTGTTCGGATTATGGGGAGGGAGAAGACCGTGAGAGGGTATATCAAGTTGTTTACGTTGCAGATGGACCTGGTGAAGTGCGAGCAGCTAAGAATCGCCGGGGCGGCAGAAGGCGTCGGCTATGGCCTCAGCCGGGATGCTTCTTCCTCTATGAATCGCATATTACTTCCAATACCGGAATTGATGTCTGGAAGATAATTGAGGGAATACAATGAGGATCCGGATCGAGATAGAAGACGGGGGGCTCAAGTCCTCTCATGAATTTGAGTCGCAAAATAAGGGAGGAGAGGCCTTGAGAGATAAAATCATAGGCTTCCTGTCAGCTTCCGGTATCTTCGAGGACAACGTGGAGAGTGGCTCATCGGCGGCATCCGCTCGTGATTACAGTGGTGTCGGTACTCTCATGGACCGCCTGGAAAGCTTCATCAAATTTGAGTTTTCAAATACATGGTTCACAACCCAGGAATTGAGAGAGCGATATGAGACCGTAGCGGATGATATCAAGCTCAGTACAGTCTCGACTTATCTATCTAGAATGAATCGTGATGGCTTGCTGGATAAGAGAGGAAACCGAAATAACCGGCAGTACAGACTGATGGAGATTGTTGAGCCGGAGATGGTCCCTAATCATAATTATCAGCGCCAAAGCAGCTATGAAAAAAGAAGAGCAGAAGGCAGATAGAATAGCCTGACCGGAAAGCGGCTCATATCTATTTTCCCACCACCGCAAAATGCCGCGTTATTGAATTCCGGTCCGGTCCGTCTGCTCCCGATATGGCAGTCATTCTATACAGTTGTTTCATTGAGACGGGTGCGAGTCAGATCGAGGCTGTAGGCGGCAGGGGTGTTCTCTGGATCGATCTCCAAGACCCTTTCGAAGGCACCAAGGGCATCTTGAAAGCGGCCTGCAGCCACAAGAGCCAGGCCCATATTGTATTGAGTGCTTGCATCTTGAGGCTTAAGCCTGATGGCTTTCTCATAGCTCGACAATGCTTCGCCGGGCTGTCCCGTCAGGTTTTGGGCCAGTCCGAGCCCGAGCCAGGCAGAAGCGTCCAGTGGGGCCTTAGACGTCGCGTTCTTGAAAGCCTCTTCGGATTGGCTGTATTGGCCTGATATAAAATAAACCTGGCCCAAATTGTACCACACCTTTTCATCGGTCTCATTGGCCTTGCTAGCCAGTTGCAGGCTCTCCAGGGCCTCAGCATGCATCCCGGAATTTGCCTGCAGGATTCCCAGATTGGACAGTGCTGCGTAGTTTCCGGGTTCGATAGAGACTATCTTCCGGAAGCATATTATGGCCTGAGAATTATTGCCAAGGGCCGCCAGTGCCAAACCTTTGCCCATCAAGGCATCGATATCCGATGGCTTCTGGCCCAGGGCTCGATCGAAAAACTGCAGAGATTCGTTATACTCTCCATAGAAACATAGAACATTCGCAAATCCCTTATTGCCGCGGAGGCTAATGGGATCAAGGTTTATGGCCGTGCAATAGTATTGGCGAGCGGCACTAAAGTTCCCTTTTTCGTAAGACACGTCGCCCATTCCGGAGAGGGCTTCAGAGCTATGCGGTTCTTTGGCAAGGACTCTTTCATAGCAGTGCACTGCACGATCTGTATCCTTCAGGCAGAGCAGGGCGTCCCCATCACCCATCCAGGCAGCAGTATTATTGTTATCCAGAGCTAGAATTTCTCCATAATATTTCAAGGCCTGTCTGCAATTGTTCAAAGCATCGTCAGCTTCTGCGGCTCCTAAGAGTCCCTGAACGTTCTTGGAATCTCTTTCGAGAAGGCTCTCAAAGATCGGCAGGGCCAGTTCTGGGGAGTTATTTCGCAGGAGTGCATCCCCTTTGCCGAGAAGCGCCGGTATATTATCCGGATCCTTCGCAAGGATGCGACCATAAGCAACCAATGCTCCGGCAAGATCGTTTTGTGCAGAGAGCGCATCCCCCTCGCCCTGCAGTGCCATGATATTTTCAGGCTCCAGACGGAGGACGAGGTCATAGCACTGCAATGCCATATCCAACCGGCCCTGCAAACGGAGAGCTTCTCCTTTTCCACTGAGAGCGGTAACGTTTTCGGGGGAGACTTTCAGAGCCGTGCTAAAGCTGATTATTGCAGAAGTATAATTCTGCAATGCCAGGAGTGAGTCTCCCTTTCCTAGATTTGCTCGAAGGTCATCGGGCTTTATCTTCAAGGCACGTTCGAAGGTCTGAATGGAGGAGTTGTAATCCTGGCCGGCATAGAGTGTCTCGGCCAATCCTATCAGGGATTCGAAATCCTCTGGGTTCTGCAACAATACCGCATTGAAAGACTCTTTTGCCGGGTCGTACTCCTTAAGTGCGAGCAGCGTTTCCCCCATGCCCCGCAAGGCGGCGACGTTTCTGGCTTCCTGCCGCAAGACACTCGCAAAGCTCTTCCTGGCATCCTGATACAAGCCCATTTCAAGCAACAGTCTGCCTCGGCTTAATATGATCTCAGCATTTTTATCATCCAGCTGCAATGCCCTATCGTAGCTATTCAGGGCACCCTTGTAGTCGTGCAACAGCTCCAAAACCCTTGCCGAACTGTTCCACAAAGTTATATTATTGGGCTCCAGCCTCAGTGCAGAGTCGAAACATAGCTTTGCCATTTTATATTTTCCAGTCTCTGACAGGATCCGGCCCTTTAAGCCCCAGGCCGATGCATTGTTCTGGTCCAGCTCTAGCGCCTTATTCAAAGAATATAGAGCTTCGGTCGGACGGCCGAGCCGGAAGAGGACCTGTCCTTTGAAGAGCCATGCATCCCTCTTTTTCCCATCAATCACAAGGGACTTATTTATGCTCTCCAGGGCCAGAGAATAAGAGCCGTTTCTGGCATAATTATGAGCCTGGAATAAATAGCGGCTGTAATTGGTGCTGGCCGTCTCTTTTTGCGGGGTCGCGTTCCGGGATAGGTTCCCGGGCCCTGGTTCGGATGCTTCCGACTTCAGGGCCATTGCAGATGATGCCTGCCCTTTTCCGGCCAGTGATAGTGTGTCCTGGGGAGAAAGGGCAAGCGCGGTTTCGTAGCTCTTCAAAGCATCCGAAAAGAGCCCTTTGGCCATAAGCTCATCACCATCATTTCTCAGAGCCTGAAGCTGGCCTTGCATTGCGTCCTGGCTCATGGGATCAAGCAGGATCGCCTCTTCGAAGATCCCTCTGGCTTGAGAGTTGTTTCCCCTGGCCAGCTGCAACTGTCCCTGGCCTACCAGGGCGCGAGACTTGCCCTCTTTTGCCATTGGATCGGATGGATTGTTGACGAGAATCCGATCATAGAACTGCAGAGCTTCCTCAAAATTTCCCTGCTGCAAGAAGGATTGACCCCTGGCCAGTTGAACCCTATACTCTCCTTCTCGTGCAGCATCCTTCAAGCCAAATCGGGAAGCATTCGTGAAGCTTTGCAGAGCCAGATCATAATGGCCTGTGGCAATGGAGACATTCCCTATGCCGAGCCACGCCTCGGCCAGGCTGCCGTTCAGAGCCAGGGCGCGGTCGTAGCCTGTGCCCGCCTGGCGCCAATTCCCATCCTGCTCTGCAGCCTTAGCCTCTTCCAGCCAGAGCCTTGGATTTTTCGGGTCCTTTTGCAGAGCAAAATCTAAGTAAAGCATGGCCATTTTATACCGGCCCAGCCCCAATAGAGCAGCTCCTTTGCCGCTCCATGCCGATACGTTTTCGGGATCGATCTTCAGGACGCGGTCAAAGCTGTCTGCAGCCTGCTGGAAGGAGCCGTTCAATAGGTAGGAGTGGCCCATTTCAAGCCAGTGGGCTGCATCACCGGTCAGAGAGGCCGAAGATGGGTTAGACAGAAGAAAAACATAAGCCAGTAGAATGAATAAAGATCGAGCTATGGCCTGGGAAGAAGAGGACTCTTGCAAGGGGATCACTGTTTCCATCAGAATGTCCGATCAGATATATTAAACAGAGCCTTTATGGAGCGCATCTCATGCAGCACCATTTATAAGCCTCCCTTTATGCGCCTCGACATGTTATCTGCCTTTTGCTCATATCAGTATTACCTCTACAGCATCGCCATCTTCCAGCCCCAAAGCCAGGCGCAGCTGGACCGGCGCTATGACCTCTATCAAGTCCGCTGGATAGCGGCTCCTCTCGGGCCGGACCACGGCGGCCTCTATGCCGTTCAGTTTGATGCGATAGCATTTGCACTCGCCAAAGCTCCGGCCCTCCTCCAGGAAGCCTTCAATAATGATCGCCTGATGCTCCACTGGGAAAGGCTCCTCCAACAATACGTTCAGGGTGCCGGGGAAGGGGACAAAGCCCAGGTGCTGCAAAAACTGGCGGCTGTAGCCCTCACGAGAGATGAAGTACTGGCCCTGCCCCAGGCCAGCCGAAATTTTTCCTAGCATGAATTCGACCTGCTTGACCTGAAGAGGATTGAATATGCCTGATTAATTGTCTGAAAAAGCAGCCTGTTGAAGCCCACGGTCCTATCCCCTCCAGATCATCAACTAAGCGACAAGATCCTCTTGTATTCTCTTTCACTTAGATGAAATCCAACCGATTTGAGGTCATCCATGGTCTTCTCAAGACTTAGCTTTCCGTCCTTCGAAGCAAGAAGCAGAATGCCTAAGGTTCCTGTTATCTTGACACCCAACAATTCTGCGGTCTTCCTTCCGGCTCCATCATCGATTATCAGAAGAGATTTCTTTTCTCTGGAGAGCACAATGGCTTCGGCCTCGCCTTTATCCAGAGACAAGCTAAGTGTCTCTACAGCCATCTTGTTCTTTACCGGCTCCACCTTGATCCAGATGCATGATGCTACCTCGGAGCTGCCGGCATGATTTCCTCCCCGTCTCACCACTTCGTCGTAAACTTCTTCCGGGATGTAGATCTCGCCAAAATAGTCCTTTAGAAGATCCAATCGATTAATCTTCGCCAGGGCTATCAAGGGTGTGGAATTGGAGACAGCTGTCATCGTCCGAGAACTTCTTCAAGAGTTTGGAGATCCTTCTCCGCATCATCTGCTGTGTAGTCCAGAGGAACTCCTCTTTCGCTGAGCAGCATCAGCATCTCCCATTTGCTCTTGGCGCCCGCCAGCTCCGCTGCTTTGCCCAGGGAGAGTCTGCCTTCGCGGTAGAGCTCCACGGCCAAAGAGCGCTTTATGAAAGGGCCTAGCTGGTCTTTATCGACTTTAATGAGTGCCAGAACCGAGCCCGGAAGATCCACAACAGCGCGAACCGTTTTCATCACCTGAGGATAGTGTGGGAGTCAAACTAGATATTACTATCCTCGTTATCGGTTTGCTGTGCTCATGACTGCACTTTTTGGGCTAGCTCCCGGAGGCATCCCCGGTGCTTTCCTACTGGTCAGGTTGGGTTTTGCTACGGGGTCCCATTCAATTGTCACATTGTCATTAATATCCATGCTACCTTCTTTAAAGTAAATGCCTGTATTAAATTTTATGAATAAACTATAATCGTATTTTAATTCTGATTTGAACGCCATGAGCTTAAGATAATCGAAGTTATCCCTATCTGGCGTAGAGTTACTTGTTTTCTTGATTTCAATTGCTAAAAGATTATTATTATCACCTGGCCCGCGATGGTGAACGATGATATCTGGAATTACAGTCTTCTCCTTAGTTTCATCTCTTTCAGCTTCGTTTAGCAGGTGCTCGGGCAATTTCTTGGTTATAGATTCTTCATCATGATAATCACGATTATATTCGCAATCTATGTTCCACCCATCAAATTTAGACTCAAGATATAGAGCAAGCCTATGAGCTATCGCCCTTTCATTCACATCATGTTTTAAAAGATATGGATCTTTTTCTATTAATAATAATATCGAATCATATATCTTTTGTTTCATATCATGATCATTGGCTTCAACGGCAACAGTGCATATTATCGCATCATCGGTTTCAATCGGCACTTCCTCTCCGCGCGCGATCATCCACTCTACGAAGCCCTCTATGGCTTCCTTTGCCATTTCCAGTGCCTCTTCTACGGCGTGACCAAAGGTCAGGCAGCCGGGGAGCGATGGCACAATTACAGTGTATGTCCCATCTGCCTCTTTTCTGAGAAGAATCTTGTAATGGAGAGTTGTCATCGCCCTAAACTTGCTTTTTCAACTGATCTACTTGCGGCCTTGGCTCACTTCTTCAGCTACACCTTCCGCCTTCTCCTCACACCCTTCCGGACAATCAGGAAGATCGACTGGACGGTATTTCCGATGAAGAACTGGGGCGGCGTCCTCTTGCCCACCACACGCGTGCGCCCGGCCCGGATGGCTTCTATCGCCTCTTTCGCATTCATGGCATCGATTTCCGTGACTCCCAGGCCTACCGTGTCGGCAAAATGGGAGTCGCTTCCTGCCACCATGGGAAGACCACGCTTTAGCGCCTCTCTGCGGGCCCGGGCGTTGGCTATGCCGAAGAGGTGCTTGGAGTTGTAGACCTCCACGGCATCACACTTTGGTACGCGCCCTATGGCATGCCGGAAGGGATGGTAAGGATGGGGCACAATCGTGATGCCTCCCTGCTCATGCACCAGGTCCGTCGTCTCCTCCGGGCTGAGCCCTCGGGGCGGGATCTGGGACACGCCCAGAACCAGCAGATGGCCTTCGGCAGTCGTGACCTCCGCACCGGGGATGAGTATGAGGTCGAGTTTCTGCTCCTTGATGATCTTGCGGGCTTTCTCGGAACCCCGCAGAGTGTCATGGTCGGTTATGGAAAGTCCGGCGAGACGGCGCCGCACGGCAGCCTTGAGGATTGTCTTTACCTCATCATGGCCGTCGGAACAGTTGGAATGCACATGCAGATCAAATCTCATTTCAAATCCCGGGCACAGCCAAATGGCCTTGCAAGGCTGATGCTGCAGCAGTCGCAGGACTCGCCAGATAGACCAGTCCGCCTTTGCCCATCCTTCCTGGGAAGTTCCTGTTGGAGGTGGAGACGCATACCTCCCCTTCTGCCAGCACGCCCATGTGTGCACCAAGACAGGGGCCGCATCCCGGCGGACCGATCATGGCCCCAGCCTTGGCGAGCGTCTCAATGATTCCCGTCTTCAGCGCCTCCAGGAGAACCTCTCGCGAGGCAGGGATGACCAGGGTTCTGGCTTTGACCTGTTTTCCCGAGATGATTCGGGCCGCCACCTCCAGGTCTTCCAATCTCCCGTTGGTGCAGGTGCCGATGAACACCTGGTCTACCTCCAGCCCGGCAAGATCCGAGACCGGCCGGACATTGTCCACTCGAAAGGGCACCGCCACCTGGGGCTCAAGATCGGTTATATCGTAGTCGTATACATAATCGTATGAATCAGGATCGGAATGGACGGGCTTGTAGGGCAGTCGCGCCCGGCCCATGAGCCACTCGTCCGTCTTTTTATCCGGCGGAACCATTGTCGCCTTGGCCCCCATCTCCACACCCAGATTGCAGAGGGTCATCCTCCCGGAAATGCTTAGCGCCTCGACTGCGGGGCCGGTATACTCCACGGCTTTGTAGGTCGCCCCGTCTGCCCCCAGCTTGCCTATGACCATAAGAGCAATATCCTTGGCTGAGACGAACGGCCTGGGCCTTCCGCTCACTCGCACGGCTATCGTCTCCGGCACCTTGAACCAGAGCCTCCCGCACGAATAGATCTCAGCCATATCCGTTGCCCCCACACCCGTGCCGAAAGCCCCAAAGGCCCCATAGGTGCAGGAATGCGAATCAGCTCCAACTACCAGCAAGCCCGGCAGTGCAAATCCCTGCTCAGGGAAAACCTGATGGCAGACTCCACTGCCGCAGTCGAAGAAGTTCGAGATCTTCTGCTCTTGAGCCCAGGCTCGCACCTCTTTTTGCAGCTCGGCTGTGGTCTCATTATTGGCGGGAACTATGTGGTCGAAGGGTACAACCACCCTTTCCGGATCCCAAACCTCGACCGACCCCATCTCCCGGAAGGCTTTGATGGCCAGGACTGACGTCCCGTCATGAGACATGGCAAAATCTATGTCTGCCTCTACAATCTCCCCCGGCTCCACCATCCTAGCAGAGCCGGAGGCCCGCGAAAAGATCTTCTGGCTTATGGTCGCCACGTCTCGTCCCGCCTCAGCAGCAATCTGTTAGGGCGATTCTTTCGCTCAATCTCGCCGCTTGCACTGAATCTCTTCCTCAGACGGCATCATATAGGCAATATCGTCTGCCGGATGACGATACAACCTTGAGCCAAGCCGTTTCTGGTCAAGGATATGCCCTATCAGCCCGATGCTGCGACCTAGCGCAAAGAGCCCATTCAGATAGCCCAGCCGCACGACCTCATCGATCTCCGATTTGGTGAAGGCACCGCATGAGCTCATCAGATCTATAAAGAGAATGCCGATGCAGCCATCTACGTTCAGGATCAGATTCCCCTTCTTGGCCGTGGTAAGCTCTTCCACCTGCAAGGCGTAGTTGAGTAGCTCTGTACTGGGGAAATTAGCCCGGGCATAATTTATGAGCAGCTGGACGCGCTTGTCCGGGTTCTTGACGCTCTTGATCTTGTGTCCGATGCCAGGGATGTTGATGCCCTTCTTCTTCATGTCGTTCACAAACTGCTCCGGGGCAAGACCCATCTCACGAGCAAGCTTGAACTCGCGGGCCGCATCATCAATGGCACCGCCAAAACGCGGGCCTATTGTCAAAAGGCCGCTGCATAGAGACGAGATGAGGTCTTTTCCGGCACACGAGGCAACAATGGCATTGTGAGCTCCGGATACGGCCGGACCGTGGTCAGCCACGATCTGAAGGACCAGCTCTATGAAGTGAGATGCATAGTCAGGCAGCTCCTTCTTGAACCAGAGCAGGCCGACGACGCCTCCTATGCCCATCTTCTGACTCAAAACGTCGGAGAGCCTCTTGCCGGCATAGAGCACCTCATCACCACTGTCGTCGGAGACTGTGCAAATGAAGGTGGTGGGCTTGCGAATATCGCCTGATGCAATCGCTTTACTGTAGTCCGCCGGAATCCGGGGCGCCTCAGGCTCTTCGAATCGCAGAACCGCACCTTTGGTCAGTAGCATCTCGTATACGCTCTGCACCGTATCGCCATAGCCATCGAATGACGTCGGCACATAGGCACCTGCCTCACGGAAAGCATCGTTCTTGGCCTGAGCCGTCTCCTTATGAGTATCGGCTTTGGCTCCTGCATGGCCGAACTGAACGCTGGCCGGCAGGACCGGCGAGCAGGTCCCCGTTACCCACGCAACCAGCGGCTTGGTTATTTTTCCTTCCTTCAGGGCCTGGATGATCCTGTACTCGTCTTCTCCTCCCAGTTCTCCCAGACAGGCGATCATCTTGATGGCAGGGTTCTGTTCGTAACGCAGGATGTGGTCGAGCATGGTGGATCCTGGATAGCGGTCTCCACCGATTGCCACTCCCTCATAGATGCCGTCTGAATTTCTGGAGATAATATTGAAAGCCTCGTTGAGCATGCCTCCCGATTTGGAGACGAAGCCTACACATCCCGGCCGGTAGAGTTTGGAGGCAATGATATTCTCAATGGTTCCTGCAGTATTGCCGATACGAAAGGCCCCTGCAGCCATGCCGCCCACTGTGGCTGGACCGATGATGATCTTATTGAGCTTCCTGGCTGTGGCGCTCATGATCCGGGACTGCCTCTCAGGCACGCCCTCGGCAATTACGGCCACGGTTCGAATCGTCTTCTCCGCCAGTGCCTCCATGGTGGTCTCGAAGGCGGAACGGTGACTGGCAAAGTTTACCATGACATCGGCTTCCGGATAGGCCTTGGCCGCCATTGAGATGCTCTTGTACATGGGCAGGATGATCTCTTTAGTTCCCCAGAATGCCTTATGGATGCCGGCTCTGCTGGGATTGATTATGGCGGAGATGCTGGGAGTTACACGCTTGCAGATGTAGTCAAAGTCCAGCATGCGCTGGATGGCATTGGTCTGATAGCCGTAGACAAAGGCTTTAGTGTCCTTATCAAAGAGAACGTATTCTTTCCTGCTCATTGAGATGCACCCTCCAGTGCCAGGGGAACAATTCTCGTCATGTGGGTCTCAGGTCCGTGAACTTCAATGGGCACGCCAAGCTTTCTGCCCAGATCGCGCATAAGCCTCAAGCCCTGCTCATAATTGGGGCCGCCTCTGCGTACATATATCTTGACATCAGTTTCCTGGAGTTTTCCCTTATACTCCTCCAGGGCCATTGTTACGCCCTTGAATGTCTTGGCAACATCCGTGAAGTTGGCAATTGCGCCGCCAATGAGGAGCACCTTTCCACTGGGATTCTTATGGCGCGTCATCAAGTCCAGAATAGTCCTGGTGTAGTAGTATGTCTCCTCGGTGTTAGGGTCTCCGCTGTATTCGCCATAGTTGGCCATTTCTTTTGCAAAGCCCAGGTCGCAGATGGTATCGGCATAGATCACGCTCGCGCCACCACCCGCAACCATCGTCCAGACCCTTCCTTCCGGGTTGAGAATGGTCAGCTTCAAAGAGGCTCCTGTCTTGGAGTCGAGATCCTTGATGAAGAATTCCTCCTTGGAGAGACTTCTGCCGAAGGGCTCGGGGAAGGCCAGATCCAGCCACCGTTTCCTTTGCCAGTACTCTTCAGCGTCATCGAGCTTGGCCACCATATCCAGAGGCACAATAGCGCCGCTATAGAATGTGAAGGGATTGATCTCCAGGTATGTGAAACCCATCTCTTTATAAAATTGCCAGAGGGCGCGAATGAAATTCTCGACCACGGTTCTTTTTTCTCCGAGGCTCTCCGGCAACCTGGATTTGATATCTATGTCCTCGATTCCCGCCAGGATGTCTATATGTAACGGAACTACCTTGTCCCAATTCTCCTCCACAGAGACGCCGCCTTTGGTGGAGAAGAATATGTTATCGCCATCATAGTCGGAGCTGATAGCCACATAAAACTCCTCCTCATGGGGTATGAAGGATTCAATCAAGAAATGAGACAGCCTTCCAGTAATGCCTCCTACAACCACCTCGGATCCCATGTTCTCTTTAAGGTACTTCTTTGCCTTATCCCAGTCCGAGTCCAGTAGAACTAGCCCGTGTTTTCCTCTCTTTCCAAAGAGCTGGTCCGGCTTAACCACAAGCCTCGACGTCTTCAGCCACGGATTAGAAGATACGAGATCCTCCAGATCCGTGTCCGGTCCCACTAAGGCAAGATTCCCGTTGTATGAGAAATCATTGAGGTACTCGGGAAGGTATCTGGCCAACATACGTTTTGCATCGTACTCCCTGATGCCTCTCTGTGCCATGTCCAAAACCACCTTCGCCGCCCTAATGTTTTTCTTATTTACAAACCTTTCTAGAGCTGAAGTTGTGAGCATTCGGGCAAATGTTGAAGTACTTATGGGAGATTGGCATAATATGAAGTGTCCTGCTTGCGAAAATGCCTGTGTTAGGCCGGCAGTTGAGGTCCTGGCCGGGATAGAGCAGAGGTACATGGCCTGCCGCGATTGCGCGCCTGAGCCGAATTTGGACAAAGCGCTGAAACTGGTGAGTCTGCCTGGAAAGATAGAACGGTGCCAGTTATGCGGCAGAGCAACTCTGGATGCGGTAATGCTGGATGCTTTGCGAGTCTTGCGGGATTTTGGTCTTCGCGACGATTTGGATACCTTGCGTTCTGTTGGCACGCCGCTTATAGACGTAGGCTATCCACTGGCCTATTCACCCCGCCTTGGCCGGAAGAGCCTGATAATCTTGGGGGAAGGGCTTACGAAAGAGGCGGCCGAGGCTATGCAGATGCTGATTCCGGAGATAAAGGGAGTAATTCTCTCCAAAGGCGTTCCGGGCGTCTACAGGTCGGGGGCAAAACCCCTGGAGAACGTTCTTCTGGCTGGCTGCGACATGCGGGCCGACATTTGTCAGAGCCTCTTTGGGGAGCTGGTCATCTACAAGAGCCAGTCAAAAATACATATCGAGTTTTCCAGACAGAGTGCCCCCAAGATGAGGATTCTGGAGCAGCTTTGCCTGCAAGGCAAGGCCAGTGAGGTTGTGGACGGGCTCACGGGACCCGGAACTCTGGGGCTGATGTGCGCCCTGGCGGGTTCAAAGCATGTGGTGCTGAACGATGCCTGGCTTCCAGCCGTGCAAAATGTCCTTCTCAATCTGGAAGCCAACCGGAGCCTGCTCGGAATAGTGGATATAGAGTATCCGGAAAGGCCTACCAAGATGGTCGGAAAAGAACCGGTGCTCGTAGGTCGCGCACGCGGCCCGTGCGCGATCGAGGTTTACCATGGGGATCTGACAAGGCTCTTCGAGCGAGCAGAGCCTGCCGGCCTTTGCCTCATCGATCACTTTCCCGGCCAGGAGACGAAGATTCTGGAGAAGGCTTGCAGTTGCTGCAACGAGGTGATAATAGTATAGAGAAATAATGAATAGTGGGACAGCGCGGATTCGAACCGCGGTCCAAGAGTCCCAAACCCTCGAGGATAGACCAGGCTACCCCACTGTCCCAAAACAAGTGCTCCTACTGCGCACCGGTCTTTAAAAGCCTTTTGCTAATCGTTTCTCGGTTACAGCCTTCAGAGAATTGTGGTTTATCTTTTTCACAAGATACGCCGTCGCCAGGCCGCCGATGGCGGTGAGCATCCAGAGCTGGATGAGCCTGATGAGGATGCTCGCGGCGACTGCACTGTGTGTGGGCAAACCGATGGCAGTAAAGAGGGTGCTCATTACAATATCTACCAATCCTACACCACCCGGCAGGAATATGGGCAGCATCTGCAAGAATATCATAACAGCATATACGGCAAATACGGCCCGGAGGGGGACTGAAACACCCATAGACCGGAATACGATGACGGCCACCATGGTCATAGAAAGCCAGCCCGCCACTGCCCAGAAGGTGCTGATGATAAGGGTTCTCTTGTGCTCGACCAGTACCTTCATGGACTGGTGGAATTGGCTCACTATGCCGCTGCATTGCAATCTGTCCACATGGATATGGAATATCTTCTCCACATAATTGATCAATGTGAAGATGATTCGTTCCAGCCAATCGTCCGCAAAGCAGATGCCAAAAAATGTGGCATTGAGGAATAGCAGGATGAGTGTGATAATAGTACAGGTGGCCAGAGCCCAGGGAGGGGCGTCAGTGGCCAGATCCAGATACACGAGACCGATCGCAGTACCCAGAAAGAAGGGTATGGCTGTGATGATTCTGGTCGCGGCAACCGTGGCTGAAGACTGATCGATTCGCGAACCTCCGTCCAGCTTTTCCAAAAAGTAGACTCGCGCCGTCTCTCCTGAGAAGGTGCCTGAGGGTATGAGGTTGTTCATGAAACCACAGGACAAATAGATGAGAAATATGTCCCAGATGGGCACCTTGTAGTTGAACTTGAGCGTGACAGCCCTCCAGGCCAGGGCATCACAGAGCACGCCGAAGAGTGCCAGTACCACAGCCATGGAAAAAAGTGTCACATTGATGCTTCGTAGGTTGCCAATCACTTCCTGGTAGCCCACATGAGACAGATAAAGGAAATAGGCACCCAGGCCCAATGCAATCAAGGCTATCGATTTTCCTGGGCGGACCGTGGGAAGCTCTATCTCGTTGCTCACAGGTTGGTCAAAGCAACCGATGGTTAAAAATATTCCGTCTGGAGGAGCCTTCTGAAAGTCTGCCTTGGATTGATCACTCACTTACAGTAAATGGAAACCTTTTTAAATCCTGCTCTAAAAGGAACACCTCATGGGAAAGACAGGAAGCATAGAATGGGTCAAGATCAAGGGCAGAAAAGGTCAGATCAGGCAGGTTACCAAGGCCGAGGTTACCTATAAGAAGCCCGGCCCAATGCAGAGATACTCAGCATCAGGTTCCAGAGTCAAGAAGATAAAGAGATCAGCAAAGGCTACCCAGATTAGGGCATGAGTTTCCAGGACGTAGTTCTGGTACGCTACGGGGAAATCACACTCAAGGATAGCTGGACGAGGCAGAACTGGGAACGCATTTTAGCGAGCAATATAGCCTCTTCCTTGCACAGTGCCGGGGTGGAGCTCAAGGTTACCAGGGGCGAAGGCAGGATCTTCGTCCACACCTCCGATGTCAGAGCCAGCGAGATTGCGGCACGGGTTTTTGGAGTCGTCTCCACAAGTCCGGCCAGGACTGTGGCTTCCGACTTGTTGGAGATTAGCCAGGCTGCGGTAGAAATTGCCCTTCAATCAATGCCTGCCTCTTTTGCCATCCGGCCCAGGCGCACCGGGGTGACATTCTCCAGTGAACAGATTGGGCGGAATGCGGGCGAGGCCGTCCGGTTGGCCACAGGCGCTTCTGTGGACCTGGATGAGCCGGAGCTGGAGATATTTATCGAGGCTAGAAGGGACAAGACCTACATATTTACCAGGGTCGTGAAGGGCCATGGCGGCTTGCCTCTGGGCTCACAGGGAAAGATGCTGGTGCTCATCTCAGGGGGCATTGATTCGCCGGTTGCCGCCTGGATGATGATGAAGAGGGGATGTCCCGTCACTCTCCTGCACTTCGATTCCCGGCCTTATGCCGATGCCATAAACCAGTCTATCAGATGCGCCGAGGTTTTGGCGGAATGGACCTCAGGACGCAAGATCGATTTTATCACAATTCCTATCCAGAGGGCAATTGAGAAGATCCAGGCTCACTATCCCCGGGCAACATGCGTTCTTTGCCGGCGCTTGATGTACCGGATAGCGACAGAGGTCATGGAGAAAGAAGGCGCCCTGGGAATTGTTACCGGCTACTCCATGGGCCAGGTGGCCTCTCAGACAGCAGAAAATATCCTGGCGGAGCAGGCGGCCATCGGAGTGCCTGTTTTCCATCCCCTCATTGCCATGGACAAGTCTGAGATAATGGACCTGGCCCGGAAGATTGGGACGTACGAGGTGACGGAGGAGACCAAATCCTGTACCGCCGTACCCAACAAGCCCATGACCAGAGCCAAGAAGGATGAGATCCTCCGGGCAGAAGACGATCTGGGCCTGAAAAATATAGCCAGAGCTCTGGTCAGAGAGATGACCGTGACCAGAATCGGAAATTCGGATACCGATTAACTCTGGAAAGTTGGGAATCCAAAAATGAAAAAGCTCCTCTCGATATAAAGAGAGTCCATCTCAGATCATTTCAACCTATTTTAATTTTTGATAGATCATTCAGAATTAAGTGGCTATTGATTCTCATGAATTCGGTCTATAATGTTTATCTTTTTCCCAGGACTGAAAAAGCACAAAACATAAATATTTAAAGAAGATATAACAGAATATTAGTAGCTGGGAATAAATGCAATTTGGTCCGGAGGAAAATAGGTAAGTCGAAGTATTGAGAGGAGCTTGGCCAAAATTCTCCTTAGTCCCAGAAAATTTCAAGCCAAATAGAATGATCCCGTAGTCGATCAAAGACGTGAGAGGAAGAAAATGGCGGAAGAGAAGATCAGATCAGGAAAAGAGGAAAAAGGCAAAATGACTGTGCAGGAGGCAGGCAAGAAAGGAGGCATGAAGACTGCCGAGACGCATGGCAGGGAATTTTATGAAGAGATTGGCCACAAAGGCGGCCAGAGGGTCAAAGAACTGATCGAAGAGGGAAAGAGGGCTCGGGAATCAGTCTCCAGAGACATAGCTCAAGAGAAATAGCTCAAGTGAAGCAGCTCAAGAGACAGAGCGGCATTTTTTGCCGCTATGCCCGATGAAGCGAAAACAGGGGAAACCGGGATCAGGGAAAGGCCGGGAGGATGGCCTTATAGCAGTACTTTTCCCGTTTATTGCTCCAACTCTTCTTTACACAATAGTCCTGCTCGCTAGAGAACCGATCCCGGACTCTCCTTGAGGATATCGCGCTTTGCATCCGCCTTTTCATCCCTCATCTTGACCAGTAGCCATCCTCGTAGGGTTCGGGTGAGGGCATAGCCGCCAGATAGCTTTTTTCCCTCCAGCCAGATTGCGGCGTGGCCGTTCTCCAGAGCCTGGGCAAGAGTGATATCAAGACCGTCTTTTTTCGACATATTTTTGTAGGAGCCGGTATCCCATACAATCACTGTGCCGGCTCCGTACTGTCCCTCCGGAATTGTGCCCTCGAATGAGGCGTATTCCAGTGGATGGTCTTCCGTCTGTATAGCCAGGCGCTTATCTTTGGGATCCGTGGAGGGGCCTTTGGGAACTGCCCAGGACTTGAGGACGCCGTCTACCTCCAGCCGTAGATCGTAATGCAGGCTGCGTGCGCTGTGCTTTTGCACCACGAAGATCTGGCCGTGGGTTTCGGTCCTCCCACCGGAAGGCTCAGGCTCAGCTGTAACCCCAAAGTTCCTCTTCTCCCTGTAGGTTTTTAACGAGTCAGAGTTCACGAGATCTGATCTTAGTAAGTCTGAATCTTTCACTCTTTCCTCCATTTGGAACACCTATACGGTTATTGCCTTACGATCTAATAAGCTTCACCCGGGATATACATAGACTTTTCTTCACAAACGAGATAGTAATATCTGCAACTTACAGGAATCAGGTCATTTTGATTCGATCGGCAGTCTGCAGGCCCAGAAAGGAGTCCGTTTATGAATTCCCATATGCATCAGGAGTCCGAGCCCAAATCGGAAGGCGAAGAGAAAAGGTCCGAGCAATATTTGCCGATTGGGCCAAAGGAGCATCACATAAAAAGTGACCTTTCGCAAAGCGTTCAGACCATGCCGATGAGACACTCAGGCCATGGTGGACAGGGGCAGGGCCACCGCCATATGCTGGAGGACTTCAAGAAGAGGTTGGTCGTTTCTCTCATTCTGACCATTCCCGTTCTACTGCTGAGTCAATCCATGCAGCAGTTCTTCGGCTTCCATCTGCAATTTCCAGGCTCTGAAATCCTCATTTTCACACTTGCAACCCTGATCTACTTCTATGGCGGTTATCCCTTCTTTATCGGTCTCAGAGACGAGTTTCGAAAGAGACAGCCTGGGATGATGACTCTGGTGGCGGTGGCCATTACCGTTGCCTATCTCTACAGCTCTGCGGTGGTTTGGGGCATTCCAGGCATGGACTTCTTTTGGGAACTGGCGACGTTGATAGACATCATGCTTCTCGGCCACTGGATAGAGATGCGTTCGGTGATGGGAGCCAGTCGCGCTCTGGAGGAGCTGGCCAGGATCCTGCCCTCGGAGGCGCATCTCATCCAAGACGGCGAGATCCGTGATGTAAAAGTGGCGGCTTTGAAGCCGGAAGACCGCGTTCTGGTAAAGCCGGGCGAGAAGATTCCAGTTGACGGGCGGGTTCTGGAGGGCGCCACGGATGTAAACGAGTCCATGCTCACAGGCGAGTCTCTGCCTGTAATCAAGAGACCCGGAGACGAGGTCATGGGCGGCTCTGTCAATGGCTCGGGATCTGTGACTGTTGTAGTCAAGAAGACCGGCCAGGATACCTATCTGAACCAGGTGATCGAACTAGTAAGGCACGCCCAGGAGAGCCGGTCGAGGACGCAAAACCTCGCCGACAGAGCGGCATTTGTTCTCACGGTGGTGGCACTGGCTGCAGGCAGCCTCACCCTTGTCGTCTGGTTGATGTTAGGTGGGGGTATCGCGTTTGCTGTGGAGAGATCGGTGACCGTGATGGTATCTGCCTGTCCTCACGCCCTGGGTCTCGCCATTCCTCTGGTTGTAGCCGCATCCACGTCACTTGCTGCCCAGTCAGGGCTCCTCATCCGGGAGCGTCAGGCCTTCGAGAATGCTAAGGATATTCAGGCGGTGGTCTTCGACAAGACCGGCACTCTGACCGAGGGCCGTTTTGGTGTGACTGATGTCTTGCCGCTGGAGGAGGCAAGCCTTGAAAGGATTCTGGTGCTTGCCTCCTCGCTGGAGGCCAGGGCCGAGCATCCTATAGGCCGGGCAGTGGTGGAAAAGGCGCGAGAGATGGGCTTGGGGGCTTCGCCGGTTGAAGAGTTCAGCCTCATTCCGGGAGAGGGAATTTCCGGCAAGGTTGAAGGCAGAGATCTCCTGATCGTAAGCCCCGGCTATCTTCGGGATAAGGAAACATCGTATCAGAATGAGCAGCTGGAGAATCTGCTGCAGCAAGGAAAGACGGTAGTTATTCTGCTGGAGAGAGAAATGGGGGGTGGAATGGAGGATGAAAAAGAGGGTGGAACGGAGACGGGAATGGCGGCCAGAAGGCCATTGAAACCATTGGGCGCTCTGGCTCTGGCGGACATTGTTCGCAAGGAGTCCAAGGAGGCGGTGGAGCGGCTTATGTCCATGGGCATAAGGTGCATGATGCTCACAGGCGACAATAGGTTCGTAGCCGAGGCGGTGGCGAAAGAGCTGGGCCTGGATGAGTTCTTTGCCGAGGTGCTTCCCGGTGAGAAGGCAGAGGCGATAAGGAAGGTGCAGGAGAAGAACGGATTCAAAGTTGCCATGGTGGGAGATGGAGTGAACGATGCGCCGGCGCTAGCCCAGGCAGATGTAGGGATTGCCATCGGCGCCGGGACCGATGTGGCAATGGAGGCGGCGGACATAATACTGGTGAGAAATGATCCAAGAGATGTTGCAAATATCATCAGCCTGTCTCGCAAGACTTACTCCAAGATGCTGCAAAACCTGGCCTGGGCCACAGGCTACAATGTCGTTGCCATACCTCTGGCTGCGGGCGTTCTCTATTCCTCGGGCATCCTCCTCAGCCCGGCGGCAGGAGCACTGCTCATGAGCCTCTCCACGGTAATAGTGGCTGTAAATGCCAGGATGCTGAAGATGTAAGACACGATTAGCGATTAATTTTTAGCTCTGCTTCTGAATTCGCTCTTCTATCAGCATTTATGTTTTCCGTCTCCGGACGGGATTCTGCGCGCCGGAGGCAGCCGTTGCCTCTCCTGGTCAGGCCGGCCAAGCGACGAACAGCGATTAAGCTACAGACGTAATTGGATATGCAGAGATATGGCCTATCCTCCATTCAGAAGAATACCATATAGACCACTTCACCCCACAATTTTCTGATGCTTCGGACAGTAATAGCTGGTCCTTCCTCCGATCTTCTCATGCTTGAGTTGAGAGCCATCCCAGGGGCAGGTTCCGGCTTCATGGCGGTGCGGTAAGAGATAGGAATCGGGAAGATTGGCAAGGTTCGCCCCTGTGGATAGGGCCGTCTTCAACACCGCCTGAATGGATGAAAAGAGGGCAACAAGCTCTTTCTCATCCAGGCCGCGAGACCGAGGGCAGATGCCTGCTTGAAAGAGAGATTCGTCTGCATAGAGGTTTCCAAGGCCCGCGACGAGACCCTGGTTGAGGAGCATAGCCTTGATTACGCCCCGTCTGCCGCGCATAATCTCCAGAAAGCTATCCAGGCTTAACTGCAGTGCGTCGGGGCCGATCTTTCGCTCAGCCAGCAAAATGGACGGGCTCTTTGTCAGCCCCACCTCACCGAAGATCCTCGGATCATCGAAGGCCAGACTGCAGTCGTTCTGGAAAGAGACCAGCAGGCGGGTATGACGGGGCTCATCCTCTTGGGCCTGGAGATAGACAAGCCTCCCGGTGAGACCGAGATGCAGCGTGAGCCAGAGATCATCCTGCAGCCGCAGAAAGAGCCTTTTTCCGTGCCTTTGAATGGATATGAACTGCTTTCCTGCCAGACTGAGCTCCAATGCCTTTGCCGAGACTCCGAATAGGATGCGTTCGTCCAAAACCGCAACGGCTCTTATGGGCTGGAGCAGTATTGTGGCTTGCAGATACATTCGGGCCATCTCCACCTCTGGAAGCTCAGGCATATCTCAAACACTCTTCCTTTGGTCAATCATGTCTACTGTGTCTGCCATATTTTGGGCGCGGAAGTATTATAATGCTCGTCTGCGTTGCCAAACGCATGACCGACGTCCCTGATATTCCTCTTGAGCAGATCCAGCAGCGCGTGGTGGCCATGTGGATGGGAAGCTTCTACGGTAGCAGCGGATATGTAGCTCGAAAGCTTGGCAAAAAGGGCCTGCGGGAATTTCAGGATATTGGAGCCCGCCAGGTAGCTGCTACCTTCAAGCAGCTTGGTCTGACGGAGCCTGAAGCAGTGGCACTGGCCATTGCGGCCAATGATAAGAACCTTTTCGGAAGCGTGGTGGAAGTCATTGTTGGGAAGGGCTTTGTGGAGATCAAACGTCATCGCTGCGGATTGATGGAAGGAGCCAAATCCTTCGCACGGGTGGGAGCCAGCTTGATTGCCAAGGAGCATTGCAAGACCTGCGTGGAAAGCCACTGGCAAAAGGTCTTCTCGGATCTGAAGTTGAAGATGGAAGTGGAGCATACGGAAGATGGATGCGTCATGAGAATCTCAAAGCATTAGCAAGAAAGAAATAAGCAAGAGTCTTCATATTGGATCGCAGCCCCATGAATCCATATCACCAAATAGGGAACTTATTCATTGAAATGTATAACAAATCCAAATGATGATATCTATTCTCGCGCCTCAGGATCAATAATACCCTCCTGGATACTCCCATCTGATAATAAGGCTGAGATGATAGATGTTTTGAAGGATAAATTTATATAATATAAATGTAAGATATTAGTTTTGAGCATAATTAGCTTATTTGGCTAAATTAGCTCATATTAGACGCTTAAAAAAATAGGGGGCAAAAAGAAAATGAAGGGAGTAGTAATAGTAGCACTTATGTTAGCGATTGCCTTTATAGGGGGTTGCAGCACGGTGCTGGCTAATCCACCGTTGATACCACCGGTGCAATATGAACAGTTCTGTGATAATCAAAAGGTCTCCGGGTCGGGAATTATCGATGTCAGCACATCGATAATCGACAAGAAGATCGCTCTCGAGTACTATAACACAATGGCGGGAGACGGCGACCTGGAGCTTGACTCTGAGCATACCTACTCGCAAGACCCGGAAAAGCTCAGGAGAAATGTAAGCTCTGTGAACGACAGCAACGAGTCTGCCTTTAATATGTTCGAGACAACAAAGATGACATATAAAGGCGAGACGCCTCTGGTCGGCGGTAAGTCTCTGACCTCCAAGGCGTTTTATGGAGGCATCGGTGCTAATGTTCAGGAGATGTTCTCCGTAAATGAGATGGAAAAGGATGAGACAGCCTACTTTGCCTCGACAACTCCATATCAGCCACAGGGTAACGTCAGCCCTAAGGACCTGATCAAAAAACTCAAGGAAGCGGGCAGGGATACGGATAAGGTCGGAGATCTCATGACGGCCAAGAATGGCGTCTATGATCCGGCACATCTTGTTGGAATGGAGACCAAGAACACATTCAATGGTACTTGGGGCACAGATGCCACATGGCACAAGATATTCTACAAGGATATCAAGGCGCACGAGATGTTCACGGGAACATTCGAGACCGATAAGACCATCAAGTTCCATGAGAACCCCGTGCCGGAAAAGATCAATGCGATCTGCGGCGGCATAGACTGCTAGGGAAAACCTGGCAGCCGACTTTTTTTGAATATTCACGAATTATAAAAAACATTGCAGTCAGGAATCAATTTTCAAACGCGTTCTCTCCCAGGAATTCATTCTCCCTGAGTACCTATTTATCCGTCAAGGATGCATAATCTCATGGTATCATCTTATGGTTGTGATTTTATGAATTCCGAACACGTAGCTGGAAATGATAAGGGCAAGATCATGCTTTATGCATTAAGCACTTGCATCTGGTGCAAGAAGACAAGAGAGCTCCTACAATCGTCGGCCGTGGCCTTTGACTACATTTATGTGGATCTTTTGAAAGGAGAAGATCGGGTCCAGGCCATCGATGAGATCAAAAAATATAATCCTGGCACATCTTTTCCGACCTTGGTAATAGACGGGAAAGCCATCGTAGGCTTTAGAGAGAAAGAGATCAAGGAGGCTCTAGGTTAATGGAAAACGATTATCCAGAGCCTTCGCCTGAAGAGATCGACAGACTGTACTCGCGCCTGGAGAAGGAGGCAAGACAGGGGGGATACAATCTCAACTCCGACGGGGAGTTTGCGAGGGGCCTGGTGAAGGGCCTGCTTGTAAACGAGAGACGATACGGTTACCAGGCCTGCCCTTGCCGCCTGGCAGCTGATGATAAGATTGCCGATCTGGACATAATCTGTCCCTGCTACTACAGAGATGCGGATGTCACAGAATTTGGCGCCTGCTACTGCGCGCTTTATGTCTCGAAAGCTGTCCTCAAAGGCGAGCAGAAACTGGGTTCCATTCTGGAGAGAAGGCCTCCAAAAGAAGAGAGGCAAAAATTGCAGCCACAGCCAGAGCCACAGTCAAAGTCACTGCTATCAGCATCCGTAGCAGAGCCGAGAGCCGGGCCCGGGACTCTGAAACTATCCGTGCCCGTCTGGAGGTGTCTCGTCTGCGGCTACCTATGCGGCCGCGATGGGCCTCCTGAGATCTGTCCCATCTGCAAAGCCGGGAAAGAGAGATTTGAGCGGTTCATTTAGTGTAATAAAGTAATAAAGTAATAGAGTAATTCAGTTTAGAGAGATTCATGGCGGAAAAAAGGATTGCGGAGCTGAAGGTAGCTGGTATGGTATGTGCCGCCTGCACGGCAGCCATCGAGAAGGCCCTCAAAAAGCTGGATGGAGTCTCCAGAGCAGAGATCAATCTGGGGACTGAGATGGCATCGGTAGAGTACGACCCGGAGAAGCTCGGGCTCATAGATATCGAAAAGGCGATCCGGGATGTCGGATACGACGTAATCGACCAGAAGGTCGTTCTGAAAATAGGCGGCATGGTCTGCGCCATGTGCGTGGGAGCGCTGGAGATCGCCCTCAAGAAACTGGACGGGGTCGTGGACGTGCGCGTGAACCTGGCAGCAGAAAAGGCCTACGTCACCTTCAATCCCAGGATGGTCGGCCTGGCTGATATGAAAAAGGCAGTCGAGGAAACGGGCTACCAGTTCCTGGGGCTTGCCGGCGATGAAGCCGGGGCCGACAGGGAAAGAGAGGCACGTGAACTGGATCTGCGGGACAAGAAGCGGCGCATCATCATCGGCTTTGCCACCAGCCTCTTTCTCATGGCTGTGATGTATCTGCCGGTGCAGGTCATCCCCATGGGCATCCTCATGGTTGTTCCCAATTTCATGAATCTGTTCATGCTGGTGGTGTCCGCCCCGGTCTTCGTCTATGTCAGCTATCCCATCTTCAAGGCCGCCATAAGGGCGCTGAAGAACAGGAGCCTGGACATGGATGTCATGTATGGCATGGGCATCGGCGTGGCCTACGGATCAAGCATTCTTGGCACCTTCGGAATTGTGCTCACTCCGGACTTCATGTTCTATGAGACTGCCGTTATGCTTGCCTCCTTCCTGACGCTGGGCCGCTATCTGGAGGCCAACGCCAAAGGCCGCACGTCTGAGGCCATCAAGAAGCTGGTGGGCCTGCAGCCCAAAAGGGCCACCATTCTGAAGGACGGTCGGGAGATCGAGGTGGCAGCGGAAGAGGTGCAGGTAGACGACCTGATCCTGGTGAAGCCGGGCGAGAAGGTTCCTGCCGATGGCCTCGTCGTCGACGGACAGAGCTATGTGGATGAGTCCATGATCACCGGGGAGCCGGTTCCGGCTCTGAAGGAAGCGGGGCAAAAGGTAGTGGGAGGCACCCTCAACAAGAACGGCGCCCTCACGTTCAAAGCCACAAGGGTGGGCAAAGACACCGTTCTGGCGTCGATCATAACCCTGGTGGAGGAAGCGCAAGGCTCGAGGCCGCCCGTGCAGAGGATTGCCGATAGAGCGGTTGCCTATTTCATTCCCACCATTCTCACCATAGCCGCGGCTGCATTTGTCTACTGGTATTTTGTAGCCCATAATACGCTGCTCTTCTCCCTGACCGCACTCATATCCGTATTAGTAGTGGCCTGCCCCTGTGCCCTGGGGCTCGCGTCCCCGACCGCCATAACCGTCGGCATCGGCAGGGGAGCGGAGCTAGGGATTCTCATCAAGAGCGGCGAGGCTCTGGAGGCGTCGGACAAGCTCAATGTGGTGGCTTTTGACAAGACCGGCACCCTGACGGTAGGCAGGCCGGATGTTACAGACCTTGCCGCCTATGGAGTGGATGAGAAGGAGCTCTTGCGGCTGGCAGCATCTGCAGAGAAGCCGTCAGAGCATCCCCTGGCCGAGGCTGTCGTCCGCAAAGCAGAAGCGGAGGGGATCGATCTCGTCAATGCCACCAACTTCGAGGCCAGGCCCGGGAAAGGCGTGCTGGCAAAGGTTGGTGCAAGGAGCGTGGTGGCCGGAAACAGGATGCTCTTCCAAGAGATGAAGATCGATATCGATGACAACCTGCTCAGCAAGGCATTAGCATATGAGGAGCAGGGAAAGACAGCCATGCTGGTGGCCCTGGATGGAAAGGCCAGCGGGATTCTCGCCATCTCCGACCAGCTCAAGAGCTCGGCAGTGGAGGCGGTGGCCGAGCTGAAGAAGATGGGCCTGCAGGTAGTGATGATAACCGGCGACAATGCCCGCAGCGCTGCGGCAGTGGCAAGCCAGCTCGGCATCGATCAGGTCCTTTCCGAGGTTCTGCCCGAAGAGAAGGCCATGGAGATCAAAAGGCTGCGCCAGGCCGGGGATAGAGTAGCCTTTGTGGGAGACGGCATCAATGACGCTCCGGCGCTGGCAGAGTCGGACGTAGGCATTGCCATCGGCAGCGGCACTGATGTGGCCATAGAGACCGGCGAGATCGTTCTGATGAAAGGCGACCTGCGAGATGCCGTGGCCGCCATCCAGCTCAGCCGCAAGGTCATTTCCAGAATCAAGCTGAATATCTTCTGGGCCTTTGCCTATAACGCGGCGCTCGTTCCCGTGGCCGCAGGCGTGCTCTATCCAAATTTCGGCATAACCTTCCGGCCGGAGCTGGCGGGTCTCGCCATGGCCCTGAGCTCTGTGACCGTAATCTCGTTCTCGCTCCTGCTCAAAAAGTATATACCGCCCGCAACGCATAGGGAGCGCATTGGAGGATAAAGAAATGGCTATAGATCCGGTATGCAAGATGACCGTCGACGAGAAGACGGCGAAGATCAAGAGCGACTACAAGGACAAGACTTACTACTTCTGCGCCCCAGGATGCAAGAAGGCCTTTGACGAGAATCCGGCCAAGTATCTGGGCAATGAGACTGCGAAAGGATGCGGGTGCGGCTGCAGGTGAAGAGCTCAGCCTCAGTTTTTTTTTTTTGCAACCGGTATCCATAAGGAAGATTTGAGGAGCTATTTGGCGTACATACCGCCGTTATGGGTCCGAAAAATCTGTTTTTGCTATTCGTCTAAATGTCTTATACGTTAAATTTTATATTTATCATCAAGTCATGAGCTTGCACTAAGCAAATGCCAGGGGTCTTGGTAGAGGTTGCAGAAGCCACATTTAAAACCAAGACGAATTCAAAACTAAAGATATTCTTGATCAGGTCATGGCAAGAGCGGAAGGAATGTTGCGGCCGTTGCGCTTGCTAGAATGGTCCTTTGCATTTACTATCACTTGCTTATGAAACCGAGATGATTACAGGAGCCTGAGGTCAACAAACCAAAAGATATCTGTTTGCATCTCACCCATAAGCATAATTTATATCAATGGAATAATAAAATTCATTCACAAGGCGGATACTTGGTGGAAAAAGATTTGAAGGAGGGATGCGGGTGATCGCACCATCTTGTTTTATATTGATGGTTCAGGTGAAACAGTCAAGGGCCTAATTCTTCAACGTTACTTCCAGGTCGTGGTGATGTTACGGAATCAATAGGCTATAGCAAGTCCATGAAATCAGTTTAAGGCCGTATATCAGACTTACTGTATATATCAGACTTACCGCAAAGGTGATATATTCAGCCTGCAAAACCAGCCGAAAAAGTGACATATGAGGCAGGATAGAAAAGACCGCTAATTGAACGATTCATGACTAATTCACCCTCTTAGGAAGGAAATAATGCAAGATGATAAAATTACCCCAAATAATAGCAATAATCGAGAAGTCTTTGTGTCATGGTCGGGAGAGTGGAGCAAAAGAATAGCAGCTCTTCTCATTGAATGGATACCTAAAGTCCTCTCTGTTAAGTTCTTTTTTTCTCCGCAAGATATGAGCCTCGGAAAGGTATGGGTTAGGGATTTGTCACAGCATCTTGCGACAAGCAAATTTGGGATATTGGTGATTACTCCTGAAAATGTAAATTCTCCCTGGGTCATATTTGAAGCTGGAGTTTTGATGAAAGATTTTGATAGCGGGAGAGTAATCCCTTATCTCGTATCTTTCGATGGAAAAGATTTGGAAACTGGGCCATTAGCCATGTTGCAGGCAACAAAGGCGGACGAAAATGGAACAATGCAACTTATTAATGCGATTCGAATTTCTCAAGATAACTCCGAAAAAGAAAAAGATGATGTTATCAAATGGCGCTTTAATCAATGTTGGAAAGAATTCTCAGAAGAGATTGATAAAATTAATTCAAAATTTCGTAAAAAAGAGGACCTAACGACTTCTCAAGGAAGCATATGCATTTTTCAAGACCAATTGGAGACCAATCCGCATTTATATAATTATATCAATCAAGAGAAATATAAAAATATATATATGATAGAATATAGCTCCTCTACAACGAGAGAATTAATACAAAATGCTATTAAAATTAATTCTAAAGTTAATATATATATTTTATTGCAGCATCCTAAAACAGGCAAAGAATACGATGGTCAGGAAAAAAGAATTATCGATCATTTGGAAGGTTTTTACTATATTCAAAAAGATATGAGGAATTGCAATAATATTAAAATCCTATTCTATAAACAAAGAGCATCAGTTAGAGGAAGAAATTTTGATGATAAATTGATCAATCTCGGTTGGTATAAATATGTATATTTTGATAGTAAATGTAATAAAGATAAAGTTGAGGGTCATAACGGAATAACGATACTTATTGGAAAAGATAATAATAATTTCAATGTGGCTAAGAATTATTTCAATGAAACTTTCAAAGAGATGTGGCTCAATGCAGATACTGTTAAAGATGTTTGCTCGTTGTACAAAGATAAAATAAGCGATTATGAGGATGAATCCTTTAAGATTTGGTGCGATCATGTCAGTATTGAAAAGAAAGATCGAATTGTTGAACTTTCCACAGACCCTTCCACAAAAGGTGATATAATTAAAATTAATTGATAAGGTAGCTTTGATAACTGGTGCCGGCCAAGGTATCGGAAGAGCGATCGCGCTCAAATTCGCAAAAGAGGGAACCTCTGTAATTGTGAATAATGTCACCGAAGACAAAGCAAAATCCGTTTCTAAGGAAATTGAGGAAATGGGTGGATCTGCAACACCTATTCAAGCCGATGTAGCTCATCAAGACGAAGTTACAAATATGGTTTCAAAAGTTATGGATGAATTTGGCAAGATTGATATCTTGGTGAATAACGCGGGAATCCAAACATCAAGTCCATTTTTGAAATTGCCGGTTGCTGAATGGGATCGCATTATAGATGTCAATTTGAAGGGTACTTTTCTATGCAGTCAACTTGTGGCAAATAATATGATAAAAAATAATTATGGAAAAATAGTTAACATAGCTTCAATCCATTACATCATTCCTAGGCTCAATAGGATTCATTATGATGTCTCAAAGGCGGGAATTGCAATAATGACTAAGGAAATGGCGCTAGAATTGGCAAAGTATAAAATAAATGTAAATTGCATAGCGCCGGGATTTATTGCCACCGAAATGAATAAAGAAATACTTGGGTCTCCCGAGAAACTGAATGAAAACATTTCGAGAATCCCCTGGGGAAGGATGGGAGAACCGGAGGATATAGCTAACGCGGCATTATTTCTGGTCTCGGATGAAGCAGAATATATTACAGGTGCAATTCTCAATGTGGATGGAGGGCTAGGATTAAAATGATATTCGAGTAATTCAAGACAAATTCTCCAACCACAGAGTGCCCAAAGCTTATAATGTACGTGCAAAGACGATCAAGAGGTTTATGCCTCAGTCATAATCTCTAAAGTCACACAATTCAGCGAACAGCCATTCAAAAAAAGGCCCCAATTCCCGCAAATATTTATCCAATCAAAGCCCTTCTAAAATCTCGATATCATGGATAAATTCGATCTCATCGTAATCGGCTCCGGAGCAGGGGCGCACGTCGCTTCCCAAGCCGCGCGTTCCGGGTTGCGGGTCGCTCTGGTGGACAGAGGCCCCACCGGTGGCACCTGCCTGAACACCGGCTGCATCCCTTCCAAGCTGCTCATCTATCCGGCAGACGTCATCAGAACCATCCAGGAGGCAAGAGCCGTAGGCGTTTACGCCAGCATAGACAAGATCGATTTTACAAAGATTATGAGCCGCATGCACAAGGTCGTGGACAGGACGCGCACCGACCTCGAAGCGGCGCTTGCTGCCAAGAAGGGCCTGACCTACTACCAGGAGAAGGCGGAGTTTGTCGGGGACTATCTTTTGAAAGTGGGAGAAAGGACGATCACGGCCCCCAAATTTGTGATCGCCACAGGCGCCCGCTCGCTGGTTCCGCCTATCCCGGGACTGGAGGAGACCGGCTTCCTTGACAACGTCAGTCTCCTCAAACTGGAGGCAGCCCCAAAAAGCCTGATCATCATCGGAGCAGGCTACATCGGCTGCGAGTTTGGCCACTTCTTCTCGGCCATGGGAACGGACGTGACCCTTCTCGGTCGCAGCCCGCAGGTGCTCAAAGGCGAGGACCCGGAGGCATCAGGACTGCTGGGAAAAGTGCTTTCCCAGTACTGCCGGGTGATCACCGGCCAGGAGGTCGTTTCGGTTGAGCGAAAAGGCGATAAGAAGATCGTCTCGGCCAAAGATGTCAAAGAAGGCAAGATACAACAGTTCGAGGCGGACGAGATTCTCCTGGCATCCGGCCGCAGATCCAATGCCGATATCCTCCACCCCGAGAAGACGGGCGTGGAGACCGACAAGCACGGCTGGATCAAGGTGAACGAATACCTGGAAACCGGAAAAAAGGACATCTGGGCCATAGGAGATGCCACCGGCAAGCACATGTTCCGCCACACTGCCAACTATGAGTCGAATGTGGTGATACACAATCTCCTGGAGGCCCCAAAAAAGGGTGACAGGGAAAAGGTCGACTACCACGCCGTTCCTTATGCCATCTTCACCCATCCGCAGATCGCAGGCGTGGGCATGAAAGAGGCAGATGCCCTGGCAGCAGGCCTGCGGGTTTTGGTGGGTCGGGCCAGGTACATGGACACGGCCAAAGGCGTGGCCATGGCCGAGGATAACGGCTTCGTGAAAGTCATCCTGGAGGAAGAGACGGGTCGAATCCTGGGCGCGACTGTGGTGGGCTCCAGCGCATCAGAGCTCGTGCAGCAGGTGGTCTACCTCATGAACACCGAAGACCAGGATCTCAAGCCGGTTACAAGATCGCAGGTCATCCACCCAACCATCAATGAGGTGCTGGTGAAGGCTTTCTCGGAGCTGCAGAAGCCTGATACGCCGGACCGGAATTGCTGGATGATTGCCAAGGAATTCATCAAGTGCTCTCCAGCTGAATAGAATATGGGAGATGGGAAATAGGAAATAGGAAATAGGAAATAGGAAATAATGCAGAGATGCAGAAAGAAATGCATCTGTAGCCAAAAAAAAATGCGCATAAAGGACTGTTGGACTGGATCTGTATTAACGGTATAAGCCTGCTGGCCTCATAGATCCAGCCCGGCCAGGCTCTAAAGATTTCTCATATTTATTGTGTGATTATAAAACCGGCTCAATTGTCGTTATGATCCTCCATCAAGTGAAATTTCAGTTCTTCTTTGGACTCAAAGTTCATTCGACAGACCTTACATTTGAATTTGCCTTCTCTATTAGATCCGGTGCCAGCCATTTATAACACCTCGAATCGATATCATAATTGAAACTCATTATTATTTAGCTTTTTTGTTGCCCTCAGAACGCTCCCAGAACGCCGCCAGAGCGTTGGGTCCCGTGGCTGATGTTCTAATTCTAACAATATGAGAAATGATCTGCTTTGCGGATACGGTTTAGGGATAGGTATGTGGAACTGTTTATGGACCCGGTTATGCCCCTGGACTGACCTGAACCACTAAATTCATTCCCGGCTAACAGTTGCGATCTAGCTTTATACTTTGCAGACCACACCAGAATAAAATATTGAATAAAAGCAAGGATAAAAGCAAGAGGGAAGTTATTCGCATGGCTCACAAATATCAGTGTACTACTTGCGGTTACATTTACGATCCCGAGAAGGGAGATCCAGACTCGGGAATTGCCCCTAATACGCCCTTCGAGGCCCTGCCCGACGACTGGAGCTGCCCGCAATGCGGCTCTGCAAAAGATAGTTTCAAAGAGCTTGCCTGAACTTGGAAGAAATCCGAAATGGAGGAAAAAATTGACACTAACAAGAGAGATTAAGCCGGGAGTGCTCTCGGTCGGAGCAATAGACTGGGACCGCAGACTCTTTGATGCCCTGATTCACCTGCCCGATGGAACCAGCTACAATTCTTACCTGATCCAAGGCCAGGATAAGACTGCACTCATCGATGCCGTGGACGCAACCATGGCCGATGTGCTGATAGATAACCTGAAAGCACTGGACATTAAAAAGATAGACTACATCATAGCCCAGCACGCCGAGCAGGACCACTCCGGAAGCCTGAAACGGCTCGTTGAGATTTATCCCGACGCCAAGGTGACGGGCTCTGCCAAATGCCTGGAGCTGCTCAATGAGTTCGACCTCGTGAGCAAGGAGAGAATGCAGGAGGTGAAAGACGGCGAAGTGATCGATCTGGGCGGCAAGACTCTGCAGTTCATCAGCGCTCCCTGGGTGCACTGGCCGGACACCATATTCACTTATCTTGCGGAAGAGCGGGTCCTCTTCACCTGCGATTTTCTGGGCTCGCATCTGGCCACCAGCGACCTCTATGCCACGGACGAAGCTACCGTCTATAAAGCGGCTAAGAGATATTACGCCGAGATCATGATGCCCTTCCGGCAGCTCGTAAAGAAACACCTGGAGAGGATCTCGACCCTCCAAATTGACATCATCGCCCCCAGTCACGGACCGGCTTACAATAGGCCTGAATTCATATTGGGCAGTTACCGGGATTGGGCTTCGGACAATGTTAAGAACCAGGTGGTTCTGCCCTTTGTCTCCATGCACGGCGCCACAAGGACCATGTCGGACTACTTCGTTGATGCTCTTATCTCCAGAGGAATCGGGGTTTTGCGATTTGATCTCACCAACAGCGACACAGGCGACCTGGCAGAGGCACTGGTGGACGCAGCAACCGTAGTCATAGGCACACCTACAATTCTTGCCGGTGCTCATCCCCTGGCACTTTATGCCGCCATCCTCGCCAATGCGCTGCGGCCGAAAACAAGGTACGCCTCCATCATCGGCTCTTTTGGCTGGGGAGGCAAGATGCTGGAGCAGATAACACTCGCCCTGCCCAATCTGAAGCTGCAATTCCTCGATCCTGTGGTGGCCAAAGGGCACCCCAAAGAGGCTGATTTCAGGGCCCTCGACCGGCTGGCGGACGAGATCCTGGCGAAGCACCGGGAGCTTAAGATCGTTTGAGACGGACTTGATCTCTGAACCCCTGGCTCTCTACGCTCTTGTGCTGCTGGTCACGGGCATAATCGTGGGATTTGCCTGTGGCCTGCTGGGAGTAGGCGGCGGCTTCATCATGGTGCCGGTGCAGATCTGGGCCCTGACGTCCACAGGGATTGATCCAACGCTCGCAACCAGGATCGCCTTTGGAACATCTCTGGCCGTCATCCTTCCTACTTCCCTGAGCGGATGCCACGGTCATAGCTGCCGGGGCGTGGTCCTGTGGCGACCGGGAATCACCATGGGCCTATCCGGCCTCGCTGGTGCCTTTTTGGGTGGAACAGTCGCCTCTCATGCCCCCGGCGATCTTCTCAAAATGATCTTCGGAATTGTGGTCTTATTAGGAGCCCTGCGCCTGCTCTTCGCCGGTAAGCTGCAGCCCGGGCAGAACAGCCAGACCTCGGTGGACAGGTCAAAGGACAGCCTTCTGCGATATATTCTGTGGGGAATGGCGGTAGGCATTGTGTCCGGGCTGACCGGGATTGGCGGCGGCGTAATCCTGATTCCGGCCATGGTTATTGCATTTGGTTTCGGCATGTATCAGGCTATCGGCACCTCTTCTGTAGCGATTGCCTTCAACTCTGTGGGAGGGATACTCGCCTACGCCATCAATGGATGGGGCGTGGCCGGGCTTCCGGCTTATTCTGTGGGCTACATCGACCTGTTGCAGTTTGCCCTGCTGGCCGGAGGAAGCGTGCTGGCAGCCAAATACGGCGTAAATGCCGCCCACAGGCTACCGGCGGAGAAGCTAAAATACATCTTTGTGGCGCTGATGATCTTCATTGGGCTGAAGATGATTGGGGTCTTTGGTTGGATGGGATTCTAGCACATTGATTTGCTATTCGAAAAGAGACGGGCTGATCTAGATAATCCCTTTGGCCCTTAAAGCCGTCTTCTCCTCGACCATATCTGCCTTTATGAGCATTCTATGCCGCCGGAACAACGAATCAGCTGCCGCTCGTTCACCGCCCGAGCCGAAAGCCCTGCCAAATATCCTTTCAGTTAGGTAAATAAAGGAGTGACATATCAGCAGTACCATTCCAATCTTGCATGTTGGACGGCAGGTATTGATGATGGCAGATGTGGCAGAGGCGGATAGAATGGAGTATGTTCTTCACCCCAAGTCGGAAGTCGATTGCAGGATAAAAAGGCTCCAGTCGCAGATGGGCGAGATGGATGGAGCACTTCTATTTCAAGCGGTGGATATGTGCTACTTTTCCGGCACCGCTCAGGATGGCCTGGTCTACATCCCCAAAGATGGGGAGCCCTTGGTGATGATGAAAAGAAGTCTCGATAGAGCACAGGAAGAGTCGCCACTGGAGGTCCTGCCGCTCAGGAACATGAGAACTCTGAAATCGGACCTCGGCATTCCAGATAGTGCTATCATAGGTCTGGAAATGGATGTACTTCCCTGCAGCTTCTACTTTCGAGTGAATAAAGCCCTTGGAAATGCCACGTTTATTGATGTGGCCGAAAAGATCAAGCATATCCGCTCTGTCAAGTCCGAGTTCGAGATTGGCCTGGTAAAGGAAGCGGCAAGGATTCTGGAAGCCGGATTCTCATCCGTTCCTGATTACATTCATGAGGGAATGACTGAGGTGGATCTGATGTGCCGCATGGAGTCGGAGATGCGATCCATAGGCCATCAGGGGTCGCTGCGTTTTCGCAGGTTCAACAGCATTGTTCCACTGGGCCATATAATGTCCGGAGCCAGTGCGGCCATCCCCAGCTTCCTGGCTTCACCTACCGGAGGAAAGGGAACATCGCTTGTATTTCCTCATGGACCAAGCTTCGGAAAGATAAAGAGAAATGAACCTGTCTTTGTGGACACAGTAGGCATCTTCAACGGCTATATCGCCGATGCCACAAGAATATTCTCCCTGGGCAAGATTGCGGCAGAACTGGAGGACGCCTATCAAGCCGCCTGCCATATCGAAGAGGCCATTGCCAGGGAGATGAAGCCGGGCAGGACTGGAAGGGAGCTATTCGAGCTCTCTCTGGCGGAAGGAGAGAGGTTGGGCTACAAAGACTTCCTGGGAGGACCAGTCGGCAGCAAATGCGGTTTTGTGGGCCATGGAGTGGGGCTTGAGCTGGATGAGTACCCGGTGTTCGCCCCCCTGGATCACGAAATTCTGGATAACATGACCATTGCAGTGGAGCCCAAGATGATCTATCCGGATAAGGGCGTCCTGGGAATCGAAGACACCTATCTGACGACCTCATCAGGAGCGAAGAGATTGACAAATATGCCGCGAGAGATATGGCAGGTTTGAGGACTGAGTCCGACAGCCTGAAAGACATAGCGGAATCGCGGAATGGCAGAATGCTAAGCCACCCGCGCCTCATTATTTTCCACCTGGACCCGAACTGATCCATAGCCAGAGGCAGCACTTGCTATGCTCCATGAGTTCATCATCTCCAGCTTAACAACAGGATCATAGTACTCCAAAAGCCATGATCCGTTTCGCTCCGAAGCGTTTATGGCAACGGCGTAAGCCCTCCACCGGAAGAGCTTGACTTGAGGGAGACTCTCAGCCAGTTCGAGTGCTCTTTCTGACGCCATTGACTGGGATGAAATGTTCAGGTGGAGAAATGTTGAGCTATGCGGCATCTCCCCGTAGAGAGAGTTGAACTCATAAACATGGAAGCGGTCGCTATCATTCTCCAGGATGGCCCACTGGAAGAGGTTGGAATCCGGGGAAACCTCTGCGCTTTTATCATTGAGGAAGCCCCGGGCCATCTCCTTACCTTCTAATCTGATGCCGCCAACTATCAGAAGAAAGGCCACGAATATTATGAATAAGTTTTTATTAAATTTTGCCCTTGACCGTTCCCGGTAGAGTTCTGCCAGAACCAGAAGGCTGGCGATCATTATGATTATCTCTATCATAGAGAAGATCTCAGCCGAATATCTGGCAGCAACAAATGGGTAGAAGAGAGGAACGCCCCTCGTGGTCAGATAGTCCAGAAAGAGGTGGCTGATTATACCGGCATAGGCAAATGCGAGGCAGGGGGCGGAAAAATCAAGATCTAAACTGATAAACCTCTGTGCTCCGGCCAAAACTCGGTCGCGCGAGGCCAACAAGAGCATAAATACTGCTATGAAGAAGCCGAAGAAGAAGGTATGTGTAAATCCTCTGTGCACTATGAGCAGGGAAGTTGGATAGATATAATTGATCCAGACCACCAGCATATCCAGGTCCGGCGCAATCCCGCCCAGCACCAGGGCTGCGAGATACTTTTTTTTGAGCCCGAGGAAGCTGCCCAATAGATATGGCAGCACAGCATGGGAAAAGAAGTCCATTAAACTATAGTTTAGTCCATTGAGCTATTTTTGTCTTTTGTCTTGTGGAGCCCGGGAATTGAGGAAAGAGTTAGAGAAGATGTGCCGATTTGGAATCACAATTCAATTGCAGGAACAGAAAGAAAAACACAAATGCTGTCGGAAGATAAAAAAAATAGTAAAAATAGACAATGGATTTGAATCTTGGGTTTTCCTTCAGGGCAAGATCAATTTCTTGCTGATCTTCTCATTGCTCTTCGATTCCGTCTTCAATCCGGATGCTTCCGGAACCGTCTCGCCCGTCTGGCTCGTATTTTCTGTCAGGAAAAAGGTTTGAACGTTCTGGGAAGCCGGACCGGGCTGAAGGGTCTGAGCGGGAAGGGACGCGGTGGGATAAGGCATTATCATAAGATACGGCCCCTGGCCGCTTTCCCGGGAAAGGAAGTCAATTTCCGAGCTACTGTTGCTGATGGCCTCCAGGAGGAAGGATATTTTATTCCCTTTCTTTTTGGCATCCATCAATTTTTTGGATACGTCAAAGGCGAAGATCTTATCGCCATCGGTGTTGCTGCTCATTTGAGTCAGGTCATTCTTCTTTATGATGCTCCAGGCAGGAAGGATGTTGACCAGGAAGGTCGTCATATCCGATTCTTCATTCCATTCCGAGCCGATGGTAAGCAACGCTACCATAGCGGAGGGGTCCGGCTGCCGTACAGCTGCAGCCTTGAGCACGAGAATCGCGACATCGTTATCCGTGATATTCAGGCTGGAGATATCAAACTGGATTACCGGAACTCCGGGATAGTTGCTCACACTGGTATTATTGGCCTCTGTCACATTGATTCCGCAGAGAAGGACGCCGGTTTGATTGTACACCATCTCATTTCCCGTGCCGAGGCTGATGTAGACATTCTGGCTGGCGGGAATATTGGTCGCCATGCATTGTGCGCTGCCGGCAAACACAATCGCCAGCATCAAAAGAATTATCCCCCTTCTATCCATAAGCCATTCTCTCCTCATTCATTTCTTTCTCAAGAATGATATACCTTAAAATCGATTGATATTTAAAATTATAGTTCTCAGTGGTATCTTCTATAGCTCACATACGAATTAACAAATCAATCATATCCTGGGAAAAATTCCTTCTTGATCTGCTCTTCAGGAATCCTCATTTCTTTGAGTAGAGAAAGCAATGAGTCCACCATTCTTGTGGGACCGCTAATGTAAAAAACTCGATCCAGGTAGTCAGGCATGTACTTCTGGATCATATCAGCACTAATCCGACCGGTTATTCCCTTCCATGAGGGGGCTGGCATTGTCACCGTGTTCGCGACATTGAATTTCGGAAATTTTCTTGTCAGATCTTCGAATTCCTTCTTAAAAGCGATGCTTTCTTCATGCCGATTCGAGTAGAAGAGGACTATATCTGTATCAAGCATTTTATCACACGCATACTTGATCATGCTGCGAAGAGGGCTTATGCCTATTCCTCCAGAAAGCATCCCAATCTTTTTATGTTCTCCTGCATCTCCTGCCAAAGTAAATTTTCCAAACGGTCCCCTGAGCCTTACTTTATCGCCTTCCTTAAGCGCTGCCAATGCGTTCGCAAAAGGATGGCCCGTCAGCCTCTTGGTGACCTCCAAAAAGCCTTCCGTCGGACTGCTGGAAATGGATAAGTGCTTTGTCACCTCGCCGTCTCCACTGCCAACGGTAACAAAAATAAACTGACCAGGGCTATAATCAAATTCCGCAGGCCTGGCGAATCTGATGGAGATGATATCTCCGGTTCGTTGAATTGATTCCGTAACATCCGTTTCAAAATTCATGATTTTCCCACCGTCCAGTTTCTTAGCAGGATCATAAAATAGCTACTCTCAAAAAGTCCTTGTGGTACAGTGCCAAGGTTGTAGCCAGGTTATCGAAAATTCTCCTTAGATTGGAACAAAAGATTAATTATCTCAACCAGCCATCATGATTTTTAGTGAAAGGGAATTTGCTCGGTCTAATCGTCATCGGAGTTGTGGCCATAACCCTGGTAGCTGGCTTTTTCTACAGTGCAAAAGCTGCAGAGTATGGCCCTAATGTGCCCTATTTTGCTCCTCACTATGGCCCAAGGCAACATATAAATGAGAGTTCCTTTGCGGATAAGGGATTTCTTTTTGATGAGTCATCAACGGTAAGAGGTTCAGGGGATGTTTCCATCAAAGGATCATTTCACGATCGTGCCGTGGATTCTCGCAGCTGGATGAAAGGCTCCGGATCAATCAACCTCGAATCTCTACGAAACATGAATAAGATTCGCCACAAGGTCGACTTCACTCAGAAGTCCGATCTGGTTTTTACTGGTGGGCAGCTCAAGAATTGGAAAAGCATGAATCTACCGCTATTCGAGAATGGCACTGGTGCCAGTGTAAGCGAGAGGTTCAATCTAAGCCACGTGGACAAGAGTGAGACTGATCAGATCAGGTCCATCAACCGCTTCAATAATACAATGGTTTATGCCACAGCACTGGCTTTTGAGGGACTCTGGGATATCAAGAACATGCAAGGGTGGTCGATCGCCAGGAATAGACGCGAGCAGACCTATTCGGGGTCTTTCCAAACTCAAAAAAATATTGAGTTCAATGATTCTGCCCAAACTTAGAGTTGCATACCCGCCCACAACTACCGAATGGAGATCCTGTATTTCTGGTCTTATGAATCCCATATTTGCCGTTATTCATTTTACCAAGTTCATAGCTCGTGCTGGCTGAAAACTGAACTGCAATATGAAAATTAGTGGGTTATCCTGTTCCAAGGGAGATATCCACTAAATCATTCCTTTATTTGCATCAAATATACTCAATAGTACAGCACTCCTTGTTTACAGCCACATGCTCGGAATTGGGAAGCTTGGCAAGGGTAACGGTGATCTGTCCATTCAATGGTATCTTATCCGCCGGAATCATCAAGTAACCTGATGTCTGATAGCCCCAGCCCATAGTGTCTGCAGGCATCTGGAACTCTGGGTGCATGTTTTTTAGAGCAACGGCTGAATTTATGCTTCCAGTTCTTGTCGCATAGGTGATCCTCGCATCAGTAGAGTATCCGCTGCCTCCGCCGTTTCCAGACGGACGGGTGACTAATGGAGCGAGATAAATGTACAATTTTCTATCGGTTGGCAGATTGTAAAAAGTCCAGGTTGCAGATTGTCCTGGCTGCCTTAACCATGTCCAACCTGAAACATAGTTCCCGGAAGTAACATGATAATCAGCATCATTCTTGACAGAGACTACATTTACAGGACCAAATTGTTCAGCGTCGTCTGGAATGGTTGCTGCGAGTGTGGTCCAGGTATAATCGAGCGGGCACACCCAGCTTGATGAGGTGGCATTTTCGGGCATCCTTTGCCAGCCGTCAATCACGGTACCGTTTGAGGCATTGGTCACAAAAGCACATTCCTTCGCTAAATCATTCTTTATCAGATTTGTGCAATCACCAGATGCGCCTGAATGCTTCTCGGTGCAACAATGCTCGCGCTCGAGTCCCTTGCAATTCCCATTTACAGTAACCAATGTATAGCTCTCTGGGCAGGATGTATATGGGCCCAATATCTCCCAACCTTCGGGCGGCGTGCAGTCCATGCATTCATCTCCCGGCAGGAATCTGGCACACTGCATCGAATCATTGTTGACTATCATCTGAAGTGGCAATGGCGCGGCCATTACAGGTCCTGCCAGCATGAAAATAAGTACGGCAAGTACGGCAAGTCCGGAATTTTTCATGAATTTCATGGATAATTATTGTTGAGATCCTGTATATTTTTCTTACGAACGCGAAAGAAAAGCCAATCAGGAGAGATGCTGCTTAAACAGATCTCTATAGAGCCTCTGCACATTCTCCTGAGTTTTGGTCATCTCCGGGAATCCATTATATTTCATGGCCTTCTCTGCATCTTCAGGAAGCTTAAGCTTATACTGGCTGCGAGAGAGGAACCAGCCCTGTTTGGCATAATAACGAGAGAGGTACTCCTGTTCGGTCTGGCCGGGAGTAGGTGTGAAGAGACCGTGCTTTTTGTCCAGCTCCGCCATCTCCATCATAGTGGTATAACCGGATCTTGTGATCACGAATCGGGCCCGGTTCATGAGCTCCACCTTCTCTTCCGTAGAGAGATAGGAATGCACGGTGGTATGCTCATCCAGTTTCCTGTGGAGATCCTTTTGCGGGCTTCCCAGAAGGACAACCTTTTCTCCGGGTAACTTCGTCACCTGCTTAAGAATTATCTCTTCCAGCTTCGTCCTCTGCGGCTCAGGGCCGGATACGAGTATCAGGTAATCCAGGTCCTCATCCATCTTCATCTTTTTCGTACTGGTCAATATCCCTGCAAAGTAGGCCTTCCTATTGGTGGCCTCCAGATTGGAGCGGCAGAGCTTGCCGCTGAGATTGGGGAGATCGCCGTAGGGATCGATATCCGGCACAATCACACCATCGTATTTGGTGTGGAAGAAACTATTGACTGGGATGGTCAACATCTCAAACGGATAAAGGTAGCCAGGCAAGCTGAAGCGAAGCTGGTGGGTGATGAAGTAGCTTGGAATCACATGAGAGTAGACGCCCATGCGGTTATCGCTTATGATCAGGTCATACTTATTCTCGGATAAAATCTGGGTCAGCTTTTTTCTCTCTCTGGCCAGTGCCCGCAGAAGGATGGGAATGCTGGCCACGAACTTGGGCAAAAAGAATCGTGATGCGCTATAGGGCGCAGGATAGTCCTTGAAGAGTATAAAGTCGCATTCCGGGCATTCTCTCTTCAGAAGAGTTAGAGCATTGCCGCTGGTACCTATTGTTACCTCATGGCCATGCCTTTGGAGCTCCTCGATGATGGGGATGTCGCGAGTGGAGTGGCCCAAACCCCAGTTAAGAGGGCTCAAAAATACTTTACCCATTGTGATGGTGAGGAGCGGCTGATGATATAAAACATTTTCTCGGAGGATGAATCACTGCATCTCGCGACACAATCCTAGGTAGCGCTGCCCCGGTCCGTCTCAATCGTTGTACTCTACCCGATAGAACAGTTAAAGGGCATCCAGCAAGCCATTGGAAAAGGCATAAATACGAATCTCATACAGCTATGAATCCGTGTACAAACAGATAGAGCAGGCTCTGAAAGATGTGGATGCCAAAAATGCGCCGGACCAAGAGAAGATCAGGGCCATCCTCAAGAGATATGCGGCGGAAGAGATCGGCCTTGACGAGGCATACTACGATCTATTGGAGGATGATCTCATCCCCATGCCCCAGAGGTGCGCCCTGTCCGCCAGGATACCTCAAACGGCAGATGATGAGATAAGGCTTAAAGAGATGATAAGGAGCAAGCTCTCCTAAAGATATTTCTCTTGTGACAATCCCCATTCGTCATTAATTCTTGCCGCCTTCTTCCATAACCACAACGGAAGCTGTCTGATCGAAGGGATTGGTCCTCATGCCCTCAATCTCGGGGTCCGTATCGGAGAGATAGGCGAGAAGATCTGTGCCCACTTCGACAAAGAAAGCCCCTATCACCATGTTCAGCTTCTCCAAACGGTTGCGCCTCTCCATGTACCTTAAGAGCCGGTCTATGACCAGTGTCACCAGGAGAACTTCGAGGGGCAAGAAGGCGATCTCCCCCAACATGAAGGTTATTATCTCATGAAGATTCCCAAAAACCGCGTAATCTAAGAGATAGAGGATTACCGATGATATCATGATAATCGGACACAATACAATTACATGATCTATCCAGTCAAGGATTTTTCGCCCGAGGGTTTAGGATAGAAATCTCCATGCGATCATACCTTGACGGCTGGGGGGCCCACGGGGGCAAGAATAGGAAAGTGGATTAAGACGAACGTAGTGCTTCTTGTGAAGAAGAAAAAGCAGACGATCTGGCAGTGGTGAGCACAATGGTGGAAAAGAGCGATGCAATGAGGCAGCATGAGAAATGGATAGAAGAGACCATGAAACATAAGCCCAAGCATAAGAGTGAGGGTTTGCCGGTTCAACCCTGGCATGTTCTCATCTTCGTAGGGGGATTATTTGTCTTGGCGATACTGATCGGCTACTTGATCCATGGCAGACCATCTGTATGAATCAATAGCTCCACAATTCTTCATGAAGCCCTATTACAGGTCACTAGCCATTTACATCAATAAAGAGATATAGTCAATATGTACCATCCTTGATCATGGGCATTTCCGGCCGCATCACCTCTGTCGAATTGAGGGATTTGTTTTTATCGCTGGTAGCACTGGTTATCGCTTTCTCAGTGCTGGGTGGACGGGGACTGCCAGGATTGGATACAATTCTGATTTCGACAGTAGGCGTATGCACCGGATTCTTGCTGCACGAGATGGCTCATAAATTCATGGCCCTGCGCTTTGGCTACAGAGCTGAGTACAGAGCCAACATGGCGGGCCTTGTGTTGGCTATAGTTATGGCCTTTTTCGGCTTCCTCCTGGCCGCGCCAGGTGGGGTCATGATAAGCAAGCTTGACGCACCTCAGGAATTATATATGCAGGATTCCTTCGGACAGGAGGAGCAAAGGAGACGGGAAAAGAGGGAAATGCTGTGGATATCCCTGGCCGGGCCCATGACGAACATCATACTTGCCGTCTTTTTCTTCCTGATATTTGTCTTTTTGCCTGTAAGCAGTGGGGATGCCGAAAGCAGTCTGTGGATGCTGGCAGCAAACTTCGCCATCTTCATCAACCTCACTCTGGCAGCCTTCAATATGCTGCCCTTTGGGCCACTGGACGGAAAGAAAATATTCGATGGCAATAGGCTGGTGTGGGGACTAGTGGGCGTGCCAACGATCCTGGTGGCGTTGACGCTATTGTTTTATCCGAGAATTATATAGAAGCGGCAACCGCAAGATCAAAGTGATCGCATAATTGATCCGATCCTTCTGCGAGACAAAAACTGTGACAAACTGCGGCCAGAGGAGAAGAATCATATATCATCGAAACATAAATTTTCTAGAGATGCATAGATTAATCGCCCATGTCTCGGGAAAGGTCCAGGCAGTAGGATACAGGTCGTTGGTAGTGATAATGGCCAGGACCCTGGACATAAGAGGATTTGTTCAGAACCTCCCTAACGGTAAGGTTTTCATTATCGCGGAGGGGCCCAGAGAGGACCTGGCGAGTTTTGTCAAGTCCATCAGGATCGATAACTCGCGGATCAGGGTAGAAGACATCTTTATTGATTGCAAAGATGCATTGGGCGAATTTAATGGATTTTATAAAATAGATTCAAAACACGCGATAGAGACGCTGGCGGCCAAGCCTTCCCAACGCCAAAAAGAGGGCTTAATGCCTCCAAGAGGCAAATACCTGGCCGCATCCTCCGGGCTGGAAAAAATCGCCTTTGAGACAGAAAAAGTAAAATGCAAGCTAGAAAAGATAGTGAACGGCCGGGAAAAGCTAAAGGTGGAGATAAAATCGCGTTCTGATGAAATTGAGATCGACCGGGAGGATGCATCCGAAAACCGCTCGAAAACAGGTCTGTAGAAAGCGTCGGCAAATCGCGGGGATCAACTATATTTATTTCCTGATTCAAAGGGGAAAAAATGGACGTGAATGACAATGGCAGAAGATGAAGTTCTCCACGAGATTTCGGAAACGCTTATTTCGATCAGCGACAGCCTGGAAGGAATAAATGCAGAGCTCACTGATATCAGTATGTCGAGCAAGATGCTGATATTTTTCAAGTTGATAGAATTGAGACCGGATATGAAAGACAAGCTAGGGCCCTTGATCAACGATCTGGCCGAGTCTATGGACTTTGATATGGATGACGAGCCTGAAAAGGTCTAGCATTTAGATAATAAAAAAGCTGTCTAATACCGCCTTCTTATCATGAAGTCGGCAAGCTCCAGCATTGTCGTCTTGGCATCCGAGTCCGGCAGAACTTGCAGGGCTTTCTTGCCTTGAGCCACCATCTCCTCAGCGCGGGAGCGAGCGTATTCGATCGATCCGCTCTTCTGCAGAATAGAGATGGACTGCTGGATCTGTTCGGAGGTAGCCTCTTTCTTGCCGAAGACCGGCACAGAGACATTGTTTGCGAGGGCATGAATGATTATCAGTGTCTTCTTCCCCTCAATAAGGTCCCCGCCCTGCCTCTTTCCTGAGACCTTCTCAGGAGTGGTAAGATCGATGACGTCATCCTGCAATTGGAAACCCATGCCAGTAAGCCTGCCGAACAAATCCATTGCCAAAACGACCTCAGTCGAGGCTCCGGCCAGAATTGCACCCATGCCGGCGGAAGCGCCGTACAGAACTCCCGTCTTCTTCTCGATCATCTCCATGTACTCCGCCTCCGAGACGCTATCTCGGGCCTCAAATTCCATGTCCAGCCACTGGCCTTCACAAATCGCGGTGCAGGTTCTGGAGAGCATATTCATGGCACCCAGGAGTCTCTTGGGATCGGCAGGCGTCAATCCCAGAACCTGGAAGGCCTTGGAGTAGAGAGTATCTCCAGCCAGAATCGCACCCGACTCACCCCAGAGCTTATGGACGGCAGGCCTGCCTCGCCGTACATCGGCATTGTCCATAATGTCGTCATGGATAAGCGTGAAGTTATGGATCAGCTCTATGGAGACGGCTGCCGGAGCAAGAGCTGCGGCCTCGCCGCCCACGGCTTCAGCTGCAAGCAACAGCATGGATGGCCGCAGCCTCTTTCCGCCTGAGTCCACCAGGTGCCGGCTCGCCTCATACAGCCCGCTCGGGTGCACCACCGGCAGCAGCTGCTCGATGGCATCCGTCACCAGGGCGGCACGCTTTTCCAGCTCCTCTTCCATCATCATCCTCATAACTCATTCTCCTGATCCTGATTTAGTATCCGATCTTGGTAGCTCAATCTCCGGTCATCAATCGATGAGCAGCTCCTGGCCGTTCCTCACCAGATGGATATTGGAGCCCAGGGAGTAGCCAGTCTCCTCGGCCATCATGAGGTAGCTGCCGTGAGAAGGCAGGGTTCCGTGGCTGGGAATGACATGCTCCGGATTTATCATGCGCAGGAGCTCCCAGTGATCCTCCCGGCAGGCATGCCCGGAGACGTGCACATTATCGTAAATCCTGCCACCCCGCATCTTGATCTTGGTTACTACTGTGTGGCGGTTGGATTCATTCAGGGGCTGAGGAATGATTCCGGCGGAGAATATGACTTTGTCCCCTGACTCGACCAGGTAATCGGTCTCGCCATTGGCGACCCGGCTCAAGATGGCGCCCGGCTCCCCCTGATGGCCGGTCATGATGGGCAGATATTTGTCCTTGCCTTCGGTCATGATCCTCTTCAGGGCTTTGTCCACCGACTTTCTTCTCCCGAAGACCGTCACCTCTCCTTGCCCGGCATATCCCGTCCGCACAGCCGTGCCCCAGTATTTCTCCATGGACCGGCCAAGAAGTACAGGTTTTCGGCCCATCTTGTGGGCGCCTTCAATTATAGCCCTGATGCGGGCAATATGAGAAGAAAAGGTCGTGACCATGACACCGGATTTCGACTCTTCCGTACCGATGAGCACATCCATTACCAGGTCTTTGGCGATCTTCTCGGAGGGCGTCTTTCCCGATATGGAGGCGTTCGTGGTCTCGGTGATAAGTGCCAGCACACCTTCCTTTCCCAGAGCTCTGAGCCTGGCAAAGTCTGGAGGCTCGCCCAAGGTCGGGCTCCGGTCGATCTTGTAATCATTCGCATATATTATGATGCCTTTTGGGGTGTGAATGGCAGCAAACACGGCATCTACAATGCTGTGCTGCACGCGAACGAACTCCAGCTCGATATCCGGGGTGACCTGAAAGCGTTCTCCTGCATTCATGGTCTTGAGTGGATTGTTCACTCCGAATATCTTCTCCGACTTGATCTCCTGATTGATGAGATCCGCAGTAAACGGCGTGGCTACGATTGGAGCATGATACTTATGGGCCAGTTTAGAGATGGCACCAATATGATCCAGGTGACCGTGCGTGCAGGCAATTGCCCTTACTTTTCCATCAATGTTCTCCATTATGCTGTCATCGGGAATGGCGCCCATGTTGATCAGGTCAGCGGCATGCAGTGACTCCACGTCAGTGTCTTCATGAATCTGCACACGATCCAGCCGGATGCCCATATCCATTACCACGATATCTTTTCCGATCCTTATCGCCGTCATGTTACGGCCAATTTCGTTGTAGCCGCCCACAGCGATGATTGCAATGTCTTTCATCTTGCCAACTCTCTATAAACAGAATATTTTCTCAAATCGAAACCCCGTGCATCCAGCCAATCTCTGGTCCTTCCTAGAACCACGAGAGGAACACTTGCCAACTGTCGCACTTCCTCACATCCGGTGAGGAACATTGAGATCCTCAGCGCCCGGATATAGGGATTCATAGCCTTAACAACCGATTTTGTATCTATTGTGGCAGGTTTGAGCATGGGAAGAGCAGTCTCCGCCAGACTGGCGCCAACGGACAGGCTCTTGGCTACATCCAGGCCGTTACGAACTCCTCCGGAAGATATGACGTCCAATCCCTGTGCTTTGCACTCGATAATACTTACTGGCGTAGGAATTCCCCAGCTCCAAAATAGCCGCCCCATCTCTTCCAGTTCACTGTCCCCTACCTCTGCTGCGCGATAAGCCTCAACCCCGGCCCAGGAAAGACCGCCCACGCCTGAGACATCAACTATCTTGACTCCTGCTTTTGCCAGTTTCAGAGCGGCCTCGAGAGATATGCCGGCACCAGTCTCCTTGACGATGATGGGAACCCGTCCCCTGGCTGCAGACTCAATCGCCTCCAGAATGCCGGAAGCCTCTTTGTCGCCTTCCGGTTGAATGCTCTCCTGCAGGAAGTTCAAATGAACTGCAACTGCATTTGCGTCTATCATCTCTACCAGGCGGTCTATGACCTCCGGTCCTGATCTCTTCAGCTGTACGGCACCAATATTGCCGATGATGGGGATGTCCGGAGCCGCATCCCGGACGGCTGAGAAGGTATCCTCAAGACTTTTGTCCTCGAGTGCAGCCCTCTGTGAGCCTACTCCCAGGGCGATACCTAATTCGGATGCTGCCTCTGCCAGGCGAACATTAATCTCTTTGACTAGAGGATGGCCTCCCGTCATGGCGCCGATGATGAGGGGAGCAGATAGCCTCTTTCCGAGAAACCGGCAAGTGGTATCGATATCGGCCTCATTGATCTCGGGAAGAGCCTTATGGATGAGCACAAGATCGTCAAAGGGTCTGGAGTTCGCTTCCACAGGCTTTTCCAGGCAGATTCTGATATGATCGAGCTTGCGGCTGGATGTGGTCAATTGGGCCTCCAAACTCTCGTTCCTATGGACTCACCCCGCAAGGCACATACAATGTTCCCCCGTCTGGCGGCGTTGAATATAACTGAATCGATTCCCGTATCTGCCAGATTCAGTAATTCCTGGAGCTTTCCCCTCATGCCGCCTGTAACGTCAACTCCTGCGCTCTCCCCAATGGCGCATTCGATTGCAGGAAGATCAACCCTTGTAATCTCAGAGAGAGGCCGACCGGAAAGAAGCACCCCATCGACATCGCAACCCACGGCTACGACCTCGGCCTGCAGAGCTCTGGCAAGAAATGTGACGAGCTGGTCTCCGGAGACGATCCCGGCTTTCCTCGTTGCATCCATGGCCACATCTCCGTGCAGTACCGGCATTAGGCCATCTTTCAGCATGGCTTTCAGCGGCTCCAGGGCAAAGCTATCTATTCTGCCGTTCGATAGGAGAATGCAGGAGAGAGGATGAACCGGCAATGAATCTACGCCCGCGCGGCTCAAGGCCTTGACCACAAGATCATTCAGCCTGGCCACAGATGCGTGCGTCACTCTCAAACCTTCCGGACTGAAGCACAAGGGCAGACCGTACCTTTTGGCGGGGAAGTGCCCAAAGGACCCTGCACCATGTACAAGCACCAGGTCTTCCGGACGGGCTGCAATCTCCTGAGCCACGCGTGATATCTCATCCCGGCGGGCGGCATTATCTCTGGTTTTATCTGTCAAGATGCTTCCCCCGATCTTCAAGACCTTAGTCACGAGTCACTCTCCAGCCTCACTCCCTCGCATCCAGTTTTAACCGCAAAAGCCGATCCTCTTGCCTGTCTCAGAGCCGCCATCAATGCTTCTCTGGGACCGGTCTGCGGCAAAGCTATTATGCAACCGCCACCGCCTGCGCCGGTAAGCTTTGCTCCCAGGGCACTCCCAACATTTCGCGCTGCATAGACCAATTCAGATAGCTCCCTGGTGCATACGCCGAGGGCCTCCAGCAAGCCGTGGTTGAGGTTCATCAGCTCTCCCAGCCTTGACATCTCCTGCTCTCTGATCAGGGGAACCGCTCGCTCCGATATGGCTCCAATGGCCTGGAATATGGGCTCGACGACATCAGGATAGCATTCCTTCAGGCGCTGAACCTTCTCCACCTCGGAAAACGTATCATGGGACATTTTTGTACATCCCACAATCAGATCCAACTGGGGGAGATCGATGGGCTGGACCTCTCTTGTGACCCGGCAGTAGCCTCCAAAGGTGGCAAGAGCGGTATCCATCTGGCTTCCGAGGCCGTTTTGAACCCGCTTTTCTATATGGTAGGCGGTGGATGCAATCTCTTTTCGGGAGAGCCCGAGGCCCAGGTGTTCGTTTATAGCCGTCACTGTGGCGACCACGATGGCAGCCGAGGATCCCAAACCTGCCGCAGGGGGAATATCCGATTCGATCTTGACGGATATATCTCGTATCTCAAATTCACGAAGTGCTGCTGAGACGTATCGTGTAGCATGCACTGCATCCGAGGACATGAGCTGGCCGGTGATCAGGTCCATAGAGAATCCACTCAAAGCAAGGTCCTCTGTCTCAATCAGGACTTTTCCGGGCAGATCCTGCAGTGTAACCTTTGCTCGCAGGTCTATGGCTCCGCCCAACGCAGCAACTCCAGAGACGACGGCATGCTCTCCAAAAAGGATGATCTTGCCGGGAGCCGAGGCCGTTGTCATAAGAGACCCACCTCAGGTGAAGACAATCGCTCCGTATCCGACTACCTGGCCGTAGTCGCCACTGACGTCTCCACTGGTAGCATAACGGAGCAGTTTGCCACTGACACATCCCATGTCCGCTGCGGCCGTGATGGTTGCGGCTATCGGCCCGTAGCCACATGCTGTCGCACTGTAGCGAGAAACTCTGGCGTAGAGCTCCGGGACATCCATATTCAAGATGGCCTCTATCAATTGGGCATCCACCTTTCGTGCGGTCTCTTGCGGCTCATAGTGAGTGAAATCGCTGCTGGCAATCACGGTACAATTTCGCTTCAGTTTTCGAATGGCCAACGCTAGCTCCCGACCTACCTCCGCCGCCGTTTCTTCATCCTGCATTCCCATGGAGATAGGAAGAATCTTGAATTCCTGAAAACGTGACTGAAGAAATGGGATCTGGACCTCAATAGAATGTTCATGCTGGTGAGCAATCTCATCCTGGTCAATAATCGTCCCTTCCAGGGCCTCGGCCAACTCCAGATCCGGCTGAACGACTCCGAGAGGCGTTTTCCATGAATCACGAGAGAGAGCCACAGGTGAACCGAATCCGTGATGATTGGGTCCCAGTATCACATAGGTTTCTCTTTTCGGGAGGCGAGAATAGACCTCACCGGCAACAGCACCCGAATAGATATATCCCGCATGTGGTACCACGCCCCCATAGATCGGCATCTCTTCCGCCTGTGGCAGCATATCTTCCAGCTGATGCTTCAGCTCTGCTGCATTGCCTGGATAGAACTGTCCTGCAACAGCCGGAAGACGCATGGATCAAAACTCCATCTCGAAGTCCGAGATAGTGTATTTGAAGCGATCTTCTTCGCCGCGCTCGCGCAAGACCTGACGGGCCAAGAGCCAGTAGATAAGCGTTAGAGCCTTTCTGCCCTTATTGTTGGTGGGTATCACCAGGTCAACATTGGAGGTCATATTGTTGGTATCGCACAGAGCGATTACCGGTATGCCTATATCCACGCCTTCATTGACTGCCTGGGCATCTCCGCTGGGATCTGTGGTTATGAGAGCATCTGGTTCCATGAAGCCCCGGAAGGCCGGATTGGTCAGGGTATTGGGCACAAACCTGCCTACGTTCGCACTGGCGCCGATGGCCTTGGCGAACATGGTGGCCGGCCTCTGGCCGTATTGCCTGGCAGAAACGACCAGTATGTTTGCCGGGTCGTACTTGGCCAGGAATTTGGCAGCCAGACGGATGCGCTTGTCAGTGGACTGAACATCCAGGACATAGAGCCCGTCCGTCCTCACCCTGTAAATGTAGGGCATCATATCATTTGTTTTCTGCTGAGTACCAATGTGCACGCCCGCTGCGAGGTACTCGTCGATTGGTATGAGAGTCTCATATTCTCCCGCTACCGTTATCACCTCATCTTCTACCAACTAATTCACCTACCTAAATTGCGATCGCGTTTTACAGTGATGGGAATTACGCCCAGTTTCATCTCTTCAAGCGCTATTTCGAGAGGGTCGGTTAAACTGGTATCGATCAACACTGGAGCGCCCATGAAAACTTGTAAAGCCCGTGCTCCTACAATGCGCGCACGTTCATATCTGGTATATTTCTCGCCCTTCAAATAGACACCTCAAAAGGAAGAGTATGATGGGGTTGCTGAGATTCGAACTCAGGTCACAGCGTCCCGAACGCTGTAGGATGGACCAGGCTACCCTACAACCCCCTTCTACTGGTACCGCCTAAGCGTTTCCACTATCTCCACATGAGAAAGAAGCATGCGCCTGCAGCAGTATTTCTCTATTCCCAAGTCATCTAAGACTTTGCCGGGAGGCTCGGTCTTGATGCGCTCCCGGTATTCCTCCCAGACATGGGAGATCACTTTGCCACAGGAAAAGCACCTGACTGGAATCAAGCCGTTTCACCTGTAGGACTTCTGGTACTTAGACCTGGCACCGAGACCACCGAACTTTTTTCTCTCCTTATGGCGATGATCGCTGACAAGGAGATTTCGGTCATATTCGGAGAAGGCCTCTTTTAATGCTGTATCCCCGGTCCATTCCACAATGCCTTTGGCGATTGCAGTGCGGACGGCGTCTGTCTGGCCCATTGTTCCGCCACCGCTCACCACGACATCGATATTCATCCCTTTGATCAGATCTCCCGCGATCTGAACGGGTTCCTGAATCTTGAGTCTGGCCAACCGGGGCTCATGGATCTCAAGGGGCACTTTGTTGATGCGAACAATGCCCTTTCCTTCCTTCAGAGTGGCCCTTGCAGTTGCCGTCTTCTTCTTTCCCGAGGTATTAATTATCTTCATAGCGAACCTCTCAGAAGTTTGCTCCGAGCCTCTTGCTCAAGGCGCCAAGCTCGATATATTTGTTATTGCTCTCAGTTCTCATCTTCGCAGCATCAGGCTGCTCCAATGGCAATCCCTTTAGTTCTCGGGGGATGCCAACGTATGTCTTGAGCCGGGAGAATGCATCTCGTCCCCTTCTCATCTTGTGGGGAAGCATGCCGCGTACGGTCCTCTTGAGAATCATCTCCGGCCTGCGGGGGAAGTAGGGACCTCTCTCCTTATGACCACGAGCCCTAGTTTGGCCGTAATCGCCGAAAATGTAATCTCTTCCGCCGGTAATGAGGACCTTCTCAGCATTGACAATCTTGACCTCTTCGCCAGCCAAAAGGCTCTTGGCGGTTACACTCGCCAGGCGTCCCAGGACCAATCCAGTTGCATCTACTACTATCATTGCTTCACCTCAAAATCTTTATGCCTGATCCCTTGGGGTGCTCTTGCACCAGCTTTTCGATTAGCAAGCACTTACCGCCGGCACCTGTAATCTTGGACATGGCCTGGCTGCTAAAATTGAGTGCGGCGACTGTTACACTATGTTCCAGATCGCCAGAGGCCAGAACCTTTCCCGCCACAAGGACCGTATCATTAGGCTGGGTGTGCCTGTTGATCTTGCTGAGGTTAACAGCAGCATAGTTGCGACTGGGCTTCTCCAGTCTCTTGGCTATATCACGCCAGAGAGGAGCGCCATTCTCGCGAGAGGCCGCCTTAAGATCGCCAATAAGGCGGGCTATTCTTGGATTTGTCTTCTCAAATGTCATTTAAATCCTCCGCATGGCCTCAATAGGGCCGACTCACGCGCCAAGCGCGCGTTCGAACCTGTCGGTTCATGCGCCCAGGGCATCTTATCCCTGTGCGGAATATGTAGATCGATAATGCGTCAGTATTTAAGGGTTTGCCAACGCGGAACGCGACAAAGCGAACACTTCGAAGAGATCGCTTCTCGACGAGGAGCCAATTCCCGGGACAACAGCTCGAACCCACGGGTAAAAGCCATAGGTCGAAGCCAGAAGTAAGATATTAATATGGCGAGAGTAACTTCTTACAAATTAGAAGAAAGTTAAATCGGGCGAAGTTAAATGATCGACATCAACAACATAGTACCTGTCGTCTGTGTAGCTCTGGGTTTTGCACTGGGGATTCTGAGCGGCCTTACTCCTGGATTGCATCTGAACAACTTTGCGGCTATGCTTCTTGCCTTGTCGCCCAGTCTCATAAACATGGGTCTGACGCCCTATGAGATTGCCTCGATCATCCTTGCCGCCAGCATCTCTCAGACCTTCTTCGACGCCATTCCGGCGATCTTTCTAGGCGCGCCGGACTCCGAAACCGCTCTTACCGTTCTTCCCGGCCAGAAGCTTATGCTGGAGGGACGGGGCATCGAGGCGATACGCCTGTCCGCCCTGGGAAGTGCGGGCTCGATCATATTTGCCCTGCTTCTGGTCGCACCTCTATCCTGGGTCGTCTCCAACTATTACGATTATCTAACTAAGTACGTGGGAGTTCTACTCCTCGCCATCGTCCTGATGATGATCAAGTCCGAGAGAGGACCAGTGATCGACGGGCAGGGCTCGCTTGTGCACTGGAAGTACAAGACCCTCGCTTGTCTGCTCTTTCTGACCAGCGGCTTGCTTGGCGTCTTCGCCTTCAATCACGAGAGCATGATCAATTCACCACTGGGCCTGGAGCCACAGGTGCTACTTCCTCTGCTCTCGGGAATCTTCGGCGCATCGTCTCTGCTGCTGAGTCTATCCACAGATACGGAGATTCCCGAGCAGGAGGAGAGCCGGATCAAGATGACTGCCCCAACTTTGGTCAAGGCGATATTCGCCGGCAGCCTCGGAGGCTCCGTCGTGGCATGGATTCCCGGAGTCTCGCCATCTGTTGCTTCCATCGCGGCCCGTTTGGGCGCGCAGGCCTCGGCGGAGGAGTTCCTGGTATCCATAGGAGGAGTAAACTCCGCCAATGCTCTCTTCTCGCTGGTGGCACTCTATGTGATAGACAAGCCTCGCAGTGGAGCCGCGGCTGCAATTCAGCAGCTTCTGACTCTAGATCAGAGCATGGTGATGCAGATGATAATAATAATCGTAATTGTGGCCGCGGCATCCTACCTGGCCTGCATCGGTGCCGCTCGCCTGGCAGCACGGACCTTATCCCGGCTCAATTACAGATGGCTATGCCTGATCGTTTTGACCTTCCTGGTGGCCATGACCTATGCATTCACCGGGCTTTTCGGCCTTTTCATCTTCTTCATGTCCACGGTGGTGGGCCTGATTGCGCCCGTGGCCGGTATCCACAAGACGCACGCCATGGGGGTGCTGATGCTGCCGCTGATTGTGAGATACATTTAGTTAAGGGATTGACATAAAGTCAAACAGCGCACCCCTCTGCGAGCAGCGGGGCATGTTCGCGCCGTTTGACTGGCAGCCTCGCTGGCATTCCTCTTTGTAGTAACAGCTGCGGCCTCCGATGATCTCTCCGGACTCTGGAAGATAAGCTATGTTGTTCAGAGCGGCAGCCCTGACGACGGAGCCGATCCCGTGAGCTTCACTCCCACAGACGATGACCTCCTTCCAGAGCCAACCGAATACCTGGACCCGGAGGGGGAACTGGAGCGCCCAGCAGGAGAGTGGTGTGAAAGAGACCAATCGTCATCAGATATCAAAAAAATACCATCCTCATGGTCCAGAACAAGTCCTTCATCTGGCAGTGGTGTTGTAACACAGGTTTACGAGGCCATTGGCGTTTGACAAGGCCATTGAGACATGGCCGGCTAACGATACAGAGATGATTCAAGATTCATCTACCCGGTTTGCCACAGCGATGTATCTTTCCGGAACCTGCATTACATAAGACTTTTGGGAGATTCGCAGCCATAGCGCCACACACACAAGTCCGACCATGATCATAATTATGCCCAGGACCAAAATTGTATTACTCCAGTTCAGGGAAATGATGGTCATGCCAATGCTTCCCACGAAGATGCCAAAGCAGCTCAACAGAGCAGCCGCAGATCCTGTATCCTCTCTTTGCTGCTCCAGCACCAAATTGGCCAGGGGAGTGCGCACACAGCTTGCACAAATGGTTGCCGGCAAGAGCGCAATGGTCAGCATCCAGGGCTGAAAACCGCCCACAAATGATATGAGAAGACCGCAGGCAGATACCATCGCAAAGCAGGTGATGATAATCGATCTTCTGCGGTATTTTCTGGATATTCTCATGTACAGCATCGGCCCCGTGATCATGCCCAGAGCATTTATGGCGAAATAGTAGCTGTAAACCTGCGGGCTGAGTCCGAATTTATTTATATAAATATATGATGAAGAGGCTATGAACGCCATCGAGGATATGCTCGGCAAGGAAGAGAGGGCGATGAGAGACGAAAAGCCTGAATTCTTGGCGACTATGCCTAGCCTTCCCAATGCCTGCAGCATGGAGCCCGTGTTGCGTTTGTCTATTGTCTCTTGCAGGGCAAGGCTTCCGGCCAAAGCCAGCAAGCCGATGAAAGCCAGGGCCAAGAACACACCCCTCCAGGACATGAACTTCAGCAGAAGTGCACCAAGGACCGGGGCTACTGTAGGAGATATCAAGACCATGGACTGGACCATAGCTAAAATCGGCTCTCTGCTCTCCCTGTCATAGACATCTTTGATCATTGCCGTGGCCACGGCAAAGGCACCGCTGCCTCCGATGGCCTGCAGGATGCGAAATGCTATCAAGTGATAAATATCCCAAGAGCCTGCGCAGGCAAAGCTTGCGGCAGAATACAAGGATATCCCGATCAGCAATACCGGCCTACGACCGTACTTATCACTCAATGGTCCCCAGAAAAGCGTTCCTATGGCGAAAAAGACGAAAAACAGAATCAGCGTGAGATTGGCCAGGTCTGCAGAGACGCTGAAATACTTCGCCATTCCGGGAAGTGCGGGGAGATAAAGGTCTGTTGACAGCGGAACAAAGGCGCTAAGAAATGTTATAAGCGCGATCAATCCTTTTTCTCCCAGATATTTTTGTTTGCGAGCAAAAGAGGACGTGGTCATGTTTGATCTCTGGAATTTTGTGACGTGGGGCCCCGTCTCTGACAAAGCTGCTTTTTCATCCTGCGATCCATCTCCAGGCAGTTTTACCGCCTCTCCGACTTTGGTTTTCGACTGCGTCATTGATTTGCTCAAAACTTCTTTGATCCTTTTCTCAACTCTAAAAAAGTTTAGAGTTGATTAAGCAAGTCGTTGCCGTCTACTTTCACTTCGTAAACTGGCAAATCGTAAGTTTTGATTAAACTCTGATTCTCGCCTATTTGCTGAAACATTTGCTTCATTGCTTTTTGAACTTCTTCGGGGCACTTGGCAAACATGTTATCAGACCCGCTACCCTCCAGTTTAGCCCCAGATATTAATTTCTCTGTGGTTACGTCAAATCTTGAAAAATGCATAGGACAGGTAACAATTGTGTTAGTTAGCGTGCCCAGGGAGAGTCTAGCATTCTCGTGACCGCACCGGTCCCCGATCACGTAAAACTTACCAATGACATTCGCGATGCACAGCTCTTTCCCGTCGACCTCAATGTGTTTCATGGTCCCGTCAGGTATCTCGCTTACCTTTGCAACTTTGACAAAACTCATATTACTCACACCGGCAGAGGACATACTCCGCTGGACGAAAACACTATTTTTATCTGTTAATAGCTCCAATTTTCCATCTATTAAGTTTGCCATTTTTTTGGTACCCTCGCCCACTGAATGCAGGCATTTACAATGTGCCTCCTTATATCCTGAATCGAAGCATTTCCTCTTGCATTTTCATCATCCATATATACCACAATTCGATCCTCTCTTCTAGTACTCCGTTCGTTTGATGACAATGGTATTAGAAATTCTATTGAATAAACGCTGCCTGCTCTTTCGGAAAAAAAACCAGCATGCAACGCAGTCCAAAAGAAGTAAAAATGCCTTTCCAAAGCATTCCAATGCAGCGTCTCTAAACCTGATACTCTCTCCAAGAGGACCTGTTACAACTATGTTAAAGAGCATCTTCCCTAGCGACTGACCTCTATAACCCTCCAATACGGTCCAATAAATGAACAACAAAGCTGCTAGCAGAAATACACCACTGAGGCTAAAAGCATCTATTTTTAAAACGGTCAGAATTCTGTACCAGAGGATGCCCATAAGAAGAACATCGATCAACCAGGCCCAAAAACGATCTTCCCAGCTTGACAATACTATTATCTCATTCATAGGAACTCCCTTCGAGACAACCAGATTCCGCCCATTCGTATCCAGATTTTAACTATTTGTATCCGCGATTTGACCTGATTTTTTTAGCCCCCAAAAAAAGGAGGAAGGGGCTGGTGCTCAGCAGGCCTTCTTCTGTTTCTTCCGGTACATGTATCCGCCTGCTGCGACTATGATGATGAGAACTATTGCTGCAGGCAAAAGCAATGACGAGGATGCGGCCTTGACCGTTAATGGTATCTTCATGCTCTCCGAGATGACGGTGTCGCCGTTGATATCAGTGTACTTGATTTCACTGTTAATTCCATAATCCTTGGGAGTGGCATCGGAGTCCACATCCAGTCTAAAGACAACCGTCTTCTCCTCTCCTGGCCCCAAGGTGCCAACGAAAGCCTGGTCATCAGTAGATGAAAATGGCTTGAAGATAGACAGCCTTGCAACTGCATCCGTGATGGGATCATCGCCGATATTCTTATAGGTCGCAGAAATGGGCGCCTTTTTGTCTCCGGCAGAGAGAACTCCGGTGGCGTTCAAGATCAAAAAGTCCGCCTTCTTCTTGACGACGATGCTAATAGGTACCGTCTGATTGGCCTTATGATAGATGTAGGATTCTCGGAAATTTGCCAGAGTCGGCGAGCTTCCGCTGGTAACAAGCTCTGAGGCATAAACCCGAACATTGTCCTGATAGTCGTAAGACAGGTTCAACATCAGAGGATATTTTCCAGCAGGGGCGTGCTCTCCGATCTTTAAGGTGAACTTCAAGGGCGCCTGGGTCTTATCACCTGATTTAAGAGACTGAACCACCTGATCGCCTGACTTTACATCGATCTGCTGGTTGTTTGAACTCAGGCTGGCGGTGATCCCCAACGCTGTAGGCTTCTTATACTCTTCCTGCAGCTCAGCGTTAGCCAGAGCGAACTCTTTGGGATTCTGGGGAGTCTGATCCTCGTCAAACCCTAATATCCGTCCATAGTTGGTCAGATCCACGTACAACGTGACGGTATCTCCGCGCTCGAACTCATCCGTTCCCGAAACACTGGCTGAGATACTCGGACCACCATACATGGTGTAATAGTTGTCTCCACCCAGCTCAAAGGGTATATAGGTGTTCTGAGCATGAGCTGTTGCCAGGAGTGTCAACATGCAAGCCAAAGCTATCGCATACTTAATTTCCATTGATTATTCTCCGTGATTGATTATTGATTAGCCTAATTGCTTTCTTAAGTTCCTGTTTAGCGTTTCCCAGCACTTCGCGTTGAATTTCCATACGAATCATCAGAACCACAAATACTGTGAAAGTGGTGATGAGGGCAAAGATAATCGACAACACTGTCACAAGCCCGAAGTTGCTGACTATGTTGAAGGGCGATGACATCAGAGCTGCAAACCCGAAGACGACAGTCGCTCCCGATGCCACCAATGCAGAACCTATGCGATTGGCAGTGATCTTCAGCGCCTCATAAGGGTCTCCCACATTGTTCAGTTCTTCATAGAAGCGCTCCATCATCAATATGGCATATTCCGAGCCCACACCCAAGACCAGAGCACCCAGAGTGGCTGTGAGGGGAGTGTACTTCAATCCACCTAAGTACATAACCCCGCCCATCCAACCTATCACTACGAGCATGGGCAGCACCGGCAGCAGGGCCTTGATAAGGTCTCTGTATATTACTAAGAGCAGGATAAAGATCATGACCAGGCCTAATAGCGACATCTCTACCCTACCAGATGTCAGTGCATCCATGACAGTTGTCATGAGCACTGGTTGGCCCGTTATCCTAACTGAAACTCCGGGAGGCGGAGTCATCCAGGCCAGGTCGTCTTCGTACGACTTGATGAGCCGGGCCATACCTTCCGTACCCAGGTTGGTCTGAGCATCGCCTATATTTACATCTATAATTGCCAGGTTATGGCCGCTCAGATACGTATCTTGTACAGCCACTGGCAGGGAGGCAATTATCTCTCTTATCAGGGTTCTATCATCAGGTATCTCTCCGCCGCCCGCCTCTTTAACATAGGTGGCTATGCTTGTAGCGCTTTCAGTCCTATCCTCTCTGGATGTCAGCAGATAGTTGCCAAAATCATCCATCCACATGAGATTATCCGGATCAGTAACATCGTCAGCCTGAACTAAGAACTTAATTGAATCGGTTCCGCCGAAAAACGCTTTCATATGGTTCAAGGCGATCAGAGGTGATAGATCTTGAGGGATGTAGTTCTTCGTATCCGTTTCTATGGGGACCAGCGTGTCGGCATAATTTCCCGCAAGAGCCAGGATCAGAGCCACGGCCAGCACCGCTTTCCACTTTTCGACACAGAAATTTGCAGTCTTCGCGATGAATGCGCCAATTGCAGAACCATCTTCCGAATGGCCTTCAGCCTTCTTTTTTCTGGGCGATTTTCTTTCTGACAGATAAAGGACCGTTACATCCACGAAGAGAGCGGAGAGGTAGCACATGACAAGACCGATCATACAGACCTTTCCGAAATCATTGATCGAGGGGACGGTGGAGCTGAGAAGTGACAAGAAGCCTGCCTCGGTTACAACCAGGGCGATGGCCACAGGAATGGCCACGTGGTTGACCGTACTGATGGCGGCTTTCACTGGGGACTTGCCCTTGAGCAACTCCTCATCTATCCGGTTGTGGAACTGGATGGCATAGTCTATGCCAAGTCCTATCATGATAGGAAAAGCAGCAAATGTGACCATGCCCATAGGTATATGAAAAAAACCCATAGCTCCGAAGGTCCAGATTATGCCCAAAAAGACTATGGGCAAAGGAAGCAGAGACCATCTGACATGTCTGAAGACCAGGAGCAGGGCTACTATCATCAGCACTCCGCACAGGGCAAGAACCGAGCCATTGCTACTGTTCATTGTCGCCACAATAGAGGCCTGGAAGGAAGGATCTCCCGTGACGGTGATGCTATAGCCTGCGGGAAATTCTGCAAAACCAACTGCATGATTTAATTCCACAAGAAGCTCGCTACGTTGTGACTCTGTCAGGGTGGCGGTGGTAGGCATCCCCACGATCATCCTGGCATGCCTGCGATCAGGCATGAGCCCCTGGATTGAGGAGCCGGCATCGGCCAGGATCGCATCTATCCTCTCCTGAGAGGGAATACGACGGATGCCACTACTTTGATATTCAGCGTCGGCCACGATGTCGGCTATGCTCTGGACACTAATCACATTAGGAACCTGCTTCATGTGATCGGATAAGCGCAGGCTGGCCGACAGAACATCAACTTTTGCCACGTTATCGCCTTCTATCAGAATCACATTGCCGTCTGCACCGAAGTTTTCCAGATACAAGTGGTCATATAATTGATAGAGGGCCGAATCTTTTGACACGAAACTCTCTGTAGTCATGCCATGGCTCTCTACCTGCTGAGCATAGTTTACGGAGACCAGTGTCAAGAGAACTGCTACGACGATGATTATTACAGGATTCTTGGTGATCCACACACCTAGTCGTTCCATGCCAATCATGCCAATAAGACCATCCATTTGGATTTTACAGAACGAACCGAAGGAACATAAAATACTTAAACGTTGCGTTTGAATTGAGTAATGTAATGGACGAAGAAATGCTGGCGCTAAAAAGGCCTATAATTGACGCATGCATCAAATCCGCCAAGAGAAATGGGTGGAGCGATGCCATGGGAATACTGAGAGGTATTCTCTTCCTGGAAAGCGAACCAATGTCCCTTGATATGCTGGCAGAGAAGACCGGCTACAGCAAAACGACTGTTCGATCTAATATGAACTACCTTGAAAACCTGGGTTTGGTCATTCGAGTTGTGGGTCCTTTGGGCAAGCAGCATCGTTATAAACAGCACCGCTATGCATTGGTGAATGAAGCGGAAGTCATGAGGGTTATCTTGTCTGCTGCGAAGGAGGAGGTACATTCGATCTTACAGGCCCTCATTCGAATCGAAAAAAATCATAAGGACAACAGCATGGAAGAGGCAAGATTAAGCGTTTTATTGGCCGAAACAATACAATTTTATGAAGAAAGGAACAGAATTTTGGATCTCATAAGCGAGTACACGTCGAAAGAACTTATTGAGATCTTAGAGAGCAAAAAAAATGAATCCTGCAGAATCACACAATAGTGATGAAATTGCGTTATATTGAGAATCGATATCATTGGCGGATGTTGCTTTAAATTGGCTCCATTGTTTATGTGAATGAGTACGGTTGCCACGGTCCATTGAAGTGAATCGTAACGCCTTCTTCACACTCGATCTCATCCAGTACCGACCCAAGAGCTTTTAGGCCAGCCCAAGCTCCACTGACCAGATCCATTGCGGATATTCCGGGACCCCCCGGGCCCTGTGAGCCAGCCAGGCACCAGGACTGCATCATAGGTATCTCAATCGTCTCCCCAAAACTACCCGGGCTGCAAGCTGTCACCTCTCGTTTTTGCCAACCACCTGGCGAGCACTTCCGCCAGTTCCCCCGGCTTGACCGGTTTGGCAACAAAATCGTTCATTCCAGCCTTAATGCATCTCTCCCGGTCTCCATGCATGGTGGAAGCGGTCATGGCGATAATAGGAATGTCTGGGTTGAGCACTCCCGATGCTTCCTTACGGATGAATCTAGTGGCCTCGAAACCGTCTATCTCCGGCATAAGGCAATCCATCAGCACCAGGTCGTAGGGAATAATCCGGAGCTCATTGATGGCTTCCTGGCCATTGGCCACCACATCAGCCCGGATGCCCATCTTTCTCAGTATGGCCTGTGCTACCTTCTGGTTTACGGGGTTATCTTCAGCCACCAGGATGCGGATTTTGTGCTTGACATTCTCTGAGATAGTAGGCCAGATGTAGGAACGCTCAACAGCACCCTCGCCCGCAGATCCGGGCCTTGCCGACTGCTTCTTAAATGCAGCCGTGAACCAAAATGTGGACCCTTTGCCCTCTTTGCTTTCCACGCCGATTCTTCCGCCCATCAATTCCACTAGCTGTTTGGAGATGGCAAGACCCAGACCGGTTCCCCCATATTTTCGCGTTGTCGAGCTATCTACCTGTGAGAAGTGTGTGAAGAGAATGTCCTGCCGGTTTGCCGGGATGCCGATGCCGGTGTCGCTGACAGAGAAACGAAGCAACGCAGTTTCTTCATCCGCACTCTCCAGGCTGGCGCGAATCACTATCTCCCCCTCGGCGGTGAACTTCACGGCATTTCCTCCCAGGTTGACCAGAACCTGACGCAGCCTTCCCGGATCCCCGCGCAGGAGCGATGGAACTTCTGGGTCGACCAGGCAGACCAGCTCCAGACCTTTTTCATGAGCACTGATGGCCAGCATATCTACCATATCCTTCAGGGTGGAATGCAGATCGAAGTTCAGCATTTCCAGCTCTAGTTTACGTGCTTCGACCTTTGAGAAGTCCAGGATATCGTTGATGAGAGAGCGAAGTGCCTCGCCACTGCTTTGAGCCATCTCTGCATATTCACGCTGCTCAGGATTCAAGTTTGTATCCATCAGCAATCCGGTCATACCGATGATGCCGTTCAAGGGGGTACGGATCTCATGGCTCATGCTGGCCAGAAATTCGCTCTTGGCGGCGTTGGCCTTCCTGGCCTGCTTGACTAATTCATTGGACTGTTCGATGGCACTTTCCAGATCCTCATTAGTTTTTTGCAGCTCTTCCTCCATGTGCTTGCGGTCAGTAATATCGAACAGAAATACCGTTAGTCCGATGACGGACGAGTCTTCTCCCATGATGGGGCTGTAATGGTCCTCATAATAGCGGCGCTGGAGATTGTTATCTCCATACTCCTCAACAATAACCAGGTGCTCGCCTGCCAGGGCTCGATCGAAGTTGTCCTTCGCCTTATTACGGTCGGCGGGATTCGTAATGCATTCCAGCATATTTGCCCCAATTTCGATGTCAACACCCCAAATGGCCGACATGATCTTCTTATGATTTTGATTAAAAGCCATATATCTGCAGTCTCTGTTCAACGCGAAAACGACAATATCATTGGAGCTTGCCATTATTGCCTCGAGCAGCGAATTTGATTGTTGGATCAACGCCTCTGATCTCTTCAAATCCACAAGATTTGACTTGATCTCTTCCTCCGACCTCTTGCGCTCGGTGATATTCATAGCCACATGGACGACTCCCTTGACGATGCCGTCGGAATCCTTGATAGGAGAGCCGCGAGATATCCAGGTCTTGCCATCCGGGGTCACCAGCTCTCCATCCTGGGAGTGACAAGTCTCGATGGCTTTCAAGGCCGTGCATCCAGGACAGGGCTTCTTCAGGCCCTGAAGGAGTTCGAAACAGTGCTTTCCCCTCAGCTCGTCCATCGATAATCCGAGGGACATTTGCACGGCCTCATTGACCCAGATGATGCGCATGCCGGGATCCAAGTACTCCACAGCAACGTGCCGGAGACCGCTCAAGATCGCCGCCTTCTCTTGCTCCGACTCCCTCAGCGCATTCTCCGCCTGCTTGCGGTCGGTTATATCGGATATAATGCCGAGCAATCCCGTGAACTCACCCTTCGACCCAACCATCCGGCGGCCATCTAAATATCCCCAGAAATCGCATCCATTCCCGCGGAGATAATGTCGCTCCGTACCTACAGCATCGACCTTGTTTTCTATCATCGCTTGCAGGATTTTTTCCCCTTCCAGTCGTTCGTCAGGATGAACAAAGGAAGTATACGGAGTGCCGATCATTGTCTCCAATGGGCATGCAAACAGTTCTGCCATCCGTTGGTTGGCTTGCGCGATCTGCCCAATGGTATCAACTACGATTATTCCTGCGCTGGATGTGTCGAAAATGGTCCTTAGCCTTAACTCGCTCTCGCGCAGCGCCTCAGCAGCCCGTTTGCTCTCGGTAATGTCGCGAATGGATTCTATTGCCCCAACCACGTTGCCGCTGCTGTCGTATAGAGGCGCAGCAATGCACCAAAGATAAGCGCCTTTGCCTTTGCAAAGCTTGGGAGCAAAGACTTCTGCGGTCAGTTGATCTCCCTTTTTCAAGACAAAGTCATACTCGTTTTCAATATCTTTTTGGTCCCTGAGTATCAGGTCCATGAGGATGGGCCGATTATATCCGTAGAACGGAACGGCATGGGCAAAGCCTTTCTTGCCCAGAATCTCATTCTTGGAGGCGCCCGTCATCTCCTCGACGGCCCGGTTCCAGGCAATGACCTGTCCATTTAGGTTAATTGCAAATGTTGCATCGGGCAGAAAATCAATTATATGTGCTAGTTGGCTCTCTGATTCCCGCAGTGCTTCTTCTGCGGTCTTCTGTTCAGTGATATCACTGAAGATGGTAGCAAATCCATTCTGACCCCACGGAGATACTGAAATCTCAAAATACTTGTTCAAAGGCGGAAAGTATGTTTCAAAATGTTTGGGAGTGCCGCTTCGAACAACGGCAGAGTATTCGGACAGGTAGGGAGGAAGAGTGGTGCCATAAGCCTCTGTCGATAGCTTATTGATTATCTTATCTCTCGTTATGTCGAGGATGGACTCAAATTTGGGATTCACGTCCACAATTCTGTATTCAACTGGCTGTCCCATTTCATCACAAACGAGCTCATGTAAGGCCACGCCCTCTTGCATATTATTGTAGAGAGTGTGATATTTATCTTCGCTCCGCCTTAGCGCCTCTTCTGCTCGCTCATGCTCGGTTATTTCGCTTATGCATCCAAAGCAGATGATTAGACCATCTGGTTGAGAATATGCTTTGCCTCTGGAACGGACCCAAAGCGTCGTACCATCGGCCTTTCTCAGACGGTATTCAGCGGTTTTTTCCTTTCCAAACGTTCGCATCCCTTCGGAGAGCATCTCCTGCGCGGCTGGCAAGTCATCAGGATGAATATGCAAGAAAAGTTCCTCGAAGCTGTTCCCTATGGTGCCGGCCGGCAAGCCCAGCATCCTGTCTGCTACCGGCGAGATGTAAGTGCCGACATGCTCTCCAATGGCCGAGAGATCACAGCGCCAGATGATATCGGAGATTATCGAAGCTATCTGCTCGAACTGGGCCTTACCGACCTCAGCGGCAAGCTTTGCATCTCGCAAAGCTTCCTCAGCCCACATGCGATCAGTGATGCCATCGCTCATGGTCACCCTTAATGAATAATTCTGTATAAACATCTGTCGGAAGATCTGCATACAGGCCTCTGCCTGCGAGAAGAACTGGAGAAAAATAGGCAAGGACCTCAAGCCCCGTGAGATAGTGGTGGTCAATACCAGAGCTGGATCTAGATAATGGCCAGCCAGACTATACATCCACTGTCGGTAGGCATGGGACGAGATGCGACGCTCTGCATTCTGGAGCGAAGCATACGCATGAACGGCATCGATAGCTGGTTCTGGGATAGCCCCCTACATACCGAGAAGAAGTTTATGTAGACGGGAGATGCCGAACTGATTTCTTTGAATTGCTCTCCATATTTGCCGGTATTAAGTTCTAAGTTGCAAGCATGGGGGTGTTCATTTTGAATAAATACGCAGATTTAATTTTTCCAGCAAAAAAAGTTTCCCATTAATTTTCAATAGCCCTTTGTGAATAGCGGCGGAGTTCAAGCCGCTACTTCTGTCTTGGCTATATATTCAATTAACCCTTTACCCAATTTTGAAGTCTTTTGGACCTCTCTTGCCATCTCTTCTTTGGAAACACCCTTTTCGGCCAGGGACTTGATTGCCTTCAAGGCCTCGTCTGGGACGGTGAAGTACTCGTCAATATCCTTTCTATGGCCCCAGACATCGCCTTCCAGGAGATTGACTCCCTGCATCTCCAGGAATACGCCGGTGGCTTTGGACATGGTCCTCATGTATGAAGGCGGGACCTGGATCATCTGAAGTCTGGGGGATTTTTGGATCAGATTGAGGAAGTCCACATTGGATGGTCTGAACGACAGATGGATCGCCTTCTCGTTTGGACGAAGGGAATTGATCTCTTCCCTGGAACTGATTATTCTAATCTTCATAGCTTATCACCATTATCAAATTCAACAATACTATATACGACATATAACGTATATAAATCTTTTGCATTACGGCAAAAAGCGCGAAGTTCCTTAGGCTTTGGTCTCAGAGCATCCGAAGCCAAGCCCCTGGTTCAGATAGTTTTCTGGCCCATTTCAAAGGATAAGTAATTTACTTTCCGTTGGCATTAAGCTTAATTATAAATATTATTAAATATTTAAGAATGGGTTGATAAGATAGTCTATCGGGATTGCACTGAAATTCGGTTTCTTGATTCCGTAGTACTCTTCCCCCCTAACTGATCTTTGCGGCTGCTCCAAAGGAGACTGATGCGGGTGGTTTGCACCACAGGCACGAATCTCAGGCTGCCATATTATTCGAGGTGACCACCGCCCCCTCGTGAGCCTGCCAATCCTGCCACGTATAGGTTCCGGAGTCAAATCCCATAAGCTGCAGGGCATACCAGACCAGAGATGCATTAAGGAGATCATTGGAGTAAACCGCAACCGTTTGGCTCCGGCTTAGCCTGGCGAAGGTGTCATTCAGGTTTGATGCGGCCTTGATCCGGCCACCTTCCAGGAGACTCTCCGGGCCGATGAAGATGGCATTAGGAATCCTGCTCTTGCCATAGTCCTGAAAAGTTCGGGCATCCACCAACTGGGCTTTGCCGGACTTGATAGAATCATAATCGAACAGAAGCTCGGGCCTCAGATGAGGAACATATTTGCTTTGGGGCCGGACGTTCTCTTTCGTCTGCAAAGGCAGGCTGGCAGCGGTCCAATCCTGCAAACCGCCATCCAATGCCCGGACATTCTCCTGCCCCAGATAGCGAAGCATCCAGAGAACGAAGGCGGCCTCGCCAGAGCTGAAGGTATCCGAGTAGACTACCACTGCATCTTTGTCGGAGATGCCGGCTTTGCCGAGTTGTGCGACCAGTTCCGAAACCGGGCGCAAGGTTCCATTATCATATAGGAAGCTCTTCGAGGGAATCCGGACGGCTCCAGCGATATGAGCCTCTCCTGGCGACCTTTGGTTGGATACGTCCAGCACCACATCATTTCCAGGAAAGCTGTTCATCGGCTCAATTAGCTGGGGAGACAAAAACAGCTCAGTCCTGGAATCCGGTTGAACATATTCCGCCCCGATATTGGGAATCGTCTGGCTTCTGGTTGTGTTCACTTTCCCACTTTCGGGTACACCCACTTTGAAGCTGCTGGACGGCGTATTTTGGTTCTGAGACACGCCCGAGATCGGGGCATCTGAGCCGATAAAAGACTGTGCCGATGCCGCCCAGGCATCATCGCCACCGCCGCAACCTCCCACAGTGCATATTCCACCTGCCAGGGAGATCAAGAGCAATGCTGCGATCATAGATCCCAAAAATGCCAGTAAGCGAATTTTCATCCCAACATCACCCCACGCTTAATCAGGCTTGAATGCGCTGACCTTTATGCTCATAACCGAATCTGCAACCTCTTTTTGCTGCTCAATGGAAATGGTGGGCTTCTCAGTGACGGCGGAGGCAGTTGTTTCCGAGATCAGCGTCTCAACTGGGAATCCGGACTCGGCTGCAACCACAACATCATGAAAACCTGCGCTCCTTATGATCTCAAGATACTCATCTTTCATGATCGCTCCAGCCAGGCAGCCGATATAGGCCTCGTTGGACCTCTTCACAAACTCAGGCAGCTCTCTGAGCAGAACGACATCAGAAACCGCCAGTCTTCCGCCAGGCTTCAGAACCCGAAAGGCCTCCTTAAAGGCCATAATCTTGTTGGGGATGAGATTGATGACGCAATTGGAGATGACCACATCAACGTAATTGTCCGCTACCGGCATATTCTCCAGGTCCCCCTGTCTAAAGTCTATGTTGGAATACCCGCATTTTCGTGCATTGGCCCTGGCCTTTTCAACCATCTCCGATGTGATATCTACGCCAATGACCTTCCCTGAAGATCCGACTCTGGTAGAGGCAAGGAAGCAATCAAATCCGGCTCCTGCACCCATATCCAGAACAATCTCTCCTTCACTTAAGGATGCCAGGGCAACTGGATTGCCGCAGCCCAATCCGAGGTTGGATTCAGGCGGAGCAGCCTGAATCTCCTCGTCAGTATAACCCATCCTTTTGCTGATCTCTTCAGGAATATCGGCATCACAGCAACTTCGGGAAGCATAATAAGAGGTAGCATGCTTTGCTATGCGGGCATAGCCTTCTTTCACGGCTCTCTTGATCTCTCTTTCTTTCATGGTCATTATAATCCCACCGTCTATGAGCATTCTAATTTGGCATTAAATATTGGCTTTCGGCAAAATGTATCTTTTCTTCTAGATCATAGGCTTTAATTAAGGTTTCCTTATCATGATAATTAGTGAGAAGAATTGTATTCGGAAAGCATCAGGTCGTCCAGTTTTGAGCAAATCAGCCATTCCCAAATTTAATAAATCTATAGTGATTAAAAAGTGAGATAAGACGGGCGAATAAATAATGAATTAGGGGCCCATTTGCCTCTTTTTCTCGACGGGCTCATAATCGCCTATGTTCTTTATAAGCGTCTGATGCCTCATCCACAGGGCGATGATAACAGCTAGAGACAGGACCAACCAGACCGCAAACCATAGCCGCACAAATTTCTCAGTCCAGCTCTGCTGGGAGTGTATAACGGCTGCTGCGCCAAGTGTTACTATTACCGAGAAGAACATATTGGCGGAAGTCGCCAGGCTATCTCGATAAGAGGTGCAAAAACGCTCCCACTCCTGTTCCGCCTTTCCTGCCAGGGAAACCGGATTCCTGCCCAAAAAGATCCCTATTCGCTTGATCCTGGAATCGGCAGACATGATATAGAGATCGTAGCTTATAGAAACCAGGGGAACAAAATATATCAGCCAGAATATATCAGCCATATCGATTTTCATATTTACAGAACTCAGTCCAAAGAGGACTGTGACAAAGGCAAGTTTCATGGTGACAAGCTTCGCCCGCTCGTTCTGGGTTCGAATTTTTTCCTCATGAAGCGCGCGCAAAAACTCTTGATCATACTCTTCCAATGCCAGTTCCCCAGTAGGGATATGTATTCATGCTATTAATAACTTTTGTCTGTAATTTCTAAGGTCTTTCCCCGTACGAGCCTACCAGGAGCCAATTTTTTTATCCACATCTACGCTAATCAGCCTTCAAGAAAAAGTAACTGTTTTAATATAAATATACAATTTTGATAATATACTAAATGGAGGAACAACAAGAATTTATTTTTAGGAAGAAATTATTTATAGAAGATTGTATCTTTGATATACATAATCAAAAAAGGGGGATGCAAGAGATGAAGGGGCGGGCAAGGGTACTGGATAGTAGATACGTGGAATTCATCGAATACCTGAAAAAATTTGGAGAACACCAGAATGTAACCAGAATGATTCATCGACTCTCCAATCCGGAGTATGATGCAGTGGAAACGGTGAAGATCGGTCTGGTTATGGAGATGGGCGGAACAGACAAAATGATATACTCATTTTGGCGGAAAGGGTGGATTGAGATTCGCGAGATGGAAAAGAAGAGAAAAAATGGTTGCGACAAAGAGTACACACTCAAGGTCCGCCTGGAAGATATTGTCGACTATTTTGCTCAAGAGAGGCAGGAAAGATCTGCCAGGGCCAAATCATCCTTTTTGAGTTCCAGATTTGATAGTCATCCCAATATTCATCAGAAATATCTCAATCCTACAGGAAATTGATTTATCCTAATCCTGCTCAAGGGTGAACGGATGAAACCGATGGATCAGGTATTGGAGACTGCAGAAAAGATTAGAAGCATGGAAGTCAGAGGTGCCGGACGAATTGCCACGGCTGCGGCCGCGTCTTTGAGGGATTTCTCCATGACTCTTGAAGTGAAGAGCCTAGACGAGTTCAATGCAGAGCTGGAGAATGCGGCAAATCTGCTCCTCAAAACGAGGCCTACGGCCGTCTCTCTCTCTAATGCCATACGCATGGTAAGGAAGTACAAGGCAGAGGATGTGGATGGTGCTCGTCAGGCTGTGGTTTTGAATGCCAATAACTTCATCGAGAACTCACAGAAGGCAGTAGAGAAGATCGGCCAGATAGGCAGCCGCAGGATCAGAGACGGCGATACCGTTCTTACGCACTGCAATTCGCAAGCCGCGATCTCCGTCATCAGTGCCGCCCATAGCTCGGGAAAGAAGATCAAAGTGATTGCCACAGAGTCGCGACCCAGGTTTCAGGGCATCACCACTATCGGAATGCTGGAGAAGCTCGGAATCGAAACAGAGCTGATTGTGGACTCGGCGGCAAGAAGCGTCATGAATGAAGTGGACCTGGTGGTAGTAGGAGCAGATGTGATAACGGCTAATGGCACTCTTGTCAATAAGATTGGCACGGCTCAGATTGCCCTGTGCGCCCGCGAGGCGCGCACGAGCTTCATGGTGGCAGCCGAGACCTACAAATTCAGCCCAAAGACGATACTGGGAGAGCTTGTAACTATTGAGGAGCGCGAACCTATGGAGGTGTTACCTGATATCTCCAAGTATCGGCATGTCAAGGTGCGTAACCCTGCGTTTGATGTTACGCCTCATCAGTACATCGATTTGATCTGCACCGAGGCGGGAGCGATATCTCCTGAGATGAGCTACTTGATTATCAGAGAGCGTCTGGGCTGGGATATGGATGAAGAAGTTTGAGCCGGCCAAAAAGGCCTAGATGAAAAAATGAAGCGATTTCGGGAATTCGTTAGCGCCTTATCCACCACATGATCAGCAACAGGGCAAGCACTGCCGGAATGACGCCCAAAGCCGGTGTTCCCCTGGCCACGGGCCCGGGGGCGGCATGATTTGTGGCTGCAGTCTGATTTGTCAGATTGACTTTGGCCTCCTCCGATCCCTGAATAAATTGCGACTGATTCTCCAAGGCGTACTGATTCGACCGGGATTCGATCGCCTCACCCTTCCCTGGTGCTACCACATTTACATAGGCCGTCTTCTTGCCGGAGGGCGCTCCCTTCGCGGCTACGTCCACCACAAAGGAGTAGTTGCCGGAGGAAATATCAGCTGACTTGACGGTGCAGTTGTACTTTGTCGTGCCTGTCGGAAATACGTACTTGATCAATTTATCGCAGGATGTATCAATCCCCTGGCTCTTGTTCAGAAATCTCAGCTGCACGTACTCACCCTGGCTTCCCATGCCCTTAACCGAGACTGTGAAGTTGGCCTCGCTGTTTGGCATCATGATTATGGGCGATATTTGAGTCACCTTGAACCAGTAAGAAGCGTTTGCCTGGCCTGCCAGCAGCAATAGAAGCAAAATTAGTAGGATAGAAGTTGCAGTTTTCATGCGCAGTAGATTGTTTTGAAGATTTAAAGAGGTTTCGGGAATAGACATTTTTGGAGGGCATAGGCAGGAAGCGTCCCAAAAGGAATCATCCTCAAAGAATTGCTAACGAAAAAATGATGAAATGAGAGCCGGAGAGGACCTCTTCCTTTTGAGGCCGGGCTCTCACCACAATCGGAAACCAACATACCTGACAGCGTATATCACACCCACTACTATCACCAGCAGCCCGAAGAATTTGGTGGTCCATTTCCCCACAGAGATATATCTATCCCCGATCCTTCCTCCGACCGCCCGGGAGAAGGTGGCAATGGGAATGATGGGCGCTCCGTGACCGAGGCCGAAGAAGAAGAGCATCATGCCGCCAGTCAGGGGCGTTACATTTTGCGATGCCAGCCAGATCAAAGCCGTCATGATCATGGAAAGAGCACAGGGTGCCCATCCCAAGGCAAAGAAGATGCCCAGAGTGAAGGCTCCAAGGAATGCAGAATGCTTGGAGATGCCGATGGAGGCCTCGACCGCCCTTTGCAGCAGGCTCTTTTTCGTCTCACAAAATTCGCCCCGGTCGGGTCGAATTCGGGATGTTACAGGCTCCAGAATCTCTCCCAATGGCTTGAAATTGCTGATGCCCAAAATGATCATGATCGAACCTGCTATCAGGTCGAAGAGCTTTGAGTCACTGACGAACATTCCCAGTTGGGATACGAAAAGGCCCAGGACAAAGAAAACCAGGGCCAGGCCAAGGGTGAAGGCTATCCCCATCATGAACCCCTCTCTCGATGTGGAGGCGCTCTTCGCCAGGTACTCGTCCTTCCTGCGGACGGTCATGACATAAGAGAATACTGCGATCATCAGGGCGATGGAGCAGGGCGCAATTGAGGTCAAGATGCCCAGGATAAACATCCCCAACGCTGTAACATCCTTCCGGGAGACCTCATCCTCAAGCCATTTTCGCCATGAAATAACTGTGCTGCTTATGAGGCCTGTCTTTTGATCCGTCGGGGAGCCACCATTCTGCCCCGTCCATTGCGTTCCATTCAGGTCCCGCAGCTTTTCCTGAAGAGTCCCTGCCTTTTGTACGCCATCTATCTCGCCCTCGCCCACCTTGTAGACGTGATAGACTGCGGCGATGTTGCCATCTTTATCGATCAGGATGACAGTGGGATTGCTGGTTCCACCTCTAACATTCAGGTAATCCAGATACTTGCTGGCGATGGTATAGGGTTCAATATCTTCGGTCCAGGGCCAGGTTATATTGACCTTCCACCATTTTTCAGACAGGGACTTTCCGTCCCTTGAATACGGATTTTTCCTGAGGTTCAAAGTGACTATCTGGACCTTTGGGTCCATAGCCTTGAGCCTGGCGAGCTCCTGCACCTGGCCTTTTAGGGACTTTTCGCACTCAACGCATAATGGGACCTCGATGTTGGTTATATGCAAAACCAATGGAGCCCCGCGAAAGTCGCTAAGTGAGAAATTTTTTCCATCTGAACCTGTGGCGCTGAAATCCGGGGCCTTGACGTTTTCAGAAAAGACAGGATTGATGAAGCAGGAAAGTGCTGCAAAGGATAAAAGAAAGATAAGAGCAATTGTTTGCAGTTTCTTTCTGTAGGGCATTATGCTCCACTCACTTCCATCCAGCCGCGTTCTGCTTATGATAATAGATGGAATCCGACACGAAGGAATTGATCTCGTCCTGGCTCATGAAATCCAGCTGGCTATGCCAGGCTACGTCCACTTTTCCATCTGAGCCTTTGATAAGTGTAACAAAGATTGTTGTGGGCACATATTGTGCTCCTCCGAGGGGGTTATAGATATCCAGGATCGCCATCGCCTTTTGGATGCTGCCGCCTTCAGCCAGCACATCGTAGTAGGAAAGGTCGCCGCTATTGCTATCCACAGCACTCTTAATTCTGGGTATCTGAACCAGGCACGGCTTGCAGTTGCTGCTGTGAACCAGTATAAGCAACGGCTTTTCTTTGAGTGCATCCAGAACCCAGGAGGGGTGATCTACAGTTGAGCCGGAATTTTCATTTTGATCCGGGTATGCCGTCCACCAATCATTATTTCCAGATCCAAGTGTATGGGCCGGACTGTAGCTGTTCCAATCTGCAGAAAGGGCAACATTCGTCATAGCTAATGTAGCCAATACCAATAATGCCAAGAAGTCCCTAAATCCAGTTAGCATGATTTAAACCCCTGAAATCTCCTTTGTTCCATTAGCCCTTTTATATTTAGAGTTTCTCTTCAATTAATGTTAGAACCATTCCGCGTGATCGTATCTTTCAAGACGGAAATGTAGTTGTGAGAATTCAGCATATCCCGAGATCTTTGAAAGATCCTTAGAAAATCGCCAATCTCCTGATTCTTTGCCCTTTGTATTTTTCGCATAGAACCATTTATGAGAGACTTAGTTGTTAATGCTTCATATTTATTGTTTTTGGCGGGAATCGTCTATTGTCGACAAGCTGCAGGATAGTTTATGTTCTAAAGTCGAGGTATGATGATTAGTAGTAAACAAGAGACTAGGACGTCGTATGCCAGGGCTCTAGACGATGTTAAAAGTTTAATTTTTTTGGAGTCGAGCGATAATGCACTGATCGACACATCTCTTGGTGCTTTGTTACCGATAACCCTTAAATTCAAAGAAGACATATTAAATGCAGACACATAAAAGGAGGATTTAATAATGGCAAATAAAACTATGAAGAAAGTAAAGGATAATGTAAGAAAAGGGATGGCTGAAGTTGGGAAGACCGCTGCCCATTTGAAGGCTGATGCAAAGGCTGAAGTAACCAGAATACGGGTTACTGATACTGATGCTGAACCCCTGCCTGTTTCCGGAAATAAGATAGACGCAGAAAAGGCGAGCGAGTCCGTCGAATTGATTTTTGGCATTAATGCCGGCATCATCTGGGAGTCACTCAATCAAAATGGTCCAATGACAGTTAATGATCTTGCAAAGACTACAGCTTTGCTTCCTGAGGACATCTATGGTGCATTGGGCTGGCTTGCCCGCGAGAACAAGATCTCCGTGGAGAGAGAGGGAACGGTAAGAATCTACTTGCTAAAGCTATGAATTGAGCCCCGGTGTCAGGCCAATGTCATTCACACTGAGTGTATATGAAATTCCCTGTCTCAGGACGAGCTCATAAGTAACTGTGAAATTTGAATCAAAATGCTTTGACATCTGAAATTCGACTTCATGGGAATAGGGAAGCGATATGACAAATTCAAAAGACGGAAAATTGGAGTTACTGGCCGATAAGAATAGCTTTTTGATTTTAGTGGACTACCAGCCTGCAATGTTTAAGGGTGTCGGCTCAGGGGACAAGACCGTAATTAAGACGGCGGCAATTTGTGCGGCGAAAGCGGCCCGCATACTGAACGTCCCTGTTGTCTTGTCATCCATTAGTCCTAAATCTATGGGTGAATTTATTCCGGAAATCGCCGGTCTGTTCCCCGGTCAAACGGCATTTGCAAGAAAGATTCCAAGTTTTGATGCTCTTGAAGACGAGGGAACGATGGACGCCGTCAAGAAGATAGGGAGGACGAAATTGGTCGTCTCCGGATTATGGACCAGCATGTGCTTTGCATATACTGCTCTGCATGCTATTAGGGATGGATATGAAGTCTATGGATTAGTCGACGCTGCAGGTGATTCCACTCTCGATGCCCACAAGTATGGGATCAAGAGAATGCTGCAAGCAGGTGTCATTCCAATAACTCTTGAGTCACTGGTGTCAGAGTGGATGCATGACTGGAATAATCCGAAAGCAGGCGAGCTTGTGAAAGAAGTCTATTCAAAGTATGGGGCGATGATAGGCTTCCAATAATGCAATCTCTTTGATAAAAATATTGAGGATCGAGCGACCAGAAGAGACTGATTAGAGACCACATCACATAACAAAGATATTGTATCCGAAAGAACCTCTTATACGAAGGACAAAAAAGGTTAAAATATTCATATTTGCAGCTTGATTTGGCCTGCTCGCCTTCTGGCCGTCTACGGGTGCTTGGACAATTACATACAGCCCCTTGTTATCCCTGGATCGATATAACGATCCTGAAGCTCGGCGCCCGATCGAAGCTCAATGTTTACCTGATATGGTCGGCAAATTGCTCCATATGAAATTAAAAAATTTGTGTAGTCTAGTGATCATCCCCCGGTAAGATCCTTCTTCTCCATCTCTGGATGAGAATGGATATTTGCCATAGCTGTTGTAATTTCGAAATCTTCCATTTTCTCCATGAATAATGCACTCAGCGCCTTCGTTCTTGCATATCTTTCGCGCACGCAAAATGGCTTCGGCCTTTGTCCCGACATGACTCGATGCCCTTTCTGCATGAGGTTTCTTAATATCCCAGCCGCTTTCCGGATTCTTTACCACATGTCTTTCATTTCGAGCCATAGAGTCCAATATGGTATCTTAAAATATATAAAAAATGTGGTTCAAGTTGAAATCCCGGGTCCAGATCGAGAAATATTTCTTGCATTTTGATTTAAAAAAGAAGTTTTATTTAGGTCGTTCCAGCACCGATCACCGCCGTTAAAGCTTGCTAGAAACCGTAGGACAGCGGTGGGAGGAAATCAGGCGGATCGTCTTGGATATAACGGGTGGTTACAGGAGCGATACATACATAGATAGTTGTGTCGCCTATTGTCTCACCTCATAAATATATTAGTAGTTATTACTATTTCAACTTATTCCCAAGGCATGAGGTAGGCTCTCCAATCTCTCTCGGTCAAGAGGTTTAGGCCTACGATCTCACACACTCAACGGGGATAGGACCCAAGACCGTTGCTCTTTTTGCCCACTCATATTCTCAGAGCAGGAACTGAACTCCTACCACCGTAGCCGTAACGATGATTCCGGCGATGATGACACCTGCAGCGTTGGCCGCGAAGGCATGCCAGAAACGAAAGCCGAGCAGGAAAGCAACCAGGCAGCCAGTCCAGGCTCCGGTCATCGGCAGTGGAATGGCGACGAATATGGCCAGCGCCGTCAGACCAAAGTTTTCATGATCCTGGATGTACTTCCTGCGGGTGCGGGCGAAGAGCCAGGTGAAGAACTTATCTCCAATGGCAAAACGCCTCAGGTAATCTGAGACCGGGCCCAGAAACAAAAGCAAGGGAATTATGGGCAGCAGATTGCCGAAGACTGATAATAGATACGCCTGCAGGGGCGAGAATCCGTAGACTCCTATGGCCAGCGGTATGGCCCCCCGGACCTCTGATATGGGGAGCGCTGCCACGATAATCGTAATCAGCCATGCAGGAACTATAAAGACCACCAGGATATTCCTTCAATGCTAACTATCCCATCAGCAAGTCTCGAAATCGTGAATTTATCGATACGATCAGGCTCCTACAGTTCCTTTGATCTCCACCTTGAATACCGTCTCCTGCGTCGGAGAAGACACGGATATGGTCAGGTCCACGGGGATCTTTCCGATGGCAATGGACAAGGGAGCTCCGGAGTTGGCGACCTCTATCTTTACCCCCTGGGACAATTTTGTAAGAGCGCCGACGATGGCACCTATATCGATCGTCTGTGAGACGACACGCAAATCTGGAATTATGGTGATCGGTGCAACCTCGATCGGCTCAATGGCAATGGGATTCTGGGAGTCGCCGGACACCCTGGCAGATATGGGGTTCTGGCCCTCTCCTGAGACTTGGATGCTTAAGGCACCATCCTTCCCCGTTCCTTTAACCTTGGCTACAATCGGGTACTTCTCCTGGTCCTCTGATCCCTGTACTTTTGCCCTTGCATCCGCATCTATTTTGAAGGTCACCATCATATCACCGCAAGTTGCTTTGCCTTTTCTCAGATATAAAGATGGCACAGGGCTCGGCCACCGGCTCGGGGCACGCTCTGGTCAACTGGGACTGGTGAAAATGAAGGGCGAAAATGGATAAGCAGAGACGGCTCCGCCTTCAAATTCCCTTATGATTATAAAATATTATTTAGAGTATGGAAGCGAAAGCCTGATATCTTTATCCAACACTGATCGGGTTCTGATGCTTGAAGTTGGATATCTACATATTGATAATCCCATTGCCATCATTTCTTCTCATGACAGGTCGGATTTTAACAAATCAGCCGGCTTGCTTTTACTGGAAGGCTTCGATCTGGATGAGGTTCCCATTACGGAGATGCAAGCCTGCCTGGATAAATTAATTAAAAACCAGGAACAGAACGCTGCGGATGGATCATGCGGATCAGATAGATCAAAGGGATCAGGAGCATTTGGCCTCTCCGTCACCTGTTCTAAGGATGAGCCGCTCTTAGAAGCAGCCAGGATCGCGAGCCGAAATCTCTGCATGCTCGAGCTCAGGATGTCTAAGATCCGAGATCCGATCCGGCTTTTGGAGCTGATTCCAAGCCTGAAACGCTGCGGAGTCACACTCTCTCTTCGAATCAGGCCGGAAGACCTATCCGATGTTCTTTTGCAGAAACTCAATGAGACAGAGCTGGACATAATTCACCTCGACCTGAGGGGCTTGAATGGAGCCAGCCCCAAAATGGTGAAGAAAGCTGCTGATATCCGCGGCCCGGTGATCATGGCGCTGGCTGATGTAGGCGAGTTTGAAGATGCCAAGAGTCTCCTGGCCATGGGAGCGGATGTCGTCTCGCTCCGCGGAGCAGACCCCGAGTTTGCCGAATGGCTCACGGGAGCATTACTGGAATACGACTCCTTGAGCGGCTGGTGCAATGCGCCCAAGCATATCTGCGCCGGCGGAGACCTGCGCGGCCTGGCCTATTGCTGCCCTCCCGTCAAGCACTGCGCCATGTTTGGAGCCCTGAAGAGAGCGGGCATGACACCGGAGGAGTTCGTGGAAAAGAAGCTCTCCTTTGCCCGAGGTACGCCCCTGGAGAAAGGGGATGGCACATGCTTTGGCAGTCTGGTGTGGTGCTGCAAGATCAGCAAACTTTGCTACCTTCGAGATGCGGCACTATCCAAAATCGGGCTCACGGGAAAGGAATACATGGAACTGAAAAAGAAGCTGGCAGAGGACCTGCTTCGCAAGTCCTCTTGATTGAGATATGTCATGAATGACCCAGACCGCACGGCCCAGTGCGCAGTGCTGGCCATGCTCTTCGAGCTTTCTTCCAGTCCCAAGCCCGGCAACGTCGACCGCTGCCACGATTTTTCTGATATCGGCTTTCATCACTTCCTGGCAAGTGCCGTCTCCTCTTATCCCGTCTTCAGAAAGGCGGCCCAGGGATTGGGTCGCCCAGGCTCGCTGATTCTGGAGGGAGTGCAGGCCTGGAGAACCTGGAATTTGAGCAGCAATACTCACTTCGGCTCCCTGGTGCTCATGATTCCAATTGCCCTGGCTGCGGGCACTGCAAGCAGGGAAGGCGGCGATCTGGAAGAAGAGCTGGCTGGAATCCTGGGGGGGACCACCGTCCAGGATGCCATCGACTTCTACCGAGCCTTCGAATCGGCCGGAGCCAGAGTGACAGAGGTGGAGTTGTTCAGCCTGTTGGACAGGGGCTCTGAAAACGCCCTCTGCCAGAGCGAAAAGACGCTGCTTGAGCTCATGAGGCTCTCTATGGGCCACGACATTGTGGCTCGCGAATGGGCAACAAATTATAGGCGGTCTTTTCTGCTCGCGAAACGACTGGCGGAGCAGACTGAGAAGTTTGGACTGAACGAATGCGTCGTCAGAACTTTCCTGGAAGCGCTGGCCGAGGTGCCGGACAGCCTGATTTCCGCCAAGTTCGGACCGGAAAAGGCCCGGCAAGTCTCCCGGCAGGCAGCCCTGGCATTAGCAGATAGCACACTGGAAACGGCCCGGCAGATGGATTGCGATCTTCTTAGCCAGGATATCAATCCCGGCTCCACGGCAGACCTGATTGCGGCATCTTTATTTATCTCCCTTCTGAGGAACTTGAGGTTTTGATCATGCTTTACGGCAATGAAGCTCTGGACGAGCTTGGCATACTGGACGGCATAAATGAGGTGATCGCGACTACGGAGAGTCGTGATCGGATCAATGCGGCGCCTCTGGGCATCGTCAGAGACGGCGACAGCCTGTACATCCGTCTCTTCCTTGGAACTCACACTTATGAAAATATCCTGACCAAAGGGTGGTTCGTGGCCAATGTAACCCATGATGCCTGGCTCTTCGCTGAGACTGCTCTGGAGGACCTCCCACCCGAGTATTTCACGCGCCGCGAAGACTTGCCCCTGCTGAAGGAGGCAGAGGCCTGGGTGCTGTTCAAATGCGATGCCTTTGCCTCGGATATTATCATCGCCAAAGTGGAACCGGTAAAAGGGGAAGTATTGAGAAAGGACTTTCGCGCCTGCAACCGGGGAGCAAACCTGGTGATCGAAGCGGCCGTAGCCGCAACGAGGTATCTGGCTCTTCGCACAGATTCCTATTTTGAGGAACTGATGAAGACGCAGAGGATCATCAATCGTTGCGGCGGTCCGAGGGAACGGGAGGCCATGGACCGGCTCATGGAAAGGATCGACAGCTTTTCGCATGTGAGATAGAATGATAAAATGAACATGCTGGAACGCTTGCCTTCGGGCTGCCAGAGCCTGGATCTCCTCCTGGGCGGAGGATTTGAATCAGGCATAATAACACAGATCTACGGCGAGTCGGGCACAGGAAAGAGCAACATCGCCTTGCAGCTGGCGGTACAGGCCGTAGCCCGCGGCTTTCGCGTCATCTTCATAGACACGGAGGGCTTCAGCGCAGAGAGGTTCAAGCAAATCGCCGGCCCCGGCGCGGAAGAGATGGCGGCTAAGATCATGATCTTCGAGCCCATGAGCCTGGAGCAGCAGGCGATAGCCATCAGAGAGGCCTCTAAGATTGCCGGCCGGGATCTGGGGCTGATAGTTCTAGATTCTGCGACATCCCTTTACCGCGTGCTCTTAGAGGCAGATGATAACCGGCAAGTGCGCCGGACTCTGACCGTCCAGCTCTCCGAATGCCAGGAGATCGCTCGAAAGCATAGAATTCCAGTAGTGATAACCAATCAGGTCTATATGGATATCGAGAACAACGCGGTGAGGCCTTTAGGCGGAACGTCACTGGAGCATATGTGCAAAGCGATCGTCTTTTTAGAGAAGAAGGGAGAAGGGCTGCGAAGCGCCCGGCTGATGAAGCACCGCTCCCTGCCGGAGGGAGGATTGGCGGAGTTCCGGCTGACGGCACGGGGCGTAGAGTAGATAGATTTGGGGCTCTGGGCTGTATCGGGCGGTTGAAGAATGTTCGAGTCCATGTCTTGCGTTTCTCTGCGAACTCTTAGTCTATGCTGTTGATATTCGTAGCCGAATAATTAAACCCTTGAGGTTACGGAAGAAAACCGCAGAGACGCAGAGCGCACAGAGACGAACAAACGGAGACGACGATTGCACAGAAGAAATATGGGATTCTTTTCAATTGCCGGTAATAAGAAAATTCACGTCTCAGCGAACTCTGCGTCTCTGCGGTTAATAATCGGTAGCAGATAATCGAAACAAAGAGATTACGGAAGGAAAACACATAGTCACAAGCACAAGGAGAACCACGAAAATGACGTCGGATTCTTGTGACCCGCGCACGAATCCGCACTGAATGGTGTACCTAGAGGCGGAGCTTCATTATAATGGCCGCCTCGCCATCGGAGTAGTATGCAGGGACTATGCCGATCATCTGGAATCCCAGCGTGGAATAGAGCGCCTGTGCCTTTTTATTGCCAACTCTGACCTCAAGAGTGGCACTCAGCGCGCCCATATTCCGGAAGATCTTCAGAATACCCATCATGAGCCTCATGCCGATGCCGCGGCACTGGTAGCCCGGCTTTACTGCCAGCCAGAAGACCCTGCACTCGAAGGGCGCATGCTTGAATCCGAGGATAAAGCCAGCCACCTTTCCACCTACTTCGGCGACAAGAGTGCTGCCGGGATGGTATTCATAAAGAGCTGTAAAGTTGAGGAGAGATTAATTGAAGGATTTTAATAAGCTCCGACATCGAATATAAATACTAAAAAGACAAGACGAAGGAGATATGGCGTGCTCAGATCCACTTGAGGATGTAACTGGTATGATGCCCAAAGCAGAAGCCGTAAAGGAAGAGGAGGACTTCATTGAGGGTATCGCAGAGGGCCTAAAAGATTTTGCCGCGGGCCGTTATACTGTCTTCAAGGATGATGATGAACTGGAAGCTCATCTGATGAGCCTTTAGATCTTCATCAATAGATCCAATATGGAATTTAAGTCCATCACCACGGGCTATTTTGATAAAAAATTTTCTAAATTAACTGGAAAGAATAGAACTTTTAAGGAGCAAGTTATAAATAAAATGAAAGGGATTCGTCAAAACCCAGAGATAGGCGAACCCAAAAGCCATAACCTGAGGGGACTTCGTGCCCTGCACATTTCGGAGCATTTCGTTATTGTTTATCTCATATTTAAAGATTATATTATATTTATAAATCTAGATTTCCATGATAAGGCATATGATGGAGATACCTCGAAAAGGCTGATAAAACGCTTATTAGAGGACGAAGGACTTCTGGAGTCGCTGAAGATATCTGATATTTCTGCAGAGGTTTTTGCCCGCTTTGTGATGACTTTAGGCAAACTCAAATAGACATTATCCTGGCAGACTCGACGATCGGTTCCGGGAGCTCCGCGACTGACTGATCAAGATGAGTATCTAGCTAGAGGCGAAGCTTCATTATGATGGCCGCCTCGCCATCGGAATAGTAAGATGGGACGATGCCGATCATCTGAAATCCCAGCGTGGAATAGAGCGCCTGGGCCTTTTTATTGCTAACTCTGACCTCAAGAGTGGCCCTTAGCGCGCCCATATTCCGGAAGATCTTCAGAATACCCAGCATGAGCCTCATGCCGATGCCGCGGCACTGGTAGCCCGGCTTTACTGCCAGCCAGAAGACCCTGCACTCGAAGGGCGCATGCTTGAATCCGAGGATAAAGCCAGCCACCTTTCCGCCTACTTCGGCGACGAGAGTACTGCCGGGATGGTATTCATAGAAGGCCGCAAAGATGTTCGGATCGTACCCTCCGAAGACCTCACTGTCGATCTCCAGGGCTGCCTCCAGGTCGTCAGGTACAAGTCTCCTGATTATGACGGCATCACTGTGGATTGCCTCGCCAATCCCGTCCGTGAGCCGCCTCTGAATCTGTTCCTCTGGCCACATTCCATCTTTGCCAGGGATTTTTCAACGGAAATAGTTTTTCCGACGGGAATTGAGAAAGGACTAAGGAGGCTTTCAGTTGATTTTATGGCCACTAATATAAATAATCTGAAAAGTATTCTATTTCCCAACCGCCAGCGTCAGATTCCCGTGTGGCATCACCAGCATCCTGGCATCATTGCCCTGCCTCTCCCTCGCCACCGTTAGGGCCTCTTCCAGAGTTTTAGCAGGAGTCATGAAGCACATCTCAGCTTCTTCCCTGGGCAACGACGACACCAGTATCAAGTGATGCTGCAGGGACTCCCTGGCCAGGAATGCCGCCTTATGGCCTCCGAACTCGTACTCCCGTCCAAAGCGCTCCCAGCAATCTTCAGCAGATTTGGCTTCACATGCCCAGCGCTCGAACACCGGATGGCCCAACCCCTCGCAGCACTCCGCCAGAAGGATGATTGTACCACCGGGCAGGGCAGCATTCTTGGCATTGTCCAGAGCCTTCTGTGCCTGGAAGAGATTGAGGTCCTTGGGCCTGCCGCCGGCGCAGGTCACAACGATCTCCGCAGGATCAACAGCGCACTTATACATCTGATCCACGGCTGAGGCTCCGCTTCGGTGCGCCTGGATAAAGTCGCCCGCAACCGATAAGACGATCTCTTTCCTGCTGTTCAAAACCGTATTCAAGATAAAATCAAGGCCTGCGACCTTTGCGGCGTCTTCCATGTCCAGGCGAACCGGGCTGTCCAGCCGCCCTGTAACTGCAGCCGGATCTCTCATCAGCTCATGGTTTTTGACTACTGACTGCTCTGAGCTGACTCCGGGCAAGACGGCCTTGGCTCCGCCGCTGTAGCCTGCATAATAATGGTATTCGATATTTCCAGTAGCCACGATCAGATCCGAGGAGGCGACGCTCTCCAGGATCTCCACCGGCGTTCCCCTCGTGGTCCGGCCCAATGAGACGCAGGCTTGAGGGTCGTGCTCCTCGTGAGGCAGGCTCAAACAATCCTTCAACAGATACGCCTCCTCCTCGGACGTCATTCTTCGGTGCGTGCCCAGAGCGAAGACGATTCTCGGATTCTTGATGTCCAATTCCCTCATTCGTTTGATGAGTGGAGGAAGCATGAGGTGGCTGGGAGCGGGCCTTGTGATATCACTTACCAGAATCGAGGCTGATTTCGAGCCCTGAAAATCGTCCAGGCTTTTTCCAAAGGAATGGTCTAAGGATCTCTCGATCTCGTCCGGACCGGCCGGGGGCAGCTCCTGCGGGAGAACTACCTCTGCCTCTTCGCCAAGCAGCAGATCGATGCACCCCGGGCCATATCCTAGCTTGATAGTCCTGGAATTTGATTTTGCGGTATTTGATTTCATGATATTTTTTGATCCTTATGTCTTCCAGATCACGGCTCTGGTTAGCATCTCCGAAAAGGCCTCGAAGATAGGTTGATCCGTTCGGAAGAGGAAGTAGTCAGCGCCAACCTGGCTACATGCAGCTCGGATGGAATCGTTGTGCTCCTTCATTCTCCTCAGATAGTCCGAACGTTCTCCTTCCGTTACGCGAGTGACGAGCGGGAGTCCTGTCTCCAGATCTACGAACTTCACGTCTCCTCCGAAGCCCAGTACTACCTCTTCTGATGCGAGAACCTGAATGACTATCAGCTCGTGTCCGGATAGCCGAAAGATGCTGGACAAAACCTCTTGTGTCTCCTCCAGTAGGTCGGATAACACCACAACCAGGCTTGTGGTCTTAACCTGGGATTCGAACTGATCTGCGACATTCTTCAGGCTGGTTCCGCCCCTGGGCATGGTTTTGTCCAGCTCCTCGATCGATGAGAAGAGATTTCTCCGCCCACGTTTGGGCTCGCCAGGATAGAACTTATTGCAGAAAAGCGATACGGCATACTTCTCATTCTCCATTGTGGCAAGATATGCAAAACCGGCAGCCAATCGCCCGGCATAAGCGAACTTTCCGCTATAGCCCATGCTGGCGCTGCCGTCCAGGAGAATATGCACGACGAGGCTTCTCTCTTCCTCATGCTCCCGGATGTAGAGCTTCTCAGTTCTCCCGTAGACCTTCCAGTCCACCAGCTTGAAGTCATCCCCTTTGCGGTACTCCCGGTAGCCGACAGGACTTATGCCGTGGCCGAGTCGCAGGGATTTCCTGCCTCCGCTGTAGGCGGTCGAGACGCGCTTCTTGACAAATAGAGTGAACCTCTCCAGCTCTTTGAAGAACTCTGTATCCATGATTTATCCTGTAAGTCCAACTTTAATGCTCAGGTAGCCTAGTCCGACAAGATCCTCTCAGATGGATAGACTCCTCAAGATTTCCGTAACCACCTGGTCTCTTGTCAGCCCTTTTCGCTCCGCCTCGAAGCCCAGGATGATTCTGTGCCTCAAGACAGGATAGGCCATGACGTGCAGGTCCTCCTTGGAGACATAGTTCCGCCCTTGCAGAAAGGCTCTGGCTTTGGCAGAAAGGATGAGGCCGATGGAGGCTCTGGGGCTGGCTCCGTACTGGACGCCATCCCACTTGCGCGTGGCCAGGACAAGATCGACGACCGTCTTTTTCAGATCATCGGAAACAGGTATGTCGCGACTTAGCTGTTGCAGCGCGATCACCTCTTCTTTGCTGACCACCTTTTCTACCTCGGGCTCTCCGCGAATGGTGTATCTCTCCAGGATCTCCAACTCCTCTGCCCTTGAAGGGTACTCCATGAAGATCTTGAGCAGAAATCGATCCAATTGCGCTTCCGGTAAGGGAAAAGTTCCTTCCATCTCAATGGGGTTTTGCGTGGCCAGGATGAAGAAGGGCTTGTCCAAAAGATAGGTCTTGTTTCCTACAGTTACCTGTTTTTCCTGCATGGCCTCCAGGAGCGCGCTCTGGGTTTTGGGAGACGCCCTGTTGATCTCATCGGCCAGGACGATGTTGGAAAAGACCGGCCCTGCCTCAAACCGGAATTTCTTTACGCCACCGGTCTCGTCAATGATGGTAGTGCCGGTGATGTCTGCAGGCATAAGGTCCGGAGTGCATTGTATCCTGCTGTAGTCAAGGCCCAGGCTCAATGCTGTTGTCTTTACCAGCAGCGTTTTGGCAAGTCCCGGATTGCTCTCCAAAAGGGCATGGCCACCGGCAATAATGGCTACCAGTAGCTGTTCTATGGCCACGTTCTGGCCGACCATGACTTTATCGATCTCGCGCCGGAGCTTCTGGAAGATCTCCGGAGCTCTGATGTAGATTGATTTGAGGTCCTCCGACATTATTCTCTCCTTTTATCATTTTCTGGAGGGGTTAATGGTCTAATTATACCTTTTCCAGGATTTAGATGGACATCAATGCCAGATAAGCCTTCCTGGAAAGATGTAAGTATAAAGAGACAAATAGTTATTAAGGGAGATATAGATGACCGGCGTTGATGCCATAAAGGCCACTGTGGATGAGCTTATCAAGGCTCTCTTGGCCAAGAACATAATGGGTGAGCCGATAGAGATGGAGGACAAGATCATCATACCCATTACCAAGATGGGCATGGGCTTTGGCACCGGCCAGGGACGCGAGGATTTGAGCAAAGGCGTCTTGACAAGCGGAGCCGGTGGGGGTGTGGGGGTCTTTCCTGTAGCGGTTGTGATCGTCTTCAAGGGAATTCCGGGAATTGAAGGCGTGAAAGTCATTCCCTTGTCGGGCCAGAGCGCTATCACGGAGCCGGTAACCAGCCTCGCGGATAACATTATAGAGAAGGTCGCTCGTTATTGGGAGAGCAGAGAAAAGAAGCCTTCACATACGTCCGCTGTTGACATAGAATAGATTGGAGATGAGGCTGACGGGATGCAATTTCCTTTTCATCTAATGGCAGGGGTATTGATTCCAGCAGCCTTATTTCCTGCCACCCCATCTCCTGCCTTCTTAATCATTTCGCTTCTGATAATTCTTGTATCTATTCTTCTAGTCACTCTCCTATTCATTCCCTTTCACTTTTCCTTGAATTTCAGTAAATACGGGCCACTAATACAAGGAGGTTACAGGATAGCCTGGCTTGGCATCACTTTGAAGAAGAAAGAAATTTTGCCGCAATCGGGCGCGGATCTATTGGCTTCCATTTTGAAAAAGGATAGTACGATAGATGAAGAAGAGGAGAACGACCGGAAGGAAGAAAAGGCAAAGCTAACTGCAGAAAAAGGAGAGGAAGGAAAAGTCAAGCCGGATAAAGGTACTGAAATCGAAGATTCGAAAGGTGAAAGGGATCATGATACCGAGCGATCGCCTTCGCCCGGCACGCTGCTGAATGCTGCTCCTGCCATCATGAATTTCCTTATGGACCTTCTAAAAACGATCGCCTTTGAGAAGCTCTCCTGCCGCCTTTGCTTTGGATTGGACGATCCGGCAGATACAGCAGTTCTGAGCGGATACCTCTGGTCTGTGGCATCGACACTCGGCCTCTTCCGGGCAAACGTCTTCATTGAGCCCTGTTTTGAAGGAGAACGGCTGGAGGGAGTTTTTGAGGCTGAGCTAAAGACCAGATTGATCTGGATAGCCAAGGCCGTGATCAATGCTTTCCGGGAAAAGGAGATAAGATCATTAATAAGAGAGGTAGCAGGATGGAATTGAAGATGCCGGAGCTAGAGCTTCCAAAAGTCAAAACCGAGATTCAGGTATGCAAGGAGATAGAGGCGGGTGTCAGAACCATATTCACTGTGATCAGGATCTCCATCCTTGCGACTGATGACGGAAACATTCTGGGAAGCTGGCTGATGCCGCAGGCCTTTCTCATCATCGAGCCGGGAGAGCAATATGCGGTCTCCATCAGTGGCGAGCAGATGAGCATCGAGAAGATCCTGGAACTGGCTCCCTCTCTTAAGGAAGTTGTGGAGAAGGCGCGCGGGATTCACAGGATAAAAGTGGATTAGAAGATAATCAAAGCGAATCAAGCGATATCTATGTCTCTTCACCTCAACAAGCCCGCCATGCGGGTTCTAGGAATCGCGGAGAGCTTTGTGCGCTCCAGCCCCATCTCTATTCTGGCAGGTGTGGTCATGCGCGCTGACCTGCGAGTGGACGGACTGGCCTATGCCCGGGCCACTGTGGGCGGTGATGATGCCACGGAGGCCGTTCTGAACCTTTATCGGCAGCTTGACCGGACGGATGTGAACGCTCTTCTCCTCAGCGGCCTGGCCGTAAGCTGGTTCAATATCATCGACCTCACAGAGGTTTGGGACAGGATTCAAAAGCCTGTGATCTGCCTGACATATGAGGAGTCGCCGGGATTGGAAGACTACATTCGCGAGTATTTCCCCCAGCCGGAAGAGAAGCTGCGCCGCTATGCGGCTTCAGGTGAACGCACCAGCGTGCTGCTGAAGACCGGCTTTGAGGTCTATGTGCGCGCCCTCGGAGCGACCATTGAGGAGACACGGATTCTGCTCAATAAATTCACCAGGGACGGCCGGGTGCCAGAGCCGGTTCGCGTGGCCCGGTTGGCGGCAAGAGCTTGTCTTCACTTGAAATACCCATGAGCTCAGGATGGGCTCATACTTGGCGGATGAAAATTGAGATGCATTGACATCATCAACTCGGATTTATGCGAAAAGTCGTGGCGGTCCTTGACTGCATCTACAGAATTAAAATAATCCGAAATTAAGGGCTCCATTCGAAACATTGGGGCACTCTATCAGTCTGCATCTTAACCGCCGTCGCTTGACCGTCTGCGTCCCGTGAAAGACGCCGGTACCCATAGCGTTGGAGGGCAGCAGGGCCGATTCGCGGTACCCCGGAAGATGCGCTGATGCTGTCCTTGTTTACATCAACGAAGTCAAGTCTGCAATTGAAGATATCATTAAGCATGTATTATAATTAAGTGCAAGAGATCTAACAATGTCTTCTTAACCCCGTGCGGATGTTACACGCTAAGGCGACGGGGCGCACTCATGGCCGTGCAGGCCCCCCTAACCCCGCGGCCGCGGGGAACAATCCATGAAGCCCTAAGAAGAATAGCATATTTTTCTTCTGAGAAATGGGCGTCTCCGTTCGTTCGTCCTCTGTGCGCTCTGCGCCTCTGCGGTTTTCCTCCGTAACCCCCAGGGTTAATTATTCAGGTACAAATATTAATCGCAGAGACGCAGAGAAACGCAACATATGGACTCGTGCATTTCTTTATCCACTCGATACAGCAAAGAGCAAATGAAATGAAGAACCTGGATTAAATGGCAATAAACCGTTCTACCCGTACGAATTTTCTGGTTGAATGGCAGGAGAATATCTTGCCCATTTGCTCCTGCCAGGTCGGTAAGAACAAGTCCCCACTCTCCCACCGCGCCGATTAGTTGAATATCTCCGAAGTTAATAATTCTTCTTTTCATGTAGAACTTATGTAGGTCTGATATAGGTCATTTATGATTAAGATGAAAGGATATTATGGTTAAGCAATGCCTCGATCTGATTTCGTGGCCTATGAAATTGCATAAAGATCTGTTTCTCCAGGAGACCATCCGGGCTGAATTATGGACCGAATAGTATTTCTACAGTAGAACAAATAAGCAAAAGTATGAGCAAGCTATTACACAGCGAACGGTCGCTTATTTTTCTTTTGATATTTATTATTTTAACCCAAACATGGATATTCAACGCCTATTGTCTTACTAACTTGGACTACTACCTAAGCAAGTCAAAATACGCAGAGGCCTCTCTCTCGGACCAGATGGGATTTCATGGCTCAAATTCTGCGAGTCTCTCTGTTGTCAACAAGGGCACTTACTCAAGAGTTTCGATCTACCTGGATGATCCCATGCCCCTGGAAGAGCTTGATCTTTTCAGTATGTGGATTAACCCTCAGTTGGGCAATGGGAAGATCCAGCTTGACCTCCTTCTTGATGGCGATGGAAGTGATAGCTATGACAGCAAAAGTTCCCAGGATGCAAGGGTCCGCTCCATAAGCCGATCCTGGTCTGATCTGGGAATGTCCCATTCTCAGTGGAATGAGCTGGACGGCTTCGACCTGGATTTTGAGAAGTATGGCGACAAGTCCGTTCCCATTAGTGATCTCGATGACTTCAGGAACCGGATGAAAGGCATGGGTGTTGTCCGGATCTATATCACGCTCTATAAAGACCCGGCAATTCCCGAGACGACCGCCTTTATCGATTATATAAAGATCGGTGATGAGATTATAAGCTTCGAGCCCCTGGAAGAGGAAGATATCAAGGACGGCCCCAAGACCGCAACTCCTGGCGGCCAGATAACCTATACCATAACCTACGGAAACAATCAAATGGAGCCGACGGACCTCGTCGTCAGCGAAGAATACGATTCAAGGACTGTATTCGTAGATGCCTCTCCAGAGCCCGATGCCGGCGCCAATAATATTTGGACATTTCGGAATCTTCCGCCAGGATCGCACGGCCAGATCAAGATCATAATGAAGACCGTCAAACCGGCCGTAAAGGCAAATATCGATAGCAATGTACATGGCCGGGGATTGACATCAACCAGAGGCAGTATCTCTACAAACTTCGATGGCTATCCCGTCACCAACAGCGTCAAGATTTCGGCGGGCGAGTTCAATTTCACCGATTCTGTTACTACGATCATAAAGCCGATAGTCGGATCGAGTCTGGTCTTTGGCGAGCACGGATCAGGCTCCTATCAGGCAGAAGAGATTCTGGATTATAATTCCGTCAGCATATCCGCAAAGCGCGATATCTCTGCGAGCTTTTCTCCAAGTCGAGTCAACCTCTCCCTGCACTCCATTCCGATAGAAGAAAGCTGGTCTGCCGGTATTCTGGCTGAGAACGACTATCGAGATCTCGTCTGGAGCGATAGATACTTCGAGGCAAGCCTGCTCAACCTGAGTTATAAAACCAGTCTCGGCAAGACGCTCTCCTATCTGGAGACGACCGGCCAAATCACAGGAATCGCGGATAGGAGCTTCAAATGGCCTGGTGGGGTCACAGATCTGCGGCTGGATGGCAACTTTACGCTGCATAGCAATGCCAGATGGAAGAAAGCAAGCACAAGCGTCAGCTCGTCGCCGCCGAAGGATGAGCTGGAGTGCTGTCCAATGATCCAGGAGCCGCAAACGTTGGAATCGATCTGAGATGGCCAAGAAAGGTAGGGCTGACTCCTCTACCTATTCTCGCGCCCTGCCTGCGGGGCATGCAGATGATGAAGATATTCGCCATGGCGTCTTGGCTCTGCTCCCGCATGCGCAAACTATTTCGTCAGGTGGGATAGTATTGAGTAAATTAAAAATTTTTATAAAAAAATGCTGCGCCCTTATTAAAATGCACAATCTATCCTAGCACCTTGCTCGCGGCCTCCACTCCTGCGCCTCGCGCACGTAGCTGGCCTTCTTTGGCCAGAACCAGCTCCAGGGTCTGAATGGTTCTCAATATGTCACCGCTGGAGCAGACGCCCATGGTGCCGATCCTGAAGATCTTGCCCTTGAGCTGCTCCTGACCTCCGGAGACAATTACGCCCTGTTTCTTCATGCCGCCGCGCAGCTTGTCGTCAGTGACACCGCCTGGCATCTTCATAGCGGTTACGGTGTTGGAGTAATAGGAATTCGCGTCTACCGTGGGAAAGAGCTCTATGCCAAGTGCTTTTGCCGCAGAGCGAACGGACTCCGCCTGCTTTGCCGTTCTGGCCCTGCGGGCGGCAAAGCCCTCCTCGGCTGCCATGTGCAGAGCCTCCTGCATGGCGAAGAACAGCGGAACGGCAGGTGTGAAGGGAGTCTGGGGCGGGCTCTTCCGGACGCTCTTTATGTGGGCCTTCATATCTGCGTAATAGCTGCTGCTCCTCGGCAAGAATCGCTCTTCCGCCTTTGGCGATACGGAGACGACCGCCAGACCCGGAGGCACGGCCAGCGCCTTCTGGGAGCCGGTGATGGCAATGTCGATATTCCATTCATCGGTGAGAAACTCGTTGCCGCCTATCGAGGATATGCCATCTACAATGAACACGGCATCGTGTTTCTTGGCGAGCTTTCCTACCTCCTTTGCAGGATTGGTGAGGCCGACGGAGGTCTCATTGTGGACCATGGCCACGGCCTTGGCGCCCTTCTCCAATGCTGCCTCAATCTTGTCCAGATCATAGGGGGCTCCCCATTCGAACTTCACAGGAACTGCCTGACCGTATCTCTCGCCGATCTCGGTGAAACGCTCTCCAAACTTGCCGTTGGAAATGGTTACGATCTTATCCTCGTGGCCGATGGTGCTGGCAACAGCGGCATCCATGCCTAATGTACCGCTGCCCGTCATTATCACTACATCGTTACGGGTCTCGAAGAACTGCTTGAGCAGGCCACAGCATTCGCTGTAAATTGCTCCGAACTCTCCGCTTCTGTGGCTGATCATGGGCTTGGACAATGCGCGCAGCACGCGAGGCGCGACCTTGACCGGCCCTGGAATCATGAGCAAAGTATCTTCTATATCCATGAGATCCCTTCTTCTCTTGGGGCTCTTAATTTCAGGCAGCCTATATAAAACTAGCTTTTATGCGCTGCGCTGTTATCCAGCTATGCCTGGAACAGGGCGGAAGGTCATGATTCTCCTTCACCCATTTGTTTAGAAACGCGATCGTATCCCGATCATGTGGGTACCCGCTACCGATTTTGCACTGCATGACCGACTCCAGCTCACGCATGGATGCATCCCGCCGGACTTTGGCCAGGATCGAGGCGGCGGAGACGACCAGGTGTCGCTCATCAGCTTTGTGCTCTGCAATCAGGTCCATGGTGGTCTTGCTCAAGTTCCTGACGGATCTGGCAAACCGTTCGGCGTCTACGTCTGCCGCATCAAGAACCGCCTTATCTGCATGCAGCTTTTCCACCACCTGGGAGAAGCTCCGGACCATGATGTCATTCATAGTCATAACGAGGCGCAGCTCATCAATGACCTCGGCTTTGACTTCCAGGATGTATTGATCCGCGGAAATCTTGTTGATCTTCTTGGCCAGCAGCTCCCTTTTCGCCGGGGTGAGCTTCTTGGAGTCCTTGACTCCGTAGCCAGCCAGGTCGAAAAGCTTTTCCTCCTCGATTACCAGGCCAGCGACAAACATGGAGCCGATCACGGGCCCTTTGCCGGCTTCGTCCGCACCCAGCAGCAGCATAGAATTTAATTGGATTTCATATACATTAAGTAACCGAATTTCGGCCGCAGAGACGCCGCAAAAATGCCTGAAAATTCTCGACTCAGGTGGCTGTTGTCCGCCCTCAGCGGCCAACGGCACCCCCGTGCCGCAAATATATTCCGCGGCACGCCCGGGCAACAGTGATTGATGCGCGGAATTTCTGTCAAGAAATGCGTATCGGTGGTTTCTCTTCGCTTCAGGAGCGGAGAATTTTGTACGCAAGGCTTATAAGCTAGTATAAAGTGAGTGTATATATCCCAAACGCAGCGGGGTAGGGTAGTCAGGATATCCCGACGGGCTCATAACCCGTAGACCAGTAGTTCAAATCTACTCCCCGCTATAATCTTACTAGTAAATCCTCTTCTTAAGCATTTCAATCAATACCTTAAGTCGCAATCAGGATGCTAAATCTTTGAGATCTTTTAGGGATCGACTATCTTTTAGGCTAAAGTTCGCAGCTTAAAATAGATTTAGCGGCACTGTCTCAAAATCAAGTGATTTTTGGAGAATGAAGTCACTAGATAGCGAAATCACTAAATTGGCCATATTATCAGTAATGCATAGTGATTTTGGTGTTTAATCCAAAATTTTATAATCAATTGCTCAGAATATTTGTTGCTCATTCGAAAAAGTGATTCCGAGGTGCATCTAAGAAACATCAACCATCACTTGAAAAAACGACAGTGCCCTTGCAATGTATGATTTTTCTTAGTCAATTTTCTATATTGGGTTTTAAAATCAAGCGTTCGCTCAATTTTATATGACATGGAAAAGAAGATTATTCGGGGCTATGGAGATCTGCCAGAAAATCATCTACATTATCAAAGGTCTTCACTAAGCCCGCGTTATATTGCATCATGCTTCGAACTACTCCGGCCTTAAACTCAACCAGGACGGTATCTTCCTTTTTAGTGATCCCTGATATCATCATTATGTTCTCTTCTTTCTTGTTGCAGGCCATTTACGTCCTCCTCCAGGGGGCATTAGGACGGTATACATGTTATATAAGAAACGCGGGATAACTTATATTTCTAACGGTTAGAATTTTTGGTTTAAGTTTGAATTATGAGGGTACACGCTCCACAATATACAAAAATCATAAGAGAGATGGCTTCTTGCATGTTCAGAATGGCATTCATGATGTGCTGCAGACAGCAATCGCATGAAAGACTCGAATGAGGCCTTCAACTCTTTTTTGGTGATCGCGCGAAGCGAAATTCGTGATCAGAATTTTAAAATTATACGTCAAAGGGCACAACAAATCCGGGAAATGAACAGGAGGGAGGCAAAAGTCTCAAGGCGTAGGAAGGAGAAAAGGTACCATCGACATTTGCTTATATTCTCATTGACATTTGTCGATATTTAAGACTCTTGCTCATAATATCCTTGCAAAAGAATCGGAAAAATGGATTGATCTAGCCTCGAGCAGGCCAACGCCGATCCGCAGCGCCCTTCTCATAGGGACCCTTCGCATTACGACACGAGTTGTAGGGCCTGCATTCGCCTCTGGCTTGGGGTTGTCCGCATTGTGGCCCTCATAGACCGGACACAGTGGCTGAAGCACAGCATGCTACGCCCATTACGGCGTACACTTTTCTGGCCATGCTGGAATCAGCGTTTTCCGCTGTTTGCCGAATGCTGCTACAAGGCAGCACCTCTTTGACCCTCAGGATTCCAAGCGTCCCAGTGGACCTTCGCCTCAATACACAAAATCCCATTGACACAAACTTAATATCTATTAACTTGATTATACAGTAATATGATATTAACTTCAGTAGGAGATCATAATGGCAAAAAGTATCAAACTACTTGTTTATCCGGTAAAAGATATAGGGAATGCAAAAACTTTTTACAGCAAGTTTTTAGGAGTAGAACCTTATGTTGAGGGGCCCTATTACGTGGGTTATAGGGTTGGTGATCTAGAAGTTGGGTTAGACCCTAACTCAAAAGTCGGGCCCATTAGTTATACAGATGTTGTGGATATTAAAGCTAGTCTTAAAGAAATGACCAATGTAGGAGTTGAGATCGTACAAGATATTAAAGACGTCGCAAACGGTTTGCTGATAGCACAAGTAAAAGACACAAATGGCAATGTTGTTGGTTTGAGACAACAATCTTAAGCGATTCCCCTCATGCCGGTTTTAGCAATATGCCTTAAGATTGTCTGTAGCCTAAGCTCCCCATTTTTTAGGCACATAACATGGCAGCATGACGATTAGTGGTAGGCAATAGGCACCTTGCTTTGCGAAGCGATGCCATAGTATTAGCCTCGTTTCCATCTCTCCTTTGCCTAATTGACGGGGAGTTCAGGCTGTAGTGCCCGTGGCGAGAAGATAATGTAGTAAATATAATAGTTCTAGGGCAGAGACACACTCAAAGCCTACCCCTGCCTAAACTGTGGGACCGCCGGGCAATTCGCGAGGGCGCGATTCTCTCGATCTCGCGGAGCGGTAGAGTCGTAGAATCAACAAAACAACGCCTGAGTAAGACCATGGATCAACTGTTGTAGGCTGACTTACTTATTCTCACTTCTACTTCACCCCCTTGCTCTTTCTCTCCAGCCCCCACCCACGCCCGCCTGGTGATCGCAATGGGATGAGGCACCCCTTTCCGGATCCTATCAGATCCTGCCTTTCCGCCATCTCCAGGCCTTCCTTAACCAGATCATAGTTTTTAGGGTCCCGGTATTGCAGCATAGCCCTCTGAATCCTCTTCTCCCTGCCTTTGGGCACGTGCACAGCCGAAAGAGTAAACGGATCGAGGCCCGTATAGTACATGGCAGTGGATACGGTCATGGGCGTGGGTGTGAAGTCCTGCACCTGCTCCGTGTACATGTGATTATCCCGCAAAAATTCCGCCAGCTCAACCATATCACCCACGGTGCAGCCAGGATGGCCGGACATGAAATAAGGCAGAAGGTACTGCTCTTTTCCGACAGCTCTTGAGACAGCATCAAAGCGTGTCCGGAAAGCCTGCAAGACCTCTTTAGAGGGCTTATGCATGCACTTCGTGACGCTCCGAGAGACGTGCTCCGGAGCGATCTTGAGGTGGCCGGAGACATGATACTGGCAGAGATCCTCCAGATAGGAGGATGAGTCCGCCATTACCAGATCATGCCTTATCCCCGAGCCGATGAAGACTCTTTTGACCCCCGGAATTTTGCGAAGCCGGCGTAGCAGCTCCACCTGGCGGGAATGATCTTTATCCAGAGTCGGACACTCTGCCGAACATAGCTTTTCCCGGCAGGCTCCTTGCTTCCACCGTGGGCAGATCAGGCCGTACATGTTAGCTGTCGGACCGCCAATATCCTGAATGATGCCTTTGAAGCCCTGCATTCGGGTTAGCAGCACTGCCTCACGTACAATGGAGTCCGGGCTTCTGCTCTGCACAATTCTTCCCTGGTGATGGGTCAGTGCGCAAAAGGAGCAGGATCCGAAGCAGCCTCTGTGGCTGGTGATGGAAAACTTGACCGGCTCAAGAGCAGGAATGGGTTCCCGGTAAGAGGGATGAGCGACCCTGGTAAAGGGCAACTCATAGATGCCGTCCAGCTCCTCTGCGGTCAGGGGCCGGGCAGGACGGTTCTGGATGATGACGGTCTTTGGATGAGGCTGGACGACCGTGCGACCACTAAATGGGTCCTGTTCCCCATAATGTAACGCGAAGGCCTCGGCATATTTTCTCTTATCTTTGGAAACCAGAGAGAAGCCAGGGATAACCAGGCTATCTCTCAGAGGCTCTCGTCTCCAATTGCCAATCTCCTCCAACACAGTCGTTCCGGCAACATCGCGGATCTCCTCAATACATTCCCCCTTTTCCAGGCGCAGGGCCACTTCCCGGATCGGGCTTTCGCCCATGCCATAGACCAGGAGACTTGCCGGCGCATCCGCCAGAATGGACTGGCGAACCGAGTCCGACCAGTAGTCATAGTGGGCAAACCTGCGCAGGCTGGCCTCGATTCCACCCAAGATGATCGGAACGCCGGGAAAGAGGGCGTGAACCTTGTTGGTGTAAACGATAACGGCCCGGTCCGGCCGGCGACAGACTCCACCAGGGGAATAGACATCCGAGTGGCGACGTCGCAAATTAGGTGTGAAGTTGTTCACCAGAGAATCTACGTTTCCCGAAGATATGCCAAAAAAGAGGCGAGGCCTTCCCAACTTCAGAAAATCGTCATCCTTTTTCCAGTCCGGCTGGGCGATTATGCCGACAGTATAGCCAGCATCCCAGAGCACCCGGCCGACTAGAGCCGTCCCAAAAGAGGGATGGTCAACATAGGCGTCTCCGCTTATCAAAATAACATCAAACTGCTCTATCCCAATGCTCTTTGCTTCCTGCAGGGACATGGGAAGGATTCGGGGCGGCTTTATCATCCGAACATATGAGGCCCTTATAGCATCATAAACTCTTCCCAATAAGCACGACCTTAGGTACTGCTCCCAAGAAAGTACAAAAATGAGAGGGCAACATTATCATTTAAGAATTGCAAACGTATTGTCTATCGATCTTGATCGTTCGAAAACCTACGCATTTGCAAAATGGGTTCGACATTAGGTACATTACATATCTTGCAGAAAATTATTTAAAATGGAATATTTCAATAAATCTAGGTTTTTCAAGCAATTGCCACCAGAACGTATAAATAATATCGAGTGTTAGTTTAGTCTATCCTAAAGGGATTTATGGGGTGAAACTATTAGACAAATGGGAGTACTATTGGTATTGGCTATGGCTATAATATCCGTCCCAGTCATGGGGCAGGGTATGAGCGGTAGCGGTGGTGTTGACATCCTCGGAAAGAATGGTGGGATATTTGAGACAGATGGTTCTGCATTCAGGTTCCCGGAATTAACGGACACTAACGCCGACAGTCTTACGGTCGGAAATGATAAAGCTCTGGCCATCGGGAGCTTCTGGCATAGGGGGCCCGTGGCTGTCGCCACTAACAACCTAGAGGTAAAGAAGAATCAGGATTCCGGTGCATGCGAATGTTGCAGTAACGGCGATGTTTCCTGTCAGGACTGCTGCATCAAGGTCAATCTGGAGCAGATCAACGTAGGCAACAGGAACGCCATGGCATTCGGATTCGCTGCAGCCACCAACAACGTGAAGATCGTCACCAACCAGCAATAACTTAAGGTCAGAAGACCCAGGATCGAGATATGAATAAAATGATAGGACCCATTGGCATTATGCTGATGGGAGCCACTTTTATTTGCTTTTGCATTATGCTCAGCGCCTCGGCCGCAGATATGCCGGCAAATCTACCGGACCTGCAAAGCGAGCTGAAGCAATCCGGTTCCGTTCCTTTTGGTCATCCAGAGGGAGGCACTATAGGTCAGCTCAAAACTGCCGGAGAGACTATCAACTTCCCCTGGTCCACAGAACATAACCCGGACATGCAGCATCATCTTCGCGACCTAATGCCACAATCATTGCCTACAAGGGAAAATGTCGCTTTGACGGGACATTCTTCAGAGGCCCGGGTTTCGGATCTGAAAGCGATTAACAGTGTCAAGCAAAGAGACATCAACTATGATGAGACCCAGAGCGGGGATCCGGCATCACAGGGTCTTTCCAATAACCTTGACGTCAGCATCACAGGCCAAAAAACTGCGAAAAACGATGGATTTGGCAAGGATGAAAGCGGGGACGATATAGAGAAAATTGTGGATGATGCATTCAACAACGGGACGAAAAATAAACAGAATGATGGCAAGACGGCAAAATCAGTACAGCTCGGCAACAACATGAATATTAACGTGAATGGAATTTCCGTCAGCGCCATAAATACTGTGGAAGGAGGCAGTGCGGTCGCCACCTCTAACATAGTCATAAAACCAGTACAGATCATCATCAGCCCCTCTGAGGTTGAAGAGAAGCTGAAGTGATTTGAGGAGATCTGAGGCCTCGGGCTTTGACCAATCCCGCGCAGAGGCTCCATTTCTTCTTTTTTTTGTTTTTCTTTTTGTCTCTTATCCCAGAGGTCGCTATCACAAACTATAAGGGTATTTTGTGCTATCCCTTTTCCGATATGACCATCCAGAGACCGAGAGGCACCCGGGACTTTCTTCCCGAGGAGACAATGAAGCGAGGTCGAGCCCGGAAGGCGATGCAAGATGTGCTGGAGCGCTGGGGATACCAGGAGGTTTCCACACCCACTTTTGAGCATCTCGAGCTTTTCACCAAGAAATCAGGCGCATCAGTGATGGAGGAGATCTACAGCTTCCCGGATAAGGGAGGTCGCGATCTCGCCCTCCGGCCGGAGCTGACGGCACCCGTAATGCGCATGTACGTCTCCGAGTTGCAGAATTCGCCAAAACCCCAGAGACTCTGCTATTTTGGCAACTGCTTCCGTTACGAGCGGCCTCAGAAAGGACGCTTCCGGGAATTCTGGCAGCTGGGTGCCGAGCTGATAGGCGGAGCCAAGCCCGATTCAGAGGCAGAAGCAATTGCCCTCTCTGACCAGATGTTGAAGAGCGTAGGAGTGACATGTGACATCCATGTCGGCTATCTGGGGCTTATCCGTTCAATGCTTGGCAAGATAGATGCGCAGCATCGGCCACAAGTAATGAGGATGATAGACAAGAAAGAGCACGAAGCTCTGGAAGCGTTCCTGCAGGAGATCGGCCAAAGCCATCTCGGCCTGCAGGAGTTGATCAATCTGAAGGGCAAAAAGGCATTGGATAAGGCCATAGATATCGCAAAGGTTCTGGGTCAGGTCAAGGAGCCTTCTGACATTCTGGACTCAAACGTGCCGTCTGAGTCGATGCAAGCCGGACGCAGCTCGGCTCGCCAGGGGCGATCTGTAGACGCAGAGCTCCGAATGGATGAGTTTCAAGAGACCGTAAACCTCCTGGAGGCCTATGGTGTCGACTTCAAAATTGACTTTGAGATTGTGCGCGGTCTGGAGTACTACTCAGGAACCGTCTTCGAGATCTATGCTGAGGGGCTAGGAGCGCAGCGTCAGATTTGTGGCGGAGGAACCTACGAGCTGGCCAGTCTCTTCGGTGGAAAGGAGACCTCCTCTACGGGATTCGGCCTGGGCTTTGATCGCATCATGGAGATCGTGCAGATAGAAGAGAAGCAAACGTCGCCTGTCTTTTTGGTCTACACCCCGGATGTCAAAGTGGAAGCCATCAGGATCGCGAAAACGCTGCGCCGGATGGACCCGAAGGTTCCTGTCATCTTGGATGTCATGGGCAGAAGCTTGACGGCACAGCTCAAAGCTGCTGCCAGCGCTGGAGCGGGCTTTGCGATAATAATTGGCAGAGACGAGCTTGATGCCGGGTCTCTCACTTTGCGAGATATGAAAGAGGGCACGCAAGAGAGCTTTACACTGGCAGATATAGAGGATCGGCTTAAGATGACTTTTCTGGATTCGTGAATGTTGGCGGAAGGCTTTCTTCCAGAGAAAGCTTCCATATTTTTATAATTTTAACCTAATAGTTTCGACTTTAAGTAGTTTTTTATGAATACGCTCTAATTAATGCGACATTTTGCAGATAAGACCAGAGGCCTCCTATTCGGGCACAAGAGTTTCTGAAATGAAAATGTTTAAAAGATTAAAGCAGCCCCATGTTTTCGAGCTGCATCCTGACGATCCGCACTCCCTCTTCGCACTCCTCCGGAGATTTGCCACCCGTTACGACCAGTTTGCCGGAGCTGAAAATAAGCACGACCACCTTGGGAACCTTTATCCTGTAAACGAGTCCCGGAAACTGTTCCGGTTCGTATTCAATGTTCTCCAGTCCCAGACCGAGAGCGATGGCGTTCAGGTTCAAGTCAGTCTTCAGATCTGCAGAGGCCACAATGTTCTGAACATGGATCTCGGGCTCCAGATCGATCTTCTCGAAGCCTATGGATTTGAGCGTCTTGGCCATATTGGTTATGACCGTGCGAACGTCTTCGACGTTCTTGGCTCCCGTGCATACCACCTTGCCGGAAGTGAATATGAGAAAGGCAGCTCTGGGGGCTTTAACCCTATAGACGAGGCCCGGGAACTTCTCTTTATTATATTCAGCGCCCTCCAGCTCAGCCTCGATCTTATGCAGATCAAACTCTTCTGCCAGCTTGGTGGATGCCACCACATTCTCGATATTTATTGTGGACACCATACTCAAGTATCTCCAGAACTACTCGTTATAAACTGGGTGTATATATACATGAGTATTTAAGATTTATAAGCGGATTATAAACGGCTTATAAACTTGCCGGAGAAGAGTATCTCCCACTAAGGATCTGCGATGGATGAATTACAAGAAAAATTCTTAAAAGCCGCCGATGGGATTCGAACCCATGAACTGCTGATCTTTCGGATAATTCTTACGAATCAGCCGCTTTAACCGGGCTAAGCCACGGCGGCCCACAATGTCTTTGCTAGTTCATGCACAGGCTCATTTAAGATTTTCGATCCTCACAGGAGATCATCTCAGGCTCCATCTCTTGCTTGTTGATCTCCTCGGCGAGCCTGGGCAGAAATATCCCGATATCCGTCACAAGGCCGATGGCCTGAGCCGACCCCCGGTCCATGAGCTTGGTTACGGTTGCGGGATTGATATCGACGCAGATGGTCTTAACGAAGGACGGCAGAAGATTTCCAACCGCAATGGCATGCAACATCGTGCCCAGCATTATGGTCATGTTCACACCTCGCAGCGCTTTATCCATGGCATCCTTGGCTTTAGCCGTGTCCGTGATAACCTCTGGAAGCGGCCCGTCATCGCGAATGGAACCCGCCAGAATGAAGGTGATCCCCTTCATTACAGCCTCATACATGACTCCGCCCTTGAGTTTGCCCTCCACGATGGCGTTTTTTATGGAGCCGCTGGCCATGATCTCGCTGATGGCGTAGAGATGGTTTCGGTGACCGCCGGAGATGGCATTTCCAGAGCAGTTCATTCCCAGGCTTGTGCCAAAGAGCTGACGCTCGATATCATGCACCGCCACGGCGTTTCCTGCCAGCAGCACATCCACGTATCCATCCCGAATGAGTTTGGCGAGAGATGGCGCCGCGCCGGTATGGACCACAGCCGGCCCGCAGACGACTGCAATCTTTCCTCCAGCCTTCTTGGTGCTGACAATCTCTCGGGCCAGCTGGCGGACGAGTTCTCCGCTGGGTCTCTCCGAAGAGACTTCGTTGGACATAAATCCAAAGAACGTCTTCTCCCTGGGTCGCTCGGGCGGCACAACCTTGACGCCGGAAGTTCCAATCACTACCTTGTCGCCTTTCTTGATATGGCCTATGGGAGTGCACACTGCCCTGCCATCTTCAAGAACGATGAGGCAATCCATGTGGTTATGCTCTACCTCCGCCCACGAGCCCCGGTAGCGCACATAGGTGGGGTGATTGGTGGTGGAATAAAAACCCCTGGGAACTACCATATCACCAGGAGAGGTGTCCAATCGCGCATCCTCCATTTCTACCAGTTGGGCCCCCAGCGCATTCAGCTCCAGGAGTATCCTATCCAGATGAGCGGCATCCTCGCCGGTGACTGTGACCTGCACATAGCTGGTATCGTTCTTCTTCTGGCCTATCTGGAAGCTCTTAATCTCGAACTCACCGCGCATGTCCATGATCTTATCCAGGACCCTGGTCAACATCTGGGAGTCGATGAGATGGCCCTCCATCTCAATATCTGCAATCTCTGTCATAAGCTCGCTCTTCACCACGTCTCTCCATCCAGGAGCGCCTTGGTTTTATCGTTTGTGCTCATGATGGTTTTGGTGATCCTGATCAGATAGCCACCATCTTCAGGCACCGATTGGTCGAAGATGGCCCTAATTCCGCACCTATGAAGATGATGCTCAAACTCCCTAGCCGTAGACAGGCTTCTCACACACCGCCACGAAGTCGGAAAAATGCCCGTTTATCGCGGCTCCCAGCATGAGAGGACGGCGTATTTTGGGATAGCCGTATACGACCTCGCCATTCCTAAAAATAGTAGTCCCGGCCTCGATCCCCGAGGTCTCTTTTTCAAACCTCAGAAGTCCAGGCTAGGGCCAGTTTGATTCACTGATTATCGTCTCTTGCAGGCAATGCAGCCTTTCTTCAGTTATTCCCAGTCTATCTATCTGCAACTTTTTGCAGATTCATCTGGTCCTCACCAGGAAGTCTAAGATAGACCGCCTGGTTATCATGCCCACTACCTCTTCTCTATGGTTGAGAACGGGCAGGCCACCCCTGTTCTCTGTGAGAATGATCGACTTTACCTCTTCCAGTGGAGTATCTACGTAGACGTACCTCACATCATGAGTCATCACATCTGAGACCAGAATGTTGTAGATGCGAGCGTATTGCTTGCTGGCAGTATCGTTCAGGTCCCTGAAGGCTCGCAGAGATTTGGCCACGTCCCTCTCGGTTATTATGCCAACCAGCCGACCTCCCTCCACTACGGGAATCCGTCCTACATCTCTGTCCAGCATCATGCGCCGGGCGTGAACCAGCCGATCGTTGGGGTTAGCGGTGAGGGGATATCTCATGGCGTCGGATGCTATCCCGCTAACATTTACGGCTGCCAGGATCTCTCTTGGACGAACCCAGCCCAGAATCTTGTCGCCTTCCACTGCCACCAGTACTGATGTCTTCTGCAGAAGGATCATGGCGTCATCCACGCCCATATCCGGCAAGACCTTGATCACGGCATCCATCGTGGCTGATGCAACATGCAGAGAGGAGGCTGGCATTCCCAGGGATTTGCGTGTGCCAAGAACACGAGCGATCTGCCTCGTAGTGATTATACCGCCCATCTTGTCCTTGTTGGTCACCAGGAGCCTGCGCTGATTATTTTTCTCCATCAGATCCAGTGCATGGCCCACACGCTCGGATTTGTCGATGGTGAGGGGCTCTGTCATGATGTCCTTGACTTGCATTACTTCCACCTCCCGATCTCAATGATGATCTCATCGGCTGAGAAGTATCCCACAACTTCGTTGTTCTCCATAACAGGCATGCCGATGATATGCTTTTCCTCAAGAGTTTTGCTGGCCTCCACTGCCTTTATCTCCGGGCTCAAGGAGAAGATCGGTGAGGTCATGATATCCTCGGCGACGAATGGCATTTGCTTCACGTATCGGTACTGCTTTCTGCCTGCAGCGCTCTCTTTCCTGGTCATCTTGATGTTCTTTGTTTCCATGTCGTCTTTAGGACCCATCATTTCCGAGAATGTGAGACCTGATCGGGTCACTATGCCCACGGGAGTCATATTATCCTCGTAGACCAGAGCCCGGCTGACGCCCTGCACATTCATCTCTTCCAGGACATGCCCGATGGTATGATGACGGTGCACATTCAAGATGTTCTTACTCATCAGGTCGCCCACGGTTGCTTTGATATCCTGCTCGGAGAAGTACTTCACCATATCGCGGGTTGTGATCATACCCACGATCTCACCATCGCGTTCTACCGGCAGGCCACTGATATCATTTTCTATCAAGAGCTCGGCTGCCTGGGGCATGGTGGCATCGGGGAATATGGTGAGGGGCTTCTCAGTCATGACTACCTGAATGGGGATCTTGTCTATGGGCCGTCTGCGCCACTCCGGAGCTGCCTGGTTGAGCCGGTTGGTGATATCGTATTTGGTAACGATGCCAACCAGCTTGCCGTTGTCCAATACGGGTAGCCTGCCAATGGAATACTTGAACATCAGATTCCTGGCCATTTGAATGGGCTCATTTCGCTCAATGACATTTATGGGAGAGCTCATGTAATCTTTGACTTTCTTTATGATCATGGCAGTATTCCTCTGTTCTCGGCCAATGCCCTCACATAATCTCTTTCCGTCAGAATCCCGACTAAAGAACCTTTGTCCATGACGGGCAATGATCCGATGTCGCTATCCAGCATCTTCCTGGCAGCCTGGCCCAGATCCACTTTCTTCTCTGTGGTAAGCAAGCTTCTCTTAATCAAGCTCTTGACAGGCTGATTCATTACCTCTCCGATGTCGCCGGTTACCACCTTTTCAAAAGCTGCACCGCTGCCCAGATACTTCATGATGTCTGATGCTGTAACCATGCCCATAAGAACTCCGTCCTGCACTACAGGCATGCGACGGAAGCCCTTCTGGATGATCATCCTCGTCATCTTCTCAATTGTGGTTTGGGCCGGTGCCGTCACCACATTGGGGCTCATAAAGGACTCAACAGAAAGGCCTGTGTCCAAACCTCTGCAAAAGCGCACGAAGTCCTCTTCAGTTATTATGGCCTTGATGCGGGTATCCTCATCCACGATGGGAAGGCCGCCCACATTCTTTTCATACATCAACTTCAAGACATCGTTCAGGGAGTCGTTATCGCTGGCGTAAGTGAGCTTATCGCTCATTATCTCTCTGATATCAGCATTTATAGCCGTGAAGATATTGCCGCCATACTTTTCTTGCAGGAGGTTGTGCCGCAGCCCACCGCCCAGAAAGTCAACGATATCCACAGACGTCACAAAGCCCATCAACCTCTTCGTGCCCGCGTCGGCTATGGGAAGCCGCGAGAAGCCGTAGAAGGTCATTGTCTTTATGGCACCCATAATGGTAGTGGTTGGCGGAACAGTGACCACATCAGGCGACGCCGCGCCAACCAATTCGCTGATGTGCTTGGCATGCCTGGAGTCGAATTGCAGAGGTCCTCTATCCCCCGAGCCGGGGGCTCTGGGCATCCGATCGTTCTTTTGCGGTATCCTTGTTATCTCTTTTCCCGTTGTTGGACCGTTGCTCATCTTTACTCACCCGAGGTAACTCTTGATCAGATCATTTCTGTCTACAATTCCCACAAGCTTTCCATTATCCACAACTGAGATCCTGCCCATATCATGCTTGAGCATCAGCTCTATAGCATCGGCCAGACTTGCCTCTGGCCCCAGGCTAAATATGGGAGAACTCATCAGCTTCTCGGCATGCATCTGCGTGGAATCGGAGGGTCGAGTCTCGCTCTCTTTGCTGATTCGGGCCCAGCCCCTCTTCAGGATATCGAACCTGGTGATCATCCCTATGGGCTTGCCGTCCTTTGCTACAGGCAATCCGGTGAAATCCAGATCCAGCATTTTGCCCCATACCTCAGTCAGCGAATCATCCGGGCTCGCAGTTACGACTTTCGTGGTCATGATGTCGCCAATCAGCTTCTGGGGAACTTTGGAGATGTCGATGTGCTTGAACACATCAATTAGAGTGACAACTCCTTTGAGCACAAGGTCTTCCTGGGACTCGACCACTGGAAGCAATGTGCACTTCTCCTTGAGCATGATCTTTGCCGCTTCAAACATATCCGTATCTTCCGTTACAGTGGGGACCTGCACAATGAAACCCGATACAGTAACGTTCGATTTGGTTGATGTCACACGCAGCATGTCCTGTGTAGTTACGATTCCCTGGACCACTCGTTTACTATTCACGACCGGCAGTCCACGCACATGGTTGTCTCTAATCAACTGACGTGCTTTGGTCAGAAAAGTCGAATCCTCAACGTATAGAGGATCTCTGGATAAAATATCTTCTACTAACATTTTTACTCCCCTGCGGTCCCGCAACGGTATCTATCCCTTTCCGTCCCTGCAGCTCCAGCAGAGCAACTCGCCATTCAGGCTCTCCAGGGTATCCGAAAGCTGGCCGCAGACCTCACAGATTCCACGTACCACTCCACGCGGCTGCTCGAAATGGATGCTCTCCCGGTGCATCTCCAATAGATCGCTCAAAATCTCATTCAAACCGAGGGAGGACCCTGAGACCAGGTCTGTATCGGTTATTATACCCACGAGCTTTCCTTTGAATATCACGGGCAGCCGTTTGACTCCGGTGCGAAGCATCAACGCCGCTGCTTCGCGTAGGCTTGCATCCGGCTCTATGGCATTTACAGGTGAGCTCATGATCTCTCCCACCTTCAGATTTCTGGGATCGACTCCTTTGGCTATGACCTTTTTGACCAGGTCCCTTTCCGTCAGAATGCCTGTGGGCTTGTCGCCGCATACTATTACTAGACTTCCCACATTGGCCGAGCCCATCTTCTTGGCAGCGCTCAGGATGTCCAGATCGGCATCGGCTGTGATCACCGGCCTGGTCATGATGTCTCGCACTGGGATCTCTGTTTCCATTTGGCCAATCTCTCCGTGAAAGCTCTATGTCCTTATCAGAGTGCTAATGATATAAAAGGCTACTCCGGTTCAACAAGCTTTGATATAGTTAATATTATTTTTTTCTATTCTCGAATGTGCTTAAGAATGTGTACTAATTCCGCCATGATTAGCTCCATGCCCAATCTCGCGGCGCCAGGCGAACCTGGTAGACAAAACACCGGCTTTCCATTATAAATTCCCGCGGTTGCCCGGGTGAGCAATGCTCGAGTCCCTACCTCATCCAAACTTCGCCAGCGGAAGACCTCTCCAAAGCCGGGAAGCGTCTTTTCAAAGAGAGGCTCCACGGCCTCTAAGGTTAAGTCAAGACGAGTAAGCCCCGTGCCTCCACAAATAACCACGGCATCGGCAACGCTCTTTTCCACAACATCTCGGATAGGCTCAATGCCGTCCGGACGCAGGCTGTATTGGGCTTTGTATCCGGCGGCTTTAATCATCTCCAGGATCACCTTTCCGGATAGGTCTTCTGCCTCTTCCGGACACGAAACCGGCCCGAACTTACGAAAGCGGGAGGTGCTCGCGACCACTACATCTATGATCATGCTATCTCCTCTATGGATAAGGATAAGATTATTCCCGTGCGATCATGTCTTATTCTACCCAGTTGATAGGAAGGAGCACCTATGTCGATATTAGCAGTTGATGTGGGGGCAGGCACCCAGGACATCCTGCTCTATCAAGAAGATGTGCCATTGGAAGGCTCGACCAAGATGGTTTTGCCAAGTCAAACGACTCTGGTGGGAACCAGGATAAACCGGGCCAGACTGGCGGGAAAAGATGTGTTCTTGCGCGGGCCGACCATGGGAGGAGGAGCCTCCACTGCGGCAGTAAGATGGCATCTGGCTGCGGGTTTAGCGGTTTATGCCACACCATCCGCGGCAGCTTCCATAAATGATAATCTGGAGCGCGTCGCGGCTTTGGGCGTCAAGATTCAGGAGGAGGCTCCTATTGCCGCAGAGATCATTGAGACTGGCGACATAGACATTCCAGCACTTCGCCGTGCCTTCCAGACCTTCGACATCGAACTTCCGAAAGATATCGCGGTAGCAGTTCAGGATCATGGCTATTCCCCGGAAAAGTCAAATCGACTAGTTCGGTTTGAGCATCTGACAGAAGCCATCCGCTCAGGTGGGGAACTGGAGGCCTTCGCCTACCGGCAGCCCCCTCAGGCCATGACCCGTATGCTGGCAGTTCGAGACACTCTGGTGAGGGAAGGATTTGAGCCACTCCTTATGGACACCGGCCCGGCAGCTATCTTTGGTGCAGCCCTGGATTCTCGATTTCTCGATCCTGCTCTTATTATCAACTTTGGCAACGGCCATACGGTGGCAGCCATTCTGGATGATGGCCGGATAACAGCCATCTTCGAGCATCACACATCCGAGCTGAGCCCGGAAAAGCTAAGAGATTTCACAGAAAAGCTGTGCAACGGAAAACTGTTGAACCGCGAGGTGTTCGAGGATGGAGGTCATGGAGCCTATATTGATAGCGTTCCCGAAAGGATCAGGTCCACGCTTGTCACAGGACCGCGCCGCGTCGTGTTCCTTCAAAGCCACGCATTAGAAGGCGCAGTCCCGGCATCGCCCGGTGGAGACATGATGATCACAGGTTGCATCGGCCTCGTCGAGGCCTGGAAAAGCAGAGAGGATTTATGGAGATAGGCAGAGGCGCGGAAGCGGTCATAACTTTGGAGAACGGCGTCGTAAATAAGTGGAGGCTGCCCAAGAGCTATCGGCTGGCGGAACTGGATGAGCAAATCAGGCAGGAAAGAACTTTGCGGGAGGCCAAGATCACATCCGATGCCCGCAGGCACGGGGTTCTTACGCCAATTATTAGCGATGTCTCTCGCTTTGAGCTCCAGATGGAGCATATAGACGGCGCAACTTTGAAGGATGTTATCAATAGCGAACTCTCCGAGAAGGCGGGGGTGATGGTAGGAAAGCTGCATCTGGGAGGAATCGTCCATGGGGACCTGACCACCTCCAATATGATCCTTGTGCAGGGAAAGATATGCCTGATAGATTTCGGCCTGTCGTTTTATGAAAAATCCGTAGAAGCCCAGGGTGTTGATGTTCATGTTTACTTCCAGACCCTGGAAAGCACTCATGATCATTCCGAGGAGTTGATCGAGGCCTTCAAGGTAGGATATACCCGGACCTATCCCGAAGCTCCTGCGGTCCTGAAGAGAGTGACTGAGATCAAGGCGCGGGGCAGGTACCTTTAAGTAATCAACTTTCTTAGGATACAACCGTTAGTCCAAATTTAATATCAAGGTGATAAGCCAATGGCTGAAGATGATGTCGTATTCGTCGGCAACAAGACTGTGATGAACTACGTGATGGAAGTGAGCTCTTAACTTGACACCAACGCTCGGCATCATATCCTCGGGGCGGGGAGAAAATCTTCGCTACATTCTGCTGGCGGAGCGCTCAGGTTATCTTCCAGGCCTTGTGAAAATAGTCCTGACCGATCAGCCGGATGCGGGTGCTCTCAGGATCGCCCGGGAGTTCGGGGTTCCGGGACTTTATCTAGATCCCAGAGGCAAACCCCGCGAGGAGTATGACCGAGAGCTCGTAGCGCATCTGGAGGCAGCGGGCGTGGAAATGGTCGTGCTCACGGGTTTCATGAGGATCCTGACACCCTTTTTTGTTCGCCGTTACAGGGATCGGATCTTGAATATTCATCCCGCCCTTCTGCCTTCCTTTCGGGGCATGGATGCCTTCGGCCAGGCCCTGGATCATGGGGTGTTATGGACTGGAACCACGGTGCACATAGTCGACGAGGACGTGGACCACGGTCCAATCATATATCAGAGGCCTGTGCCGGTTAAAGAGAACGACACTCATGAGAGCCTGAAGGCCAGGATTCAGAGGGCGGAGTATAAGGCTTATCCGAAGGCGATAAAGATGTTTATAGAAGGGAAGGCTAAAGTCGTGGGAAGGAAGATCGTCTTCGAGAAAGGGGCAGAGTAAAATGGAAAATTTATGGGCACCGTGGCGCATCGAATACATCCTCAGCAAGAAGCCTGCAGGCTGCATATTCTGCGACAAGCCCGGCGAGAACAAGGATGAAGAGAACATGATTCTCCACCGGGGCCGGTATCATTTCATCATCATGAACGCTTTTCCCTACAACAACGGCCATATGATGGTGGTTCCTTTCCGGCATACGGCCACGTTGTCGGCCTGGGCAGGAGATGAGCAGCAAGAGATGATGCAGCTGGCTGATCTTGCCGTGGAGCTGCTGCGTAAGACCATGCATCCGGATGGTTTCAACCTGGGGATTAACATGGGCATTGTGGGAGGTGCAGGAGTGGCAGATCATATTCACCTGCACATTGTGCCCCGCTGGAATGGCGACACCAACTTCATGCCTGTGCTATCAGATACGCGAGTTATTTCAGAGCACCTGCGAGCGACCTTTGGGACGCTGAAAAAAGCTCTTGCTGAGATGGAGATCGGATAGCTGATATGCGATCTGGAGCCCATGCGTGCATGGACAGTTATTTCGCGCATGCAGCCCTTAGAGCGGTGTACCTGCCTTCTTATGGCATATTTTTGCAATTCTTCAGGCATGCAACAGCTGGTTGACGTGCAGGTGAGCAGACCACTATATTAGTCAAAAGAGTCTGCCTTCTTAAGACCAGAGTTCAGACTTAGAGTTGCACTTGTTGCTGTCTTGCCCGGAATCGAAAAGGCCACACACCTCGGTACTTGTAGACATAAACTAAGGTGAAAGTCGATGAGAGTCTTCCCCTCCCACCTCCTTTTCCTTTCTCGGCTTCCCCCAATAGGTGAAAAGATTTACAGAAACAAAGCCGGGATGGCGACCGAGGTTTCTGCTGTATAATGGTCTGCACTTTGGGTTAAATAGGATACTTTGGCAATGGATTATACTTTGTGTCAGAAGGATATTAAGTAAATTAGTATAACTTGTAGTCCAGATCCGCACTTCCACGAATCTGGTAACACTCATCATCATGAGTAAAGCTCGAGAGACTATCTTGAGTGCTCAAATTCAGCAATTTGCGTTTCAAAAAATCGGTAACAGGGAATTCGATGAAACGATTCTCTCATCTATCGGCGGGCATTTTGATAGTTGCAGTGTCTATAATAATTGAATATTCAAGATATATCTTGTAGTATACAAGGAAACATCCAGAGATCTCGCATGAAATCTATAATTATTCCGGCGTATAATGAGGAGACAAGGATCAAACGAGCCATTGAGAACCTAATTGAGGGATTTCCTGGACAAGAAATTATAGTAGTCTGCGATGGAGAGGATAATTCCGATGATATCATAAAAAGCTTCTCCGTTAGATACCCGAATATCCGGCTTCTTTGTTTTGGTAATCGTCTGGGCAAAGGCGGGGCATTGATTCAGGGTCTTAAGGTTGCTGAAGGGAAGGAAATATGTTTTGTTGACGCAGACGAATCGGTAAGTATCGATGATCTGAAATGCATGTTTCATGCCTTGCATGATTTTGATGGAGTAATCGCCTCACGGAGATTGAAGAGATCGAAAATCCTGATAAAGCAGCCGATCCAGAGAAGGTTGGCAAGCAGAATTTTTAATATTTTTGTAAGGATGGTCTTTGGTTTGCCCTTCGAAGATACTCAATGTGGTGCGAAGGTCTTTAAGCGGGAGGCAATTCTCGATATTCTAAACGATCTAAAAACTACGGGATTTGAGACAGATGTCGAGATTCTTTGGAGACTTAGAAAGATGGGATATAGAATTGGAGAGTACCCGATAAGCTGGAAGCATTCCAAGGGCACGAAATTTAAATTATCCGATTCCAAGTGCATGCTTATTTCTTTGATAAGAACAAGATTTGGCCGGTGATGTCTGGACGGAATTTAACCATTTTGGATCTGGGAAAATTGTAGATCAGGGAAAACGGATTGCTGTGTCTGCGATCCGATCTTCGGAAGAATATTGCCCCGAATTTGCTGGAGATACTTAAATGGACCCATCCGAATACGATAAGATGTATAGTCTGGAAGGGGCAAATTGGTGGTATGCAGGACGCAGGGACATGGTAATGAAATTGGCAGCTCGATCTCATAATGGCCTTTCCGAGAAACCTTTGAGGATTTTGGATGCAGGTTGTGGTACCGGGATCAATCTCAAATACCTTCAAATTCTCGGAGATGTTTACGGTCTGGACATCTCCAAGAATGCCTTGATATTCAGCCGAACCAGAGGATCGCATTCTTTGATCTGCGGCTCGGTGGATAAGCTGCCCTTTAAGAATGAACTCTTCGACCTTGTCCTGGCTCTGGACGTCATAGAGCACATGGACGATGAGATCTCCGCCGTCAGGGAGATCAATCGCGTTTTGAAGCCCGGCGGACGCCTGATAATAACAGTTCCCGCCTTCCAGTTCCTTTGGACCCGACACGATCTTGCCGTTCATCATAAGAGAAGGTATACAAGGTCCGGGCTTCTTAATATTCTACGGTTGAATGGGTTTGAGAATGAAAAAGCTACCTACTGGAACTTTTTCCTGTTCTTGCCAGTGGCGATGGTACGGTTGTCAAAAAGGATTCATCGATCTGGAGATGCTGCGAGGACAGATTTAGCGGAACTGCCCACTCTTTTGAATGGACTCTTGCAGGTAATAATTAGAATTGAGAATGTGATTTTGATGCGATTTGATCTGCCGGTTGGCACTAGCATGATGTGCATGTGCAGGAAAGTCAGCGAGAGTCAAGATAAAACGAAATGGGCCTGATTGGTGATTGGATGCGTTTTAATTGTGATAAGCTAAAGGTACTTAACTTGTCGAGAGTCGACTATTCGATATTGGCCCTTTATTCGATATTATCTATTTTATTTACGTATCCAGTAGCGTTCTCAATAAATAAAATTCCCGGCAAGGGAGACGTTTTTTGGTTCTTGTGGGATTTCTGGTCGTTTAAAAGAGCAGCATTAAATTTATCAAATCCGTATTATACAATGGATATATTTTACCCTACGGGTGTTAGTCTGGCATTTTCAGATGTCTCGCCATTTGATGCAATAATATCCATTCCCTTACAACAGCTATTCGGCCTTATTGCTGCATATAATATGGTTTGGATTTTAACATTTATACTTTCGGGTTTTGGCATCTATTTATTGGCAAAATATTTGATTAATGATACAAAAGCAGCGATCTTATCCGGGCTAATTTTCATGTTTAGCCCGTATCATTTTGCCCATGCTCTCGGTCATATGAATTTGATAACTACCGAATGGATACCTTTATATATATTATTTTTGATTAAAATGACTCGCGAAGGTACGAAGACCAATGCCATTTATGCCGCAATTTTTTTAGTCCTCACCGCCATGAGTAGCAATTATTATTTACTCTATATGTTTAGTTTTACATCAATGTATCTCATATATTATTTGTTAGTTGATAGAAGTCTGATGAGCAAGGATTTTATGAAGAGATTTTCGATAATGACTGCAAGCTTTTTGGTTTGTTTTTCTCCTTTTCTATATATTATGTTAAAAGAGATGCTTCTCTCAAAATCTAGCTATATGTATCAAGGAGGATTTGAGGAATTTTCCGCAGACTTGATGGCGTTCTTCACTCCCACAATATTCCATCCTGTCTTCAAAGATCTCGTTTCTCCCATCAATTCGCAATTTACTGGCGGAGGAGCAGAGTTTACAGTATTTGCCGGATATACTGTATTGCTCTTGTCCGTCATAGCAATCTGGAAGATAAAGACTAAAGAAATTAAGTTCTGGGCAATTTCTACGATAGTCTTTTTCATTCTATGTTTAGGTCCGTATTTGACCGTAAATGGTGCTGCTGATTTCTCGTTTAGCGGATACAACTTCAAGATACCTTTGCCTTACGTAATTTTGATGCATATACCGGTCTTTTCCATGGCCAGGGCCCCAAGCAGATGGGATGTATTGGTGATGCTATCTCTCGCTATATTGGCAGGATATGGACTAAATTATATATCTTGTAAAGCTAGAAATAGGTCTCTATTTAAGAGCAACAAAGAGAATATCATATTTATTGTCGTCTCTTGCTTAATCTTGTTCGAATTCTTAGCAGTGCCTTTCCCGATGTCCAGTGCCGATGTTCCGGCTTTTTATAAGCAAATGGCGCTTGAGACCGACGATTATGCTATCCTCGAAGTTCCAGGATTTGCTGCGGCCAATTATATGTACTTCCAAACCATTCACGGTAAGAAGCTGATTAATGGTTATGTATCACGCACACCGGATTATGCGCTTGAGTTTGCGAGTCTGACGCCACTAATTAGTAATATAATATCTCGATCTGATACACCCATAATGGAAGATATTGCAAAAAAAGATATAATAAAACAAAACCGGACAGAACTGATATCTATGCTCACTAGTTATAATATTAGATACATAATTATTCATAAGACATACCTATCCGATAATGAATTATCATTTGCATCGAATCTCGTCCATGATTCTCTCGGAATCGAACCTGTCGCATATGACAGCGATGGCCTATTAGTTTACCATATTCCGGCTCCTCTGAATTCTTCGCCATTACGTCTTTAGCCTGGGCTTGCCCCCCATCTTATTTTTCCAAAGAATAAAAAATGTGGTTAAAGGCATTTTTATTTTTTAAATCTCATGCATCTCCTGGCTTATCGGACATTTCTTTCGATTCTTCTGAGGTGCCAACTACTATCCCCTTCGCATCCAGCAAAGAGACTTCATCATCCGCTTTGGTTAGCAGGGAATTTGTAGCATAGATATCTGTCTTGCTATCTTTTCCTGTTCCTGCGTGTACCTTGACTCGAGCATTTGCATCCAGCATGAACTTAGGGAGGGTAAATACTGTCTTGTTCTGTACATCGAGTCTCCAGCCCGTTAGGTCTTGTCCTGAAGTTTCATTATTCTTGAGCTCAATGTACTGGGTTTTCGAGCTGAAAGTTATGCTGTCAATGATGACGTTGTCTTCACCGGTTTCATTCGTATTAACAGCTTCCTTCTCATTAGCATCAGCTGCATCTGTAACATTTGAATTTGATCCAGCAATAGCTACATTCGTTATATTCGATGACGTAGTCTTATTAGCCGTCGTGACATTTTCCCCCAAGGCCACTCCAATTGAGAGCGCCATAAGCATGGTGAAAAGCACCAATCCGCATTTCATAGATCTCTTCATATCGATATCTTCCGTGTGTTTCATACAATTTAGAAGTACTAATCCGCATACTCGTACAGAGGGAAGGCAATATTGGAGCACACGGATTAGCATATTTATGACTTGTATTGCAGAATATAAGGTCTTTTTGACTCAAAGTGTCAATTGTAGTACAAAGTGTATATTATCATATTTCGAGATAAAGTTCTAAATTCCCAGCTAACCATATTTGGGTTATGCGTCGAGATAAGTAACAGGGCATTTTGCCCTGTCAGCTTATACATTACACCGATGTTCTCCGTTTCATGCTGTGATTCTTGGTGTTTTTTTCTCCATTTAATGCCATCATCCTAAGAATTCGAAGATGCCATTTTATTGGCCATCATATCCATCTCTGCAAAGGCCACTCCAATTTAGAGTGACATAAGCATTGTGAGAAGCACCAATCCGCAATTCATAGATCTCTTCATATTGACACCTTCTGTGTCTCTCGGCCGATCTTTTTGTGATATACTATTTCTCGTTCCTCCAAAATACTGATGTATTTCGATGTAGGGGGGCGTTTAATGGGCCTGGATATGTGATTATTTCAGCTTAGCCAATAATGCCTCAAGCGAAGACTTGCAGGTGGCGGCATTTGGATTTACGGCGCGGACTTGCCGCAATACCTGATCGATGGCGGTATCGATTTCCGTCCATTTGGTCGGATTCATCGGTTTCAAGCGAGCTTCGGAATTGTCCCATTCATATTCCAGATCATTGACCTGGGTTTTTGCGCCCGACAAATTGTTGGCGTTCACAAAATCAAGCGTATCTTGGGTTATCGTCTTGAAAACCGTCAAATCACCCAACGGCGGTGCCTTGGTGGCTTGCCCGGATGAATTATCTGCTTGCGATAAAATATTTGCCTTGGCCTGGAGCGCTGAATGGCACCAATAGTAGCCGGATCCTGAAACAACCAACAGCAAACAAATAACGGTTGCAGTTTGCCAAATCGCAGGAATGCGTTGTGGTTTACGTTGTGGTTTAATTTCCACCTCGCCAACTGATGGTTTGGCAATTAAATCCTTTTTGGTGATCGAAAGGAAAAGGACTGTTGTCAGGATTGCTCCAGTAAATATGAAAGTAGTAACCGTCGCTCCAAGATCCAATCCTCCGTATTTTTGGGGTTGTGACAGAAAATCTCCCATGGAAGCACCCAGCGGCCGTGTCATAATGTAAATAATCCAAAATGCCAGAACGGAATCCAAACCCATTTTCCAAGCGAGGGCAAAGAATGCAACCGTTGCGAAGACAATCACGCCGGTAGTTAAATAACCAAGACCAAGACCTTCAGCCATCAAATCGCCCGACGCTGTTCCTAGGGCAAATGTAAAAAGAATTGCCAGCCAATAAAATGCTTCTCTTTGCCTTGTAAAAATTGAATGGATGGAAAGCGTTTTTTCTTTGCCATACCAAATGGCAAAAGTTATTGCCAACAAAATGCTGAAAGCTATCGTGCTCAACTCAAGAGGTACATGCATGGCATCGCTTAAATTATCCGTTACCAAAGTGCCAAAGATGCTAATCAAGACCACTGTTATCCAATAGATTCCGGGAATGTATCTCTTTGCCCTAAATTGGAAAAATAGCGCAATCAACAATAAAATCCCCATTACAATGGAGGTGCCAGTCAAGCCAAAATTCAAATTAACGTTCAAGAAATCCGATGCGGTTTCGCCAACCGTGGTACAAAGGACTTTGATGGTCCAGAAATAAAGGGTGATTTCCGGAACTTTGCTTAACAACTGCTCTCCCGCCTTGAAGGAAATCCTTGATTGATTATCTATTGTGTCCATTTTCGTATCTACCTTTGAATTCCAAGCCGATTCTTATGTTTTGTACGAAAGTATCGCGATATATATGGCCTTTGTGACACAAAGTGTCAATCATAGTACAAAGTGTCCATTATAAAACAAAGGAATAGTATTAACATTATCTTTCGAGATAAAGTTCCAAAACATTGTCCACAAAGGAATCCCAAAAGGATTTTTTATAAGTCAGCAAGAGCTTAATAACGCTTTCTTCATTTTTTATATGGTATCTCTTCTCACGGCCGATCTTTTTGTGAGATATTACTTCTCGTTCCTCTAAAATCTTGATGTATTTCGAGGTGGTTGATGGATTCATCGATAATTTTTCCGCTATTTCTGATGATGTAGGCTCATCAGATCCTATTATGGCAAGGATTATGTCTCTAAATCGCTTCTGCTGGAGCAATGGAGTTAGCTTTTTTTCCTGAGGATTAAGCTTACCCGAAGCGAAATAGATCTTTAGATTATCTTCTTTTTGGCTTGCTATTAATCCCTTCGTTTCAAGATAATCGAGGTGATATCTTAACGTACTCAGATGAATATTAATATCTCTTGAGATTTTTCTTAGATGGACACCCGGATTATCCGAGATATAGTCGAAGATTAGCCTTCGATTTTCAAGGGTGACTTCATCTTGCATATGATTTTATGACTTCCTGCTTAAGGAATAGGCGATTAGACTGATTATCATTATATCCAATACAGCAGCAACTGACCACCAGATCTCATCTACGTAATTGGGCATGAAGAGTTTCATTGCCAAAATTAGTGCTTTGACAAAGAAAAGGAAGAATGCCAGGGTCGTTATTAGCAGTTTCTGGCTTCTTACTCTTCTATAGCTTATGGAAAATATCACAAGTGGAATTAAAGATACTGCAGCCACAATGAGCCATAGGATCAGCTCGGTTTGCTCATGCGGTTCAAGCCCGACGTCTATGTCACTTGGAACCAACGATACTGATGCAGCCAGAATCCAAGGTATCATGTAATTTACATCCCGCTTTAGCCATAATTAATTATTTGGACACGATTTTTCATCTTTAAAGCCGTTTTGACACAAACTATAAACTCCAAGTCTCGTTCATCTCTTATACTATCTGAGCTCCTTGAGCCACGACTTGTTGTGCCTGGCTGTGTGGCAACTTAATGAAATCCTCATTGGTATATTGGCTGGCTGAAATTTCCGCCCTTGAAAATTATAACGTATTCGTGGCATCCATTAGAGATGTTTATGCTAGTATCGTGCCATTCGGTATATATCCGTCCATCCTCTCTAACTTCGGCGATACGCTGACTACAATTGACCTTTCCCTTTCCAATGCTTCGTATATTTTTAAAAGCTATCTCCTTATTAGAATAATCCATAAATACCCCTCTCATGAATCCAATATCGTCTGAGGAATATGCTTCAGGAAAAGGTTCCAGAACATAATCTCCATCAGGGAAGGATTCCCAAACCATCTTTACATTAGGTGTGGTACTGAACATCAGAGTGACAAGCGTTGCAAATTCACCACACGCAGGCATTATTGAAAGTCCATAATATTTTGGATCGGGCTTAAGGGTCTCAACACTCACATCACTATGATAGCCGTACTCATTATAATGATAAAACTGGGTAGAATTTATATGGTTCCATATTTTATCATTCCAGGTGAAATTAGAGGGATTAAAGGCTCCCGTGTTGAGCATTCTAAGCATCATGTAGTTCGCGGTGCGCAGGCTGGCATATATCAGCGATTGCCTGTTATGTGCAGGAGATCCATCCGGGTTAGTTCCATGTCTAAATAGGTAATTTTTATAGCTTAACCCTGCGCCCAGCCAGAATGTCTTCATATCTTGATATGCTCTTTCTGTATAGTTCTTCCCTGATATCTCTCCTGCATAAATTAGGCTAATATCCAATTTATGCCAATTTGTTTCCAGTACTCGGGACGATTGCTCTCCATTTTGAGCATTAACCCTGTAAACAAAATATCCCTGACCATAGTTTGTCTTGCTCCAATAGGCACTATAAGCTGCCGCGGAATAGGCTAAAATTATATTTTTTATTATTTGATCATGCGTTAGATAATAATAATAGATATATGCCCTGAGAAGTTCCCCGGTCGCGTATAACTGTGGATCGTTTTCTTTTACAACCAACGTTTTTGAATCAAATATTCGTGGTATTAGATTACATTTTGTCTTTTCGTTTCCCCATATTGATAACAAGATGTCACGACTTTTATTCAAATAAGTCTTATCTCCTGTTGCTTCATACGCTCTCAATAAGCCAACAATTGTGATTGATAAGGTCCCTTCGTTGCCTCCATTGGAAGACAAGCCATTTTCTGTCTCCGCAGCGGTCCCGTTAGGGTAGATCGAGCCATAGGGAATGTTATTCTTGCTCAAGCCGTGGCCAACTATTCCATCGGCGACTTTTTTAGCTAGATCTTTATAAGATGGATCATAAATTGCGAGCTCTGCAATACTGGTAAGCAAATAATTATTTAGATCAGTAGGTCCTATATCGCTTGGACCATTCTTACAGCTAAAAGTTCGAATAATGTTCTTGTCATTTAACATATGCACATTAATGCTATCGGCAGCACTCCTGGCATAATTTAGATATTTTTGATCGCGCGTGATCTTATAAATTGAAAGGGCCGCAGGTAGCAAGGACGGATACAGATCGTCTGTGGGACCATTCTTGATATCGTATGACGGAGTAAGATTATATTTTCCGTATTTCTTGGTAAGATTAAGCGTGCCGTTGAAACCATGCTCCGTGCACTGATACGCATAATCCCATGTAATTGCTTTTTTTGACTCATTTGAGATACACAGCTTCACCGGTGGATCTTTGTGAAAGTCATAAGAAGGAGTGAGATTGTTCTTTTTATATATATATTTAAGTGAATTACTGCCGTTTGAGACGTATTCCATAACTTCAGAAACATAATTTTTAGCTAAAATTTTTTCATCCGATATATTTGAGGGACTGTTAATATGTACTGCGTTCTTATTTAGAGGGAATAAGGGGTAAGAGGAAGAATTTGCATTGATTATGCCTAATAGGATCACCAATGATAAAACAGATATGAAAGCAAATTCTAGTAGGTCCCGAGCGGTTGACTTCATACTGTGGCCACAATGAGCCAGATAATCGGCTCGGTTTGCTCATGCAGTTCAAGCCCGACGTCTATGTCACTTGAAACCAACGATACTGATGCAGCCAGAAGCCAAGGTATCATGTAATTTACATCCCGCTTTAGCCATAATTTAATTATTTAGATACGATTTTCTGTCCTTATATCCGTTCTGACACAAACTATAAGATATGCCATTTTCCGACTAACTTCTTCGAACGCCCTCCTGTGTCTATTCCGCGGGTGAATCATACATCGCTCAGACGAAAAATACTTGCAGAGGAAATATGTCTGAGTGGCACTCCTCCAAAATCAATTGTCTTCGAGCCCCTTTACCCGGGTTTGTACCACATCTTTATATCGTTGAATGACGAAGGAGTCATGGGCAAAAGTCGACCAAAACCACTTTCCTCCTACAATTGTTTCATCATCGGCTTTGCCCATCCCTCCCATGCTTTCCTCAGGCAGACATCCCTCCGAGCAGCCTTCAGGTAGCAAGCTCTTGCGCGCATGACGGTTTGATGCAAAGCTTTTTTATCCTTTTAGATTATTGTGCTCGTCTTTATCATCGATCTGAAATTTCGATAAGAGCAAAAGACTTAAAAAAGTATTTGATATAGTTTGGTCATTAGATTTACAGGTTACTATGGAATCATTCCAGGTGAACACCGGGCGATTGAAGGTCCCACAGACGACCGATGATCAAAGCCAAAGACAGATCATCTCATTTCACGGGGCACTGATACTTGCAGCAAGCCTGGTCCTCGTCTCAATAGCCTTCAGCGTCCTTCTGGGAGGCGAGCTCCGCACAGCAATGGGTGATGGGCTGGCTGTGTTGGTCGATTTGATGGCGGCACTGGCTCTCTTCTATGCGGCCAGAAGATCTGCCGTTTGCGGCAGGCAGGTCCAATTGGCCTGGACTGTCCTGACGATAGGGCTGATCATACATACCCTTGGTGATATTCTCTGGATGATCACCGAAGTTGTGATGCACCAGGAGCCTTTATTCTCTCTGGCCGACGGGCCGTTTCTGGCGCAGTATCCCATCTTTATCATAGGCATCCTTCTCTTGCCAAGTATTTCCCTGACATCCAACGAGAGGCTCAAGGTCATGCTGGATGAGGGAATTGTGGTGACGGCCTCGGTCATGATATTTTGGGTTTTGTTGATAGCGCCGACGATTGTTTCTAACGCGGGAACAGATATCGGTATTCAAATTCTCTCCGTAGCTTATCCGGTCATGGATCTGATGCTGCTTTTTGCCCTGATCGAGCTATTGTTCCGCAGGATCGAATCCAGGCGGCTAGGCTCGATAATGCTTTTGATTATCGGCACCTCTGTGATGATTGGAACAGATTTCCTTTATACGAGCCAATCTTTGCAGAATATTTATGATTCGGGAGGGCTATTGGATACGGGTTGGATCGTTGCCTACTCAGCCGTCGGACTGGCAGGTGTACTGCAGGCCAACTCCCTTAACCCGAGGTCCACTTCTTCCACCTCCACTCCTACTCTCGCTTCCTCCTCGACATCCCTTGAAACGAGTATTATGCAATTTACCAAGCCTTATTATTTGCCATATTTTGGCGCAGGAGTTGCCTATATCCTTCTCCTTTGGAGCTATAGCCACCCACTTCCGATGAGCACCACATATCTATCGTGGGGTGTGGGTCTTATCATCGGTTTGATCGTCATCCGCCAAATCGCTGCATTGAAAGAGAACGAGAGTTTGTGCAGGGAATCCATAAGAGCCGAGGGCGAGGTCCGGAGACTGAATGAGGAGCTTGAAACCCGGGTCATCGAACGCACGGCGCAGTTTGAGTCAGCCAACATAAATCTGCAGAACGAGATCCAAGAACGCAAACGAATAGAGAAGGATCTACTGAAATCCAAGGAAACCGCGGAGACCGCAACCATTGCCAAATCCGAGTTTCTGGCCAATATGAGCCATGAGATAAGAACCCCGATGAACGCGGTCATAGGCCTGACAGGTCTTCTCCTGGGAACTGAACTGACTCAAGAGCAGCGCGACTCTGTGGAGACCATCCGGACCAGTGGTGACGGTCTATTATCGATTATCAACGATATACTGGACTATTCGAAGATTGATAACGGCAAGATGGAGTTGGAAATACAGCCTTTTGATGTAGCAGGTAGCATAGAGGACGCCATTGATCTGGTGGCTTCAAATGCCTCTGAAAAGGGCCTGACCATTGCTTATGAGGTCGATTGCAATACTCCGAAAATGATTATTGGTGACCCGACCAGGCTGCGCCAAGTCTTAGTCAACCTGCTCAGCAATGCAGTTAAATTTACGAGTTCGGGCGAAGTAAGGATCTCTGTTTTGAGCAAGAGCGTCGAAGACGGCAGATTCGAGATTCATTTCGCAGTCAGAGACGCAGGAATTGGAATTCCTGAGAATAAGATGAGCTGTCTGTTCAAATCATTCAGTCAGGTAGATCTCTCGACTACGCGTAGATATGGCGGAACAGGCCTTGGTCTCGCCATAAGCAAAAGGCTCGTTGAGCTGATGGGCGGCAGAATTTGGGTGGAATCCGAATTTGGTAAGGGTTCCATATTCCATTTTACAATATTGGCAAGGGGATCATCTCTCAAGCCCGCCACAGGCAGAGAATCGTCTCGGCGAATAGAGACGAAGATGCAAACGAATCCTCGCCATCCTCTACGCATATTGATAGCGGAGGACAACATAATCAACCAGAAGGTAATTTTAAAGATGCTCAACAAGCTGAACTATCATGCAGATGTCGCTGCCAACGGTCTGGAGGTCCTGGCAGCCCTTGAACGTCAGGCCTATGATGTAGTTCTCATGGATGTCCAGATGCCTGAGATGGATGGGCTGGATGCGGCCAAAAAGATCCGTGAAAAGTGGCCGGAAGGGCCAAAGATCATTGCCATTACTGCCTATGCCATGCAGGGTGATCGGGAGAAATGCATCGCATCAGGCATGAATGATTACATAACAAAGCCCGTGAATCTTGACGAGTTGCGATCCGCCTTAGATCTGATAGCCATCTCTGGAAATTGATTTGATGAAATTGGCGAATCAGATCATATTGATATTACCCTAATATGAAAAATAGGGCTTTATTCTCTTGTAGTATATTGGATCTTTGAATTAAGGAAGACAAGAGGAAAATATGAATAAGATTTCGATATCGATTATCCTCATCATAAGCCTGATAGGGTGTGTTTCAGCAGCATATGGACAAAGCGCTACAGATACTCTGCCAGCAGAGGCCACTGGTTATGCAGCTATTGCACCAAATGTCGCTCAAGGTACGGCTCCGCAATACTCCGAATATTATATTATGCCAACGGGACCCAAACCTGCCACTCATATTATTACTCCGCAAAAATATGCAATCGAAGGCAGAACACCGACCACGGTTTACTTTGGCAACCAGATGCAAGCAGTCCAATATTCACAATACCTGAGTAACCCTGCTTATAAGCAAAGCAACTCTCTATGGATTCAGGGATCAGCGAGCTGGTCTCAATATGCCGTAGTTCCTCAAGGTGCAGTCCTGTCGCTCGTAGCCATCACCTCAACAGGGGGAAATGGATATCTGTACGAGATATATCCTGATGGCAGGTCGCCCAGTAATAACTACTACTTCTTCCCTGGAGCCAATCAAATTGGATTCTATGCAGATACCATCGGACAGCATACGTTGCTTATCTCAGTAAACGGCCAGTCCAGCAATGAGATAGTAATAGACGTAACTGGCTATCAGCCACCGGCCGTTCAACAGCCGAGTTATTCGCAGCCAATTTACTATCCGCAGCCGACCTATACGACACCGATCTATTACACTCCAATATTCGAGCCTATAGATCCAATAGTTCACTTCCCACCTGAGCACCGGCACCATGGAGACAATTCGAGTCCTGAAGACCATGGAATAGATGTGCCACCCAAATACCATGGAACAGACGACCCCCACAAAGGGCATGGAGGTAATGTATCTCCTGGAGGCCAATAGCCTCTCTCTTTATTACTTATTCTGTTGGTGGCTTGATCTGCTGTTGCTTTGCTAGCATTGATTTTGCTGATCATTCCATCGTCATTATTATTTCTCGTCTCTATTCTTGACTTTTCCAGATTTCCAGGGCGACATCTCATTCAGATGTCTGGACATCTCATGTAAATTTGTTTGATTCGAAGGCAATACTTATTAATGTGGACATAAGAGTTACAACCATCAATTGACAATATTTCTTTAATTGAGGCGAGATGAATTGACTGAAAAAAGAGCAGAAGATTTAACCGGAAGCAAAAAAGATGGACGAGAAGGAGAATCTCTACTGGATAGGCTTGATGTGGTGCATGTCAATGATAGACCGGATATACTGCATGTAATCGACGGGACTGGCGCGCCGGAATCAGAAAAAAGATTGGAATCAAAACGGGGGAAGAAGGTGCGAGACGAGCCGTGTGACCTGCAAGCCGAGAGAGGTGGACTGAAGGTAAAAGATTCCGATTTCAAGACAAAGTAGATTTCTAAAAATTTTTGTATTGCTTTGATGGAGGAGATGATTCACATGGTTTTTATAGGTTTAGGAACTAAATATAGTTCAGGTGAATAAATCATGTTAAAGTCGATAAAGAAACTTATAAAAATATTCTTCCTGATGGCAACTATTGTGCCGCTGCTCAAAGCCCTGGCAAGAGAGATGCACGACTCCAAAAATGAGAAAAATGATTGATCACTCCTGCCATCCAAATCATTTGATCCGGGTCAAGCTCGATTCTTGCAGAGATCGTCCCCCAATCAACCGACCAATGGATCTTGGGATCTCATTTAAACTATCAGACTGCGAAGATTCGGTCTGATCCGAAACAGGCATATACCGTATCCGATATTCCTCGCTCACGCCATCAAATTTTTACAACCTCTTGCGAACTGCAGAAGCGCTTCTCTGCCAGGGATGACTGAAGAATGACTACCGCATCGCAAGTGCAATATCCCAAAAAGACGACATTTGCCCGGAGGCCGATATGCGCATAATACTGCATGTAGATCTGGATGCGTTCTTCCCTTCCGTAGAAGCACGAGCGAATCCTGAATTGAAGGGTAAGCCTCTGGTGGTAGGTGCTGATCCCAAAGAGGGCCAGGGAAGGGGCGTAGTCAGCAGCGCATCTTATGAGGCGAGGAATTTCGGCATCAAGTCAGCCATGCCTATATCAAGAGCCTGGAAGCTATGTCCTGATTGCGTTTATCTCAGGCCAAATTTCGAATTGTACGTCGTTGCCTCAAGCAATATAATGAAAATTCTAAAAAGCCATGCCGATAAATTTGAGCAGGGCGGCATAGACGAAGCTTACCTTGACATATCAAGCAAAGCGAACAATTTTGCCGAGGCCAGAGATTTGGCTCGCAAGATAATGGATGAGATTCTGAATCAGGAACATCTATCGTGCTCCGTTGGCGTTGGTCCCAATAAAATAGTAGCAAAAATAGCCTCTGATTTTAGGAAACCCTTCGGCTTGACCGTAGTTGAAGAGAAGGACGTGAAAGGATTTTTGTACCCCTTAAAAGTAGGAAAGCTTCCGGGAGTGGGTCCAAAGACGGAACGGAGCCTGTTGGAGCTGAAAATCGAGACTATCGGAGACTTAGCTTCCACAAAGCCGGAGACGCTGACGAGACTCTTTGGCGTTTGGGGTATGAGGCTGCAAAAGTTTGCCAATGGCGTCGATGAAAGAGAAGTAATCGAAGAATACGAGACAAAATCAATAGGAAGAGATGTTACCTTTGAGAAAGATTCGGACGATGAAAACCAAATTTTTGCAGTTTTAAACGATCTGGCGGAAGATGTGCATGAGGACGTGGTTTCTAATGCACTAAAATTTAAAACGATCACGATAAGAGTCAGATATCCGCATTTTGAAACCCATACTCGCTCCAAATCCTTGATGTTTCCAACAGATGACCTGGATATTCTAAGGAACAATGCCAAGAGATTGATTGCGCCTTTCATGAGAGGCAGAAAGAAAGTCAGATTGATCGGTGTAAGAGTATCGAATCTGATTTATCAATTCAAACCCATGTAAGCAAGAACGATTATACCGCTAGTGGAATCCTTGCTTTCTTAAACCCTTGATCAGATATTCTTTTAATCTAGTGGGTACCTATATGCTTATGGAGTCTAATATTAAAGTGTTGGATGAACCAAGAATAACATCCCTCACAGAAATCGACCTGCACGCTCTATCTGAAATAAGAGATGCGAAAGATACCTTCCTGACAACCTATTTCGGAGCCACAGGAAGAGATAGCGAACAATCCTTTGTTGAATCCAGGCTGAACGCCATCAAGAAGGCCCTGCCAAAAGATCTATTGGAGGCTTTTCAGGAGACTCTTGACATGAGCGAAAGCGCTCTTTCCGCCCCGGGCGTGAAAGGTGAACGCGGCCGGGTCATTTTTGCCTCAGCCACCGCCGGGTTCCTGCACGTCTACAGATTGAGTGTGGAACCGGAATCGCTCGTCGTTTGGGATAGCTCGCCATTCCTTCTCCCCCTGGCAAAGCTGACGGAAGAGTACGAAGACTACGGCCTTCTGCTCATCGACTCCCAGGAGGCCAGGCTCTTTCTGGTGAAGTCTAACTTGCTGGAGAAGAATGAGAAGGCCTCCATCGACCTCATGAACAAGCACAAGAAAGGAGGCTGGAGCCAGATGCGCTACAACCGCCTCAGAAGAGGACAGATCAATTCCTTCTTCACCCAGCTTATTGAAGATTTGCAAAAGAATGAAGATCTGACCAAGATTCGCGGCCTGGTAGTGGCAGGTCCCGGCGAGGCTAAGGGCCAGCTTGTAGAGATGATGCCCCTAGCCCTGAAGGATAAGGTCATAGGAATTATGGATATCTCGATGGATGCGTCCTCAAAAGACCTGGTGGAACGAGGCAAGGACATAGCTTATGAGGACGAGCGAACCAGGGAGAAGATTCTGGCCGAAAAGCTGAAAGAAGCCGTACTGCGCGGTCATCCTGTCGCCTATGGCCTGTCGAACGTTGGGAAGGCCCTGTTGGAAGGGCGAGTGGACTCTCTCTTGATCTCAGAGGGTTTTGCCCTGCCCGGAATGATCTGCACAAGCTGTCAACACATAGATTCAGAGATAGAGAAGTGCCCCACCTGTGGCGGAGAAGCGGCGGCGCTCAGCCTGGAGAGACTCTATGAGCTGGCAGAGCGAATGGGTGCAGAGATAGTTTTAGTTGAAGATGACGATTTCCTGGAAAGCCTGGGGAATATAGGGGCCATACTGAGGTACTGAAAGGACTTCTGGGTTTGGTCCAGAGATTACGAGGTTCTAAGGCAGAAAACGGATACAGAAATCTCTTTCGGCTTATCAATCCAAAGGTATCTCTAGGAAATGGATGACTACTGAGGAATGAGTTCAGACAGGTCGCCTGAGCTTATCCTTCTATTCCTCAGAGGAGCTTATGCTGACTTCTTGCCAGTGCTTTCCTCTGTGTGGAGATGTCCTTAATGCTTCCTCGCGCTGCGCATTAAGAAGTCCGTCGAGCCAATCGTTAAGCTTCTTACCAGGATTATGCTCAGTCCAGTATGACTGAAGCCTCACATGCTGGTCGCACCTGTGGTTAAGGCTAATGCCACGTTGGCAGATAGGTCCGCCGCACGGTCCGTGGCCTTTGAGGTCGCACTCTGGGGAATTCATTTCAATCTCTTTGGATACATTATGAGCTTATCTAGGTTGCCCCGGGAACATGCCGATGCAGATGCAGAAAACGGGCTGAGATATCATATTCGACCATTCTTCGTCTCCCTGTATATTGTTCAGATCTAACGGATCGTTCAATTTGGATGAAGCGATGGCGATAACTGAATCATAACATTTAAATATGTTTAATTTTAACTGAGACTATCAAATCAGGAAGATCTCACTGTTAATCCTCTTTAAAAAGGAGGTGGGCGGCAAGTTACCAACGAATTTCAATGCCATAAAACCATAAAATTGAGAGCAAATTATTTAAGATTTTTTTAAAAGCTTGCAGAGGTGAGTCTTTATGGAAAAGATAGATAGTTCATCCCGGACGGTGGAAGGGAGGCGGGGCAAAATACCAAATCCCCCTTCAAAGCCCGATATTGGAAACCTGGCGGATTGTATTACAGACTGCAAGAGAGCAACTCTATCAAGTGACACGGGTCCGGAAGATCCAGATGAATTCAACGAGCTGCGCGGAAGGCTGGAATCCTGTCGGGAGAAACTTCCGCCCCTTTATCGAGAATTGGTCTACAAACCATTCGTCGCCGAACTTGATAATCAAGGAAAGGACAATTTCAATAAGATCCTTCTTGGCGACCCGGACAAAGAAGGCGAAGCTGGTTTGATGCTGGATATCGCTCAGGCCATCCTTCAGAATGGTGAAGGATACAATGAAAGGGCAACAGATGCTTACCAAGAGGTTATAAGCGATCTCTACGATGGCTTCCTCTCGGCGGAGGACCGATCCGGTGTCAAGCCGCCGGATTACGGGGTCTCACCTCCACTCGCCAAGTGGGGCAGACCGGATTTTGGCCCTTATACCTGGACGGCCGACGCCACAGCTACTTTTGACGTAGGAACCGCAATCGTCAATATGCCACCACCATATGCCAGCCAGGCCCTTCTCTCCTGGGCGGCCTTGGCACACGAGACCGCCGGACATGATATTCTCTCGGCAGACGAAGGACTGACCCCAGAGTTGGCAAAGGCAGTAAGAATGGCGCTGAATGACGCCGATGTTGGGGATGTGCTGCCCAGCTACTGGGCGGACCGTATTGACGAGACTGCTGCAGATGTAATGGGGATATTGAACATGGGCCCCGTCGTAGGAATTGCTCTCATAGCCCTTCTGCGCGGAATGAATGCTGCCTATACCAGGAAAGCCAAACTTCGGAGTTGGGGTACCTTAGACGATCCGCATCCAGCAGATGTTCTAAGGGGTTACCTGGCCGCGTCTGTGATAAGACTGCTCAGTTTCAACGGCGCAGAGAACTGGGCGAAGATCATTGAGGCCGAGACCGATAAAGATGTGACCACAATCCGGGCAGGATGGATAGTGATAGAACCCGAGGTTGCCAAGAAGTCGGCTGAGGTTGTTGCTGGAATACTGGTACGGGGGAAGATGGAGAAACTGGAAAGCCATTCACTAGGCGAAATACAGAATTGGCACAATGATGATGATGCCATCGTTGCAGATCTGAGGCCACTGTTGACAACGGTTGGCAAGCTGCCTGAACAATATGCAAAAGGGATCTATGCGGCTCATGTGGTTGCTGCAGCTGCATTGGAGGCTCTCTCAAAGAATGCTGACATCCCTCAGATCTTTGATCGAATGATTGCAGTCCTGAAGATCATGCACGATACAAACCCATCGTGGGGACCGCTCTATGTGGCGCATCCCGGCAATTTGGTATCTTATCGGTCCTACCTGCCACATGAGGAAGATTAGATGTAATTAGGAGAAGATTTGATCCAATTGGTCCCCCTCCAATTTTTTTATGCAAATATAAGAATCTAAATATGAATTGATTTGCAATCGCAACCCAGAAAGTGCTTTAAAAATATAGAGAAGAACACTATAATTGAGGAGACAGGATCTGTTTACAATGCATCATCCAGATCCGTTCTCAAAGATTTTAACGAGCATGGCTCCGGCTTTGCTCATGGCCTTACCAATCTGGATGGATTCGCCTGAAAAGAACCACCGCGATCATTGCCAGAGCGGCAAAGCCAGAAGGAGAGGCCGCAGTCTTTGCGGCATTGGTAGCGTTGCTTTTGGCTATGGGTTTGGCCTCAATTATGTTCTCCGCCAAATCCTTCACAGTTCCGCTCTGTCCTAATAAAACGGTGCGCAGCTGATAGACGCCCGGCTCAAGCGTCTTGTTCCAGGTGATCTCCACCGTCTCATCGTCACCGGTAAGGAGCACGGGCGTCTTCTTCTCCGTGGTGTTGATCACCATGCCATTTTGAGAGAGTATGAACCTCAGAGCCCCTTTAAAGGGAACGCGAGAGTTGCCGACTACTGTGGCGCTGGCACCGGTCTCATCCTGGTAGGTCTCTGTTATCATCGCATCATCGGCGGCCTGGAAGGAGTTCATAAAAGCCCTGCTCTGATTGTGGTTGAACTCTACGATCTTCACCCGACCTGCATACTCCTGACCATTCTCCAGAATAGGCTTCCAGGCATAATCCTTCTGAATCGGCATAGCTATGCTTCCCGTGATAGGTATCGACTGTTCCCTGGTTACATATACAGCCTTATCTCCCTGGATAAGCATGTAATAAATGTCCACAACAACTGGATCGCTGGCACTGATGACGAGATGCATGCCGCGAGAGTCGGCACGAAAATCGCGCACATCGAACCTTACTGGCTCAATATCACCATAATGAAAACTGTAGCACTTCTTGGAGACCACGGTTCCATCTTTCCATAAGAATGCACAAACATCATAGTTGCCCCTCAATGCATCGAATGGCGACCAGCGCACAATCCAGGTTCCGGGACCGTTCAAGGTCACATTCTGGGTCATGAGCACCAAACCGTTGGAGATCATATTCAATTGCAGAGCCTCGCCCGCCACATCTCCATCCAGGGTAACATCGGCAGAGTCAACACCGGAATAGAGGTCCACAATCTCCTGAGACTGAGCTGTGGCCATCAATGCCACCAGGACTGCCAAGACCGCCAAATGCCAGACCGTATATATTCTCATGGAACCTACCTGCAGAGTAATCAATTCCGAATGTGTTTAAAGATCCTTTTTGAAGTCCTGGCGAACCGGCTCCAGGACTTCCAGATTGAAGGACTCAGTCAGAACCTCTGGGTTCACCTTGCCGATCACAAACGTCCGCCGCGACTTTATCTCGTTCATCACGACCTTAGCCGGTGCAAAGACGTTGTGGTCCACCTTAAAGAAGTCGAAGCCTGCTGCCTTGAATGTCTTGTAGAAAGGCGCCCCATAGTCTCGAGAAGCGAAGGAAGGCATGCCCTTCAGGTACTGCTGCAGCTCCTCCAGGTTCTCGTACTCAAGCGTGTAGTAAGTCTCTCCACCGTAGATTATGGCGTCGTTGGAGGAGCCCATGCACATGGTTGCGTCGCCCGTAATTGGCGAGATGGGTGCCCGGCCCCAGCCGCACTTGATGGTGGTGATGTCAAAGCCCATAGTGAAGAGCTTATGGAGACCTGTCTCGACCACTCGAGCCGAGACCTGCACCAGGCCTGCCACGGAGTTCGTTGGTGCTACGGCAATTCTCAAGTCGGCCGTATCGATGCCGCACTTTTCTGCAATCATGGCCGAGACTTTCTCGTCCGGCAGCTTATTCGACTCCAGAACGAGAACTCCTATATCCGAGAACTCTTCGTATCCGATCTTCTCATAAAGCTCCCGGGTCTTTCTGGCCAGCACCCGTGCCGGGCCGCTACCCATGGCAAAATACTTGTCTGCCTTGATCTGCCACATGGCGCACTGAGAGGCCATGCATGAGAGGGCTGGATAGTCTGTAGCCACCTGGACACCGGGCAGGAGAACGCCATTGATATTGTAGGGATGAAGCTGGATGTCAGCAAGATCTGCCATGCAGAGGCGAGAGAGGTAGATCCCGGCACCGAGACCTCCCTGGGCCTTCACACCGGCATCTGCAACAACAGTGCCGTTATCAAGCTCATGGACCTCTATTTGCAGCTCGTCTCCATAATCGAGCATCTCCTCGAAGACCTCAAATCCCATCTCATTGATTCCCATCACGCAGGATCACCTTTCCTATCAGGAATGCAAATTGGCCATAAAAGTCTATCGACCGGATCAACTTAGGGATGGCCAGGGATGAATTAGTATGAGAAAAAACATGGGGCTAGAGGAAAATTATAACTCCGGGCAAGCCCGGCGTGGTATGTTTAGATTACGTTGGTATAGAAGGGCGTATTGCTTAAGTCCTTAACAGACGCGGCTTGAGAGCCAACTTCAAAAGCCTGGCTTTGGCCTTGCTCATTGCCACCAATCTGAATGGCTTCACCTGATTTGAGGCCGCCGCCAATCACGAATACCGAATTAGGGGTAGAGCCAACCTGCGTTACCTCGGGCTGGGAGACCGTTGCGGTTGTGCTGGCGTTATTCACAGTCTCTGCTTTGAATATGGTATTCTCAGGCCCTGTAAGATTGTTAGCTGGCGCTGTCCCATTTTGAACCGGGATGGTCACATTCTGAGCGGGAACGAACCCGGTCTCAGCAGGGATGGTTTCATTTGTTTCATTCAGAACAGGAACGATCTCATTCTTAGCGGGAACTACTTCCGTCCCAACAGTGACTGTTTCATTAGTCTCATTCTGAACAGGAACGATCTTGGTCTCACCAGAGACGGTTTCATTTGTTTCATTCAGAACAGGAACAGTTTCGTTCTGAGCAGGAAGGGTCACATTCTGAGCGGAGATGGTCACGTTCTGAGAAGGTGTGGTTTCATTCAGATCAGTCCTGTTCATGGTCTCGTTAGCAGTCGCATTCAGATTCTCGATTGGAGCTGCAATCAAGGTTCCATTTGCGGTGACATTGATAGGCAAAACCACGCTGGCGTTTTGGGTTTGATTTAAAGAAACATTCAATGTTGTGTTGTTCATGGTGATGTTCATGGCGGTGTTATTCAAGGAAGACGTATTTTCCTGGGCAGCGGCAGTGAGAACTGCAGCTGTCATCAGGAATAGGACGCCTGCAAAATATATAAATTGTTTGCTCATATAATACCTCGGCCTTATCTCATAGCTTTGGAGCTTATCAATTTTACCCATCCTTGAGACTTAAATGCCGGTCAAAGCCCTTCAAACCCTCTTTATCTTGCCGCCATCCTCACCCAGTTCGCAAGCACTGTTGGCGACGAAGCCTTCACTGCTGCGCCTCATCTCACAGACTATCTTGCCGTCCACGATTCTCAAGATTCGGTCCGTCTTCTCGGCTAAAGCCATATCATGCGTCACCAGAATGAATGTCTGGTTGATCTTCCGGTTCAATTCCCGTAGCAGATTATAGATGAGATCGGATGATTTGGTGTCCAGGTTGCCGGTCAACTCGTCGCCTATAACAATAGAGGGCCTATTGGCCAGCGCCCGGGCCACAGCAACACGCTGGTTCTGACCACCGGAAAGCTGGTTGGGCCGATTCAGCTGCCGATCCGCCAGCCCCACCGCAGACAGGAGTTCATGAGCTCTCTCTCGTGCTTCAGCTTTGCTCTTCTTGGCGATGAGCATGGGCATCATGACATTCTCCAGGGCGGAGAATTCAGGAATGAGGTGGTGGTATTGAAAGACGAAACCCAGCTCCTGATTGCGCAGACGGGCTCGCTCTTCAGGACTTGCTCGGCTGACATCGATTCCTTTGAGAAATATCTGGCCGCTGCTGGGAGTATCCAGGAGGCCGATCATATTGAGCAGAGTGCTCTTTCCGCTTCCGCTCGGGCCCACAATGGCCACGAACTCGCCCGCCTTGATGCTGACGTTGACACTGTCCAGAGCTCGCACCTCTACGCCACTTCCGTAGATCTTGCTCAGGTCTCTAAGCACAATTATGTCGTCACTCACTTCCTATCGCCTCCACTGGATCGAGCAAGGCCGCCGAATAAGCAGGATATAGTCCGGAGATTAAGTTGAGCGCCAGGGCGAAGGCCATGGCATAAGCAAAGTACTCCGGCCGGGCGGCAATCAGGATGACGGCTTTCCCCGCTCCAGTGCTTGTTACATTCAGGGGAAGAAGGGTTATCAGCCGGGCTAAGGCAAAGCCGAGCATACAGCCCAAAACTCCTGCCGGCACGCTGATGAGCATATTCTCCAGCAAGAAGATCATAAGTATCGAGCGCCTTTCTGCCCCCATAGCCATAAGGATGCCTATCTCTTTTTTCCGTCTGCTGACAACCATGATAGTCGTATTGGCTATTACAAAAGCCGATATTAGTAGTATGAATATGTAGAAAAGCATATTTGTAATATTTTGATTGCCCACGAATCTGGCGATCTCCTTATTGAAGTCCTGCCAGCTGGTGGTTATGTATCTGCTATTTCCGTTCATTTGCACGGCCATGGCCGGCGCCCCTGTGAAGTCTACAAGCTTCACACCGATCTCAGAGACCACATCGCCCTGACCAACCAGTGCTTGAACCGTATCCAAGGAGACATAGACCAGAGTCTCATCCTTGACTGTTCCCTTTTCCAGCAGGCCGATGACCTTCAGCCGGATAGAATTGTTCTTCAGGTAAAGATAGAAGTCTCCGCCCGGCCTGATCTTCAGGTCCTCTGCCAGCTTCACTCCTAAAATGGCGCCTATTTTGTTGAATCTGAGGTCCGAGAAGTTCCCGCTGATCATGGACTCCTGAACCGCCATGAGCTGGTTCTCTTCAACCGGGTGAACGCCCACAAATTCCACCGCTTGCACTTTATTCCCAAAACGCGCCGCTCCCTGGCCCACCAGCCGGGGTGAGACAGCGGACACGCCCGGATAGATCTTGACCAGGTCGGAGAGTGACCTGTACATACTGATATAGCTCTCACCTTTTTTGGGGCTGATTATAAGGTGCGGATTCTTCTCCACCGTATTCTTAACGATTTGCACTCTCACACCTTCCGTCAGCCCCAGAGACATGATGATAATGCCCACTGCTATGGCTACGGATATCAGAGTGAAGGCGGTACCCCTCCGATTTGTCGTCACATGCCGCAGGGCAATATCCAGCTCGAACATATCTCTCTCGCGAATGATGCAAGTTCCCGATCTATTTTCAAATTTTCTATCAAATGAGACTTCCAACCAGACTTTTTCCGGCCAGGCGTCAGCCGCCCCGCAGGGCTATGACCGGATCGATCCGGGAGGCATTTCTTGCCGGATAGAGGGCAGCCACTATGCTCAGAGCCACCACGAAAAAAATGAGCAAGACGATGTCCCAGGGGTTCAGGATAAGAGGCAGCGTGGTAATCTCGCGTCCGCCTGCAGCTATCTCGAAGGGCACTTTTCCGAGGATTAGGACGCCCGCCAGGCCCAAAGCTGAGCCGACCGCAGCTCCTATGAGACCAAGGAGGGCGCTCTCCACCAGGAAAATATCTCTGATATCCGATATTCTGGCTCCCATGGCCATGAGCATGCCGATCTCTCTTGTCTTCTCCACCACGAGGAGATTCATGATGCTGGCCACGCCAAAGAAAGCCACAACCATAAAAAGCAGGACGGAGAACCTTGTCCAGAACCCGCCGATGTTTATGGCCTGCATGATCTCGGGATTTTTCTCCTGCCAGCTCATTGCATTGTATCCCCAGGTGGAGATCAGGCCGGCGAGGCTCTGGGCCTGGCCAATGTCCTGCAGACTTATCTCTACGGCATTTATCACATCGCCTTCATCTCGAAAATTGCGGCCCGTATCCATTGAGACAAAGACCACCAGATCATCCAGTGGCGTGCCGGTGTTGAAGATTCCAGTCACCGTCAACTCTGTTCCACGGGCTCTGGGAAAGGTGGCTGCCATTTTATCCCCCAGCTTCAAATCAAGAGATTCAGCGAGGGTCTGACCGATAACCGCATTCCGGGCCTGCTGAATGCTGCCAAAATCGCCCTGAATCATCGCATCATCGATTTTGTAGATCCTGTCTATATCGATAGGGTTTGATCCCTTTAACAGGGCGTTTTTTGTCTTATCCTTGCGAGATAGGGTGGCCGCGGTCGATAGCGATGCCGCATAGGACTTGATGCCGGGGAGGGAGGCGATCCGATCCAGAAGGCTCTTGTACAGGTGAATGAAGTCATCGCCCTGTTTCGGTTCGACTGTGACATGCGGGAGTTTCTCTTCTACCAGGCCGGTGAGAATCTGCTGCTGGCCGTTGACAAGAGATGTAAAGATCACCGAGATGCTCACAGCCAGGGCGACAGCCAGAACAGAGAGAAGCGTCTGGCGTCTTCTTGAGATGATGTGCCGGATGGCTATGCTCACGGCCAAAGGGTTGACGATCTTCAGGGCTTTTAGATCCATTATAAGAACCATTATATCGGATGCTTTTGCTTTATTTATTCTTTTCATCTCTGCCGGGAATTTTGTCACCTCCGGTGCATTGGCCAGGACCATTTGCGACCGCCTGGAGAAAATATTTATGGATCTTTGCCGTATGAGGTTTGGAGGAGTGGAAGGGATATCATGGGTTGTATCTTGAAAGAAACTGGCGCGATTATTAGCCTATTCATCCTACTGGTATTACTTTGTGCACCGGCTTATGGAATGGATACCAAGACGGCATACACAAGGGATGGAATAAATTTCGTAAGCAAGGAACGAATGGACGAAAATGTGAGATACGAATACGCAAAACCTGGAGAATACCATGAAGTACAGGTTCCTCTAAATACAGTTGTCGTGAATGCTTCAATTATTCCAGAGTCAGCTCCAATCCATGATAAACAAGAAACGGAAGTACTGGAAAATCAACCGTCTATGTCTAACCAAACAATTTCCACATCCACCAGAGAAAATGATAGAAGGTACCCATATGCAACTCTAGGCATTGGGTTGTTATTATTTGTCGGCGTGGTCATCTTTACTGCATGGGTAATTAAAGAACGTGGTAAACAACGAGAATAGGAATTCAATAGTAATTTTTCCAATGATTGGAGTGGTTTATGGCTAAATGGGCATATATTCTGTCTATATTATTGGTGATATCCTTCGCCTGCTTTTCCTTAGCTGACTCGCAGCAATTGCAGACTCAATTTGAGAATTCCACAGAGATTATTCCGCGTCACGTTATCTTCGGCAACCCTGAGAGAATCAGCGTTCTTATCAGTCCGGATGGAAAATGGATCAGCTATTTGACGGCTTTGAGTGGAGTCTTCAACGTCCGGATGGCTCCAGTGGACAATATATCCGACGACAGATCTATCACTAATGAGACAATTCGCGGTGTTGAGAGCTACTTCTGGGCTTATACCAATCATTCTATCGTTTACAGACAGGACACATTTGGCGACGAGAACTGGCACATTTACGCCGTCAATATAATAACTGGTGTGAAGTTGGACCTCACACCCTACAAAAACGTCAGTGCGAAAATAGAAGGAGTCAGCAACAAGTTCCCTCAGGAACTCCTGATAGGCCTGAATGATAGAAATTCCGAGTACCATGATATATACCGTGTCAACATCACGACAGGAGAGAGGCGTCTTGTCCTGAAGAATGACAATAGGTTTGCGAGATTCGTTATCGATGATGATCTAAAAGTTCGTCTTGCAGCTAACGTGACATCCAGCGGAGATGTATACTACCTCAAGCCTGCCGGCAACGGCTCATGGGAACAGTTCATGAAGATCAATTACATAGACAGCGCCACTACATATCCCATAGGATTCGATAAGACCGGTGACATCCTCTACACGTCTGAGAGCCGGGGGAGGAATACGGCAGCAATAGAATCCATGAACCTGGCAACAAATGAGACCAGAGTTCTAGCTGTTGACCCTAAGGCAGACGCTGGCATGATTATGGTTCACCCAACTGAGATGACCATCCAGGCGGTGGATTTCAACTATTACCGCCATAATTGGAAGGTCCTGGATGAAACGATCAAGCCGGATATCGATTATCTCGGCAAGATCGCCGAGGAGGATATGGCTGTGACCTCCCGCACTCTTGATGATAGCCGCTGGATCGTCGTATTCATCAGTGATAATGGTCCCGCCAGGTACTACATCTACGACCGGAACGCCAGGAGTGCGTTGTACCTGTTCAGCGCGGACAGAGGCCTGGAGAATCGGACCCTTTCGAGAATGAACTGTATAACGATAAAGTCCCGCGACGGCCTGGACCTCGTCAGCTACTACACCTTGCCCGTATGGGCTGATAAGGATAAGGATGGTTTGCCCGAAAAGCCGCTTGCAACAGTTCTTCTCGTTCATGGCGGCCCGTGGGAGAGGGATATGTGGGGATTTGATGCCCTGCATCAGCTTCTGTCCAACCGCGGATATGCAGTGCTCAGCGTTAACTTCAGAGGCTCCACCGGATTCGGGAAGAGCTTTACAAATGCGGGCGACCGGGAGTGGGGCAGAAAGATGCAGTACGATCTGCTGGACGCTGTCAACTGGTCGATAGAGAAAGGAATTGCAGACCCGGCGAGGATAGCCATAATGGGAGGAAGCTATGGAGGTTATGCCACATTGGCCGGCATGACCTTTACTCCAAAGATATTCGCCTGCGGAGTTGAATATTGCGGCCCCGCCAATCTGACATCGTTTCTCCTCACCATCCCGCCTTACTGGAAGCCGGATATTGAGATGAAGTTCAAAAGGATAGGGGATTTAAGAACGGAAGGAGGAAGGATTTTGCTTCGAGAGCGTTCCCCGCTCCTATATGTAGATAGTATTCAGAGGCCGATATTGATCGCTCAGGGAGCAAACGATCCCAGGGTAAATAAGAACGAGTCAAGTCAGATCGTCCAGGCCATGCAGGAGAAAAAGATTCCAGTAACCTATGCCCTCTACCCGGATGAAGGCCATGGTTTCGTCAGGCCAGGGAACGGGATGTCCTTTTACGCGCTCACGGAGGCATTCTTGTCGATGCATTTGGGCGGGAGATATGAGCCCTTCGGCCGTGACCTTAACGGCTCCAGCATCACAATACCGGTGGGAGCTGATCAGGTGCCGGGTCTGGTCGAGGCGCTGGCTCATAAGACCTCATGAGATCGGTCTTTCTGGAATACCGCCTCCACCTCAGCACGAGCCATTTCCTTTCCTTTCACTCGAAGCTTCCAGCGGTGCGTGCCGACCGAGATCGGCAAAAGGTCGCAAAAGAGCAACTCCGCCTCCACTTCCGTGAAGTAATGGGTGAGGATGCCGGCCCCTCTCAGGTATGTGCTCTCCTCCACCGCCTCACCCTGACCCATGCGCATGTCCTCCGTCCCGAAATCCCTGAAGAATAGCTTCCCGCCAGGAACGAGCACGCGGGCAACCTCGCGAGCGAGGGCTTCGCGCCCCTGCAGGCGTAGGTGGCCTGTGACGTGAAAAGCGAAGACGGCGTCAAAGCTCTCTTCCCGAAATGGCAGAAGTGCGGCGTCGGCCAGGATCAATCTGATATCAGGCAGCATCCTTCTGGTCAGCCTGAGTGCCTGGGGGGATACGTCCAGAGCGGCAATTTTCCAGCTGCAGGGCATTCCTGCCAGCGTTTTCCCATCGCCGCAGCCCAGTTCCAGAACCGATGTGCCGTCAGACAAATGAGGTATGCCCCGCACGCCTCCACCCCAAAGACGGCCACGAATGCTGTAATCCCTTTCCCAGGCATTAAGATTGGAGTCCACGGATGACATTTGAGGCAAAGAGGGCAATAATCCTTTGTCAATTTATGGTTCCCGAACTGTGAAGACGGTACTCCTCTGGCAATCTCTTCCGATGATTATTAGTTCCATGCACGTCTCACAGCGATCATGGATATGCTGGATCGCTTTCGCGGCTGTCTCCTTGGCGCGGCCGCGGGAGATGCCCTGGGAATGCCTACGGAAGGCTACACTCTGTATGAGATCAAATCCCTTTTCGGCCAGGTTCGAGATATGATGCAGGCACCCGCCGGCCACTTTCATACTGGCCTTCTGGCAGGGCAATTCACGGACGATACAGAAGAGACTCTAATTCTGGCCGAGTCACTCATTGAGTCCTTTGGATTCTCACCGGATCGGTTTGCAGACAAGCTCATCGCCTGGGGGACGGCCTGGACAATGGACGAGCGGCTAAACCGGGGCGTGGGCTTTGCCACCCGCTCCGCAGTGGAAAGCATGATTGCTGGAACTCCCTGGCAGGAGGCAGGCCACACGATCCCAACCTGCGGCGCAGCCATGCGTGCCGCTCCCATCGGGCTTCTATACAATTTTGACCTGAACATCGTGAAAAGCTACGCCGACCTGCAGAGTTTGCCCACCCATTGTAGCGCTCCCGCCCGAGCCGGAGCCATCGCTGTGGCGGCTGGCGTTGCCCTCAGTCTGATGGGCTTTCCAAAACTGATGATCTTGAGGAATGCTGCTTCCCAGGCCAGCCGGGTGGACGTCGAACTTGCGGAAAGGCTTCTCTGGGTCGGAACTCTCCTGGATCTGCGGCCCGAGGAGGCCCTGGGTCTGATCAGAAACTCACCCCTGGCATCGGAGACCGTTCCCGCGGCCTTTTACTGCTTCCTGAAATTCGAGCCGGAAGATGCGCTGATAATGGCCGCCAGCAGCGGAGGCGATACGGACTCCATCGCCTCCATCGCCGGCTCCCTCTTCGGCGCAGCGTGCGGAGCCTCCTGGATACCGAAACGATGGCGGGATCGCCTTGAGCAGAAAGAGAGGATTGAGAGCGATGCCCTGTCCCTCTACGACCTCTTCAATTCATTTCGCTGCTGAGGCGTGGTGATTTTATATCATTAGCTCATCAGGAATATTATGATAGATGTAGGAATTGTCGGTGGATCGGGCTACACCGGTGGGGAGCTCTTGCGTCTCCTCGCAAACCATCCCGAAGCAAAGGTAACCGCGGTCACTTCCCGAAAGCTCTCGGGAAAGCCCGTGAGCCTGGTTCATCCTCATCTGAAGAGCATTTATTCCCTGAACTTCGAAGCACTGAGCGCCAAAGAAGCGGCCGAGCGCTGCGATATCGTTTTCACAGGCGTTCCCCACGGCACAGCCATGGACTGGGTGCCGGAGCTCCTGGATGCGGGCGCCAGGGTCATTGACCTCTCCTCCGATTACCGTTTGCCAGTGGATGTCTTTGAAAAGACCTACGGCATGAAACACCGCGCTCCGAGGGAAGCCGTCTTCGGCCTGACTGAACTCCATCCCGAGGTGGCGAAGGCAAAGCTGGTAGGCAATCCGGGTTGCTACCCCACCGGCGCCACTCTGGCCGTCGCCCCGCTGGCCAAAGCCGGGCTGGTGGACCGGGTGGTCTACGACTCCAAGTCCGGCATCTCCGGCGCAGGAATCGATCCGACCGAGACCAGCCACTACCCCAATATGGCGCAAAATGTGATACCCTACAAGCTAACCACGCATAGACACGTTCCAGAGATCAAGCAGGAGCTGGAACGCCTTTCACCAGGCATCCGTGTAAACTTCACTCCCCACGTCATCCCGTCGGTGCGGGGCATCCTCACCACGGCCCACGTCTTTGCCAGAGAGGATGCAGTGGAGACTCTCCAGGATAAGAGCAAAGTGGCCCAGATCTATCGTGATTTCTACAAGAATGCTCCTTTCGTTCGTATGGCAGACAGTATTCCGAGGCTCAGTTCTGTACGGGGCTCCAACTTCTGCGACATAAGCTTTGAGCCGGAGAAGGATAGCGACAGGCTGGTGGTCATCTCGGCCATAGACAACCTGGTGAAAGGTGCATCAGGCCAGGCCATCCAGAACATGAACCTCATGGCGGGCCTGGACCAGAAGACGGGTCTCTGGTTCCCGGGAATGGCGCCCTGAGCAAAGGTGAAGATAATGAAAGTCAGAGATGTCATGAATGTTATGCCCATCACCGTTTCGGCAGAAGCGAACGTAAGCGAAGCGGCTCGCCTGCTGCGGGAGAATAAGATCAGCGGCTTGCCGGTTCTGGATGGAGAGAAGCTGGTGGGAATTGTATCGGAGTCGGACCTCTTGCGGCTCTTGTCTGTAGAGGATAAGGAGGAAGGCGGTCTGTGGCTGCCCAGCCCCTTCGAGGTCTTTGAGATTCCTTTCCGCGATCTGGTGAAGTGGGAGCGGATGCAAGCGAGTCTTAAAGATGTCCACACGAAGAGCGTTAGCGACGTGATGAGCCGGAATCTGCATGAGGTAGGACCGGACGACTCTGTCGAGGAGGCGGCGAGCATCATGACCCGCCACCGGATCAACCGTCTGCCGGTTGTCGAGGACGGCCGACTGGTGGGCATAGTTACCCGAGGCGATATCATCTCGGGTCTTGGGATGCAGCATGCAGAGAATTGATGGCGGCATCTGTGCGGTAGCTGGTGTGCGAGCAGCAGGCGTTCGTCAGGGAAAGTACGGTTTGACCCTGATCGAGGCCTCCGGAGCCGCAGCCGGCATGTTCACCACCAACAAAGTCAGAGCGGCACCGCTGGATATCACGGCTGAGCACCTGGCTGGCGGCCATCTGGATGGCGTCATCGCCAACAGCGGCTGTGCCAATGCCTATACTGGCCCGCGGGGCAGAGAGGATGCCCTGGCCATGACTCAACTTCTGGCCGGCTTTCTGAAGACGGATGAGAAAAAGATCGCAGTGGCCTCCACTGGCGTCATCGGCAGGTACATGGACATGGAGATCATCGCCCGGCTCTTCGATGAGGCAAAAACGCACCTGCGAAGCGATGGCGAGGCAAGCCTGGAGGCGGAGAGGGCCATCATGACCACGGACACTCGAACTAAAGAAGTGGCCATAGAGCATCGGGGCATGCGAGTTGCAGGTATTGTCAAAGGCTCAGGCATGATCGAGCCAAACATGGCCACCATGCTCTGTTTTCTTTACACAGACGCTGATTTTCCGGCGCAGGTCCTGCAGGACAGCCTGAAAGATGCCGTTAAAGAGAGCTTCAACATGCTGACCGTGGATGGCGACACCAGCACCAACGACACCGTGCTCCTCACGGCAACTGGAAAAGCCAAAGGCATTGTGGAGGATTTCCGGGAAGCTTTGCGGTTTGTCTGCGTAGATCTGGCGCGCCAGATGGCAAGGGACGGCGAAGGAGCCAGCAAGTATTTCGAGACAGTGGTCACTGGAGCCCGGAGCGAATTGGATGCCCGGCTGGCAGCCAAGGCCGTGGCCCGCAGCAGTCTGGTCAAGACCGCTGTTTACGGTGCCGATCCCAATTGGGGCAGGATCATCTGCGCTGTGGGATACTCGGGCGCAGAGATGGACCCGGAGAAGATCACATTGGGACTGGAAGGAGAGAGCCCAGCGGGCTCCAGCCTGAAGGTCTCGCTGGTGGAGAAGGGCCACATCGTGGACGGCGTCCTGGATCAGGCCAGGGAGATCATGCGAGGGGACTCTATTATCATCAACATCGACCTCGGCCTGGGCAATGCCGGCGCGCGCGGCTTTGGCTGCGACCTGACGCACGAGTATGTGAATGTAAACGCCAATTATACGACCTGATATGATCTGATATGTTTCGAGACCAGCGTTTGGGAGAGATCTCCGGGGATGTTCTGGATTTCCTCTCCAGCCGGGAGGCGGACAGGAGAATCTTCGCAGCGGATCTGCTGGTGGACAGGTCCCACCTGGTGATGCTGAAGGAGCAGGGTTTGATCTCAAGCGAGGTCTGCTCACAGATCATGGCCGCCCTGGATGAGATCGGGGCGACGGATGCCGCGTCGGGCGCAGGCGAGGATGTGCATGAGGCCATTGAGGCGGGCGTCCTGGCAAGAGTCGGTCCCGAAGGCGGCAGGATGCACACAGGTCGCTCCCGCAACGATGAGGTGGCCACCTGCATTCGCCTGGCTCTGCGAGCAGAGATGCTGGATCTGATGACAGAGCAGCTCTCATTTGTGCAGACGCTGGTCCGCCTGGCGGCAGAGCATAAAGAGACCATCATCCCCGGATTCACCCACACCCAGCACGCTCAGCCGACAACGCTGGCGCACCATCTGCTGGCGCATGCCGACGCGGCAGCACGCGATCTGGCCAGAATGGAAGACGCCTATGCCAGAGTGAATCTCAGCCCGCTGGGGGCAGCGGCCTTCGCCTCCACGGGCTTTGCGATTGATAGGATGAGGACCTGTCACCTATTGGGCTTCGACGGTCTGGTGGAGAACAGCATGGACGCTGTCTCCACGCGCGATTTTATCCTGGAGGTCCTGGCAGACCTCTCCATTATGATGGTCAACCTCAGCCGCCTGGCAGAGGAGCTGATCCTCTGGTCCACGTCCGAGTTTGGCTATCTGGAGCTGGACAACCTCTATGCCTCCACCAGCTCCATCATGCCCCAGAAGAAGAACCCGGATACGGCGGAGCTGGCCCGGGGCAAGACGGGCTCTGTCATAGGAAGCCTCATGGCGGCGCTCTCCATCTGCAAGGGCCTGCCCCTTAGCTACAACCGCGACCTGCAGGAGGTCACGCCTCACCTCTGGCGAAGCCTGGACTGGGCCCGCAGCACGGTGCGCATCCTGGATGGCTGCGTCTCCTCGCTTAAGTTCAACCAGGAGAGGATGGAGAAGAGTTCCGGCGCCGGATTTTCCACGGCCACAGAGCTCGCTGACTCTCTGGTGCGCATCACTGGGATGCCTTTTCGCACAGCGCACCGCGTTGTGGGCAGGATCGCGGCCTCGGGCGAGAGCCCAACGCTGACCGAGCTGGATGAGATAGCTCTGGAGATTGCAGGATTCCGGGCCAGCGAACGCGGCTTTTCCGACGCCGATCTGCAGAGGGCACTGGACCCGCGGAGCAATGTAGCCCTGCGTGCGAACACGGGCGGGCCTGCGCCTGCGGAGACGGGGCGGATGATCGAGGAGAGGCTGGAGAGGATAGCGACGGGAGAAGTGCGGCTGGCCGGGAGGCGAAGTCGGGTCGAGAGGGCTCTGGAGGAGCTGCGGGCGGTGAAATAGATAAACCGTTTCGATCTTGCCAATGCCAGCAGCCTATCGCCACTCGACTCTACTTTTTCCACTCTTCACCATATTCGTGTAAGATAGAGACGTCTACGAGTGTGTCATCATACTTCATATTATTGTATCAATATTATATATATTAAACAATCGAATAGGTTTTTCGATTCTTCCCCAGATTGTTCGAGCTGTAAAAATTGTATGAATAATTCAAACTCCATAAAATCAGCACGGACGCAAAATAATTTCAAGACCCACGAAATTTATATAAGCAATGAATGTCACTGTACTACTAAAAACACATCATTTTAGCCTTCATCAGGAGACAAATTAAAATGACCGTATATGTGCGCATTGATGACCTTGCTCAACCCCTTGATTCCTCCATCCTTGCGGAGGTCACAGACATTTACGCAGGAATCGGCATAACCGTGGATACGCAATTTGGGTCATTCCTCAAGGAGGAACTCAAGATTGAGGGAAATATTCAGATAACCATATTATCCTCCCGGTTTGATGCGGACGACCAGAAACTGGCGGAAAGCGCTGTCAGAGAATTATGGGAAACTCCGCCGGGAGGGAGTTCCGCGGCGGCAGACAATGTCGTGGCAAATACGATAAGCAACTTATCGAATCCAGATGTATGGGGTTATACCGCTGGACTGGCACCTGCTGACCCTCTGCGTAGTCCTATTTTGATAAAGGCTCCGCCCGATAATTGGGCCGAAAATGATGTGTTTACAAGGGCATACGATAATAGTGTCGAGGCAAATAAAGCTCGTGACCTCTATTACTACTCTAATGTAATAGTCCATGAACTTGGGCACACCTTTGGCCTCAACCACAATAACGATCCGCTCGATTTCATGTACAACCTTCCTCCCGGGCAGCAGCAAATAGATAAAATAATGGAAAAAATTCTTGATGATGCGCCGAAGGACGACCTCGTGAGATGGCAGGAATTTGTGAGAACGGAGGTTGCATCACGAAAACGTTATTTCTCCGATGCCGCGACTGCGCGCGACACGATAAGCAAATTTGTCAAATAGATTTGCATGAATAAATCATAAAACGGGATGGTACGGATAGACATCCCATCTTCAATTCTTTTTCCACCAGGTATCGGGCGCCTGGCTTCTCCACGGCCACAGAGCTCGCTGACTCTCTGGTACGCATCACCGGCATGCCTTTTCGCACAGCGCACCGCATCGTGGGCAGGATTACGGCCTCAGGAGGAAGGCCGTGCATGGCCCAGCTGGATGAAATCGCCCGGGAGTTGGCGGGCTTCCGGGCCAGCGAGCGCGGCTTTTCCGAGAACGATCTGCAGAGGGCACTGGACCCGCGTAGCAACGTGGCCCTGCGGGCGAACACGGGCGGGCCCGCGCCTGCTGAGACCGGGCGGATGATAGAGGAGAGGCTGGAGCGGATAGCGGCAGGGGAAAAGCGGTTGAAGGAGAGAAGGGGGCGGGTCGAGAGGGCGCTGGGGGAGCTAAGGGCGGAGAAATAGCGAAGCGGTTTCGATTTTGCGGCTTTTATCTGAAATGGAGATGAGGCATATTAATCATTGAAAAAAAGGAATTTGTTGCAGTCTTACATGCACCGCACTTTTATTTTGTTGTCATTTCCATTAGTGTCATGGTTCCGCTGTATCCCAGTTCTCGTGCTTTGGCATAGGCTGATTCTGCCTCAGAATTGCGGTGCAACATCCTAAGAGCATCGGCTTTGTTATACCATGCACATTTATCTTTTGAATCTTTCTTGATGGCCTCATCATAGTACCGTATCGCAGCGACGTATTCACCTGCATTGTAGTGGGAATTGCCCATATCTATCATGCTAACGCTATATGTTTGGTCTATACTGCTTGCTTTATTGTATGATTGAATGGCTTCGTCGTACCTGGCCAAGCCATCAAGGGCATTGCCTTTGTTTCTCCAAGCAATAGCAAGTCCAGAATCAATCCCGATGGCCTTTTCGGAAGCTTTGAGGGCATCATCGTTGATACCTAAATCCAGAAAATTGGAAGCTTTGTTGTTCCAGGCCATTGCATATTCAGGATCGATCTCGATGGCCTTATTATATGCCTTCATAGATTCATTCAGCTCCCCTTGTTTACTCAGCACATAACCCTTACCAAACCAGGTACGTGCGTCTTTTGGATCGATATCAATTGCTCGTCTGTAAGCCTCCAAAGCATCATCATATCGTTTCGATTGTTCGAGATCATTGCCTTTGTTTTCCCATGCGGCTGCTACATATTGCGAATCAATTTCGATAGCTTTGTCGTAAGCACTTGTGGCTTCATCATGTTTGCCTAGCTCATCGAGAGCAAAACTTTTGTAGCACAAGGCTGCTGCATATTGCGGGTCGATCTCGATGGCTTCATCAAAAGCACTGATCGCTTCAACGTATTTGCCCTGGTGATAGAAGGAGAGACCATTATTGAACAGGACAGGGGCGGGTAGTATGATTACGGCAGAGTCGACTACTTTTCCTTTCTTGGATAGTACCACATATACCTTATTTCCATCAATATCAATGGATCTGAGGGTTAATTCATATCCATCTTCTAGCGCCAGAGGTGTGCCGCTAGTCAGGGTTAATGTTTCCGAACTGTTGTTGATTACCTGAGAAGAATTAGTATCCGATACTTGCAAAACTCGATCTATCGTAGCCGAATTCTGATCGGCTCCCCGAAATGCATTTTTGAAATGAACTTTGATGACTTCGACATCCCCTGAATGATCCAAATCTTTTATGTAAGTATAAGTGTCTTCTATCGCATTAGCTAGTATGATCACGGTAGCGTCAACTACCTTTCCTTTCTTGGATAATTCCAAATATACGTTATCTCCATCGATATCTATAGATTTGAGGGCTAAATCATACCCTTCACCTAGTTTCAGTGGTGTGCCGCTGGTTAGGGTTAATCTATCGGAATTATTATTGATTAGCTGAGAAGAATTGGTATCCGATACTTGCCAAACTCGATCTACAGTAGCCAAGTTCTGGTCGGCTCCTCGAAATGCATTTTTGAAATGAACCTGGATGACTTTGACATCTTTTGAATAATCCAAATCTTTTATGTAAGTATACGTGTCTTCTACCACGTTAGGTGGTACGATCATCGCAGAATCTATAACATTTCCGCTTTTGGATAGCTCTAAATAAACCCTCTTTCCATCGATGTCAATGGACTTGATGGCCAACTCATATCCTTCTCCTAGCTTCAGAGGCACGACCCTAGTGGTCATCACCTCATGAGAATAGTTGATGATCACCTGAGAGGAATTGGTATCCGATACTTGCCAAACTCGATCTATAATCGCTAAGTTTGAATCAGCTCCTCGAAATGCATTTTTGAAATGAACTTTAATGACTTCAACGCCTTTAGCATCACCAATATCTTTAATGAAATTATAGGTGGACTCATTGAAGTTAGAGGTCTTCTGATCAACAATCAGATCCCTCGCATTTGTATTTCCCGTGATAGTCTCATCATATGTTATGTCTTTGGAAGATGCAATCCCGAATGGGATTAGAATCCACATCAATAGTGCTAATCCTAAGACAACTTTTCTTTTGGTCAAGATATCCCTCACAAGTTCAATTCTTCTTACTTACGAAAAGCCTTTGGGTCAAACCCAAATATAATGAAGCCAACAGTCGAACCATTTCGAAGAGGCCGGCCAGCTGCTCTTTTAGTTTCTGGTTTATCGTTCTCGCACCATGAGCGTGGCTGAAGATTAGTAAGCATTACAGATGGCAAAATTGAATTTCATCGACAGTACCAGTAATGCCTAACCGCTAGCCTTAAGTCTATTCCCAGGTTCGGTAGCGCAATATATTCAAGATTTGCATCCTTGATATGACATTTCCATCATTTTTCCCTAAACAGAAAGGTCATCCCTGCCTGCACCATCGGCCCTTTCTATCGATTATGGCCAGGGCATTCTCCGTCAGAACTATCCTCTGCGCCTTATGCCTGCCGCACTTGACTATGACCACAGGATCGCTCACCTTTCTGGCCTCTGGCTATGATCCTGTGACCATGGATGGAGTCGCCGACCTCAGAGCCCTTCACAGCGAGATCTCCATTTGGCCTTCCAACTCCAGATCATCCATGATCTTGCATACCAGCTCATAATCAAGCTCCAGGTCCGAGATGGCATGTGAGCTGTTCGGATATGCACTCATTCTGGTGCCCTCTAAAAACATCTGAGGGTAAAAGGGCAAAGCTCCATATATTGTTCCCCGCGGCCGCGGGGTCAGGGGGGCCGCCACGGCCGTGAGTGGGTCCCGTCACCCCAGCGCGTCTCACCGCGCGGGACCCGGAAGAAGTGGTGGAATAATTTTTAGGTCTAGAATGAATGACGAATACCTTTTGGACCGAAACCTTTTTGGTTTACAAAATAGTAGATATATCACAGAATGTAAACCGGAGGTATTGGCTATGAGCATTGGTGAGCGTATTAAACAGGCGAGGCATATGCGTGGCCTGAATCAACGTGAGCTGGCCAAAGGTGCAGGCGTAAGCGCTCAGGCTATTTCCAAATACGAACGCGATCTGGATGTGCCAGGCTCAGGTGTTCTAATCCGGCTTTCTAAGGCTCTTGGCATTGGTATCGAGTTCTTCGTGCGACCTAAAAGAGTAACAAAGATCACTCCCATTTATCGCGAACATTGCTCTCTGCCTCGAAAAGCTGAAACCGCAATACTCGCCAAAATCCTTGACTGGCTTGAGAAGTACCTTGAGATTGAGGGTATCCTCAGCACCGATAAAGACGAATTTAGATTCAAATACCCGGAAGGGTTCCCCTGCAAGATCAGCTCCATGGCGGAAGTTGAGCAGGCTGCTGTGGATCTTCGTCGTGCATGGGATCTTGGATTGGATTCCATCGAGAATCTAATCGGCTTGTTGGAGGATAAGGGCATAAAGGTGGGATTTATCGAAACGGATAATGATTTTAATGCCTGCACCTTCAATGCCGAGAATGATGGAAAGATCGTTGTCATTATTACAGGTGATAATATGCCAGGAGATCGACAGCGATTCAGTTTAGCGCGTGAGCTAGGGCATTTGATGCTTGAACCTTCAGGCAACCTGGATCCTGAGAAGGCGGCATATCGTTTTGCAGGGGCATTTTTGGTCCCGGAGGCTATCGCACAATTTGAGCTGCGCGATAAAAGGCAAACTCTTGGAGATTATGAACTGCACATCCTTAAAGACAAATACGGTCTTAGCATGCAGGCATGGATCTACCGGGCAAGAGATCTGGGAATTCTCCCTGAAGAAAGAGCAACAGCAATATTTAAGAAATTCAGGTCGATGGGATGGCATTTAAACGAGCCTGGAGAATCCTTGCCATCAGAGAGGCCTATGCGATTCGATCGTTTGGTGATGGGAGCTCTGGCAGAGGGGATTATATCAGAAAAGCGTGCAACTGAGCTGCTCGGCAAACCTTTGCAGCAGTTCTTTTCCGAGGCCGCAGAAGAGCACGGGGGCTGGCTCGCTGCTGTGTGTAACTGATGCGAACATCTGGATCGACCTCTATCGTGGGGGCCTCGCAGAAAATGCGTTTGAGCTGCCTCTCGAACTTGTCGCTCCGGATGTGATAATCGAAGAGCTACAGGTGCCAGATGGAGATCTGCTCGTGAGTTCTGGTCTACGGATGCAGGAACTATCTGGATCACAGGTTCTCATGGTCTTGGATTTTGCGGAGCGCTATGCCCGCCCGTCACGTGAAGACTTATTCGCCCTAGTTTTGGCCAAAGATTTTGATGCAGTGCTTCTGACGGGAGACGCGAGTCTGCGGGATGCCGCTGAGAACAAAGGCGTGAGGGTTCACGGAGTAATTTGGCTGCTAGATCTGATAGTGGGCCACGGGATCATAAACAAAAGGGATAGAGCTACTTCACTTAAGCTCATGTTGAGATGCGGAAGTCGCTTGCCATGTGACGAGGTCAGAGCCCGGCTTGATGAGGTTAATCTAGATCAATCGATTTGAGAAGTAGATTTGTATGCATTTCAGTTTCAATAGCTGTTCGGATATGCACTCAATCTGGTGCTCTCTAAAAACATCTGAGGAAAAAGGGCAAAGCTTCATAAATTGTTCCCCGCGGCCGCGGGGTCAGGGGGGCCGCCACGGCCGTGAGTGGGGCCCGTCACCCCAGCGCGTCTCACCGCGCGGGACCCAGAAGAAGTTGTGGGACGATTGTTCATACGAATAGAACCGATTTTATAATTGCGAAAGTGATCTATCTGACGCTTACAGGGACAACGTTCGTACAATCTTCCGGGGTTCCGCGAGTCGGCCTGCGGGCCTCCCGCGCTGCTGCTGGGCGCCGCTCAAGGCCGCAGCCGGCCGATCGACGGCGGTTAAGCTGCAGATAATCGAGAGTGACACTGTCTGGATGGAGCCAGGTCCTTTTGCATGCGTCGCCTTTGGGTGTCGCCCGAACTTGGCGGACCGGATGAGATCGCCCAGGAGATCGCGGGCCTCCTGCCAGCGCCAGCGGAGACGGGGCGAATAATCCGGGAACGGCTGGGCCCAGAGGCGAAGCCGGATCGCCAATAGAGCTCTGGCGGAACCAAGATCCACATCAAAATCGTATTCGTAGCTCTCAAAGCTAAGAGAGGCAAACGGATGACATCGGGTCCGTCTCGCGATCCGGATCGAATCGAAAAGAAGCGGTGGAGGCGAAGAGCAAACCTACTATTGCACATTCCGCATCACACAATTCCAGAAGAAGCGCCAGCAAAGCCGCGCTTCTGGAAAATGAGAAACGATATTGGGAGAGTTCCCTAGCGGATATCCAGCTTGGTCCTGCCCATCACCGACAGGTAGGAAACCTCTTTTCCTTCCTCAATCTTTGGCTTCTGATCATCGGTTATGGGGACATCGATTGTCGCATAGGTGCCCAGGTCCATAAGCTGCACGGAAGTGCCGCCGATGGATAGAACCTGACCAGTCTTGCGCTCCACGTTTGGCACATAGATCTTTGTGGTAACTGGCTGAACGATTGACTTTTTCTGGTTATCAAAGATACCAATGGCATCCACCCTGGCCTTGGCCGAACCGTGCTTGCCCGGCTTGGAGTGGGATATGCTCCTGATTATGCATGGCTCTTCATCGATGATAACGTATCTTCCTTCTTTCAGCTCTCTGACCTCAACCTGCTCCTTCATTTCATCACTCCTGACGACGAATGCAACTCTCCTATTTAAAGAATATCTTTCATGCGCCGCATCGCTTCCTCAAGTTGAGAGCGCGCGGCAGCATAAGATATCCTGATGTGCTCACTTCCGCCCGGTCCGAAGGCCGAACCCGGGACAGTGATGACACCCGCTTTTCCCAGTTTGGCAGCGACGGCGTCTCCATCTCCCACCTTTGGGAAGAGATAGAAAGCGCCCTCCGGCTCAATCAGATCGACGCCCATCTCCCGGAAGCCCGCCACCAGAAGATCCCTGCGGCTCCGGAATTCATCCCGCATCAGGAATACGCAGTCCTGAGGCCCGGTGATGGCCGCCAGAGCTGCCGCCTGAGAGATGGAGCTGGCGCAGGCCTGAACATACTGATGAATCTTGAGGAGCTGCTCCAGTGCACATCCTTTCGCCCCCAGATAGCCCAGCCTCCAGCCGGTCATGGCATAGGTCTTGGAGACGGCGTTAACGGTGATCACATTGTCCGAGAACCTTCCCGGGCTGATGTGCTCTCCCCGGTAGATGAAGTGCTCATAGACCTCGTCTGAGAGGACAACAATATCTTTGTCCTCGGCTATCTCGGCAATGGCACGCATCTGCTCTGCTGTTTGCACCGATCCGGTGGGATTGGAGGGCGAGTTGACAATTATCAGACGGGTCCTCTCCGTTATTCGCTCTTCTATCGCCTCAGGCGCGAGCCGGAGGTTCTCGTCCAGGGGAACATTCACGGGCTTGCCGCCCATAAGCTTGGTCAGCTCCGCATAGGAGAGGAAGCTCGGATCGCCGACCAGTACCTCCTCGCCTCTGTCGACCAGCGCGGCAATGACCAGAAAGAGAGCCTCGCTGGCACCACTGGTCACCATGATCTCTTCCGGTGCATACTCCATCCGATTCTCGGAGCGAAACTTTTCCGCCAGAGCGTCTCGCAGCTCCGGCACACCACAATTGGGCGTGTATCCGCACTGGCCTCTTCGGATGGCCTCAATGGCCGCATTCTTTATGTGCGCGGGCGTGTCGAAGTCCGGCTGACCCAGCCCCAAATTAACAGACCCGGGTCTGGCTCCCTCAAAACATTTCCTGATGGCTGAAACTTCAATCTTCTCGGTGCAGCTTGCAAATCTCATGGCTCCCCCCTACGCATCTCGTTTCCCGTCTGACCATCCCTATTCTGCTGATCCTTATTCTGCTCATCCTTATAAACCACATTGAGGACGCTGAAGCAGTTGAGCCCGCCCAGCTCCTCCTTGATTATGTTCATCCTCACCCTGCCCCCCCTCCAGTAAAGTGTGATCTTAGCATCCTCTTTCTCAGTCTCGAGGGCGATAGATTCCATGAACATCTCCAGAGCCCGGGAATTGGAGAAAGGAACCACGAATATGGCCCTGTACTTGTCTTTCTTGCGGGCATAAGAGGTGAGAATGTAGCCGTTGCTCTCGAACTCGCTTATCTCCTCGAACCGGCATAATACCTCCTTTTCATGCTCTGTCGTTGAGTCGACTTTGGAAATTATCAGAAGAATCTTGGCAATAAGAGACTTATCAAATTTTTTCCCAAACCAGATATTAATAGCGCCCTGGGTAAGGATGATGGAGACCGCGGAACCGCTCACCTCTATCGAGACCGGCTCCAGCCTGATGCCTGGGACTCCTGGCATATTACGTCTAGATCCGGGCGGAGCAGATATAACCGTTTCGAGAATAGTCCCGAGGGAGGAATGATTCTTATGGACCAATGCTTAGCAGCTCTGGAGAAGCACTTTCTGGAGGAGCCCTATGCCAGCATATTCGGAATAGAGATTGTAGAGCTGGAGGAGGGACGGGCTCTCTTGAAGATGCAGACGTCCTCGCGAATGAACAACCTGTTCGGCATGATCCACGGGGCTGCCATCTATTCGCTCCTGGATGCGGCCTTCGAGCTGGCAGTCAACTCGCACGGCACCGTTGCTGTGGCCTTGAGCGTGAATGTGAATTACCTTAACGCAGCGCTCCCCGGCGAGACGCTGCAAGCGGAGGCCAGGGAGACGAACCTTTCCCGCAAGATCTCTGCTTGCGAGATCCGGATCACGGGCCAGGACGCGAGGCTGGTGGCCACGGCGCAGGCCCTGGCCTACAGAAAGAAGGACTGTCTCCCCTTCCTGTGACCCAAAATAGGAATGACGTTGAACAGGATTTATATTCCATTGCGGCGCTAGAGACGGGCGATGAAACTCGGGCCCTGCATAAAGACGTATAAAGATGATACTCACCGGGCACTGCCGCCGGAGGTGACACAAGAGCGGGTTGAGGCCAAGATGCCTGCCGCCGGGATCACAAGGGTTGCAGACATCACCAACCTGGACCGAATCGGCATACCAGTCTTCTCCTCTATACGACCAATGGCCGATCGCGGAGCCATTTCCGTCTACAACGGCAAAGGGGCGACGCCTGTAGAGGCCAGAGTCTCGGCCATGATGGAGGGGCTGGAGCGCTACTCCGCAGAGGTGAGAGACCGCGACCTGACAATAGGCCGCTATTCCAGCCTGGGCGCGGGGGCGCTGAACCCTGTCGACCTGATCCTGCCTGCCGGTGCAGAGGCGGATGCCGAGATACCCTGGGTTACAGGATGGGACATTATGAATGATGTTGAGGTGCAGGTTCCGGCCAATGCCGTCTTCCATCCCCTATCATCCGATTATCAACGGCTCTTTCGTACCAACACCAGCGGCCTAGCCTCGGGCAATGTGATCGAGGAGGCCATATTCCATGGTCTGGCCGAGGTCATCGAGAGAGACGCCTGGGCCCTGGTAGAAACGACGCGCAACATGGGGCCGCTCATAAGTGATGTTGATGACAAGCAGGCCAAGCTTCTCCTGGACAAATTCGCCGCGGCAGAAGTGGACGTCTATCTGAGAGATATCACCAGCGATATTGGTGTCGCTACCTGCGCTGCCGTTGCCGATGATGTGAGACTGCGCGATCCTACGCTTCTCACCACCGGCATGGGCACGCACACCAGCGCGCGCATAGCAGTGCTTCGTGCTCTGACCGAGGTGGCGCAGAGCCGGCTTACCCAGATTCATGGGGCGAGAGAGGATACGACCCTGGCCGATTTCCGCAAGCAAATCGGATACGATAGGACGAAAAGGATCAATCGTCATTGGTTTGAAGCCTCTGAGAAGAAGAGCTTCTCCGAGATTGAGTCCTTCGAGAGCGACGACTTCCTGCTGGATATAAAATATATGCTGAAGAAGCTGGCAGAGGCAGGACTTGATCAGGTGGTGGTAGTAGACCTGACACGCGAGGAGATAGGCGTTCCTGTGGTCAGGGTAATTGTGCCCGGTCTGGAGGTCGCAGGAGTGGACCCGGAAAGAGTAGGCAAGAGGTGTCGGAATGCCAGAAATCGTCGTCTTTCTAGGGCCAAGCCTCGTCAGGGCTAAGGCCGAGAAGATCCAGGAGGCAGACTACAGGCCTCCAGCCAAGCGCGGCGACCTTTATAACGCTGCCCGGGAGGGCGCCAGGATCATTCTGCTCATAGATGGCGTCTTCTTCCAGGAGTGCTCTGTAGCTCATAAGGAGGTTCTCTATGCTCTGGAGGCGGGAGCGAGAGTCCTGGGGGCGTCGAGCATGGGAGCACTGCGCGCTTCCGAGCTGGACGTTTACGGCATGGAGGGCATAGGACTGATCTACCAGGCTTACAAAAGCGGTCATCTGGTATCGGATGATGAAGTGGCTCTCACTTTTGATCCATTCACCTGGGAGCCGCGTTCCGAGCCGCTGGTGAACATCCGCTTCAATCTGGATCTGGCCTGGCAAAAGGGAGCGATCATCACTTCCTGCCGGGATACGCTCTTTCGGTGTGCAGAATCCCTCTATTTTCCTGATAGAACCTACGAGCGAATGATGACGGAAGCCAAAGCCCATGTGCCGGAAAAGGAGCTGCAGCGCTTTCGCGAATTTCTGGCAGCGGAGAAAAGGGACTTCAAGATGGAGGATGCATTGATGGCACTGCAGCGAGTGAAGGAGATCGCAAATGTTGGTTAAGGTCAGGTCTTTTGCCGGTTTTCGAAATATCCTGGGAAAGGAGATGGAGGTCGAGCTGGAGGAGGGAGCGAGAGTCGAAGATCTGCTGAACACACTCAGTTCATTGAAAGCGAATTTGGGCACTCAGCTTTTCGATGAAGCAGGATTGCGGGAGGATGTGAACATCTTTGTGGGGGGCAAGAACATCGCATCTTCGGAGTCGGTTCGAACCATACTCACCGAGGGAGATGTTGTGGCCCTGTTTCCTGCGGCCATAGGCGGATGAACGAGAAAGTTGCGGTTTCCTGATAATACCAACAATCCCGCATGGGACCACCCAATGGTTCTTCTAAATCATGAACTTAAATCAACCTAAGTTTAATTGAGATAATAGTATTAAGTATATCTATTAAATAGATTGAAATAATAGTTTCCCCGACCTTGAGACGTTCTCGATTCCTATGATAGAAGAAATTAAAGCTTTGAAGAAGGAACGCCGGGCGACCATCCTGGCCCACAACTACCAGCTGCCCGAAGTTCAGGATGTAGCGGACCTGGTAGGAGACTCCCTGGAGCTCTCCCGAGCTGCAGCCCGCCTGGACTCAGAGGTCATCATCTTTTGCGGTGTGGACTTCATGGCCGAGACGGCTGCCATCCTTTCGCCGCATAAGTGCGTTGTTATTCCTGAGAAGGGCGCCTGGTGCCCCATGGCCCATATGATCACGCCCGATCAGCTAGCGGATCTGAAGGCGCTGAACCCCGGGGCGGCTGTGGTCTGCTATGTGAACTCGACGGCCGAGATCAAGGCGAAGAGCGATATCTGCTGTACGTCTGCTAACGGAGTGCAGGTGGTTAATTCATTGGCTCAAGAAGAGGTCATCTTCGTGCCGGACAGAAACCTGGCGGCATACGTCGCCCGCCATACAGACAAGAAGATCATTCCCTGGAACGGCTACTGCTATGTGCATGACCATTTCACTCCTGCAGAGGTGAAGGCCGCCAGAGCGCTTCATCCTGGCGCGGAAGTGCTCGTTCATCCGGAATGCCGTCCTGAGGTCATCGACGAGGCCGATTTTGTCTACAGCACGGCAGGCATGGGCAAGCATGCCCTGGCAAGCCAGGCGCGCGAGTTCATCATCGGCACAGAGGTCGGCATGATCTACCGTCTGAGGAAGGAGAATCCCGAGAAGGAGTTCTACCCGCTGAGCGATAACGCTGTCTGCCAGAATATGAAGAAGACAAATCTGGAGAAGGTCTTAAAAGCGCTGCAGACCCTGGAGCCGCGCGTCACTGTGCCTGAGGAAGTCGCAATAAAGGCGAGAAGGGCGATCGAGAGGATGCTGGCGGTTAAGATATAAGCGATGGAAAGGCAAATCCCTTTCTATTTTGTGACAGTGATGTAGGAATTTATGCATGAATATCTCTGAAACCTACAAAGGTATTGAGGTTCTCAATCGTTGTCTCTTCCAGACACATCTCGATGACCTCCGATATGTTCTTCATGGCTTCATCAATGGTCTCACCCCAGGAATGACATCCCTTTAAAAACGGGCAGCTAACTATGTATAGGCCGTCTTCATCGATTTCGATGAGAATTGGCAAATGCAGCTTTTTCATGAATGATTCAACCATTTTACTCTTGCGAGCTACAAACCTAAAGATATTTCGCAATAGACTGGATGCACTATGACTCTTATCAAGGCTATTCGATCGTTCATATGTGATCGGTTGAACCCGGTTGCCATAGAAGCGGACCTCGCTTGCTGTCAACCCCTCGCCCAAATCCATGACCATTGAACAAGCGATTTGCTCGTCATCCTTTGAGCTTTCCCAGCAGCTCGCAGGCCTTGCACAGATCCTTGACGCAAGGCTCACTGCACACCCGACACTTCCCCAGCTCCATCTGAGCCCAGTCTCCGCCAGCTATTTGGGCTATCTTCTCGAATCCTTGCATCGTTGTCTGCCGGGTTCCTGGAAAGAGGCTCTCCAGGCGGTTCATCAGATCTCTGACGTCCGCTCGCAGAGAAAGGTTGGCATAGGGGCATTCCCTGGATTCTGTGAAGACGCCATTCACCATGCAGTAGAGAGCGATCTCCTTTTCCGGCATATCACGCAGCGGCTTGATGCGGGGCACCAAGCCAGGCTGAGCCCTTCTGGGCCGAAAACGCATTAGCCTCTCCATGTCTCCTTTCAGGTAGTTCATCATGACCGTCTGCGCCTCATCGTCCAGGTTGTGGCCTGTGGCGACCTTCGTCATGCCCAGCCTTTTGGCAGTTTGATTTAGAGCGTTCTTGCGAAAGACTCCGCAATAGGTGCAGGGGGCGACATCTTTTCCCTGTACCATCTCATCCAGATCATAACCGTACATCTCCCGGAAGGAGACGATCTCCTGCTCGATGCCAAGCTTCTCCGCGATTGCTCGTGCAGCCCTGATGGTGTCGTCCCTGTACCCGGCAATGCCCTCATCTACGGTAACGGCCACCATCTCCACATCCCTTCCGGCCAGGATTTTATGCAGGCTGAAAAGAAGAGCTGTGCTGTCCTTGCCGCCGCTCACAGCCACCACGATGCGCTCGCCGTCCTTGACCATGCCGTTCTTCTCCATGGTCCCGGCCACTCTTCGCTCAAAATCCTCAAGGAAGTGGCGCTGGCAGAGATGCCGCCCTAAATAACGCTGTGAGAGGATGGCCGGCTCTCGGCAGAAGGAACAGATCATGCTCGAATCATGCCCTCAGCCAATCCTGAATCTCTCCGGGTTGGTGTACACGCTGAGCCTCTTTCCCCGCAGGAAAGCGATTATGCAGAGATGTGTCCTCTCGGCAATGGAGATGGCAAGACTCGTTGTTGCGCCACGCGAGACGATTATGGGAATGCCGGCCACGGAGCACTTCAGTGCCATGTCCGAGGAGATCCTGCCTGTGCAGGCAACAAATGTCCTGCTGAAGTCCACGCCTTCAGCAAGCGCGTGGCCTATGGCCTTGTCCAGGGCGTTATGGCGTCCGATGTCCTCTATGATACAGACCGCCTCCAAATCGTCAAAGAGGCCCACGGAATGCACCCCGCCTGTGGCTATATGAACCTCGGACTGGGAGATGGCCTTCATCGCCTCCTGAGCCTGTTCTTTCCCGATTACGAGATCGGACTTTATCTCGGGAAGCTTCGATTCACTCAGAAAGGAGGCGATTCCGCCGCAGCCGCTTACAATCGGCCTTCTTGGTACTATCGCCCGCATGGGATTGGAGACGATGGCGCGGGCGACATTTCCCTCAATCTCCAGGGACTCAATCTCCCCCCGTCCGGATACAATCCTCTCGGCAAATAGATGCCCCGTCACGAACTCCGACCTCATCTCAGGACTGATCATCGCGGTTGCGAAGTGACGGCCGTTGATGAAAATCGACAGGGGAACCTCCTCCACTACCTGACAGGTCGTCTCCTCGACCTTTTCGCCATCCAGCTTCCGGCATTTAAAACTTTTTAGCATTCATCATGACCCTATTATCCCATTCTGGCGATCTGCTCCAATGCCGCCAGAAGTTTATCGATCTCGTCTTCGGTATTGTAGAGATAAAGCGAGGCGCGGACGGTGCCGTATTTCAGTCCCAGATGCTTCATGAGGGGAATGCAGCAATGGTGGCCGGACCGAACGGATATGTTTGCAGCCTGATCCAGCATGAGAGCCACCTCGTGAGGTAGCAAGCCGTTGACCGCAAAGGAGACCACACCGCCCCGCGCCTCTGAGCTGTCCCGTCCCGGGCCAAAGATCTCGATGCCGGCGATCTTCTCCAGCCCCACCAGCAGCTTTCTGGTCAGTCGCATCTCATGCTCATGAATCTCCTCGACCCCAGCCCGGGTCAGATAGTCCACGGCAGCGCCTAGACCTATGCCTGCCGAGATGTCTGGAGTGCCTGCTTCAAATCCCTCATAGCCCTGCTTGATTTCATATTCATCATCAAAGACGTCCTCGACCATCCCGCCCCCCACCAGAAGAGGCTCTATCTCGTTCTTCTCGTTCTTCTCTTCCTTCCTCATCCAGAGGACTCCCGCGCCCGTGGGCCCGAGCATCTTATGGCCGGAGAAGCAGAGAAAATCGCAATCGATATCTTTAACATTTACGGGCATATGGGGCACAGACTGGGCCCCGTCCACCAATAGGGCAGCGCCCCGCTCGCGGCAGATCCTGGCGATCTCTTTTACAGGGATGACTGTCCCCAGAGCATTGGAGAGCTGGGTTGTCGCCACCAATCTAGTGCCTTCAGCTATCGCTTTTTCCCAGTCAGCCAGGTCAATTCTTCCTTCCCGGTCCGGCCGCATGACCTCCAGCTCTACACCCATCTCTTTCAGCCTCATCCAGGGCAGAAGGTTGGAGTGATGCTCCAGCAGAGTGGTGACGATCCGGTCTCCTCTCTTCCAGGAGAGGCCGCGAGCAACGATGTTGATGGACTCGGTGGTGTTCCTGGTGAAGATCGTCACCCCTTCCACTCCCCACACGAAGGCTGCCGCCTTGCGATGAGCATCTCTGTAGCGCTGGTCGGCCATCTGAGCCAGCCTGTAGACCCCTCGACCGACATTGGCTTTGTATGCCCGGTAGTAATCGAGAACTGCTTCCAGAACTGGCTCCGGGGTGAGGCTGGTGGAGGCGCTGTCCAGGTAAATAACATCCTCCAGGATAGGGAAATCCGCTCTTATTTCATGGACTTTCATAGAACCTCGTTCATGCTTCCCGTCCTGAAACCCTCCAGATCCAGGGTGACATATTTAAATCCAATGCCCTTGAGCCTCAATACGATCTCGTCCCTTTTATCCAATGCTCTTTGTGCATCTGATTTTAGCAGTTCAATTCGTGCCGTCCGGCCATGAGCCCTTACCCGAAGCTGCCCGAATCCAAGGCTTTCCAGATATTCTTCTGCCTCTTCCACCATTCCAAGGTTGCCTTCTGTGATCCTCTCACCATAAGGAATTCGTGAGGACAGACAGGCAGAGGAAGGCTTATCCCATACAGCGAGGCCGAGGCTGTGGGCTAGGGTTCGAATATCCTCTTTGGTGATTCCAGATTCTACAAAAGGATGCCAGATTCCTTCTTCGTTGCAGGCCTGGATTCCAGGCCGAAAGTCCTCATAGTCGGAGAGGTTGACCCCATCGGCGATGCATTTTATGCCATTCTCCCGGGCGACGTTCTTAAGAACAGCAGCAGACTTTTTTTTGCAGATGTAGCACCTTGTGGCAGGATTTTTTGCGAACTCGTCGTCCTCGAGAATAGAGAATTTTGCCACCCTAAAATTCAGTCCCAGGGACTTTGCTAGCCGTCTCGCTTGCTCTAGTTCACTTCGGGCAGCGGTCTCAGAATCCAGGAAGACAGCAATAGCCGATTCTCCCAGGACATCGTTTGCCACCTCTGCCAGAAGACTGCTGTCTACGCCACCCGAATAGGCTACCAGAAGCCTTCCCTTCCCGGCAATCCTATTTCTTAGATCCTCCAATTTCTCGGCCAAGCTCATTTTAGCGACCTTTTAAAGAGATTGCCAGGGAGTTATTCATAAGCGGATCTCACTACTCTTTACACCTGCTGGAAATGCAGGCGTTCTCGTCATCCTGAAGCATGCGGCAGATCTCGCAGATCCTCTTCGCGAGATCGTCGGCCTTTTTCTCGATAAGATCATCAGCGAGCTTTCCTATGGCCCCCCGGATGTCCTCCCGGAATTCGATATTGTAGCCCCTCTTCTTGGAGACGTACTGGGACACAGCAGGCGGTGTGATGCCCAGCATTTTGGAGACCTCCTTTTGGGAGATTCCTCTCTTGATCAACTCTTCCGCGATGGCAGCCCTGATGCTGGGCAGCACATCCCAAACAATCTCCTCGCATGGCGATTTCATCTGTCTTGAGCCTCAAATCAACGGTTATCACAATTATCGATCACGCTTATTTGTATAATCCTGGCGGAATCCCATGAATTTAATCCTTGCTATTCCTTCGGTGCCGTCTCTCGCCGTCTGGTGAAGCGATCCCAGTTCCAGGGCTCGTCTAAAACCTTGACCTCCACAGATTTGATGCCGTGCAGACCCTCCACCCGACGCCGGACCTGCTCTGTGAGATGGCTCACCATAGGACAGGCCTGGCTGGTCAGCACCATGTCCACTTCCACCGTATCGTCGTCTGATATTATTATCTCCTTGATCAGTCCCAGGTCTACGATATCTATTCCCACCTCAGGATCAAGTACATCCCGCAACGCTTCTCGGATCTGCTCTTCCCGTGCCAGCTTCGCCATGAGCTTCTCCGTCACGGGTCCTGGCAGAGCTTTTTCCATGGAGCGCAGCCTCTCTTCCAGCCTGTTTTGTCTGTCCAGCAGCCTGCTGACGACACGCAGCATGGGGTCGGGAAGATTGGCATAGTTCAGGTCCGTCCCTGTAGCAGGACACTCCGGCTCGGCGATCCTTCCCGGGACACCTACAACCGTTGCTCCTGGGGGGACAGACCGCACCACCACAGAGCCTGCGCCGATCTTGGCACCTTTTCCCACTATTATCGGACCGAGGATGATGGAGCCCGAGCCGATTACTACTCCGTCCTCAATGGTGGGGTGGCGCTTGACCTTGTCCAGGCTGGTCCCACCCAGGACAGTGCCCATGTACATCAATACGTCGTCTCCCACCTCTGCCGTCTCACCTATGACCACGCCCATTCCATGATCGATGAAGAAGCGCTTGCCTATTTTTGCGCCGGGATGAATCTCCACGCCGGTCAGGAAGCGGGAGATATGGGAGTTCAGCCGGGCGAGAAGGAAGAGCTTATGATTCCAAAGAAAGTGGGATATCCTGTGCATCCAGAGGGCATGCAGGCCCGGATAGCAGGTTACGACCTCCAGGGTAGATCTGGCGGCAGGATCCTTGGCAAAGACGGTCTGGATGTCTTCTGTAATGCTCATTTTGGATGACCTCGAAGAGTCTTGATAGGAAACCAGGCTCTTGAAACCTTGCTCTTATTTTTGGCAACCAAGCCATCTATTTCATTCCATCACAATTGTTAATTAATCGGAATATATAAAGATTGCCAAAGGTCGTTATCCTCTGGTTATCCTCTCCGCCCCCACATGGGCACGCCGCAGCTCTGGCACATCTCCCCACAGCGCCATCTCCAGACCCCGAATCACTAATGCCCCATCGATTCCCGGCCGGTCGATAGCCTGGAAGCACTCCTGCAGCGGCCCCGTTGCTCCCACCGCATTCCCAAGAGCAGTGGCTGCAGCATCAGCCAGGGCCGCGTCCTCTGCGATAACCATGGCCGCATCTGCCGAGCCAAAAGAGATGGACGGGCCAACCGTTCCGGAGCTGGTGCAGATGCCTATAGGTTTGCAGCGCGCCGGAAGCTCAAAGGCCAGATCTCGAATCGGTGAGCTTCCTGCGTATATACCGACTTTTATGGGCTGGTCGTTCAGGATGCAGATATCTCCGCCGTTATCGACAACGGCATAAGTCGCACCCGCCTCCATCATCGCCAGGACGGCGAACTTGGCGATGACTCCCGCAACCGACGCCATCGGACCGATGCCAAAGACGGTGCAGCATTCGATCATCTGTTTCACAATATCAGGGGCATCATCGGCCTCTGAATCGTAAGGGTCCAGAGTGAGCATGAAGAAGGGATCTTTCCTTATATAATCCTCCAGATAGGAGCGCTGCATCCTTATTGACTCTTTGGCGGCATAGATGTGCCTCTTCTCGCGTGCGGTTATGGTGACAATGGTCTCCATCAGCTGGAAATGCTCACGCAATATCTCCGTCATGAATCAGGCCAACGTATCAGATCTCGGTCGAATTCGGCAACAAGCTCAATCCTTCGCCTGTGAATCCGAACTCTCTATTTTGAGCCTGGCAACAGCTTCACCTTTTCCCCGCAATTTCACCACCAGCTCCTCGCCATAGCTCACACTCAAAAGCTCTGCAGTTTCATAAAGCCGGGATAGCCGGCTTAATCCCTCGGAGGTGTTAGGCAGCCTTATCTGATACTCCTGCAAAGGCTGAAGCCGCTGGTAGATACATTCTTTCAACTCCACCAGGCCTGATCCGGAAAACGCAGAGACCATCACGGGATTCGGAGCCAGATCACGGATCAACTCTTCCTTCATCGAGGCTTCGCCCTCACTCAGCCGGTCAACTTTGTTGAGAACGGTAACAATGGGTGCGGTAACCTGGCAGTCCCAGAGGGCTTTGTGGGATGCGACCATCTTGCTATGCAGCAGCTCGGCGGGATCGCTCAAGTCTGCCACCAAGAGGACGAGATCCGCCTCTGCGATCTCGGAAAGGGTAGTATGGAAAGCCTTGATGAGAAAGTGCGGCAGATCGTCGATGAAGCCCACCGTGTCCGTAAGCAAGACCCTGCGGCCTTTGATCTCCAGGGCCCTCGTAGTTGGCGAGAGAGTGGTAAAGGGTTGATCTTGAGCCTCAACTCCAGAACCGGTGAGGGCATTGAGCAGAGTGCTCTTGCCGGCGTTGGTGTAGCCTGCAAGAGCTACAAGATCGAAACCCTGTTCTCTTCTCTTCTGCCGTCTGTCCTCGCTCATTGTCTCCACGTCTTTCAGTTCCGATTTTATCTTGGCCATCCTTCCACGGATGTCGTGGTACATCGACTGCTCGTAAGCACCGGCGCCACGAAAGCCCGGCTGCTCACCGCGCGTCTTCAGGGCGAGCTCACTGCGAACCTGAGGCGCATCATAACTGAGCCGGGCCAGATCAACCTGCAACTTGGCCTCGCGCGTGGACGCACGGGAGGCAAATATCTCCAAAATAAGATTGAATCTATCGAGAACCTGCGCCGAAAACTCGCTTCTTATGTTAAAGACCTGACTAGGGCTAAGCGGATTGTAAAATATCAGTTTTGTTGGATGGTAACTCTGAGCCTCGGCGATCTTTCCCATTCCTATCTGGAAGCGGTGGTCCCTTTCCCGACGCTGTTTGATCTCCGCTAAAACCTTGTATCCAGCAGCTTTTGCCAGGCCCCGCAATTCATCCATCTTATAAGGGTCCGGGGACTTACTGGGGTTCTCACGCATAAGCAGGACAGCGGTCTTTTCTTCATTCATCGATTATTATCTTCTCCCGGCTCAATAATAAGCCTTCGTCCTGCCACCGATATATGATGGGCCATCTCTATCAACGTCCTCTCAGCTATGGTCTCAGGATATTTGAAATCTCTTCCCAGGATGCTTCTAACCCTCCAGATCTCCTGGTTGTAGAAGTCACCGGATTCTGCGACAATTATTCCGGGAAGGCACATGCATGCCCCGCAGATGAAGTCGGCCACGACATTGAGGTCCAGGGTCTCGGCCTCGCTAGGCATGATCCTGACCGTATGAATCTTCTCAACAAAATTGGGAGACACCCGAGCCGAGACGACGGCGCAGACCATTTTGTACCTGCCCCGCACAGCATGTCGGCCCGAGATGTCAATTGCCACGATGTCTATCTATTCAACCCCTGGGCCTTGTATTGCAAATTTGATCCTCATCCAAGAATAGCGTGATGATCCACGATCATCGCTGCCTCGTCCCGGGTTAAGCCTGCACCCATAGCGATCTGTTTAGCTCGCTGGCTGTCGATGAGGTCATCAGGCGCATGCGTGTCCGTATCCACCACCATCTTTGCTTTGGCCAGGCTCGCCAGGCGCGCCACGTGGCCGTTGGTGATATTATGGCCCGATCGGGATGTGATCTCCAGGCAGACATCATTCTCCCTGGCCAGTTCTGCTTCCTCCAGGGTGATGAAGCCGGGATGGGCGAGAATATCCACCCTCGCCTCCAGGGCAGCACGATTGGTTCCCGGCCGGACGGGCTCTACAGGCGTCTCGCCATGCACGACTACGATCTCGGCACCGAGCTTGCGGGCCAGAATTGCCAGCGGCCCGATCTTCTCAGGGGGAACATGAGTGATCTCTACGCCCACCAGAACTCTGATATCCAAAACGTCCTCCAGATATTTGGCTTTAGAGACCGAGGCTAGGACGTGCTCGATATTGGTATAGTCCACATGATCGGTTATGCCTATGGCCGTATAGCCCAGAACCTCTGCCCGGCGAACCAGCTCACTGGGGATGAGCTCGCCATCGCTGAAAATGGTGTGAGTGTGCAGATCGATCATATACTCCGGCTGAGACTCGTTTGAGTATTAAGCATTTCTCTTCAGACTCTATTGATATTTTTTCTTGCCCTGATAACCATGCTTCTTATATTTTACTTTCAGAGAACCCGCGATTCTCTTCAAGATGGCGGATTTAGGGCCGTTTTTTGCCACAAGTATTCTTCCCGCGGACTCTGCCTGGTGCCAGCACTTAGGGTGCAACTTTTCGCGCTCGATCTCCGGCTTAAGACCGGATCTGATCGATGCCGAGATTATCATATCCAGGTCGGGCTCATTGACAGCGTCTTTAAGTGAAACCATCCGGCCCTCGACCCTGGAGCGGGCGGCATCAAAATATATGGGCCAGATTACAAATTTGTCCTTCTCAGGCATAGACTGCAGTCTTGTCGGGCATCCTTAAAGATTCTTCGTCTTAATTCGGGGCAACTTTTCTCCGATACGCAAGTCTTTTAGCTATGTTGGGCCATAATTGCGAGCTAGAACAACCGTGGAGTTCCAGTAATGAGCCAAGATACATTTCCCGTTGCCAATGTCGGTGGAAAGGAGATTCCATACGACCCAGAACAGCTCCGAAGGATTCAGGAGCACCCGTGTTTCAGCGAGAAGGCATGCCACGCCTTTGGCAGAATGCATCTGGCGGTGGCCCCCAAGTGCAATATCCAGTGCAAATACTGCGTGCGGGACTTCGACTGCGTGAACGAATCACGGCCTGGTGTGACCAGCCAGGTTCTGTTACCCGAAGAGGCTCTGGAGCGAGTGGACCAGGTTCTGGAGAAGTACCACTACATCAAAGTAGTAGCAGTAGCGGGACCAGGAGAGCCGTTAGCCAATGAGGAGACCTTTGAGACCTTGCGCCTTGTTGGTCAGAAGTATCCTAACATCATACTCTGTATCAGCACCAACGGCCTGCTTCTGCCCGACAAGATCCAGGAGCTTGACCGTCTAGGCGTCTGCAACATCACCGTTACCATGAATGCCATAGACCCGGAGATCGGCCAGCAGATCTATGAGTATGTGAACTATCGCGGAAAGAGATATGAAGGCCTGGAGGCGGCGACGCTCCTACGCGACCATCAGCTCAAAGGCATTGAAGAGGCCCTCAAGCTCAAGAAGATCGTGAAGGTCAATACAGTTCTTATCCCCGGCGTTAATGATAAGCATGTCTTCGACATCGCCCGTAAGATAAAGTCCATGGGTGTCTTCATTCATAATGTCATGCCCCTCATTCCCCAGTACAAGTTTGCGCACATCAAACCACCATCGCCTGAGGAGAAGCGAAAGATCCAGGAAGAACTGGGCACAATCATCAAGCAGATGAAGCATTGCCGGCAGTGCCGCTCCGATGCCATAGGACGGTTGGGATGCGATGTACAACAGGAGTTCCAGAGCAGAACGAAAGAGCAGGCTTAGGGCTTGACGCTAAATAATTCATCCAATTTTTTAGATTGGGATATAGTTACACGAGGTTCTATGGAATAATTCCAAACGGGATATAATTCATGCAACCTAATTTTTAATAATTGTGACATATCTTCATCCAATATCTAATCCCAGTTTCATAATCCCGTTCATCTAATCGAGCCGCGATTCTTAGCCCCTTCTTTGTCTTGGTCGATCCGATTGGCTTGAGGAGGATCATCTGATGGCGGGCGGAAGTGAGTCAAGGGATAGATCCACCCCAACAATTTCATAAAATTGGTTTAATTATAATAATCGGGTGCCAGGGATTTGATTACACAACGATCTGTAGAATTTTATATAGATATAGCTTATCACATGTTAATATTTTGATACCAAAAGCTTTTTATTTAATAACATTCTTTTAGAGCTGGAGCTGCAAAACGAGGATTCAAAAAAAAAAAAATGATCGATGATAATGTAGAAAAGATGCCTGATGTCAAGGAGACGAAGGCCGAGGCAGGGAAAAAGACGGAACATGCCCAAACAGGAGCGCAAAAGGCGAAAACCTCGCCCAGGAAATAAGATGGCCCGGACATTAAATAAAAAATAAACAAAATATATAAATAATCAGGCAATTTGGAGATGGGATTCAAAAGATTTTGACATTCTTTCGCCATCTGCCTGTCCCCCTCCTTATTTGAGGTTGTTTAGAAATCAATGAAACCAGTTTAAGCAATAGTAGGTGTTAAAATGAAGTATAGCAAAATTCTGCTTGTCCTAATGGTACTCGTCAGCCTTGCGTTTCAGGCATGCGCCGTACCGGTAAGTTCGAACCACAATTCAAGCATCACAATGGGTAACGGATCAAACAAGACAACGGTATCCAGCGGATCTAAAATCGCAATGGGATCTAACGGATCAAATAGCACAACGGTATCCGACGGATCTAAAATCACAATGGAATCCAGCGGATTAAACAAGACAATGGTGTCCAATGAATCGAACATCATTGCGGAATCCAGCGGACTAAACAAAACAACGGAGTCCCATAGATCAAACGACACAATGGGATCCCATGGAGATTACCTTAACCCTAACATGGGCCAAGTGGACAGCTTCCCCTGGTACACCACTGGTGGTTCCTTCTACAGCCATTCGTACAGCGACTCAATGTTCTCACCTTTCAGAGAATATTATATAACTTCCGGCATACCTGTGATAGGTGGGATATTCAGCAATCCGACCAAGTTCGATATAGTGAAGAGAACTCCATCCATGGTATACTACGGCACCGGCCAAGCATTGCCATACACTCAATATGTATCTACAATGCCTTCCAATACCAATGACCTCTGGGTCCAGGGAGCAACAAACTGGGCACAGTATGTGGTAACTCCAGTAGGAACCTGGATACAGTTGGTCGCCAATGCACCCTTGGGAGGGTCAGCGGGCGTCTATGAGATCGTTCAGACAGATACAAGCACTGTAAAGTATAGTACATATCAGTTCAACCAGGGTTACAATACCATGAACTTCAATGCCGACCAGGTTGGGAGACACATGCTCTACTTTGTCGTGAACAACCAGCCCAGCAACGTGGTTGTTGTGGATGTTTTTACCCAGACAACAACAGGGTGAATGAATCTCGTGCATACAATATCTTAGTAGTATTGCATCACGGAGACTAAAATACAAGATTGATGGCAGCTAGGTTTCGGCATTCGAGGCTCAATGCCATCAATCTTGCATCTCTCTTTAAGCCTTTTTTAGATTCTCCTTGTCGCAAGGATAGATAATATTTATATTCCATAATATCATTTCATAAGAATGTACTATAGAAGAATTCTCCAACTGGAATCTGGAAATGAATTCAATTGAATGCAAGAGGATGATGAAATGGTGTTGAGGAGAACATTTGCACCCCTGGCAAGAAGGGTTTTTCGCGTCATAGCACTAATCTCTTTGGTACTATTGACACTCATGCCGTGCCTGATGGCGGCAGACACTTCTAAAGACGAGAAGGCCCCGGCCTTTGACCCCGGTAACATGGACCGATCAATCCATCCCGGCGACGACTTCTATCAATACGTCAACGGCAGATGGATCGAGAGGAATCCGGTTCCATCTGATAAGACCAAGTATAACGAGTTCAAGATCGTAGATGACAGAACAGTCGAGCAGGTTCGAAAGCTGGTGGAGCAGGCCTCCAATAACACATCTGCCAAGGATAGCAGCCTTGATTGGAAGATAGGCCGGCTATATCAGAGTGGCATGGATACGGATTCGATAAACCGACAGGGATTTTCGCCACTGAATGGAGAGCTAAAGCTAATCGACAACATAACCACGTATGCAGATGTTCAGAGGGTCTCCGATCAAATGCTTTCATACTACATTATCGACCCGTTTTTCTCATTCTATGCATCTCCAGACAGCAAGAACAGCAAAGTGATGATCGCCACTCTTTACCAATCCGGACTGGGCTTGCCGGATAGAGATTACTACTTCCGTTTGGACAACGAATCGGTAAAAACGCGGGAAAATTATCTCAAATTCGTTGCAAAGATGTTTGTCCTGTTGGGAGACTCATCCCAGAACGCTTCAACGGAGTCTCAAACGATCATGAGGATGGAGACCCGCCTGGCCAATGCCTCCTTCACGAATGTGGAGAATCGAGATGCGGTCAAGACCTACCACCGCATGACTCTAAAGGAACTGAAGGACCTGGCACCAGGTTTCAACTGGACAGAACTGCTCGTGGATGTGGGCTATCCCGATATTAAGGAGATCAACGTCAATCAGCCGTCCTTCGTAGAGGAGCTGGGCAAGATGATGCAGACAGAGAGCGTGGGTGACTGGAAGGTCTTCCTGCGCTGGAAGCTGGTTTCGGCCACTGCTCCGTTCCTATCCTCAGAATTTGAGAACGAATCCTTCGACTTCTACGGTCGCAAGTTAAACGGCCAGGAGCAGATGGAACCGCGCTGGAAGAGGGTCCTCAAGACCGAGAACGCGTTCCTGGGAGAGCCCATTGGCCGGATATACGTTCAACAATACTTCAAGCCTGAGTCTAAGGCCAGGATGAAGGATATGGTAAAGAATCTGAAGACAGCATTTCAGGCCAGGCTTCGTAATCTGACCTGGATGGAGAATGCTACCAAAGTAAAGGCCCTCGATAAGCTGGAGACTATGGATGTTCAGGTTGGTTATCCCGAAGAATGGCAGAACTACTCCGGACTGGAGATAAAGAACGATTCCTATGTCATGAATGTGCTGCGAGCAGGCGAATTCGAGTTCGACCATGGATATTCTGGTCTTGACAAGGCCGGAAAACCCGTAAATCGCGCCACCTGGTTTGTGCCACCTCAAGACATCAATGCCTATGCCTACTTCGAGATGAATGCCATATTCTTCCCGGCTGGAATACTGCAGCCGCCTTTCTTCAATGCCAGCGCCGATGATCCCGTCAACTATGGAGCTATTGGTGCCGTCATCGGACACGAGATGACCCATGGCTTCGATGATCAGGGAAGGAAGTTCGACAAGAATGGCAATTTGACAGACTGGTGGACAGAACAGGATGGGTCCAACTTCAACAACAGCACAGAGGTACTCGTCGGCCAGTACGACAAGTATGAAGCGCTGCCGGGCCTTTATGTGAACGGCAACCTCACATTAGGCGAGAACATAGCTGATATGGGAGGCTTGACCTTGTCCTATTATGCATGCCATCTCGCTCAACCGAACGAGACGAAGAAGATCGACGGTTTCACTGCAGACCAGAGATTCTTCCTCGGCAACGCCCAGATGTGGCGAGAGACTATCAGAAATGAGTCTTTGAGGACCAAGGTGTTGACTGATCCTCATTCGCCCTGCAGGTTCAGGATTGATGGTGTGGTCTTCAATATGCCCGAGTTCTACCGGGCCTTCCCGGAGATCAAGCCCGGTGACAGGCTGTACAGGCCAGAGGAGGAGCGTCCGGTCATCTGGTAGAGAAGGAACCTGAGAAGGGGTGCTTGACCACCCGGTTATCGATGCGACGGAGAATCACGCAGAAATGTGCATGCATTCTTTCTGTCGCATTGAGATCCTTTTTGTTTGGCATGAAGATCTTCAGATATTTTGAACAATTGCGTCCGACAGGGCTGATGAGCGAACCTATGGTGGCGAATTGCCATTCGCGTTCATCGACGAATTGGATACCAAGAAGTCTGGCTTCTCCTTTGCTTGGGGGCCTTCTCCAATACAGGAGGGTCTTGCTTCAGGGAAGGCTTTTCTATAAAGAGCGACATTATATATTAGGTGAAAATTCAGTGAAAATATCAATTGCAGCAATCTTAATGCTGTTGCTATCTTCGGCGGCTCTAGCAGCTCCCGAGATGCATCAGCTCGGACCTTATACAGTATCGTTCAACTTGAACACAAGTTTGAGCTACCAGATCCAGTCGCAAAATCCGATGATCTATCCTTCTGCCACCATCTATCCGCTCGTGATATCGACGAACAATACGACAGGTGCATCCGTAAGCATAATTCAATACAACAACCTCACAACCTCAACTCTGAGAGTGAACGAGGAGACTGCAGGACTGCGAATGGCTCTCAGAGGCATCAACGTCACTGCCCCAGAGAAGATGACCATCGACAAAATGAACGGTTTCAGGCTTTCCGGAATGCCTTCTGCAGGCTTGGGTAATGCGTCTTCCAGATCCATGTTCTACCAGGCCCAGTACTGGCTGGACAGCAAGGACTGTACATGTGGCCCGGTCTCTGTCGGCACAGTGCTCGTGAACATCGCCTCAACGTATCCAGAGAATGTTACAGAGAGTCTGCTGAGCAGCATCCACGTGGCTGCAGGCCAGGAAGCCGTCCGCGCAAGTACCCCGGTAGCGTCGTCTACAAACAATGTTTCGCAAGCGGATTTAGGCATTGTTGAGGGCAGAGTATATAATCTGAAGAACGGCGTGGGAGTGGCCTCTGCTGAGATAACGGTCGATTATAACCCTACGAGAATAATGACAGACGCCCTCGGCAATTACAGGGTAATGGTCCTGCCGGCACAACATAGCATCGGGGCGCAGTCCTCGGATTACGGCGTAATACCCTCTTCCGTCATGGTATACCGGAACCAGACCACCAAGCTGGATCTGAAAGCTGTGAGCAGGCAAACTGGATAAGAGAAAGTACGATTTGATGGCATAATATAACGGGAAGAAGAGTTTCCGGCCATCGACCTAAATCCACAATTAGCCGATGCCAGTACGGCTTAGGCCGAGGCCAGAGAGCTGGGGTTTCCTATCTACTTGCGTCTGCATTGAGAGTTCTTTGGAACTCCAGCTACCTCTGACCTTATCAAGCCAGTTTGGCCTTCGGGAGGACCTGGGCTCGCTCCTAACAAGACCGAAAAACCGGAACTTTAGGGCGCGCACAGATCCCGCGGTTTCGTGGGGCGTGCGCATACCGGGGGGCGAGGCTGCCCATGCGCGAGTCGATGCTTGCAGGCGAGCGGGTGTTGAATGTTACGGTTTCCATCTGATTGGGAACCAACTGCTAGAGATGCCTGGACAATAATCTTTGCGATCTAAGGATCTTCAAAAGTTATCTATCTCATCGAGAGTTCTCGATCGCTTAAGTCCTGCGCCGGACCTTGAACCAACCTTCCTTTTTTTATTCTATTTGAAGCAGTTCGGTTGTCTTTGCGGGTAATAACACATCAAACGATTATCGCTTTCCAAAAGCAGCTATAAAGAAGCCGATAAACAATGTACCTCAAACTAAGTGGGGAAAAAAGTTTTTTATATAAATATGTAAGCATGGTGGGATCATGGCTTACACATATTGATCTCCCGCGATCCCTGATCGATAATCCACCGGAGCGTAACTGGGCCCAAGGGTCACAAGACCCTGAAACCCGGGAGATCGTTGATCAAGCCTATAGTCCAAAAGGCCAGCGCCGGTGTCGCCCCATTATGATGATCGATACTAACGCCAGAACGATGAGGATTATAACCAGCAATTGGGTCGACAGGCCCAGGAAACTCACTCTCGCTATTGCTACGATAAGGGCGAGTATTAGGAGCACTGTAGTCCAATTGAGCAATTTGGCCATTCTTGTACACTCCTGTTTCCTGAATTCAGCTGTAGCTGGATGTAACAGTAGTTCCGGTTCCATCGGAGGTCGTCGTAGTCAGGCCGCTGGGTGTAACGGTTGTCTGACCGTTAGATGTAGTAGTGGTTAGACCGTTGGATGTGGTGGTGGTCAGGCCATTGGATGTAGTAGTGGTTAGACCGTTGGATGTGGTGGTGGTCAGGCCGTTGGATGTAGTGGTGGCTAGACCGTTGGGTGTGTAATAGTTCTGGCCATTGCCACCCAGAACTATTGGCTGGTTCTGCCCTGTGATCGGAACGGTTCCTTCCAGACCAGTCCCTGTTGGAGACTGGGCAAATACATCCACAACGACCACGTTGCTGGGCTGGTTGTTCACGACAAAGTACAGCGTATGTCTTCCAACCTGGTCGGCATTGTAGTTCATGGTGTTATAACCCTGGTTGAACTGGTAAGTGCTATACTTCGAACTGGTTGTGTCGGTCTGGGTCATTTCATAGAATCCCGCAGGCCCTCCAACGGGCGCATTGGCGACCAACTGTATCCAGGTTCCGACTGGAGTTACCACATACTGTGTCCAGTTTGTTGCTCCCTGAACCCAGAGGTCGTTGGTCTTGGATGGCACGGTGGAAACATATTGTGTGTATGGCAACGCTTGGCCGGTGCCGTAGTATACACTGGAAGGTGTTTTCTGCGTTATATCGAACTTGGTCGGGTTGCTGATTATCCCACCCACGATGGGCAAGCCAGTGGTTGTATAGTACTGTGTGAATGGCGAGAATGTTGTGTCGCTATATGGTTGGCTGTAGAAGGAACCACCCGTAGTGTACCAGGGGAAGTTAGGGTAATATCCGCCGGAGCTGATGTTGGGGCTAAGATAATCTCCGCTGGATCCCATGGTGTTAGTTTGACTATCCGATACGGGTTGTGCGCAAGCCTGAGACGCAAGGCATAAGAGTGCCGTCATACACAATAGGATTTTGGTACGTGTTTAGCTCCCACTTAAGTCTCTGAAAAATTCCCTCAGAATTCATTTGGACCAGAAAAATTAAGTAATATAATGTCAATATTCTTTAATTGGGATTATGGACGAAGGAGAGATAATTAAGCAGCTTCGAGAACA
>CAIQHB010000081.1 GCA_903871465.1 uncultured Methanosarcinales archaeon
CTCCGTGCGTACTCTGTGAACTTTGTGTCTCTGTGGTTGAAACGTCGTTAGCCACTGGTTTATGACCAATGGTCACGAACTACCACCACAGAGGCACAGAGCGCACGGAGGACTCACAGAGGGCTCTACGATCTATTACCCGCTCGATACAGCGAGGAACCTCATAGATTCAGCGGTAGATGGCAAAATTGGGACATTCTCTACAATACGATCTCCATCATATCATGCCCCAGCGGCCATTTCTTGAGAGCCATCTCATGCGGCGGATAGAGGTGGCTGAGGTGCGTGAGCAGGAGCCTTTTCGCACCCAGTCGCCCTGCCAAGAGCATGGCTTCGTCTGCAGTCATGTGCTTACTGATGGTATAGCCCGGCGGGGTTATGGCATCCGCCAGCATCAGGTCGGCATCTCTCATCAGCTCCAGGCTCTCTGCGGGAATTTCCATCTTGGTGTCGCTGGTGATCACCAGGATCTTTTGGCCGTCATTCACCCGGACACCTACGGTCTCGGCTGGCGGGTGGTTCACCTTGAATAGCGTGAACTCCATTCCGGCAATCTCGAAGGGCTGGCAGGCCAGAACGTCATGGCGCATGGGGTTTAAGAAATAGAGATAATTGAGGATATAGTCCATGGTGTCTTTCAGAGCATAGACATCCACATGGCTTTGCACCCGGTGAAAATCTCCGAAACCCGCGTAATGGTCGTAGTGGGCATGAGTCCATATCACTCCGTCCACGCTGGATATGTCCTTCTTCAAGAGCTGCCAGCGCAGATCAGGGCTCGTATCAACCAGCACCCGGCCATCTTCCTCATCCGATTCCAGAAGAACGGAAAACCTCATTCTTCGGCTGCGTCCTCCTCGCAAGGCATCCATGCAGGCCGGACACTTGCAGCCGATCTTAGGAGTGCCGATAGCATCGCCCGTGCCGAGGAGCGTGACCTTCATGCGGCGATGCTCCGCTTGTAGTCGGAGATCCTGCGACGGAACTCCTCTATGGATTCGAGCAGATCCTCCTGCCCCAACTTTCTCCGGTCCACCAGAAGAGCATTCAGGACGGCCTCCCTGACTACCAATCTTAGGTCCGATCCGGAGTAGCCTTCCGTCATCTCAGCGAGCTGGGATGTATCTACATCGACATCAATGCGGGAGAGGACCTTGTCCAGAATCATGCGCCTCATCTCCTGATCCGGCAGCGGGAAGTTCAATACCTTGTCGAATCTCCTCCAGGCGGCATAGTCCAGGAGCTGAGGGTGGTTGGTGGCAGCTATAAGCAGAACGCCATGCTCGACCAGGTTGATCTCGTCGATGGCCTTGAGCAGAGTGTTGACGGCCCTTTTCATAGCCCCGTGCTCATCTGAGGTTCTGGTCTTGGCCACGAAGTCGAACTCATCGATGAGAAGAATGCATGGGCTGAGCCTCTTGGCAAGATCGAAGACCTTATCGATATTCTTGGAGGTCTCGCCCAAATACTGGCTGGTGATCATGGAGAGGCGGACCTCGACCATCGGAAGAGAGAACCAGCTAGAGAGCGCACGAGCGGTAGAGGTCTTGCCTGTCCCGGGCGGTCCAACAAAGAGAAGCTTGCCGATCTCGTAGAGGCCTATCTGACGCAGATACTCCCGATTTTGCAGCGCTTTGCCCGTCTTTTCGATCTCCGTCTTCTGGTCGTCAGTAAGAATCAGACCGGCAAGGTTGTCCCTCACGTCTTCTGGTGCCTTGATGTATGCGAGTTTGAGAAGATCTTCGGCCTCCTTGGGATCCTGGCATAGCTCCTTGATCCGGGCATCGATCCATTCCCGGTCGGCACAGAGAGGTCTATTTCCATTCCGGGCCTCAGCATAGCTCACCTTCATGGAGTCGTAGTTCTCATAAAAGTAAGCCAGAGTGGGGTTCGATCTGATTCTCGCCTGATCCTTCTGATTGGCGAACCACTTCGCAGCTACATCGAATACCGTCAGCCGTAGCTGGGATCCAAACTCCTCAAAAGCTACGAATGTGAGATCCTTGAGGACAGCTTTGACGTTCTCGATGCCGTAAATCTTCAGGACATCAATGCTTGTTACATACACCGGCCTTTTGACGCTCTTGGTCTGTGCATCGAAGTAATGCTTGCGGATATTGGGTGGTAGGTCGCCTTCATTCAAATTCTCATTTCTATTATAGAGATCTGCGGTTAGAAGCAGCTCAGCAACCTCAATTGCACCACACTTCTCCAAGCCATTCTCTAAACCCATCTTTTAAACTCCATGGAACTGAACTAAATCAGTGGACTACAAAAAGAGATAAAGCTTTCCATGAATGACCCCAAAATTATTCGTTTTTTATTCTCTATTTCGTCCCGGATTTGATTCCTATTTTCAAACCGGATTCAGCGTGCCGTCGATTTCGATTAAGAAGCTCTTTTGCGGCACATCTTTTCCTGAGCGTTTCACAGCCAGAGCCACAAGTCTTTCTAGCTTTGCACAGCAGGGGACAGTCATGTGAAGTACGGTTATATCCCGAATCTCATTTGCCAAAAGAATCTCTGTCAGCTTATCCACAAAAGGATCTGTCTCATCGAGTTTGGGGCAGCCCACCAGGGCTACCCGGCCTTTGATGAAGTCCCGTTGGATGTTCGGATAGGCAAAGGCAGTGCAGTCCCCGGCTACAAGAAGGCTTGCGCCTTTGAAGTAGGGTGCCCATGGTCGCACCAGTCTCATCTGGATGGGCCAGCCGGAGAGCTCGTTTGCGCGGTCTTCTCCGGGCTTTATCTTTTCATTTGAGAAATCTGTCTCGATCCCATGATCCGGCATCAGGGTAATTGGCATGGTGCAGGGCGTGACAGCCGCAGCATCCCTTGCATGATGCATGTGTTCATGCTTTTGGGCCGAACTCTTATGCTCTTTGGCCGCCTTTTCATCAAACTGCGGAGCCTCGCGCTCCTCGATGGTCAATGCTCCCTGCGGGCAAACGCCCAGACATGCGCCCAGTCCATCGCAGAGGCTTTCGCGGACGACGCGGGCAATTCCATCATTAAGCTCTATCGCACCTTCAGCACAGGCCGTTATGCACTCGCCACAGCCATCGCAGCGCGATTCATCGATCTTGAGGATCTTCCTCATAGTCATAATTATCTTAACGATTGTATTCTGCATCTATTTCTTTGCGAGACTTGGTGCCAAGCCTAAGAGGCGAATCAGGAACTCCTGGTACATATTCCCACTTCCATAACATATGGTTCGCATCATGCTCGGCCATGGCGTGGTTGGAGGTGTTTACAAACACAATTGGGTGGTGGTAGTCTACGAAATAGTAGCCGATCGGGTGCACGATTTCGCCATCGGGCAGAGGATCTCCATGTATCGAGTCTTCATTCAAGCCATTGGAGTCGCTGTAGATATTCTCAAAGATGAAGCAGTTCTTGCTTGGATCCGCTCTATTTATTCTGATCTTAAAGGTTTCCACATCATTGAACCGATGGTATCGGAAAATGCGTATTAGTTTGTATATGGAATCCAGATGGGAGTGGTTTCGAAGTTGTTCATTATTGAAGACCAAAGTTACCTCCACTTCGGACCTTGCTTCGTCAAGATCCTTTTGGACACAATGAATCTCTCGAAGGAAATTTTTCAGGCCGTCCACAGAAGGCTGGTATATTATCGGAATTATGGATTCTTTGCTCCCGTCGGCTGGGTATTTCAGATAATCCAGAACCATTTTATCATTGAGACTTCTCGGCTTCAAATTAAATATCGGACTGGAACTAGCCTGGCCCTGATCTGACAGAAGTCTGCAAATTTCTTCGCGAACCTTATAGACATTGGTGGAAGTGATGTCTGATCCCTCCTCTTTCCAATCCCAAATCCAATAGTCTTCATCAAGCTGGAAGATCCACCTCTCTCTTGGGTCGCTCCATTCTTCAGAATCTTCTCCGAGATATTTCGCTTTATGCGGACTTTCCGAATGTATTTCGTGCACCTTGCTGATATCAAACCCGAACAAGAATCTCAAGGTCATAGGCCGGTTGACCTTGACATTAGCATGATTCCGGTTGGCGTTGCTCCTTACAACAACTCTAACCTTCTTCGGAGAGGATTCTTCCTCCGACCCGGGAATCTTTACCACGGAAAACGTACAGCGATCCCAATTCCAGATCTTCTTCCGGGTTGTCCATTCGATCCGACCTTCTTTGATCTGGAAAATTCTTTCCCTATGAGAAAACCAAACCTCTTCAGAGATCATCGGCTATTCACGTCCCCGCTAATATGCAATTCACACTGCTTGCTTAATCAAATTTCGCTAGAGGGTTTCGGTGAAATATTAGATATTCAATAGAAATGGCAACCGCGAAAATTAGTATGAAAGAGCATCTTCCGGGACAAAAATCAGGGAAGAATCATGGGCTCTTTCTGCTTCTTCCCAGCACCATCTGCTTGGTTGCCCTCTCCGCCTCGATGTTGCGGCGGCAGACCGGGCAGACCCATATCCAGTCAAGGCCCGTGGAGTCCTTTTGCAGATTCGCGGGCAGAGAGGATTCAATCCTCTTCAACATAGGCTCTGTAGCATAGCGCGATCCGCAAATCTTGCATGCCACCAGGTCAAAGGATAAAGTAGGCTCCGGGCAGGACTCGTCGTACGGCACCAGAGTCAAAGCTTTCGCAGGGCAGAACTCAACGCACAGGTCGCACTCCTCTTTGCACCTCTTCCAGTGAACGCTTCTCAATTCAGGCGTTTCTGTGCGGGTGATATTCTGGCTGGGACAGACATTAGAGCAGGAGAAGCAACCCAGACATTTTTTCTCATCAACTTTGATCATCTTCTTCCTCCATGCGCCGCTACGAGAGCTGCCCGTGCGCGCGCCCGGCGGCTCGCCAGCTCGAAATCGAGGCTCAAGGCATTGGCAGGGCAGGTTAAGACGCAGGCAGGAGTCTCCCGGCCCTCACATAGATCGCACTTATGGGCAATCTTATCCGTCCAGACTACTCCGAAGGGACAGGCCAGCCGGCACAGACCACAGCCGGTGCACTTCTCCACATCGAAGGCAGTGCGCTCTCCAACTTTATGCAATGCCTGTGTGAAACAGGCCATGGTGCAGCTCGCTTCCTCGCAATGATGACAGAATACGGGAACGGAGGCATTATCACCGGCAAAATGCACATTGACATGGCCGCTTCCACCGTGCACGCGCTTGCAGGCCACCTCGCAGGACCGACACCCGATGCACCGACTGATGTCCACGTAAACAGGCATTTTAATCCCTCCGGGTGATCTTACAGGCCGAAACCTTGAACTCCGGTATCATGGCCTCGGGGTCTCTGACCTCCGAGGTAAGAATGTTGGTACCAGGGAAGTGGAAGGGCATGAATGCCACCCCCTTCTTCAGGCGCTCAGTAATGCGTGCATAGGCCACGGTCTCTCCGCGGGGCGTTGTTACCGTCACCTCATCGCCGTCAGCCACTTTCAGCCGCAAGGCGTCGAATGGATTGATCTCCACAAAGAGGTTCGGCTCTCGCTCCAGCAGAGAAGGACTGCGACGGGTCATGGACCCTGCATTGTGGTGCACGGCAACGCGACCTGTGGTCAGGATGAAGGGATAATCCCAGCTCGAGTCTTCTGCAGCCGGTTTATAGGAAACGGGCACAATGGTAGCGCGACCCTCGCTGAACTTGAAACCCTGGGTATGTAGTATGGGCGTCCCGGGATGATTCAAATTCGGGCAGGGCCAGATAAGTCCAAAGTCGTCGAGGCGCGGGCGTGTGATTCCGCCATACTGCGGCACTACCCGATTGATCTCCGCCAGAACTGACGCTGCATCCGGGTAATTGAACTGCGCCCCCAAACGCTTGGCGATCTCGCAAATAATATCCAGGTCGCATCGTGCGCTTCCCGGCGGTTCAATGGCCTTTGCGCTCCACTGCACACGTCTCTCTGTGCTGGTGTAGGTTCCTTCCTTCTCAGCCCAGGCAGCCGCCGGCAAAACGACATCTGCCAGCTGTGCAGTCGCTGTCATGAAGATGTCTTGTACCACCAGGAATTCCAGATTATCAAGAGCTGCTCGGACATTCTGGCTGCACGGGTCGGAGTTGGCAGGGTCTTCACCCACAATATATATAGCCTTGATCTCGCCAGTACCCGCTTTGTCGATCATCTCGGTGGCAGTGAGACCCCGGCCCAGAGGCACACTGTCCACACCCCAGGCAGCTCTGAAATACTCTATCGTCTCGGGATCGTCCGCCTTCCTGTAGCCAGGATAAAAATCAGCCAGCGCGCCCATGTCGCAGGCACCCTGAACGTTGTTCTGGCCGCGAAGAGGCATGACTCCCGTGCCCTCTCTTCCCAGATGGCCGCATATCAGAGCCAGATTGGCGATGGCCTGAACATTATCCGTTCCCGTAGTGTGCTGAGTGATACCCATGGAATAGAGAATGACCGATGCCGGAGATATGGCATAGGAGCGCGCCGCCCTGACGATATCGCCGGCAAGAATGCCGGTTATCTCTGCCACCTTTTCCGGAGTATAATCTCGGACCGACTCCGCCAACTCCTCATAGCCGCGTGTCCATTTGGCGACGTATTCCCGGTCTATCAGGCCTTCTTTGATTATGACATGAATCAAGCCATTCAGAAGAGCTACATCCGTTCCGGGCTTCAGTTGCAGAAAGACATCCGCCATCCAGGCGGTATGCGTCATGCGTGGATCGGCTACTATCACGACCGCACCGGAATCCTTGGCCCTGTGAATCCAGCGGGAGAGAATAGGATGATTTTCTGCCAGATTCGATCCGATGACGAATATGCACTTGGAATTGGCGAGATCCTTTATGGGATTGGTCATTCCAGCCGCACCCAAAGTACGGTTCAGGCCAACTACTGAGGGCGCATGGCAGAGTCTGGCGCAGCCGTCCACATTCTTGGAGCCCAGAACGCGCGCGAGCTTCTCAATCAGGTAGTTCTCCTCGTTGGTGCACTTGGAGGAGGCAAAGAAGCCGATGCTGTTCGGACCATACTTCTTCAGGGGCCCACCCAGACCCCTGGCCGTCAGATCCAGAGCTTCCTCCCAGGTTATCCTGGCCCAGCCGTCTCCATGTCTCTTTAGAGGGGTGCGGAGGCGATCCGGGTGGTAGAGAATCTCCAACGCAGCATTTCCCTTGGAGCAGAGAGACCCTTCGCTTGCCGGGTGCTCTGGCATGTACTCAATCCCCAAAGCTCGCTCCTTCTCGACTGCAATGAAAAACCCACAGCCTGCAGCGCAGTACGGACAGACCGTTGGAACAAGGACTTGTGGCATAATAATCCCTAACGAATTTTTTAGATTATCTTGCTATATCGGAAATCTAGTAAGCATAAATCTTGCTGTAGGGCCTCTTTGACTTTGGCGCGAGCTTGACAAACTCATCCTTCAGGATCTCCTCTTTGGAAAGGCAGAGATCAGGAAAGCGCTCGACGAACTCGGAGACATAACGATCCAGAATCTCTCGATCCAACTTATCCAGAGGCGAGATCTCCACTTGACTGCCTACCTGCTCCTTCTCTACGACACCGCGCAGATAGATCGCTCCGCCATGCATACCAGTGCCCATGAAGTTGCCCTTATGGCCCTTACCATAGAGGTCCAGGAGTATCACGATCCCGCCCGCCATGTACTCGCCCAGGAAGTCCTGCGACGTGCCGCCTATGACCAGAACGGGCAATTTGTCTTCGTATTCCTTCATGTGCAAAGCCGTCCTGTAGCCGCAATTGTCTCGCACGAAGATCCTGCCTCCACGCATGGAAAACCCCAGGACGTCTCCCGCTCTTCCTTCCACGACGACTTCACCCTGGTCCATGGTATTTCCCACACCGTCCTGAGCATTACCGTGTACAGTAATCCTATGACCATAAAGGAAGGCAGCCAGATCGTTGCCGGGAGTCCCGAAGATCTCGATCTCCATCTTGCGGTGATCTGGAGAGTAAAGCCTGGTGCCGATATACCTCTGACCGCATACATTCCGTATAACAACCTTCTGGATTCCAGCAAGCATCATATCCCGGAGCTGGTCGTTCAATTCTCTGGTTTTCAGGGGCCCGGCGTCTATCTCTATCAATTGCTTTTCACTCTCCGGCGCCCTTTATTCCTAAGACATCCATCTCCCATTCGTACAGCCCCACGCCTCGCAGGTGATCGCGATTGCCGCGCAGGCTTTCCAAGGCATTGATTCCCATGCCGCCCAGCATCTCACTGATCTCATGAGACCAGGCATGAATTAGATTGGTGAGACGCTGCGAAGCGATATCAACATTCAGCCTGCCCGAAAGGCGAGGATCCTGAGTGCATATTCCCCAATTGCACTTTCCGGTATAGCACTTCTGACAGAGAGTGCAGCCCATAGCTATCAGGGCTGCGGAACCGATGTAAACGGCATCCGCGCCAAGAGCTATGGCCTTTATGACGTCGGCACTGCAGCGAATTCCGCCCGCGGCAATGATGGAGCATCTGTTCCTTATTCCCTCATTCTTAAGGCGCCTATCCAGGGCTGATATGGCAAGTTCGATGGGTATGCCCACATTGTCTCGGATCACTTTGGGTGCTGCACCCGTTCCACCGCGCAGGCCGTCGATCGCAATGATATCCGCTCCAGCGCGCACAATTCCCGAACCGATGGCCGCAAAGTTATGAACCGCCGCGATCTTGACCGAGATGGGTTTCTCGTAGTTGGTGGCCTCCTTCAGGGCAGTGATGAGCATGGAAAGGTCTTCAATGGAGTAAATATCATGGTGGGGTGCAGGCGAGATCGCATCCGTGCCAACCGGGATCATGCGCGTAGCTGCGACCTCGAGCGATACCTTTTCGCCTGGCAAATGACCGCCAATGCCGGGCTTGGCTCCCTGGCCGACTTTGATCTCCACGGCAGATGCGCAGTTGAGATACTCGGCGTCTATTCCGAAGCGGCCCGATGCTACCTGCACGATGGCGCACTTTCCGAACTCTTGCCTCATCTCCTTGGGAAGGCCGCCTTCACCGGTATTGAAGAAGGTTCCCGATTGCCTGGCAGCTGTCGCAAGCGAGCGAAAAGCATTGTAGCTGATGGCTCCGTAGGACATGGCCGAGAAGAGGATGGGAGTTTCCACCATCAGATTGGGAGAGATCTCGGTCTTTATTTCCACATCTCCATTCGTGGTACTGATATCCATTAAATCGGGCTTGGCTCCAAGGAATGTGCGAAGCTCCATCGGCTCACGCAGAGGATCTATGGAGGGGTTGGTGACCTGAGAGGCATTGAGCACTATATGATCCCAGTAGATGCGAAAAGGCTTGTCGTTGCCGCATCCCGTCAGGATCACTCCACCAGTCTCGGCTTGTTTCTTCAGATCGTCCATCTTTTCGCGAGACCAGGAAGCGTTCGGCCGGTAGAATGATTGAGTAGGACGGACCACTATGGCGTCCTTGGGGCAGAAGATGACACATCTCTGGCAGCCGGCGCATTTGTAGTCGTCGGATATCAACCGATCCGTGAGCGGGTCGTAAGTGTGGGTGCCAAAAGAGCATTGCCGCTCGCAGCCCCGACACTGGCCACATTTTTCTTCGTCCCTTGTGATCTCGAACTCAGGAAAGACGAATGATTTCATTCCAATACCGTCCTTATATTATTTAGTTCGCATACGACCGGTTCTCCGCCATTGGGAGTCCGGACGGAGTCAAGCTTTGGCGAGATGAGTCTTATAGACGCTTCCTCACTGGAGAGGTAGAACATCTCTCCTCGGGTTGCTGCGGTGATGGGCCGAAGCCTGATTCTGTCCGTCAAGCCAATCATCTTTCCGGTCTGACCGATGATAATGGCAAAAGGCCCGTTCATAAGGAGAGAGCCATAGACCATCCTCAATGTTGTGAGCAGCTTCTTTTCCTTCTCATCCATTCTGTCTATGGAGTTCCAGATGGGAGGAGCAAGAATCTTGGCCACAATCTCTATGGGGATCTTCTGTCTCCTCATGAGAAGGTCTGCAGCATAGGCTATGACCTCGGTATCCGTCTGCAGAGTGCAGGCATAGCCATACATCTCCAGGTACCAGCGATTGGTGCCGTAAGAGGAGATCTCACCGTTGTGGACTACGGTTGTATCCAGGAGGCTGAAAGGATGGGCTCCTCCCCACCATGCCTGGGTGTTCGTCGGGAAGCGGCCGTGCACTGTCCAGGTATAAGCCGAGTAGAGCTTGTCCAGCATGAAGTACTCCCCTATATCCTCAGGATAGCCCACGCCTTTGAAGCAGCCCATATTCTTTCCGGAAGAAAATACGTGCGCATTCTCGATCTCGGTATTCACCCGCATGACCATTTTGACTATATAATCCTCATCTGAGAGGAGAGCTTCTTCGCCCTGCTTTCTGGGTAGCACGAAGTAGCGCCAAATCAAGGGAGGGTCGCTCACTACCGCCTCATCAGAGTGAGGGATCTCTTCATCAGAGACCACATCAAAGTTCTCGCAGAGGAAGGCATCAAAACCGACCTTTGCAGATCTCTTAGCCTCCGGGCTATTGCCGGTGAACATCAGATGAAAGGCATAGTAATCCTTGTACTCCGGGTATATGCCATACGCTGCAAAACCTCCCCCCAGACCATTGCCGCGAACATGCATGTTGGCTATGGCCAACATGACGCCTTTGCCTGTAAAGCGCTCGCCATCCCGGTTCATGGCTCCGAAGATCGAGCATGCACAGATCTCCTTATTGTAAAGCTCCCTTCTTATCCTTGGCATAGTTATCCTAAACCCTACTCATCTACCTAACCGATACATAAACGCTTCTTAAACGTGTCCATCTCGCTCGAATCGATGATATGTAGGCCATAAGCTACCACAATGGACCTCTTATAGTGATTTAAGAAATGTTCATAATAGATATGAACGAAACCAATTGAAGTAGATGTCTTTCTTGACATGATGGTCCTCGCATTAACTAAACTCCGGCCTATAAATGCGCAAAATGCATAAACAAAAAATAAAAGGTGAGCCCAATATCGGGCTAGAGCAGAGGAAGGTACCTCTCCAGTTCCCATTGGGTCACATTTGTGCGGTAAGCATCCCACTCTGCCTTCTTGTTGGCAATGAAGGCTTTAAAGACATGCTCTCCCAATGCCTCGCGAACCAGCTTACTCTTTTCGGTGAGCTCAATGGCGTCGTTCAGGCTTCCAGGCAAGGACGCGATTCCAGCTGCCTTCCTCTCGGCATCGCTCATGTGATAGATGTCCTGTTCCTGAGGTGCGGGCAGGTCGTACTTGTTGGCGATACCTGCAAGGCCTGCGGCCAGCATGACTGAGAAGGCCAGGTACGGATTGGCTGCTGGATCGGGGCTGCGGAATTCGACTCTCGTTGCGGCTTCTTTTCCCGGCTTGTACATGGGCACTCTGACCAGAGCCGATCTGTTCCTTCTGGCCCAGCAGATGTAGACGGGAGCCTCGTATCCGGGAACCAGGCGCTTGTAGGAATTGATCCACTGGTTGGTGACGGATGTGATCTCGGGCGCATGCTTGAGAAGGCCTGCGATGTAGTACTTGCCTTCACTGGACAGATGGAAGGCATCACCTGCATCGAACATCACATTCCTCTTTCCCTGGAAGAGGGACTGGTGGACATGCATTCCGCTGCCGTTCTGGCCGAAGATGGGCTTGGGCATGAAGCTGGCATGGACTCCATACCTGCGGGCGATCTCCTTGACGGTGATCTTGTAGGTCATCACCGTGTCTGCCATATTGAGAGCATCCTTGTAGCGAAGGTCGATCTCATGCTGGGAAGGAGCTACCTCGTGATGGCTGTACTCCACATCTATGCCCATGGAGTCCAGGGCCAGTATAGTGTCCCGGCGCAGGTCTGAGGCATTGTCTGCGGTGGTCAGATCGAAGTAGCCGCCGTTGTCCAGAACCTCGGTATTGTTCTCGCCCTTGAAGTAGAAGAACTCCAGTTCAGGTCCTACCAGGAAGCTGTAGCCCTTATCCTTGATGCGCTCCAGATTCCGTTTCAATACGTACCTGGGGTCGCCTTCGTACGGACTGCCATCCGGGTTCTGAATGTCGCAGAACATCCTGGCTACAGAGTTCTCCTGCTGCCTCCAGGGAATAAGCTGGAAAGTGGTTGGGTCTGGCTTGGCTACCATGTCGGACTCGTGAATCCTGGCAAAGCCCTCGATGGAGGAGCCGTCAAAGCCCATGCCCTCGGTAAATGCCCCTTCCAGCTCGTTCGGGTTGATGGCGAAGCTCTTGGGGACACCTAGAATATCTGTGAACCAAATTCGGACAAATCGGACATTATATTTGTCTATTGCCTCAAATACTTCATCCTTTGATTTCATTTGCAGGGCCATTTAACTAGCCTCCTTAAGATCAAGTACCTTTGTGCGCAATTTATAGGTATTTGAGATCGAATCATAAAAGTTATGAATAATTATGATCGCATGTTGTCCATTGATGGAGCGTACAATTGTATCTCTAATGGAAATGATGTTTATGAATAACTCATAATAGAAAGCGATCAGGAAGAAAATAGTCAAGGCTTAAAAGAGCGAAGCCGGATAGATAATGGGAACGAAAACCTACACGGTAGATAAGCGATATCACATTTAACGGAATCAGGCTTATCTTACTAGAGTACCCGCTCCTGCAACTGGAACCTATTACCCGTAGTGAGATTAGATCTGAACCAATGGACCAGATGTCTAACATTTGGATATCTTCCGAACCACATTTCACTACAATCTACCAACGGATCTTATCATTTTTCAGAATAAAATATATGCGGCATCCGATAAATAGCTTTATCTATAGGCAAATATATCACCTGAGGAGGAGAACGAATTGAGCTTTCTGCAGTCTGTCGGCGAATTCAATTCTGATTGTTTCTTAAACTTAAAAGAAGTTAGCCAGGTTTTCTTCTCATCAGTTTTTACATCCCGGCTTTTCAGCGGAGCGAGGGGATGCCGCTGAAGCTTACTGTGGCTCGCTTTGCCGTGGCTGGCCAGAGGCCGCCGCTACCTACTGAGACCATCATCCTGGCGGAAACGGTTCATCGGGCTCTTGTCGAACTCTCCAATGGCTCCCAGGTCTTCACAGGCTGCGACAGCTCACACAGGCCGCTGCAGGGGCATGGCCACGCTCACATCTTCTGCGAGTCAAATCTGGGTAATGGCCGGGGCGGACAGGGAGAGATCACACATATTACAGTTTATGCTCCCATGGGTTTCCGTCTTCCGGAACAGGAGGCTTTACAGAATCTGAAAGAGGTTTACAGTGAACGTGAATCCAGCGTTCAACTAGCTCTACTTGGCCTGGGAGTGCCTGAAGATTTTGGAGGAATCGATTTGGAGAGAGGCCAGTGTCCACTTTTGGCAAGAGCAAGGTCCTGGGTCTCACGCACGCCGTTTTTGGCTACACGCCACCCCAAGGCCACGCGGGCAGGCGTGCCAAAGGTGGATGCTACTGGTTTTCAGATTGGCAGCCCTGAGCATGAGCTGCTGCGGCTGCTGGAGCTCGCAGGTTTTCCCGAGCCCCTGGAGATAGAACCCGTTGCGGGCACGCGCCTGGGCGGGCGTGAGGTAAGATGGCAGGAGTTCCTTCGCAGAAGAGAGATGGATGAACGAGCGCCAGCTGCGAACGGGGCGGGCTACGGCTTTCGCATCGAGTTTTCGGAGCCTGTGCAGGGGCCGGTGGCGGTGGGGTATGCGAGCCACTTTGGGATGGGGGGATTTGAGGGTGATAAAGAATAATAAGTTCGGATTTATCATAAAAATATTTACAGGAGGGTGGTAGCAACGCCAAGAAGCATAGCTAAATTTCCTGATAAGCTTACTGATATAGATCCTTATCGGGATATGGATACGAGAAGCTACAACATCCAGGTAATTACACCTATTTTCGGAGGTGGCGTCAAAGCTGGTGAGAACGATTCGGTAACGCCCATCAGGCCATCCAGCATTCGGGGTCATCTTCGATTCTGGTGGAGGGCGACCTGCGGTGCTCGATTTGATAAGGTTGCACAGCTTTTCGACCGGGAGGGTGAGATCTGGGGGACCTCCGATAGCCCGAGTCCCGTAACCATCCAGGTATCTCAGCCAGACACTGGTTCAATTGGACAGAGAAAAGCATCTGATTTCTATGGTTTTCCGAGCAAGTATGGCCCGGAAAGCTATGTCCTCTTTCCGGCAAGAGATAAGGGATCTTCTCTCATCAAAGAGGGTTTCACATTTCAGTTAGAAATGAATTGGCCCATCCATGAGAAGCTGCAACATTTGCGTGACCAGGAGAATGCTTCTCTTCGCAAGGAAAACAAACCGCAAAAGGCGGAAAAGATCGATGACATCGGTCCGGACATCAAAGCTGCTATTTGGGCCTGGACGAACTTCGGGGGCATAGGTTCCCGAACTCGCAGGGGCTGCGGTGCCCTTTTTTGCCAGGAGACTGCACCAACAGATATTGCGAGCATAAGCAAATGGTACCGTGATCATTTGCTCACATGCAGCCTTGATCAACAGAAACAACGCGCCTGGCCCACGCTCCCGGCAAACATCCTGATCGACTCTACAAATGGAAAACCAATCGATCAGTGGGCAAAGGCGATCGAGGTCATGAGGGTGTTTCGGCAGGGTGTTGGCATCGGACGAAATCAGGGAAGTTCCGACAGAGCAAAAATGCCTGGCAGATCACGTTGGCCCGAGCCTGAGGCGATTCGAAGGTTCTCTAAGTCCAGATTGCCAAGGCATCAACCCTTAAACGGCATTCCTGATAATGCATTCCCAAGGGCGGAATTCGGATTGCCAATTGTGTTTCATTTCAAAGACGGTCAGAAAAAGGATGATTGGAATGGCGAATTTCGTGATCCTCCGGAAAGCGAACTGTGTCCAGCAGGATCGATGAGAATGGCAAGCCCGATCATTCTCAGGCCGTTCGCAGTTGGAGACGGAAGAATGGCTGTGTCATTGATCATGCGACTGAACACAGAGCCACTGCACCAGGTGGAGCTAAAAGTGAGAGGAAAAACAATACATACCGCAGGTCAAGATGGTATCAGAAATCCGGAGCTTGCAAACTACCGGAGCTCTCCGATGTCTGGATTGACAGCAACAGGCTCGGCTCTGGAGGCATTTGTCAACTTTGCCAAGGATAACAAGTTCAAGGAAGTGGGGAAATGACCCGTCATCTCTTTGTTATCTCAATTGGCTCTGTTCAGGACTTCATCGCTGCAGCTCGACGAACTCGTGACTTATGGTTCGGCTCACATCTGCTCTCGGAGATAAGCAAAGCTGTCGCTAAAGCGATCGCGGATAAAGAGGGGAGGCTGATTTTCCCTGCGCTTGACCCTGCGCGTGAGAAAGATCATCATGATCTAATGCCATCCTATGAACTTCCGGAATATGAACGGATTGAAGCTTTTAATGTGGCCAATATTATTCTGGCTGAGCTTCCTGAAAGCATCAGGGATCCATCTGAAATCAACAAGGCGGCGCGTAAAGCTGCCAAGCGTGCGTGGCGATACTACGCGGATAAGACAAGAGAAGAGGTTGAAAAGCTGGATAAAGATGCACTAAATCCAGAAATCTGGGTGGAACAAGTTAACGATAAGGATGAACAGGCATTCGATGTGATCCCAATTTACTCTGCTTGGGTTCCATTGGGTTCCGATTATCAAAAGGCTCGCAAGCGTTTGATGCGACTTCTTTCCGGCAGAAAATCTATTCGGGATTTCAATTCTCCGGCAGGAGAGCATCCAAAAATTCCAAAATCGTCTCTCGATGGGGCAAGAGATAGCGTTCTAACCAAAAATAAAAGGATAAGAAAGAAACTTGCGATCAGGCTTAGACTTGGAAAAGGCGAACAGCTCTGCGCAGTAGCTCTAACAAAACGTCTTGGTGGCGGAAAGGTTCCATTCCCGTCTGTGGTACGAGTTGCTGCCGATCCGTGGATTCGCGGTGTCATCCGTTCTGGCGAGGACGCAAAAAAGGTACTTGAAGAAATTGGCGATTGTTGCCGTGTAGTGAATGGTAAAGACAATGGTTTCTCATCCGGGACAGGCCGTCTTTTTAAGGATAGCTTTGGCTATGATGGAGAGATCCTTTATCCGTTTAGGTTATCGAAATATATGGGACAGAAAATCGATCTAAATGGTAGAATAGATTCTGATGCGTATGAAGATAATCTTTCCGATGAGGATCGCAGCAAGTTAAATAAAATCAAGATAAAAGTTGATCTGCTTCAAAAGACTGGCAAAGATCGTTTCTGCCTTGGTGAGCCTGATCCGTATCTCGCTATATTGGTCGCAGATGGCGATCTCATGGGAAAGGCTCTCAATGATCTCGATAATGATGAAAAACATCGGGAATTTTCAAGAAATCTCTCAGCATTTGCCAATACTGCAAGAGATATCGTTGAATCCCGTAATGGTGTGCTCGTCTACTCTGGAGGAGACGACGTTTTGGCTTTTCTGCCAGTTGATAAGTGCCTGTCAGCGGCAAGAAAGTTACACGATGAATTTGGAAAGCTGAATCTTCTTGAGGATAGTTCCGGAAAGCTTCAGGGCGGACTCACTCTCTCGGTCGGAATTGCTATTGCTCATGCGTTTGAGCCCATGGAGGATCTAATTCTGTATGGAAAGATTGCGGAGAAAGCTGCAAAGACGCCTGATAGAAACGGGCTGGCGGTGCATTTACATAAAAGAGGCGGTGGTGATCCTATCTATCTTCGTGAACAGTGGAGGAACGATGATCGCAGCCTCGACAGGAAGCTCGAAAGGTGGGCAAATATGCATCTAGAAAATGTGCTTCCGGATAAAGCGGCTTACGAGATGCGAGAGCTTGCAGGGGTCTACAAGAATTGGAAGGGAACTGAAAAAGAGGAGCTCAAAAAACTTATCAAGGCAGATGCAGCACGAATGCTCAAACGCAAGAGGCCAGGCGGAGCAGAAGACAAAAAAATCAATTCAGACTCACTCGATTTCATGCTTGATGGTCTTGCCTCATGCAAAGAAATGAGGCATCTTGCTGATGAGCTAATCCTTTCTAGAAAGGTATCTGATGTGATGAAGATAGCTGGCAGGAGCGAAAAATGCCAGGAGAATCGACTATGAACACAATGTATCTCTCCATTGCACCTCATGATCCAATTATTGCCCGAGACGGAAGACCGTTTGGGATTGGTCAGGGCATCCGTATGAGGTCTCTTGATTGGCCATATCCATCAGTACTAGCAGGATCATTGAGAACCATGCTGGGAAAGATGAATGGCGGATTCTCGGGCGAAGCTGTTGATAAATTATTAGAAGATTTATTGGATATCCGCATTGCTGGGCCACTTCCATTAAAGAACACGCAATTGTATCTTCCCATACCGAAAGATATTCTGGCAAAAGAAGATTGCAATAAATTGGAGCCCATTCCATTACGTCCTGCAAATCTAAGAAACGGCGAGGCATGCGATTTTCCAAATTCCCGCCTTATTCCGCCAATGATTCCTGAGCGGGATGATGATAAAGACGACTATGATTTTAAGCCAAAAAAGCTGCCTGCCTTCTGGTCAATGAAAAAAATGACCGAATGGCTGATCAATCCGAGTGGCATCGATTTCATTCTTTGCAGAGATTCAAAAGAAAAGGACGACGAGCGAGATAACAAGTGTGATGGGAAAAAGAGAAAAGAATGCTGGGCTGACGATCCAGATTTTCTTGAATCTCCCGAAATAGACGAGCGCGTTCACACAGGAATTGATGCAAAAACTGGTGCTGCAGCAGTTGAAGAAGGCCTGCTCTTTATGAGCGCAGGCCTTGATCTATCAACGACTGAAAGCGGCGGCAGCATTCATCTGGCTGCAAGGATTGAGATGGACAATACTTTCGAGGAAATGATAGGCAAACTCAACGAGATTCACCCATTTGGCGGCGAGAGAAGGCTCGCCCATTGGTCTAAAGCAAATGAACCTGTGGGCTGGAGGTGCCCACCAGAAATTCCTTCAAAGCTGAAGGAATTGGGTTCTGGCAAGATCAGAATGGTCCTGGCAACTCCAGCTATATTTTCGATTGGTTGGATGCCGGGTTGGCTGGATTCTGAAACCCTTGAAGGCATCCTGCCCAGGCTCAAAGACGACAAGAAGTTCAAGCTCAAGCTCATCTCAGCCTGTACCGATCGATGGAGGCCAATCTCCGGATGGAGTGCAGAGGCCAAAAGCCGCGGGCCGAAGGCGATTCACCGCATGGTTCCAGCCGGCTCGGTCTACTTCTTTGAGGCTGAGAGCGCAGAAGCCGCAAGCGATCTGGCAAAGAGCTACTGGCTTGAATCTGTCTGTGACGAGAAACAGGATCGTAAAGATGGATTTGGGTTAGCGGTCTGGGGCGTCTGGGAAGAAGCAAAAAAAGCTGATAAAACGGACGGGAATATGGACAGGAGATAGGAGGTGCAAGATTATGATTAATACGAGAATGTACTGGATTCATGCTATTACGCCACTTCACGTTGGTTCTGGTCGAGGAGTTGGATTCATTGATCTGCCCATCATGAGGGAAAAGGTAACGGGCTGGCCATTAGTCCCCGGATCTGCTGTAAAGGGCGTCATGAGGGAGCACTTTGTCAGGGAATTCACCAGAGAAAAGAGAGAGATGGATCAAAAAGAAAAGGATCTGATCAATGCAGCTTTTGGAAAACCGGATGACGATAACAACAACCAGAGCAGCAAGAGCAACGCTGGCTCGCTCGTACTCTCTGACGCACGGATCGTATGTCTTCCTGTCAGAAGCCTTTACGGCACATTTGCTTTTGCGGCCTGCCCCCTGGTCCTAGAAAGGCTGAAGAGAGATCTTGACTTAACACAACACGAGAGCAATCCCCTCGAGAAGTCCTTCGAAGATGACGAAATCGTTGTTACAACAGGCTCAAAAGTTGAGAGAAACGGAAAAGTTTTGCTTGAGGATCTGGACTTCGATATCATCACCGACAACGGCGAGACGAATGAATGGGCAGGCCTCCTGGCTCAACTTTTGTTTGCGAACGATCCCACATGGCAGGGCATCTTCAAGGAAAGGTTCGTCATTCTATCCAACAATTGCTTCAACTTCTTATCCGAGCAGGGGACCGAGGTCAACGCCAGAATTAAGATCAACCAGGATAAAAAGATAGTCGAGAGCGGTGCATTGTGGTACGAGGAGGCACTGCCTTCTGAGACGATCCTTGCAGGCTTAGTATGGTGTGACAAAGACTACAGCAGCAAAGGAATAAAAGAGGAAACTCTGTTTGAAAAGTTTTGTTCTGGGCAGGACCTAAATTTGCAGGTTGGCGGAAAGGCGACAGTTGGCAAAGGCCGAGTAAGATGCTTTTTCTCTAAAGGCAAAGGCATTGGCAAAGGTGAATGAGAATGACCCGAACCACAAAACAACAGTGTCGAGCCCAGAAGGCTTACAAATGCCTCTCGCCCGAGAGAAAGGTTGGCGATGAGTATCGCCAATTTGCCAAGAGATTTCCTGCGCTGGTACATTCCTGCGGCCTGGCTCAAGCGGTTGCTTTTGCCCAGTCCAAAGATAAGAATGTCTATCTGGACGATCTCGCTTCTGTGATGGACATATCGAGCAGCCAAGAGCTGGCAAAAGTCTCACGCACAGTCGATCTCGTTGAGTACCAGCAGACGACCCGCGAGGCAATTGAGTGCGCTACCTGGATCAAGCGCTACGCAGAAGCAACTGAAGAGATTGCCTCTCAGCCGACGGCATCATCATCTCCAGAGAAGGAATAAAAATGCCGCAGTCATGCAGAGATATTATCAAGAATATTTGGACAGACGGTGGCACTCCGATTGGCACAAATGCCGGGCTTCTGAGAGATCGATATCTTGAATTGTCTGTCAAGGATGATAAACACAAGGATGCGCGTGAGAAGCTTCATCATGCAATTGGTGAAGCGATGGTTCATTCCCTGGAAGTATATCGGCTGGCTTATGCGAAAAGCTACATGGCAATTGGTAGCTCTATGCCCAGGGAAGAGGGCATCTTCAAAACAGAGGGGCGCATGGTGATTGGCCTGGGTGGCGAAAATGTTCTTGAAACCGGTATCTCTCTTCAGCATACTTTTGGCACACCACTCATTCCCGGATCGGCCTTAAAGGGCCTTGCTGCTCACTATTGTGATCAGGTTTGGGGTGCGAGTGACTCCCGTTTCAAGTTGGGTGAAAAGTATCACGAAACCATCTTCGGGACTACTGAAGACTCCAGTCATATCATCTTTCATGATGCCTGGATTGTTCCGGAGAGCCTGGTCGATTCGCTAAAGCCTGATGTTATGACGCCACATCATGGCGGTTATTACTCGAAAATGGACGGGGTTGCTCCCACAGACTTTGATGACCCCAATCCGATTACGTTTCTATCTATTGTTGGAAGCTTCCGCGTAATTGTATCGTGCGATGTTTCGAATGATGATGGAGAGAAGTGGGCAAAGTTCGCCTTCACGCTCCTCACCAATGCGCTCAGCGAGTGGGGCATCGGCGGCAAGACAAATGCAGGCTACGGGCGGCTCGTTCTGGCGAATTCAGACAATGTGAGCGAACAGTCGTCAGCAAAGACTGCCGATTCAAAGATCCCACCTTCAGGCCCTGATGCGCAGAAACCGGAAAAGCAACTTCCGCCTGCTGCAAAGAAGCCGAAATACAAAAAAGGCAATACTGTAGACGTCATCAAAGTTCCCGACCCCAATGAGAAGAGAGGTGAAGCATATTTCAGGGCCGATGACGGTATCGGTGGACGTGTTGTCCTGGGAGCGCTGCCTTCTATTCAGATCGGTGAGAAGGCCCGCCTGGAAATAAATGGTGTCATGGAAAAGGAGGGTTTGTACAATTTTGCGGCCATAGGCGCAAAGAGAGAACCTGCCCGCCAGACAAGGGACAAGAAAAGGCGAAGATGAAGATCTTGGTTTGTTTAATCAGCGTGCAGCACGTTCCAAATCTGCGTTCAATTCAGTCAGTGAGACCGGATTGGCTCATCCTCGCAGTTACATCCGGCATGGCAGGAAAGGACTTGCAGCTTTTCAAGGCGCTGGCGGTTGGCGGATTGGACTATTCAAAGAAAAAAGATATCATCGATCTCGCCAAAGGGGATGAACAATCAACAGAACCCATTTACGGGAAGCTTCACGAGCTTTTCGATAAATATCACAAGGATGAATGGATTATAAACCTCACCGGCGGGACAAAGCCCATGAGCATTGGTGCGTATGAGTTTTCAAAAGATAAAAATTTGAAGACGCTCTACATCGCAGAAGGCAACCAGCAGCAGGCCGTGGATCTTCTAAACGGATCTTGCATACCTTTGAAATACAATATTACTGCTGCGGAATTTCTTGCAGGCTACGGATTCGATATTCTAAATGCCAGTAGCCTGGAACTGACAGAAGAGAGGGCATTGTCGTGGACTGAATTGGCGGCCAATTTAGCGCTCCATAACGAAGATTCAGATTTGAGGGGAATGCTCGGAAAGCTCCAATATCTTAAAGAGGCGCAGATCATTCTGGATAAGAAGGGGTGGGAAAAGAATGGCCTTGTAATATCTGAGAAGGATGATCTTTTCCTCGCAAACGGAACCTTAAGAGGTCAAATCGCATCACAGTTTGGCCTGTCCACGATAGGAGCCAGATTCACTGGACATCTGGAGAAATCCGCAGTCGAGTTTCTCACGGGAAAATGGCTGGAAGTCTTCGTATGGTCCTTGCTACTGCCTTTCGAAGACAGAGGCATAATTTGGGATCTTCATCTTGGTGCGCTGGCTGGGAAAAGTGGTCCCGGAAAGAATAACGATCTGGACGTGTCGTTTATGGTGAACCAATCCCTATGCATTGTAGAATGTAAGACGGGCGAACGAAAGCTTGACTCTGAAGCGGACAATGTTCTTTACAAGATTGAAGCTATTAAGTCAGGTCCTAAAGCCATCAGAGTGAAGACATATCTTGCGACTACTTGGCCAGAAGTTGTGGATCAAGATACTGGTGAGGTCAAAAAATCGCTTAAGAACAGATGCGAATTATACGGATGCGAGATAATTCACGGAGCGGAGCTTAGTGGCATGGCGGATCTATACCTACGAAAAAGTAATGATCCAATCGAGAAAGTTGCAGAAGCTTTCGATCTAAAAATGGGAGTCTCCAAATGACCGCCCCCGTCATCTACTCCATCGCCGTCTCCTCGCCCATCACCCCCACAGAGCCGCTCCCTCCGCTGCCCGAAATCCCACGCGGCTCGCTCGTGATCGTGGAGGGCAGGGCTCCCATCTGGCGCTACGGCATGGCCCTGCATCTCTTGCACGGCTCGCCCGCGGCTGCGGTGGCCTTCTACGATCCTAGGCTTGGAGCGGTGGTCGTGGCCAGCCACAGACGAGAGTGGCAAGTGGGGCAGGTTGTAGATGTGACACTACCTGCAGACAAGTAGGAAGATCGTCCTCACAATCGGGCAAGTCTCACTTCGGCAGGGCCTGGAATAGAGATCTATTCAATTATAACGGGAAACGGTCGTCGTCGCTTGGCCGGCCGCGGCCATAAGCCTCGCCCCCAGGCACGGCACGGGAGGCCCTCAGGCCGACTCGCGGAAGTCCGGAAGAGGGAGCAAAGTTATGCTTGCTTGAATTGTCGGAAGCCGGTCTGCAGTTGGTGTTCCAGTTCATTCCGCAAAATCGATAAGATCCAGCCCTTTCACGATGCATGCACTCCAAAGGACCAGAGGGGCCCGACCGGAGAATATCCAATAGTGTATAAAATTCATTTGAAAAAAATACGCTCTTCAGGAGGATTGATGTACGCAATTGAGATCTTCTACAGTGATGAGGATGAGGGATTCATTGCCATTGTTCCGGAGTTACCTGGATGCCCGGCTTTCGGTGAGACTGAAGAGAAGGCACTAAAAGGAGGTAAAGATTGCCATGCAGCTCTGGCTGCAGACCGCAAAAGAGACTGACAGAGCAATACCTGCTTCATAGAAAAAGTCGAATTGAATGGGGTGGAACGAGTATGGATTACTTCGACATTCTGGGCAAATTTGCAAACATTGTGCAGATCTTAATGTTCTGCGTATTTGCATGGGCGACCGTAACTCTGCTCATAGCGAGGAAGAACATCGAGAAGAGAATGCTCTTGCTCGAAAGCGATGAAAAAAATGCACAATCAAAACGCCGAATTGCAATTGTCATCGGAATCGGTAAGAATCCAATCGCATCGGTCGAAAAGTTTCTGGCGGATAATAAATGGACAGATATTCCTACCATTAGCTGGATTTCCGAAGGGTTCTTACAGACCAAGGATTACACGAAAGCAATGGCTGAGATCAATAATTTGCGCAGTCAAGCTTTGAAACTGGGCGTCAGTGAAGTGCTGCTATTCTATGCGGGACCTGTCGACCTGGCCATGTTCATCGGCGCGAGTTACAGCGATTGGGTGCCAATAAAGGTCTATGCCTTTTCCGATGCTGGAACTTATGAACATAGGATTACGGTGGGTAGAGAAGCTGCCAGATTGTGCACTTTGACGGATGAATTGGTTAAGGGATTAGAGGGGAAGCTCTGATATAAAAATTAGCCAAAGTTCTTTATCTCCATGAGTCTTCTGGATCGACAGGAGGTTTCCACTTGGCAGAAGAAGACCAAAATCATGTCGGAATTCCCGACCTCATCCCAGCCAGCATGCTCGCAGCCTTCGCCTACTGTCCCCGGCTCTGCTATATCCAGTGGGTGCAAGGAGAATTCCAGGACAGTGCGGAGACTGTGGACGGCAGGTTCCAACATCGTTGGGTTGACGCCGAGCAGGACGAAGTTCCGGAGGATTTCCAGCCCTTTCATGCCCGCTCGGTATCGTTGACCGCCCCGCAGGCGGGAGTATGCTGCCGGATCGATCTGCTGGAGGGAGATGGAAGTCGGGTCACGCCAGTGGAGTACAAGCGCGGCGAGGCACCGAAATCCCCGGCAGGTTTCTATGAGCCCCACCAAATCCAGCTGGCTGCTCAGTGCCTGGCCTTGCGGGAGAACGGCTTCCAGTGCATTGAAGGCATGGTCTACTATATCCGATCTCAAGAAAGGGTGCCAGTAAAGTTCGACGCTTCTCTGATGGACAGGACGAAGGGACTGCTGGCCAAACTACGAAGCACTGTTGAACGAGGTGAGATGCCTCCGCCTCTGCAAAGCAGCTATCGGTGCGATCTCTGCTCCCTGGCGGGCATATGCCTGCCCGACGAGGTTAACCTATTGCGTGAGATGGAGGCGGAGAAAGAGCATGAAGGCAAACCAGAAGAGAAGATCAGAATGCTCCTCGCCAGCCGCGACGATCAGGTGCCTCTTTATGTGGTCGGCCAGGGGAAGACGGTCCGAAAGCGCGGTGAGCGCCTGGAGGTCTGGTCTCATGAAGAGGGCAAGATCAGCGAGGCCAGAATAATAGAGATCTCCAAGGTCTGCCTCTACGGTGCAGCGGAGATCACGACTCCCGCCATGGTAGAGCTAATGCAAAGGAATGTGCCTGTGCTGCACTTCAGCCATGGCGGCTGGTTTCAGGGGATCGCCCTGGGGATGAGCCACAAGAATGTGGAGCTGCGCATTCGACAGTTTCAGTGGGCCGGGGATGAAGAGAGGTCTCTATCTATTGCCCGCAAGATCGTATCCGGGAAGATCGAGAACTGTAGGACTCTCTTGCGAAGAAATGATCCGGAGGTTCCTGCCAAGATGCTGGAATCCCTGCAGCGGCTCGCTGACCAGGCAGAAGGCGCATCGCGCATGCAGAGCCTGTTAGGATACGAAGGGGCAGCGGCCGAGGTCTACTTCAGCCGTTTTGGAAATATGCTCAAGAGCTCAGAGGACTTCTCTTTCCCAAACAGGAATAAGAGGCCTCCCAAAGATCCGGTGAACACGGTCCTCTCCTATCTCTACGGAATCCTGGCCAAGGAGCTATTCTCAACCGTTTTAGCGGCAGGCTTTGATCCCTATCTCGGATTCTATCATCAGCCCAGGTACGGACGACCGGCTCTGGCTTTGGACATGATGGAGGAGTTCCGGCCGATAATCGCTGATTCCACGGCGCTGACGCTTTTCAATAAAGAAGAGCTGGCCAGGAATGATTTCATCAAGACCGGCATCGGGATATCGTTAACTCCTGATGCCAGGAGAAAGGTAGTTGCGGGTTACGAGCATCGGATGCAGACGGAGGTCATACATCCCATCTTTGGGTATAAGATAAGCAATCGAAGGATACTGGAAGTGCAGTCCCGGCTCTTGGCCAGGGTTTTATCCGGTGAGATAAAAGAGTATCCTGCTTTCACAACGAGGTGAGTGTTATAAGCGGACTGAATTGCTATATCGTGAGCTATGACATAATGGACAGAAAGAGGCTGTACAGAGTTCATACAGCTATGAAAGGATTTGGCGAGCCTGTCCATTATTCCGTTTTTCGCTGCGACCTCACTCCCAAGGGCCGGGTGGAGATGGTGGCAGCCCTTACGGATCTTATCAAGGCCGATGAGGATCGCATAATGATCATCGATATGGGTCCTGCGGAAGGAGAAGTTGAAGGCAAGATCGAATTTCTGGGTGTACACCGTGAGGATAAAGACGAGAAGTTTATTATAGTATGAAGTTCGAACAGACATACAAGTGGGTCCGGGAGGTAGATGGGCTATCTGTTGGCCCAGTGTTACGAAAACTCCCGAGACGACATACGCACTTCAAAAATACTTACGTATAGTTAACGGTACACTCGCGAAGCATCTGCATATCGAATTATAGTTTCTAAAATGGCTAGCGCGCATAAAATGATTATATAGTTAACGGAACGCTCGCAAATCGGGCTTTTTCCGATAGCAGTAAGGGCCTTAAAATGGCCGCTCTATCCATTTCTGCAAAGAAGTGGCTCAATTGAAACGAGATCGCCCGAACCATGGCACCTTACACGGCCACTCTATCCATTTCTGCAAAGAAGTGGCTCAATTGAAACAGCAACCAGCTCCTGGATTACTTCTTCAAGCTGATCGACTATCCATTTCTGCAAAGAAGTGGCTCAATTGAAACCCCGCGCTCCAGCCTGGAGGAGCAGCTTCGGGAAAAGGCTATCCATTTCTGCAAAGAAGTGGCTCAATTGAAACTCATGCACCGGGGAGACCGGAAAGCTGGACTTGCAGGCTATCCATTTCTGCAAAGAAGTGGCTCAATTGAAACCACCCTATGACATCGCAGACAAGGGCGGCCAGTGGACTATCCATTTCTGCAAAGAAGTGGCTCAATTGAAACTTACCTCACAATTATAATAATTAAAAAAGTTTTTAGCTATCCATTTCTGCAAAGAAG